>JAUIKF010000112.1 GCA_030430575.1 Bacteroidia bacterium | reverse complement strand
CAGGGATATGCGCGTATGACTTCATCGACATCAAGCCAGGAATCATCCCCTCTAAAGCATTCTTCCAGCCTAATCAAGTTGTTAAAATTTAATCCCAAATGTCGTAAGACGATAAAGAACTCACGTTTTGTTAAAAGCATAGGCGTGTATCAAAACAAGATATATGTTGGTACAACTGGAGGTTTCAAAGGGAATCTATATGGCTTTACTGGGACTACGGGAATCAATGAGTTCGCTACTGTCCAGGACTTCCGACTCTCTCCTAACCCTGCTCAGGATTATTTCCAAATAACCTTCAAAACCCCAACCCCAGGCTCCAAGATGACCCTTGAACTGGTGGATATTCTGGGTAAGACCATGATGCGTCGACCCCTTTCTGCTCAATCCCTTACAAAGGAAACCATTGCTGTAAGTCAGTATCCAAAAGGGCTTTATTTAGTGGTATTGCGAGAAGAGGCTTCGGGGATGATAGTGGTGCAAGAGAAGGTGATAGTGAGATAATTGGTTCTTTGGCCGTTATATTGAAGCTTGAACATCTTTACATAAAAATGCTTTTCACTAGGGTTACTGGTCCGACTTTGAAAGTCGGACCAGCCATTCATCATGATTTTTGTCAGAGAACCAAAGTAGATATTTCTTCACCATTCCAACGCTTCAGGAGCTTGATCAAACAGTGCTTTGAGTTCTGAAATCTTATCCTGTTGTCGCTTCATTTCAGCCCAGACAGTTGGGTGCTGCTTTGAAAGGATTCCCCGTTTCATTTTTGCCAGTTCAGAAGCAGGTGCCCCATTATTTTTACGGATAATATAATGCGCCAACCTGGCTTTATAATCTCCATAGGCTTCAGAACGCGCTTGAGGTAATAAATCCCTTGTATTAAGCTTGAGCAGTTCTATTGTGTATTCCGCACGTTTATATGATCGTGTCGTTTCATCATCTTCCCATTCTATAAAATGAAAGGTATCTTTCAGGTCTAAAAAGAGGAAATCAAGGGGGTTTTCCTTTCTTGGATTGATCAAAACAGGGTCCCCAGCTTTAGGAGGAGTCAGAACCTGAGGTGGTTTGCCAGGCATATTTCTAGGAGGAGTAACATCCATCAATGCCCCATTTTGCAGGTCAAAAACAGCAAAATTGTCATTCTTGGGGCCATTACATGGTCCACATGCATAGAGGTAATTTTCCCAAACAAAAGTCTTTTCGGGGTAAATGTTTTTAGGGAAAATATGCTCGATCTCATCAGCAGCAGAGTCTTCACAGTAGCAGCACCTTTTGGCACCCGCACACATGGTGGTGAGCTTGGTTTTTATCTCTTCAAATGGCTTATTTTGCTTTTTTGAAGGCCAGATTTTTTTTGCTTTTGCAACCCTAGATGGAAAATCAGGTTCCCCATCAACCTCAGCTTGATATTGTCTGAGGCTACGTGATGTGCTACTCGAAAGGCTTAGGTTTTCAAGCTGTATCATCCTTTTAATGAAGCTGTCGGTAAAATCGTTCTCAGGTGTTCAAGTCGCTTTCTTTCTGAGGCCGTGAGGCTTCCTTTTATGGATTTTTTATTCAACAATGCCAACTCATCCAACATCTCATGAGCCTCTCCGGATCGCGTCACATTTTCTCCAAATACTTCCGTCCCATAAGCATCTAACACATTTCCATATACCAATCGCTGGAATTCCGTTCCTATCACTTGCCCCGATTCTTGATCAGAACCAGGGGCTGCCAATCTCCAAATGCTCCCCTTTTCAGCAGCCCGACAAATCAATGGGGAATGCGTCGTGACAATAAACTGGATTTTTGGGAAATACTTAGTGAACCATTGCCCTATCCGCACTTGCCAAGTGGGGTGGAGGTGAGCGTCTACCTCATCAATTAGTACTACGCCTGGAAGGTCAATGATGGGGTTGTTTTGGGAAATTTGCTTAAAGACCGCTGTTGCCCCATAAATCCGCACCATTTGGCGAATCAATTCAAAGGTCATGCTCAAAATGGAGCGGTAGCCATCACTCATCTCTGTGACGGAAATTTGTGCATTATTGCCATCTCGGAAGAAGACCCCATCTGAACTGATGGTGTCAAGTTGGGTATTGTGGGGAAGCAATTCGCCCGTATTGATAAATTGCTTTATCCCATCAAGGGTATTCGTTTCTTCTTTTTTCCCTTCAAGGCTTTTGTAATGCAGCTGTTGTAGCCATTTTAACGCTTCTGTCAAAGCAACGTCTTCCCCAAAAATAGATAAATGCGCTGCTAGTTTAGGATTGTTGTTAAATACTTTTTCCCATTCAGGATTTCCTCCAGAAAACCTTCGAAAAGGACCGAAAGATGCAGAGAACAAACTATTTCCTGGCTCCCAAATAGTAGTTCCTTTTTTCGTTGCTGTTTGATTTGGAGATACCTTTCCAATTGCTATTTGTGAGGTCTTATGGTTTTTTGCGAATATTATTCCTACTGGTTCATCTTTAACAATTATTGGTTTTTCTCTAGTATTTATTTTATCACCTTTATTAGGTTGATTAACCCAGACAACACTCTTCCCAAAAACTTTTCCTTTCCTTAAAAAATCCTCAGGAGAAATCCTCAATGCCTTAATCTCAGAAGGTCCAATCAAGGCCATTGCAATTGACTTTACCACAGAAGATTTTCCCGCTCCATTATCCCCAATGATTACATGCCATCCTGCTTGCCCTTTGGAAGGAAAAGCCATCTCAAATTCCCCAATTGACCGTATGTTTTTAATTTCTACCTTGGATATATACATAAACTACCGCCTTAAATCTTCCATTAGTCCCTCAAATTCATCTTCTGCTACAAATTACTCAATCTTCCCCAAATTCTCCCTCCCCATTCTTCATTTTTAATTAACAACTGACCATTAACCATTAACCATTTTCTTCTCCCTTCCGCAACACCACCAGCAGCATTGCCACAAAAAACGGCATACAAGGAATCTTATAGCGCACAAGATTCCCAAACGTCCCACTCGACAAGCCGACCAGGAATCCCAATAAGACAGCAAAGGTCGCGAAGAAGAAGAGATGCTTATCGGTCAGGATGGTTTTGAAGAAGCCGATGACGCGGGTCTTCCAGAGGATGCGGGCAAAAAGGAGGAATAAAGCGAAGCTTTCGAGGGCGGAGAAGAGGATGATGATTTTGCCTGACTCCCAGAGGTAGGGGCGGAAATAGGTGATATTGAGCATTTGGGGAATGGCGACTAGCATGCCGCCGATGGTTGGAGAGATCTCTCCAATGTCGTAGGCCGAGCCGCTGGCGGCGGCGTAGTGTGCGTTCCATGAATTGAACAGGAGGGCATTCTCCATGATCTGGGAGAGGTCAGAGAAATTGAGGCGCTGCATAAACAGGGAGAAGCCCCAGACTGCACCCAGCAGCCCAGCGAGAATGACGCCTGGCGTCACGATGGCTTTGAGGGCAGGGTTGCGAATGCCTGCCAGCAGGGATACCACCATCCACAGGAGGAGAGACCCAGCGAGCAAGACGCATAGGTAAGACTTGACCGTCAGGAGGATATATCCCCAGATGAATAGAAGGATCAAGGACCAGAGGACTTTGCGCCGCTCAAAAAACATGCGATAAAACGCAAAGGTCATCCAGCCTACGGCCCCCAGACAAAGGGTGTCTTTGACCAGCCCAGAACCCCATAGAAAGACCGAGGGCACAAACAAAACGGCGATCGCCATTTCTTTGACCAGGGTAGGGTAGAGCTTGCAAAAAGTCCTGAACAAGGCCCACACGCCGGTGAAGAAAAAGGCCGCGTAGAGGATCATTACCGCAAAATAGGACCTGAACGCTACGAAGGAAAGCACGCTAGAGATCTTAATGATCATCAAGCTCGAATCATTGCGCACCTGATAGCCCCAGCCGAGATTCGGTGCCAGTTGTTGGAAGGTTTCGGCATCCGAAAAGAGAAGTTCCAGATAGAGTCCAGGTGATTGCGCAAACAGACGATTGAAGCGAATCCCATTGCCGAAGTAGGCAAAAGTGTCCCCGTAGCCATAATAGAGCATGTAGACGAGGCCCAAGAACATGCCTCCCGCCAATTTCACCATCAGCCCTGGCACGACATAGGGCCGCAGGGGAGATGACTTCGGCATATAGCCCCGTACCACCATCCCGATGAAGATCACCACCAACAAAAATATGGGGGCTAGTATCCATTCGCGATAGTCGATGAAGATCATAAGGTTGGATGAAAGGCTGAGGCAGTCTGGACAAAAATAGGGCTATTACAGCTAATATCAAGCATTCAAAGCACAATAAACAGGAGTTGATTCAGCATACACTAGCTCAAGAATTCGTCCACTGGATATTGGTCTTTGAGACCTAAATAAGAAGGGTACTTCAATAAGTCTTTATAGGTTTTCCTTGAATTCTTTTTTATTTCTGCTTCAAATTGCTTGTAAGAACCATATCCATGCTCGAGCGCCCGTTGTAAATCTTTTACCCCTTCCTCTATATCGCCTTCATGGATGATAAAGTAGCAGGCTGAATGGAAAAACCGCTTTCCAAGACTGAGTTGTTTTTTATTTTCTTTATTAAGCTCATTTAATGAGAAAATCCCAGCCCTTGTATAAAAATTGATAAAATTGACCCACCTTCCAATAAGTGCTTTTCTAATTTGACTTGGGACTTTTGAATGTATTTCTGGGTCATAAATATTGATTCGCTCTGTATTTATCTCCTCAAAAGCCATATCGCTGCAATATTCTATAATTACACGATTCCCAAGGGCCCTCCTGGAGTCGGGACTTACGCCGCTGAAGGTTCCGCAATAAATTCTTCCTTCTCGGGGAATTTTAGATTCTACTCGAATAAAAAAAGTACCTGTTCTTTTACCATCTTCTTTATTGACAAGGGTAATAAAGAGGTTGCCGTCTATGGTATGGACAATTCCTTCAGCGCTTTCTCTCTCAAAATCTCCTCTATGACGGACATAGCGGAATGGGTAAATTTCAAGTGCTCCGATTGAGATCATCTTGCTTCGATTGTCGCCATCATGAACCATTTTACCGTTGTTCCGTTTTCGGCCATAAGCATATATTTTATATGTTCCCGCAAAATTGCACAATTTGTAATCCTTCTCTAAGTGTTTTTTTTCGCTAAGGCTTTCCAAGCGTGACTCAGAATTGAGGCTCAAGTAATTAACTATTTTTTGCTCGTCTTGATCTAATGGGATGCTTTGCCCATTACATATAAGTTTGTCTATATTTTTGAGTGGATTAATTATTCCGGGGGCACAATCATCATAGGTTTTGCCCACAATTCGTTTTATGACTACTAATCCTGACCCTACAGGTTTATTGGAGTCGTAAACTGTATTGTAAGCTCCAAATAACATCTTGTGTTTAACGGGGCTTCCTATGTGAAATATGAGGTTTAGAAATCGCGCATTGAGCGATTCCGAATTGTATAAATTACAAATGAGTGAAGTCCCTTTCAGCTTTTCTGAGATGACTATTTCACCAGTTTTTTCGCCAAATTTTTCGGATTTAAGTTTACATAATAATTGATTGGGTAGTTCTCCCTCGTATATTTCAAAAATATCTCGACCTATCCAGCTGATAAAACTATTTTCATTAGGATTGGGGTGTGACACACCTTCATATTCATATTTTTTATTGCAATAAAGATAGTAGACCCCAGTATATTTTTCATAAGTTTGAAAAAGTTTTCCTTTAATAGAAGTATCCTGTTTGCCCCTAAGCAAATACTCATATTCTTTAGAGATAATGGGGTGCATAGCAAGAGCTTGTTTGATTCCCAAAGGAATAGCCTTGCATTCTCTGTTTGGGGGAATTAAATCACTCCTAGACCTGACCTTATGAAGGACTACAGCTGAGGCATAGGGTTCATCGGTTCTGCTCATATAAATGTAGAGGGCGTACATTTTTTTATCGATTTCGATAGAACGGGGAAAAGAAATATACATTTTTACCTCAAAATCTCTCCCTTTTATTTCAATAGAAACAGTCTTTTTATAAACAGATGGAATATGGACCACTTTTGCCAAATGGATTCTATTGCTATTGATACTTTTATATATAAAAAATTGCTCATTATCTGTCAAGATTAACTGAGCTATCTGAAAAGTCAACTCCGAACCAGGAATTTTCTCCAAATTATAGAATTGATAATAGCCTTGGACTTCGGGGTTTATTTGTGGTTTTTTATCTGGGAAAATTGCATCTATTTCATCATTCCATCGGTTGTAGTCTACTCCTAGAAATGCGAGTAAAACATAAACGGTTTGTTTCGAAAAAGCAGTTTCTCCATTCCAGTTTCTTTTGATTGTTTTTTCATGTTTCCATGGGAAAACAAGACCAGGAGTGCTTTTGTAATAATTAATAAAGGTAAACCTACTATTGACAGTTTTGGGGAATACTTTTTCCTCTAAGTTTCTTTTGAAATAGGTCTTTTTCCTTTCAAATTGTTTCCTCCCCAAACCAAGGGTATTCAATACTTCCCCGTCCTTGTCGTAATTTATGGCAAACTCTGTTGCACCTTTATTGATAATCTTTACCACCTCCTCAAATTCTTTAATGGAGAATTTTGACCAATCATTACCATGTTTCTCGGCAATAGAGTTTAATCTGGAATCATTCTCTATTCTTTTTTTAAGCTTTGAAGGTAGGGGGGATTTCATAAAATTCTGGTTTACGGGGTTTGAAGGTTTTTTATGGCTTGCGTAATGCTACCACATTGATCAGGGGAAAAAACGCAATTTAATTCATCTTGAAGAGATTCCAACAAAGGTATTAACTCCAAAGGTGTTAATGATATTTGCTGATGGAAGTAATTTTGTAATAAGGTGGGGGAATTAGGCGTTCTGTCAACTGCTTTGAACAGGTCCACCACATCATCGCAATTCATATTGCCTACCAGTTTTCGCATATGTTGGATGTCTGAAATGGGATTTTGGAAGCATCCATTGCCATTATTAGCAGGCCATTTTTCCAAATATTCCAAGCAAGGGCAGTATTCCCAGGTATACACGTCTTTCTTCAAGTGGCCAGGGTCTGGCAAAGCGCCCATTTCATTTCCACAATTATCTGGAGAATCCATATCAGGTGACCCAGCCGCTATCCCAGCCGTTATCAAGCGCCCTTGCGCATCATAGGTACATTGCTGACCAACTGCGTCGGGCGCATTTTCGGGTACCCACCTTGCTTCAAAGGATGCCCCATAGTGATAATGATCATTATAGGGTGCGCCACATGCAAGCCACTGACCGAGGGGATCTGTGGTCCTTCCTACCGCTTCGTCATAGGTACATGGACAATCGGGCAACTCATCGTACCACTTCGCTGTAGGGGGCGGAGGGCCAGAAGTGCCTGACGGGCAACTGACATCAAAGTACCATGCAGTTCCCCCTTCAAGGCAGCCAGAGATATAGACATCTACTTCCCTGCTCACATTGGGGTCATATTCAAACTGGAATGTGTGAGAACCACTCACAAACCCATCAGCAGCAGTAGCTTCACTACATCTCTTGATAGGGGGAGCTTCATTTCCACGAAGTAGTTGGTCATCCGTGCTGAGAATCCATTGTTCTCCGTATCGAATGTCCATTCGATCCTTCACGGTAAACATGTTGTAGGTGATCGACACCGTGCCTCGTTGATCTCCTAAGTCGTATTTTTTATTCACAATCCCATCATTCCCTTGTACCCTCGGAAAACCTTGACCATTCCCACACCGGTCTTCTTTGGGAACAATCGTCGTAACCAAAGTAATGTGTTCCGCAATATTGCCATCGGTATCATAGGGTCGGTAGATCACGTCAAAGGCACCCGTAAGGACTTGAGGCGGGACGCCCACATTCAGCACATAAGTCGATCCATTGGGGTTATTTGCAGGAATATCCCAATAATTATCTGCTCCACTTATCTGCAAATAAACACCCTTTAAGGTGGCTTGGGATTCATATACAAAAGGGATGAACAGGTTATTATTACTTGTAATTGTAGCTGTCAGCGGTGCATTCGTGATTTTCAATAAGTCCAGCGTATTGCTTTCAGGGGCATTCCCTTCATGATTGGTTCCGTCAATCTCCAAAATTCGGGATAGTTCACTTTGTTGGGTCAAAGGATCTATGGGCTTGATAAATATCTCCCGGACATCTTCCGTTTTTTGACAACCAAAAAGGATAATTATGCCGATGAGGGCTATGTTTATGAGGGGTTGGCAATTGAATTGATTCATGGTCTTTTGGATTATTGGGTGAGTAAATAGCCTATTGAAAGCTGAGTAGAAAGCGTATTTAGGGAAAGGGGTTGGTCGAAATAATCAGATGAAAAAGCAATGTGGGATTCTAAAAAGAATGAAGGAGAAAGTTCTCTTCGAATAGCCATGGAGAAGCCCCAGTAGGCTTGAAAAGATTCTTGGTCCAACTCGATAGGATACGCCTCTGCAGGCCTGGACCAGGCATCATCAATAGCCCCATTGATGTACACTTCCTTTCCTTCAGACATCGTCATGGAGGTACTAGATGGGATCATCCTGCCCCAGTAGGGTGCAACAGAAAGGCGCCATTTGGAATGAAACTGATAAGTCACAGTTAGAGGAACTTCTAGGGCATATCCTTTCACTTTTCGCTTATGGGTATAAAAATGATCGAACTGATAGTCAGGATCCTTATAGTCCAGTCCCATCTTGAGTCCGTACCCCTTCCTGGCAAGCCGAAGGCCTGTCCCTATGACCCATGAACCATTGATCGGGTAAAGTATCTCGACCCCGATGATAGGTCCAATTACTGGGGTAGTTCCCCCAGATTGTTGATAGGATTCAGGGAGGTTGGCGATCTCTTCATTGAGGCTAGCCGTCCACTGGTTTGGCATGGCGCCCACGGGAAAATTAACATTAAGGCCTCCTGTGATCGCAAGCTGCAAGGGTGTTTTTTGGCTTGTATCTGCTGTATCTTGTGCAATTGCAGTGGAAGATGAAAGTAAGCCGATAAAGGCTAGCGTTAGGTAATAGCAGCTAAACTTTAGGAAAATATGGGTTTGTGTTTTCATAGTATGTATTGGAATTAGGTGAAAATGGCTGGCCTTCTTCGAAGGCCAGCCCCGAATGCTCAGTTCCCTATCAGAGGAGCATCATACATCGTTATACCTCAGACCTGATAGATAACCTTTTTATCAAAGGTCTGAAATTTGGTTGTCAACAATGATTTGAGTTCGTTCTTATATGTTGAATTGATCGTGTCAAAAAAGCTTGTGATTGCTTGGTGAA
>JAUIKF010000111.1 GCA_030430575.1 Bacteroidia bacterium | reverse complement strand
TTCACCAAGCAATCACAAGCTTTTTTGACACGATCAATTCAACATATAAGAACGAACTCAAATCATTGTTGACAACCAAATTTCAGACCTTTGATAAAAAGGTTATCTATCAGGTCTGAGGTATAATCATCTACTCATCTAATCCCTTCGATATACTCAGGGCAAGCATTTTATCATTTCATTCTATCATTCCCTCCTCCACTCATTCTATCATTGCCCCCCCTCATTGAGCCACCATTTTCCGCACACCTAACACTTTCCCGTGGTCAATGACTTGAAGCAGATAGACGCCTTTTGCCCAATCACTCACATTTATCCTAAAGTCATCAAGTATCAGGCCCTTTTGCCTCCATATAACTTCCCCTTTCCCTGACAATACCTTTACTTCATAGCGTTTATGGTCAAATGAAGGAAAGCTGATCCAGGCAAAATGAGAAGCAGGATTCGGGTAAATAACAGGGCTAGTATCAGTCAAAGAAGGGGAAATAGCTGTAGATGATGAAGTCATATGCAAAACATCTCCGTCCTGCCCCGCAATCCAACCTTTGTCTGGACGAATAAAGGAACAGCGCCCCATCAGTTTCTGATAACCAGTTGGTTGGACATTCCAATTCAGGCCACCATCGGTTGTCATCAGCACCAGGCCTGTGTCCAGCCCAGCCTCATAGGTATAGCCTACCACAAAGCCCGTATCAGGGCTGGGGAAAGAGATATCCAGCAAGTTTTTATTGACATCCGCCAACTGAGAGGTCCATGTCATTCCTTGATCTTGGGAGACCATGATCTCCCCGTCTAGTTTGATCACATAGACTCGTGATGGGCTGGTAGCATGTACTTCATAGAGATTGGGCCCAGGATTGACAAAAGGAAGTGCCGTACTGGTCCACGTCTGACCACGGTCCGCAGTTTGGAAAATATAGGGGGTGCTACCAGGCACATAGTGGCCCACCAGGTAGCCAATAGAGTCACTCCAAAAGTGGACAGAATAGATGGCGAAGCCTGTGATTTCGTGAACCAGTGACCAAACAGTTCCTGTATCCAACGTCCGATACACGTGTCCCCCGCTGACAGCAAATCCAGTGGAGGTAGAGGGAAAAACAACACGAGTGGCCCCATAGACACTCGCCAAGGCGCTGGAGCGATCTTCCCAGGTATGTCCACCATCTACAGTGCGCCGATAAGTCGGCGGGCCAGAATTGGTGTTGGTGACCATGTGGCCGATGTGTGTATCAGTAAAAAATACATCCGCCCCTTTGATGGGGAGCGGCGTCCAGGTGAAGCCGCCGTCTGTGGTCATATTGCTACGACTGTAACCCAGGGTGTCATTAACAAAAAACACATGTCCATCCCCTGTAGCCCCATAATTGGCAATGACTTGCCATTGCTGGGCAGAAAGATGAGACATGACCGAAGCGGTCAATAAGGTAAAAATGTAGAGAGGTAAGGTATAAGTTTTCATACCTTATTGACGAAGAATCTCTTCGAGAAGGAATGGTCGGTGACCCTACATAAATGGGGGAGATTAGGGATAAGTAAAAATAATGAACAAGGATTTGAGAAGTCAAAAGGACGAGCTATTAATCGCCTCCTTTTGACTTTCTTGTTAGTTATTTCTTGTTTTTACTTTATCAAACCTACCCCATCTTCCCTTCCACCACAGCCATCACAGCGTCTTTACGCTGTGCAGCACGCTCACGGAGGTCTTTTACCTTTGCCTTCAGGTCCTCACAAAAAGCTTGATCATCAATGCTTCCCAGGTTGATAAGCACATTAAGGGAAGAGCCTTCTACAGCCATCTGGGCACATAAGGCGCCTACGCCTGCGTCTGTGACGGATGCTGCAAGTCCTTCTTTTGCCATGGCATCTAGCAGGTCAAAACAGCCAAAGGCCGTTTCGACAATCTGAAAGGGCACCAGGGCCGCTTGCTTATTGGCGGCTTCTATGGCTGCTTTGCGTGCAGCTTTATCTTCATCCGTCTTCTTGGGTAGGCGGATCGCTGCAAGGACTTTGTTGTAAGCAGCGGTATCTTCATCGATCAAGGCGATGAGGCGCGCCTTCAGGGCTTGGCCCTTGAGGCCCCAGTCGCTGAATGTGGCCATTTTGGCATCCCAGCCGCGCTTATTGCCGGAGAGATTGGCGACCATGGTCCCGAGGGAAGCGCCTAGCGCACCGACCAAGGCTGAAGCCGAGCCGCCTCCTGGCGCAGGGGCGTCAGACGCCATCAAGTCGTTAAATTCTTTGATTGTCAAGTCTGCCAAGCCTGCGGGCTTATCCGCTTCGAGGGCGTACTCGATGATCTTCTTTTGTGGGTCAAATGGGCCCAGTTCGTCCAATCCTAGCGATTTGATCGCTAGGTGGATCAGGTCTTTTTCCGATACCCCTTGTGCCACGCCTTGCTGCTCCAGGTAGTATAAACCTGCTTCTACCAAGCATTTCTTTGGGAGAAGGCCAATCAGCTCCGACCCTGTCACGCGCAGGCCACGACGCGTCGCAGATTTGCGGGCTTCTTCAAAAACCACATGAACAGGCGTTTCGGTGATATTGGTGAGGTTGGCGGATACCTGGGCGACGCCGTATTCCTCTACGTACCAGCCGATGGCTTTGACATGCTTGCAAGCCCCTGGCGTGCGCACAGCCTTGCCATCGGCATCTAAGACCTTCTGGCTGCCAGGCTTTCCATCAACTGTCTTGATCCGTCCGCGCTCACGTATGTCAAAGGCGACGGAATTGGCGCGACGAACAGATTGGGTATTTAGATTAATATTATACGCTACCAAAAAATCACGCACGCCGATCACCGTCTGCCCAGAGAAGGCATTATAGGCTTGCGGACCGTAGTCTGGCTTCCATTCGGGTTTCAGGATTTTTTGGGCAAACCCTTCATATTCTCCTGCACGAATGACAGCGAGATTCTGGCGTTGAGGCGTTTGGGCTGCAGCTTCATAGAGGTAAATGGGGATATTTAATTCCTCTCCCACGCGCTTGGCGAGTCGATGGGCGTATTCGATGGCCTCTTCCTGGCTCACGCCCGCGATAGGGACAAGGGGGCAGACATCTGTCGCGCCCATACGTGGGTGGGCACCCGTCTGCTTACGCATGTCGATGAGTTCGCCTGCCTTTTTGATCGCCTGGAAGGCCGCTTCAATGACCGCTTCGGGGTCACCGACAAAGGTGACAACCGTCCGGTTGGTGGAAGCGCCAGGATCTACGTCCAGCAAGGTGGCTCCATCTACGAGTTCTATCTGATCAGTGATCTGCTTGATGACGCCGAGGTCACGGCCTTCACTGAAATTGGGGATGCATTCTATGATTTTTTTCACTTCGAAAATATGAATTATGATGTTGTGGCTATTTTGCCGCAAAAGTAGGGAATTATTAATCAATCAATAATTCTTATATACTATAAGTCTGCTCCAGAAAGTCAAATTTGACTTTTTTCCTCATTGCGACGGACTAAAGACTTCGGCGTGAGCTCAGTCGAACGCCGCGTCGCAATAGTTTTTTTATTCCATTGCGACTGGGTTTCAACCCGTCGCAATTAGACAAACTCCTTTAAAAAGGAGTTTTCGGAGTAAATTCATATTTCAATACTTCACCACCACAACAACACGCACACTGCTAGGTGGCATGGGATAGGACTGAATCACTTGGTAGTTAGTATCGGTGAGGTTTTCTCCTTGAAGCGCAATACGGTAGGTAAAAGTCTGAAAACGACCGGTATAATTCAAACTGGCATCTAGCACATGGTAAGACGGGAGGAAATTGGCTTCGGTGTTTTGGAGGAAAGCAAATCGCCAATTGCTATAATGTCCGTCGAGTTCGAAACTGATGTTTCCTTTGGTCCAGGAAACCCCATAATTGATGAGTTCGGGTGGCGTATAAGGGAGCATCGGCTGATCGGGTTCGGTAGCATCGACCGCCTCTTGCAAGGTATAGGCATAGTACCATTTTCCCTTTTTCCCCAATTGCCCTTCCAACGCCACTTCCACCCCCATGCCGTGCGCACGCCCGATAGCACGGGTCCGCCAGATCGCTGGATTCACAGGAACAGAGATGATTTTGTTGAGGGTTCTATTGAGAAAAACACTTGCTTTCACCCTGATGGGAAGCTGCTCTCCAGGCTGCCAGAGACCGCCCACATCCACACTTTGCACCCGCTCGGGCTTGAGGTCAGCATTGCCATAGCCAAAATAGTACAACTCGTTAAAGGAAGGGATGCGATACGCCTGATGCGCATGTGCAAACAGTTCCAATCGCTCATGATGATGATAGGTACTTGTCAGGGCGAGATTGGGTAAAAGGCCATAGATGGGAAGGTAATTAAGGCGAAAAAGCGTCTTTTGGCTCCATTTCCGGCCTTTGGCCGGCTGGATAGGCACATAGACTTGATGTTCTATGCCAGCATCTGCTTCTGTTCGATCAACGGATGCGACAGGCTGAAAGCGGATCGCCAATTGATTGCCCGACAAGTAATCATACCTGTATTGCAAGTGCGTGACGACGCGATGTCGCTTCCATAGGTGAGCCATCTGATATTGAAGGAAACCCCCGTGGTGATTGTACTGCTGGACGTTTCCTCGGAGGGTATAAAGGAGTTGGTTATAATGATAATTAACCCAAAAACTGCTACTGTAGGGGACCCATTTTTTTTTCGAATGAAAGGTCTTTTTGAGCTTGAGGTAATAAAAATGGTCATCCTGGTCGATCTCTCCCGCCTCACTGGCAATATTGCCCGTGACGACTGCACCAGGCGTCTCTTGATGGCTGATAAAGCCTGTGGCGAGGTAACTAAGCTCCAAGGAGGGGGAGAGTTCTCGTTGAAGATAAATTTGGTACTGATGCTGCAAAAAAGCCGCGTGGGTTCTGATGCCCGTCTCTCCATTGAGGTCAAAGGGGAAATTGTCCGTTGCTTCCAAAAAGTGATACCCCACTTGCAAGGCTGTTTTTCCCTTCTTCAAACTCGCCCGAAGCATGCTCTGCCATTCTCCAAAACTGCCTTTTCCTACCCGGGCCAGAATCTCTGTCCGCTGGGGAGCAATGGTGAAGTCGACATTGCCGCCGAGGGGATTGAAAGCCGCCGTGCTGCCATTTCGAGAAAGGCTCAGGCGCTCATAACCTTCCGGGAAAAATTGACCAAAATTGATGACCCCACTTTGCGGTTGCTGGTAAGGAAGGCCATTGATAGAGACAGTGGTCTGTTGGGTAGAAAATCCGCGCACGGACAAGGTCTTGATGCCGCCATGGCCCCCATAATTGCGCAGGTGTACGCCTTCTGCCTGTCGTAATACCGCATCCACAGAGGTGCCTGCCGCTCCATAAAACCCCAGTGAATCGCGTTCAAATTGCGTGATGTTGCTTTTGTTGCGCAATGCTTGCTCCAGCTTCGCATGGACCTCTACCGGTGCGAGTTCCTTGGCTTCAAGGGTATCTTGCTGGGCCATTAGCTGACTTCCCCACACGATCAACCAACCTAAACAGAATGGAATTTTTGCCCCCATAGGAAGGCGAATTTAACAAAAACCACCAATCACACAGTATGTAAGATCAGTTCCACGTCAAAACGATCCGCTTGGGGAGAGAAGGTCAACTTATGCTGACCAGGATAGAGCAACTCAAGACGCCGCTCGACATTCTGAAGGCCGATGCCCTTCTCAAGGGGGAGAACCTCCTCTCGTGAATGGACGCTATTGGCAATGGTGAAATGCAATTGATTGCTGTCACTTATGCTCAGACGCGCCTGAATCCAGCCCTCGGGGTTTTTCTCCCAATCCCCATGTTCGAAGGCATTTTCGAAGAAATTGAGCAAGAGCAGCGGCGCGATTTGATGGGCAGAGGTGACGCCTGCAACTTCAAAAGTGACAGCTCGGGTTTCGTCCGTTTTGAGCTGCTGAAGCTCGATATAGCTATTGAGAAAAGCGACTTCCTTCTCCAAGGGCACGCGCTGGGCCGGGGACTCCTTCAGCATATACCGCATCATCTCGGAGAGCTTGATCACCACTGGCGCAGCGCGCTCATCCTTCATATAACAAAGCGTATAGAGGTTGTTCAGCGTATTGAACAGGAAATGCGGATTGATCTGGTTCTTGAGAAACTTAAGCTCTGAAGCCAGTTGCTGATGCTTAAGGTCTGCTTTTGTTTGCTGATTTTGGAACCAATCCTTGATGAACACATAGGCCGTACTGAAGCCCCAACTGGTCATCATCCCAAATATGGCCCCCATATACCGGCGGAGCCCGCCATTCCCTCCCCTTGGCGGTCCATACCTTGGCGGTGGATCAAAAATGAGGTCCTGCAACCAAACCCGAAAAACAACAAGTAGCCCTATGAGCAGCATGACACCAAGTACATACTGGACGTAGGCTTTTTTCTTAAGATAAAAAGGAATTAGAAAGCCAAGGTTCAGGTAAACAAAAGCAACCTGAAAAGAAATGCTATACAGCGACCGCCCAAAGGCAAGTTCGAATTCAATAAAACTACTATAAGAGGCCGTGATCAGCCCCAAATACCCCAGCCAAAAGAGTACATGGTACAAGGCCAAGCGATAATTCCAATGCGTCAGCATATTACAAAAGTAAGACGGCGAAGGCAGGATCGGAAATATTTGCTACGAGCGGAGGGGAGATTGCAACAAAAACTCAAACGCAACCTCAAGCGCAAGTTCAATTGAAGATTGTTGAAGGGAAAGAATCCTAATTACTATATTGCTGCCGATTATTCCTCAATCAATTTATAATCAATAATCTCTTCTGATGAATACCCAAATAAAACTCGCCAAGCGCGTAGTAGGCCTACCCGACCATTCGGTCTGGGACGTGCAAGAAAACCCCATGCCTACGCCACAGGAAGGGGAGATTTTGGTCAAAGTCCTATACATCTCTCTCGACCCCGCGATGCGTGGCTGGATCAATAATGTCCGCTCGTACATCCCGCCTGTCCAGATCGGCGAAGTCATGCGCGCCGGCACTATTGGCCAAGTCATCGAATCCAAACACCCCCATTACAAAGCAGGAGACTATCTCTATGGCACGGGAGGGGTACAAGAATATGTCACCACTGATGGCAAAGGATGGCACCCTGTAGATCCCAATATTGCCCCATTGCCCATGTACCTGGGCACTTTGGGCATGCCGGGCTTTACAGCCTATTTTGGGCTGTTGGAGGTAGGGCAGCCGAAGGCTGGCGAGACGGTGCTCGTCTCAGGCGCTGCTGGAGCCGTAGGCTCCATCGTCGGCCAGATCGCTAAGATCAAAGGCTGCCGCGTCGTAGGCATTGCAGGTGGAGCGGATAAATGTAAATACCTCGTGGAAGAATTGGGCTTTGACGGGGCAATTGATTACAAAAACGAAAGTGTCCGCAAAGGCATCAAAGCCCATTGTCCTGATGGGGTAGACGTCTATTTCGATAATGTTGGAGGTGAAATCCTCGACACAGCCCTCACCCGCCTCAGTCGAGGCGCCCGCATCGTCATCTGTGGCGCCATTTCCCAATACAATAGCGAATCTGGCTACCAAGGCCCCAGCAATTATATGTCATTGCTGGTCAACCGTGCGCGCATGGAAGGCTTTGTGGTATTTGATTATGCAAAAAGGTACGGCGAAGCCGCCCGTGAAATGGGCGGCTGGCTGGCCCAAGGCCAGCTCAAGTCGCGCGAACACGTCGTCGAGGGCCTCGAAAAATTTCACGAGACCTTTCTTCGCCTCTTCTCAGGCGAGAAGATGGGGAAATTAGTGTTGAAAGTATAAAAGGCCGTTTCCCGTAGGGTCACGATATATCGTGACCCTACGGGAAACGGCGAGACCGCTCAGCTCGAAGACGCGCCTCTCGTAGCGACCGCAGGGCGAGCGGTCTCTACTCCTTCGGAAAAAACTCCTCTCCCCCATTCGGGAAAAGGAGCTTCACGCCCGTCGTTTGGCCATTTTCTACGACAAATTGTAAGCGAAACGGATCGAGATCCTGATACATAAAGGTATTCTCAGACATGGGGACTAACTGGAGCTTAGGACCTGGCGCTCGTTGAATGAAGAGGGCATTGCCCGCTGCAGTCACAACCCTTGGGCCATAGGTCCCGGCATAACTTGCCAGCGTCTTGGCATCGACGTTGATCGTTTTTCCTTCTACTTCTAGGCGGGCGACAGACCAGAGGATTTCCTGTTTTTCTTCGGGCGTTTCTGCCTGCTCCGCTATCCCACGCAGTGCTTCACTATGCGCTTTCGTCAAGGCTTCTTGGGCGGGGACTTCGATGTCAGGCTTGACGCCTGTCTTTTCCCAATTGGTGCCCGTGATTGGATTAATGGCCTTGCCATTGGGCACGCCCAATTCGAAGCCATGGCCTGCGCCGTAGGCTTCCACAATGTGACCACCGCCTACGGTGGTTTCGCCTACTAGCGTGGCGCGCTTTTGCGCTTGCAGATCATAGCAGAATTCTTCTGCAGCAGAGCCCGTGAAATTGCTGATCAGCACATAAATGGGCTTATCCACCATTTTAGGGCCTTTCACCTCCTCGTGCGTCCAAAAATCTTGGGTCGTATTGCTAGGGCGATGGTACAGGCTATTGAGGTGAGTGCGTTTTTCGAAAAAATAACTGCAAATCTGCTGGATCACATAGGGACCACCGCCAGGATTGTTGCGGATATCGATGATCAAAGCGTTGGTGTGTTGGAGAAATCCCATCAAGGAAGCGACTTGGTCGTCTACCCCAGCGCCTGCTGCCATGAAGTCATCAATCCGGAAGTAGCCAATATTGCCTGACAATATTTCCACCTTTGATAAGCCAAAATTACGAGATTGCATTTCCGCCAATACATCTGGGGATACTCGGCTAAAGTCAGGCCCGCCTTCACCTGGCCCCACTTCTATGATCACTTCAGGTTCTCCTCCTTCGCCATCTCCTTCCCCCTCATCGATCGTGACTTCCTCATCCCTATCAAAAGCGCTGCCGCCCATTCGCTGAGGCTGATAGCGAAGGGTGAGATGGACATCTTGGAGAATCTGCTGCATCTCTTGCAGGACATGAGCTGCAAATACATTGGGTTGTTCCAAGGCTTTGTAAGCTTTAGCAGCTTGCTGTTTGCGGAGGTGGGCAGCCACCTCCTTGCCCTTGTCGGGATCGACATAGTTCTTCTCAAGCAATCGAGCGATGTTTTCGATCACTTCAGACTTGGCCTTTTTGTCGATTTTGACATGGGGATCGGCTTGCATCACTTGGATTCGTCGCTGGGCATTTGCCGTATTTAAGGCAAAAAATAATAAGAGTAGGCAAGGAAATAGTACTTTTTTCATTGGGGTAAGGATTGTGTACGAAATAAGTTCGTAATTTAGCAAAAAGAGGTTATGTTGTTTTTTTGGGAGCTATTTTTTAGGAAAAAGATATCAGCGCAGCCATGGGTTATTATTCGTCAGAGATAGAGGAT
>JAUIKF010000003.1 GCA_030430575.1 Bacteroidia bacterium | reverse complement strand
CGGCATGTTGACCTCCCTCAAAAGCTAGCCCTGAAATCTTTCGGTCCTGTATAAATGCACTGGTGGTAGAGTTAGAAAGGGCATCTGCCAGCCCAAATAATACAGGGGCGTGCAGAGCAGAGGCGAGCTCTCTATTTCTAGGCTCATTGGTGACAATGCTGAATAGGCCGTTGGGAGCCGAGGTGGAGTGAAGGTCTAGCAAAACGACTTCTTCGTAGCCTTTCTCGACTTCTTTTTCAAATATCTCTATGATTTCGACTACCTGCTTCTCTTCCGTATTTCTATCTTCGAAAGAAAGGGCATGAATTCTCTCAATTTCTTCTTGTGACCACAGGCGATTCATGTCGTGGTCGATAAACCGCTTGCCCGATGCTAGGGCGGGGATGTTTCCAACCAAAGCTAGAAACTTCCCCCTGAAGTCCGGTTGCTCCTCCTCAAATCTTTGAACTACTTTTTTAGCAGCTTCATAGCCTGAAGGTTCATTTCCATGAATTCCTGCAATTACTACTACTAAGGGTCCTTTTTTGTGGCAAGTATATTCGCCGATCACTCGGCTAATAGGTTCACTTATCATATGTCGGTGCTTATATTTCCGTTTCTGAGGCAATCGTAGAACGGAGGAAGTCAGCGTTCATCCTTGAAATATTTTTGATGGAAATTCCTTTAGGGCATTGCACTTCACAGGCACCCGTATTGGTACAATTTCCAAATCCTTCCTCATCCATTTGATTGACCATCATTTGGGCGCGGCGATTGCGTTCTGGTTGACCCTGGGGTAAATAAGCGAGGTGTGATGCTTTGGCAGATACAAAGAGCATCGCAGAAGCATTTTTACAAGAGGCAACACAGGCACCACACCCAATGCACTCAGCGGCATCCATTGCATTTTCGGCTATCTCATTGGCGATAGGCATTTCATTGGCATCTTGAGCATTGCCCGTATTCACTGAGATATACCCCCCGGATTGGAGGATCCTGTCAAACGCCTCCCGGTCTACGACCAAGTCTTTCACGACGGGAAATGCTGCTGCGCGCCATGGCTCTACATAGATGGTATCTCCATCCTTGAAGCTTCGCATATGGAGTTGACAAGTCGTGGTCCTACGGTGTGGGCCGTGGGCCTGGCCATTAATCATCATGCTACAAGCGCCACAGATGCCTTCACGACAGTCGTGGTCAAAAGCGATAGGGTCTTCCCCTTTTTTGATCAATTGATCATTGAGGACGTCAAACATCTCCAAGAATGACATTTCAGGGCTAATGTCAGAAATAGGATAGGTTACTATTTTCCCTTTGTCATTTGGACCGTTTTGTCGCCAAATTTTCAATGTCAGGGAAAGGGATGTATTGGAAGCCATATTTTGTTTATTTATAAGATCTGGTTTTGAGTTCTACAAACTCGAAGTTTAAGTCTTCTTTGATCATCTCATGGGGCTGGTCGTCTCCTTTCCATTCCCAAGCAGCAGCGTAAGCATATTCCGCATCGTTTCTGAGGGCTTCGCCTTCAGGCGTTTGGAAGTCTTCGCGGAAGTGACCGCCACAGGACTCATTGCGATTATATGCATCGCGACACATCAGCTCGCCTAGCTCGATAAAGTCAGCTACACGCCAAGCTTTCTGAAGTTCAAAATTGATTTCATTATCGTTTCCAGGGACTCGTACATCATTCCAGAACTCCTCTTTGATGCCTTTTATCTTTTCAATCCCTTCTCTTAGCCCATCGGCAGTTCGCGCCATGCCACAGTGGTCCCAGATAGCTTTCCCCAGTTTTTTGTGGATGTCATCAACCGTCTTTGAACCGTTGATTCCCAGCAATTGTTGGGTATGTGCCTGGATGCTTTGCTCCACCTCTTGGAAAGCTGGATGATCAGTTCCAGGAGTATTGCCAGGTCCTATTTCTGCTAAATAATCCCCTACGGTGAAAGGAATCACAAAATAGCCATCGGCAAGGCCTTGCATCAATGCAGAAGCCCCCAAACGGTTGGCTCCGTGGTCAGAGAAGTTGGCTTCGCCAAGGGCATATAGACCCGGTACGGTAGTCATCAGGTTATAATCAACCCAAAGTCCGCCCATTGTGTAGTGGACAGCGGGGAATATTTTCATCGGTACCTGATAAGGATTGTCGTCAGTGATCCTTTGGTACATCTCAAAAAGGTTTCCGTATCGGGCAGCAATGGTATCCTTACCCAAGCGGTTGATAGCGTCTGTGAAATCAAGAAATACCGCTTCTCCATCGGGAATGACGCTGAGGCCATCATCTGTGACATATTTTGCGTTGCGAGAAGCCACGTCCCTGGGGACGAGGTTCCCAAAAGCTGGGTATTTCTCTTCCAGGTAATAGAAGCGATCGGCTTCTGGAATATCTGCAGCTTTGATTTGGCCCTGTTGGAGTTTCTCAACAGTGGCTTTGTCCCGGGGGACCCAGACACGCCCATCATTCCGCAGGGATTCACTCATCAGGGTGAGTTTAGATTGATAATCACCATGTACCGGAATACAAGTGGGGTGAATCTGGACGTAACAGGGGTTGGCAAATAAAGCTCCCTTTTTGTGTGCACGCCAAGCTGCTGTAGCGTTAGAGTTCATAGCATTGGTGGAAAGGAAATAGGCATTTCCGTATCCACCTGTGCACAGGAGGACAGCGTCTCCAGCGTGACGTTCCAGTTCTCCAGTAATGAGATTTTTAACAATAATCCCGCAAGCTCTGCCATCTACTTTCACGATGTCGAGCATTTCTCTGCGATTGTAGGACTGGACATTTCCAAGCCCAATCTGGCGATTGAGGGCGCCATAAGCACCTAGAAGCAACTGCTGACCCGTTTGGCCACGAGCGTAAAACGTTCGAGATACCTGTGCGCCACCAAAGGAGCGGTTGGCGAGGTAGCCACCGTATTCACGGGCAAATGGTACGCCCTGTGCCACACATTGGTCAATGATATTGACACTCACCTCAGCCAGGCGATGGGTGTTGGCTTCGCGCGAGCGATAATCACCTCCTTTGATGGTGTCATAAAATAAACGATAGACGCTATCGCCATCGTTTTGGTAATTTTTGGCAGCGTTGATGCCTCCTTGAGCCGCAATACTGTGTGCACGGCGTGGGCTATCTTGGAAACAAAAGGTAGATACATTGTATCCTAGTTCTGCCAGGGAAGCTGCAGCAGAAGCACCAGCTAAGCCTGTCCCTACCACAATGATATGGTATTTCCGCTTATTGGCGGGGTTGACAAGCTTTAGGTTAAATTTATGATTCGTCCACTTATCGGCCAATGGGCCTTCGGGTACTTTTGAGTCGAGTTTCATAATTAATTAATAATCAGTCAATCAAAAATTCTTGTTACTGAGTAAGGTAGAGGTAAATAGGCATGGCAGCAAAAACGAGTGGAAAGAGGACCGATATCGCTGTGCCTAATTTGGTGAGGAAAGGCGTGTACTTTTCATGCACAAATCCCAGCGTCCTAAAAGCCGATTGGAAGCCGTGATTTAAATGAAACCCTAACAGCACCATGGCTATCACATAAAAGAGAGAGATCAACGGATTGCCAAAGCTCTTTTTTGAGATATCATACATAGATATGGCTTTCACCTGAGCCACATTTTGTGACTGAAGGGTAGCTACCATTTTTTCATCCAAATAATCTCCTGCTGATACCAAGGTGTTTCCTCCAGCTGTCACATCATCTGTGACTTTATAGACATATTTCTGCACGTCATTTACAGGGGTCATTTCTCCCCCTCCCCAATGAAATATTCCCCAAAACATATACAGGTGGACTGCAAGGAAAATAAAGACGATGCTACCAGTAACTCCCATATTTCGAGAAAACCAGGTGCTACTTCCTTTAGGATTGGAATAGGCATAGCGTACGGGTCGGGCCTTACGGTTTTGCCGAGTCAGAATGATCGCATAAATAATGTGTACAATAAAGCCTGCAAATAGGATCCATTCTGCTACGCGAATTAGGGGGTTGGTCGTCATGAATTTGGTGTAGGTATTAAATGCTACGCCATTGTCTGACATGAATAGCTGCAGATTGCCGCTGAGGTGGACCACAAGGAACGTCACCAGGAAGAGTCCTGTGAGTCCCATAATCAGTTTTTGACCGATTGAATGTTTAAAAAGGGTTGATAGTATGCTCATAGTTTCACCGTTGGTGAGGGAATGTAATATTGTGCTTTTTCCGAAATGTCAAAATTAGACCGAGGGTGTTCAAATGTCAAATTTAAAGGTAAATATAACTTCCTGCCAGCGACTTAAGTTTGTATGGGTATTCATTTTTTTTTTGTACATTTGCACGCCTGAATACTAAAGGTATTTCATTAATCTAAACTAACGGTTAAACAATGAAAAATTTTTCTCTCACAATCCTCTCACTCATTGCAGTTGCATTCTTCTTGCAAGCTTGTGGAGGTTCTGAAACTAAAACTGTAGAGACCAATGATGCAGGAACTACTGCTGAAGCTGCTCCTACAGCTGTTACTTATAATGTAAACACCCAGACTAGCACAGCTAACTGGAGTGGCGGCAATGTTGTTGGTAAAGTACATAGCGGTACCATCAATATTGCAAGCGGAAGTTTCAATGTAGAAGCCGGCAACATTACGGCTGGAAACGTAGCTATGGACATGACTTCTATTCAGGCCATCGATGACGGTGTCCCGAATGATAAGCTTACAGGTCACCTCAAAGCTGATGATTTCTTTGGCGTTGAAGCCCATCCTCAGGCTACTTTTGAGATCACGGCTGTAGAGGCTGCTACTGCTGATTCTTCTGCGACGCATCACATCTCAGGTAACCTCACCATCAGAGGTATTTCTAAAGAAATCACCATTCCTGCTAATGTCTCTATGAGCGATGCAGGCCTTTCTGCAACTTCATCTTTTTCCTTCAATCGCGCAGATTTTGAAGTGAAGTATGGCTCAGGAGCCTTCTTTGAAGGCTTAGGGGACAAGATGATCAAGGACGAAGTAGCCTTGGCCTTGAACATCGTTGCTGCGCCTGCTGCAAGTGGCACGAAGTAAATGCGCTGCCATGATATTGGCTATGAACCGTAGAGGCGCGATTTATCGCGCCTCTACGAATACAAAAAATCAAGAGGTCATTCCATAGTTGGAATGGCCTTTTTGTATTTAGGGCGTATTATTAGCTATTTTTACAGACAATTTGACCCTCCTCAAAAAATATCGAAAACCCCTTAAATGGCTGACCATCAGCTTGCTATTAATCTGTGGGTATCATTTCCTTTGGCTCGGTGATCCCGTGATTGCATGGGCGTATGATGGGATTTCTGGGCAGCAACAAGTGGAAACGATTGAGGAAATGAAAGCTAAACTTGGCACCTTTGATCCGATTCCCTTCGATTCTTTGCCGCAAGCCTATAGGGACCAACGAGGGTTGGAGTTGCCTAAGCATCGATCGCGGTATCAGAAGCGGGTATTCCTTCGGATTGCCTACTTTGATCGGTATCGATACGTGGCTGGGCATATCAGGGCTAAAGATCTTTTGCCCAAAAGTAGGCTGATCGCTGGCCGCATTAGCATTCCCTCCCTTTCCAAGGTTCAATACCTTTTGATCGATGAACAAGTGCTCATAAAGCTACTGATGCTAAGGGAAGCCATGGGCAGGCAAGGCTTGAAGCAAAATGCTTTTTCACTTAACTCGGGATTTCGCCCGCCCATCTATAATAAATTGGTGGGTGGAAAACCTAAGAGCCGGCATCTATTTGGAGATGCCTTGGATATGCATGTAGGGGATGTGAATGATGATGGGAAAAAGAATATCGAAGATACCGAATTGTTATTCAGGATATTAGATGAAAAAATCATTCGGGGAGGCGGTGGCTTGGGGCGGTATAAATCTGACGACCAGGTGATTCACTTCGATACGAGGGGCTATAGGGCGAGGTGGTATTATTAAAGGCAGTGTTTTAGGTTTAGGGTTCAGGGTTCAGGGTTCTAGGGATTGCAAAAAAACCATTCAAAATTCGACATTCAATCATTCAAAATTCAGGGTTCAGCGTTCAGGAATGAAGAAAAAATAACTTTTCAGTTATTCATCCATACCTTACTGAGAATCAGTTCATATTTTAATTTCAACTTTCATTTTAATTTTTATTCATTCCTCAGGGGTTTGACGGGTTCCGATTGCCTATTTCCTGGATACGCTGCTCAATCCGTTTTTTGCCCTTTTTCCACAAAATCCACCAGATAATCAGGTAAATGATAAGGGAGATGATGCATGTAGAAATGAAGAGGCGGAGGGATAATGATGCTATTTCTATTGAATCAG
Organism: Bacteroidia bacterium; assembly: GCA_030430575.1. Classification (GTDB taxonomy): domain Bacteria; phylum Bacteroidota; class Bacteroidia; order J057; family J057; genus JAUIGE01. The sequence goes on along the minus strand of JAUIKF010000003.1, from coordinate 275,122 downwards.
TGGTATTGGTGCTAACAAAGGTTTCCCATATACCCGAACGCTTGAGGTATTTCAACCCCACCCAAATAAACCCAATGACCAATATGGTCAAAGAAACCCAGAATTGAGGCGGCTCTCCCACCTTTCGGGCATATTTGCCCAAAGGCAGTAAAAGGGCAAGGCCTAATAGGAGTAACAAGATGCTCGTTGCCATCCAGCCTATTTCAACTTTGATGAGCTCCATACTATATCTGTCAATTAATCAATAATCAATCAATTAATAATTCTTCTACCAAGTGATATTTTCTTGATTGAGCAACGCCTGTAATCCCCGTCGATAATCCAGGTTATTGCGTGCATGTGCCGTCATCTTAGCCGCAAATGAAGCAGCTTGATCCAACGGGAAACTTTGAATGTCTGCGATCATCTTCTTGGTGAGTTGTAACGAGGCAATAGAGTTGTTCTCGCACAGAGAAAAGGCAAATTCGTAGACGCGGTCGCGAGATTCCGATTCCTGTACTACCGTGGTGATCAGGCCATAATCCTGAGCGATCCTTGCCGAAATGGCTTCCCCGCCCATCAGCAACTGTTTGGTGCGTGCTTCGCCAATCTTGCGAAGCAAAAAGGGCATTACCACCCCAGGGACGAAGCCCTGTTTGACTTCCGGGAAGCCGATCTTGGCCTCCTCCACCATGAAGGAAAAGTCACATACTGCAGCCATGCCAGCTCCTTCAGCCAATGCATTCCCTTCTATTTGGGCAATGACGGGCTTGGGCGCTCGATAAATTCGAAAATAGAGATCTGCCAATAAGGCCGCATCTTGTAGATTTTCCTGCATACCAAAATGCTGCCGTTTTTCTAGGTGTTCATAAGCCATTCCTTCACAAAAGGCATCCCCATTTCCCCGAATGACCACCACTTTGACATCAGGTGACTCCTCGGCCATCATCAGCGCTTTTTTGAGCTCCAAAATAAGGGATTCATGGAGGCGATTTCCTTGGGCAGGACGATTAAGAGAAAGATAAGCAATTCGGTCTTTGAGGTGATAAGATAAAGATTCAAAAGATGGCATATTCCCTGTCAGTTAAGCATTTGTTTTGAAACTAACGAATACTTCCTTAAAAACTTGGCTGTAATTGAAGGTTTTCCCTGTTAGCCCATAATTTTTCAAGATGTGGGAGCAATAACAGAATGGCTGCGAGCGCCAACTGCATGGCAAGGACATACATGCCAGGATGGTCTATGTGCAAGGTGTCTAAGACAGCATAAGGCCAGGAAGCGATCCATTCGCATACCCAAACAAGCACTTTGAGGACCTGAGTAGCTAGCAAGGCGATGAGGACATTTACCCAAGGAATAAATGCACATAGGACTAGTAGGAATCCCATCAAGACGGCAAAAAACACGATACTCCCAGTTAGTAAGTTGCTGATAATGAAATAGATAGGAAACTTTCCGAAATAATAAATGATCAAAGGTGCCGTGAAAAGACTGGCTGCTAGTGTGACCCCAATAGCGCTATACAATTTTTGCAAAAGGGGAGGGGCTGATTTTTTTAACTCAAAATATGGAAGCAACATGACAATGCCCATTACCGCTACATGGGATAGTTGAAATCCTATTTCAAATAGAATAGCGGGATCGTAGAGGAGTTGCAATAAGGCAGAAAGGGCCAGTAAATTCAGCATTTGATAGCGCTTATACCAAATGCGGAATACCAGAATGGTTCCAAACATCATAACGGCACGGATGACCGCTGGCGATGCGCCAGTGAGCAGCATATAGCTGATGAGCAGCCCCAGAATGATAAGGCTTTTGAGCTTTTTCCCTCTTTTGATGAACTGTAGCGGAGAAAGCAATAAGTTTAACAAAAGGTAAACAATACCAATGTGCAGCCCCGAAATCGCCAATACATGGCTTAATCCCGCCGCAGCGAAGGCTTCTTTTAATGCTGGTGAAAGGCTCTGCTTATCTCCCAAAAACATGGCTTTTGCCAATCCTGCCAGAGATGGATCATCTATGAGGTGGGTGAATTGGGTCCCAATTCGATATTGTAATTCGCCTGCCAGCTTTAATGGGCTGGATTGCCTTCCAATTATTTGAATGGCCAGGACTTTTCCAGTGTATTGGATGCCTTTTCGTTCCAAATACTTCAGATAGCTAGGGTAGGCACTTTGTACATTACTCAAGTATACTTTTGCCCAAATACTGTCATAGCGATGAAGGGAATCTGAATGTGAAGCTTTAAGTAAAATAGATTGATCCAGGGTAACGATTTTGGCCCCTTGCTTAATTCCACATAGTTGGATATCTGCTTTGACACCATAGTCATTTTGTTTGACAGGTCCTGTTACCATAGCCAGTATCTCAATTTCCTGGCAGTTGTATGCCTCCAACTCGGAAATATTTGGGCGACTCAGCTGCCAATAGCTACTCCCCAATCCTACAAAAATGAGGATGACCAAGGTGGAAACCAGGGCTTCAAACCGCAATCCTGACCAATGCTTATCAGTGATCAGGCTTAAGGTGAAAACGACTGAGGTACTTATGGCGATTAAAAAGGCCGTTTTCCCAAAAACGTCAGCCAGTAAAATACCAAGGATAAAGCCTATGCAGACTTTGATAAGGGGGAGGTGGAGTAGCGATTTCATGCCCCCAACTTGTCATTTGGAGAGGAGGTCAAAGAGGAAAAATTGCTTGGAGGGGTAACTGAGAAAGGAGAGGTAAGTGGGTTGGAGAATTGTTGGGTGAGGTATAATTTGTTGATTATGAGTGATTTGTGAAATTTATTATGGAATTCATGGTAACTTGTTAGCTTTGTTACACAAATCAAAAAATGAGGATAATCCCTTAGGTATGAATAGGGGAATTCCCTTGAGTAAATTCTGAAAAGATGGCAAAAATAGACTTATTTGGGCGGCACAAAAAGCAGATATGGCAAGAACTCTGTCACCTGATTGACGCAGATTTTTTTGATACAGGTCGGTGGAAGCCCGACTATATAGAAGCCTATCACGGCAATTGGGTGATCACGATTGATACTTTTAATACCGATAAGATGGCCTTTACCCGAATCCGCGCGCCCTATGTCAACCGGGACGATTTTCACTTTAAGATCTACCGAGCTAATTTTTTACATGGCATCAGCAAAAAAATGGGTATGCAAGACATAGAGGTGGGATATCCTGAATTTGATAAAGACTTTATTATTCAGGGAAATGATAAGCGAAAGCTTCAAATGATGTTCGAAAATCCCCATATCCGCAACCTGATCAGTTTCCAACCCCAAATCCATTTTGGCATCAATAAGCAGGTCCCTTGGCCTCAAAAGAAATTCCCCAAAGGCATCAATGAAGTGTATTTTCTTGTCCCAACGATATTAAAGGACCTTAACCAATTGCACGATTTGTACGACCTATTTGCCATTACCCTAGACCATCTGTGCCATATTGGATCTGCCTATGAGGACGATCCAGCATTCTCTTATTACCAGTCGTAAGACACGACATAGACGCTAAATTGGCCATTTTGTAAGTCGACGAAGTCTCCATTATCATTGTATAAGCGGCAAGAAAGGGAGCCTGTGACTTGGTGACGAGAAAAGCCAAAATTGGGGTCGTTGGGAACGGATTCAGCCGTTTCGATGGAAAAAATGGCGTTATTCTGGGGGCCTGCTTGACTGCTCCAGATCACCTGACTCCCATCTACCCACTGGAAGATTACCCCTTTTGCTAGTTCATTTCGGATAAAGTCATAATCCCCGAGTTGGAAAAAAGTGCGAAAATTGGCGGGCTCTAGCGAGCAATCGGGGCCTTCAAAAAACTTGTTGAAGGTAAAATAGACACCTGCTGTGCCACCCGTCAGGTTCCGAAATTGAGCCTCATAAGTGACAAAGCAATCATCTCCTACACGGCTTGAATCTTTGTCAGAAAAGAACCCAGAGCCATTCAGGTCTGTTCCGTCTTCTAAATAGATCAAGCTATCCCCATTGATGCGTCCTGTAAAATGATAGGTTGTCAGTTCTGTAGGGAAAGGCGGGTCGTCGTCCCCACAACTGAAAATAAACAAGCTGGCAAGTAGAAGGACACAAGCAAAAGCCTTATAGTGATTCATAGTCTGTGAAATTCGATCAAATTGGTTATTGGGTCCTTAACGGTCGTTCCAAGCTTCACATTGCGCGCTGCACATGCTTCAGCAAGGATAGGGCGGAAATAATGTGAGATAGAACCCACAAAGTCACTGTACAATGCCTCATAATTGTCATAACGACAAACCGTGGTATCTAGGAAGGCAATGAACCGATTTTTTACCATTTCCTCGATTTCAGGAATATGGGTAAGCTGCCCAACCAATTCAGCTAACTGCGCCAAATGGACATTTGGCGTTTCAGAATGGTGAATGTCGATTTTGATGTCGTAGGCACTTTTCCCTTTAGCTTTTTCTACTAGGTTACGTGCCTCATCGGGAAAGTCATTTTGGAGAATACCTTTAAGTAAATGTAGGCCCAAATCTTTGCCCGACCCTTCATCCCCAAATATATACCCATGTCCACCGATTATTTTTTGAATCTGATGTCCTTTGTGATAGGCAGAATTGGAACCCGTTCCCAGGATACAGATGATTCCCTCTGGACGCAAGGTGCTCCTGGCTGCTGCTAGTACATCGTGTTCTACGAAGATGCGAGAAGAAGGCAGGATCAATTGCAATACGTCATGTACGATAGCTTTTTGTCCTTCACTCCCAATTCCTGCCCCATAAAAAAAGACTTCATCTATAGCTTGAGCTGGCATTTCACTGGCAAATGCCCTGCGTACAATGTCTTCAAGTGCTTTAGGTTCCAAAACGTTGGGATTTAGTCCTGGAGAGCGGAAGGTCGTGGTGATTTCCTTATCTGTGAGCAAGCGCCATTCGGTCTTTGTAGATCCGCTTTCAGCGATCAATAGGTTCATGTGAGTTTTTGAGAGTTAAGTCAGAGATAATATGTAAGAGGTTTCTATAGCCCGCCAGTCCTTCTTTGGGATGCGAAACAGGATTCATGACCGCATAAAGGCTTTCAGCATCCTGCAATAGACGACAAAGGTGCAAATTTTCTGAATCGTTTCCTTTGAGAAATAAGATTCTGAGTGCCTCTAGCTTCTCCATCATTTCCTTTTGGAGCGGACTGGCCATCCAGGCTGTTAGGTTCTTTTCTGAACCAGCTTGCGAGATGAAGTGAGGGATATCAATAGATTTTTGGGGTAAATGGGTTAGCAAGATTTCGGAGGGTGTCTGAAATTGGAAATGACCTTGGTTGAGGAGTAATTGGACAAAAGACCCAAATGCGCGAGCAGCGACCTCTCCTTTGATCTGACGGATATCCAATCCCAGCGTAATGACCTTGTCGTGCTGTTTATATTGATTGACCTTACTGGCAACTTCATGCATGCCTGAATCATCAATGGCGTGGCGAAGGCGATCTCCCAGCATATCTGAAAGGGCATAATCCCTTAGATAAAGACCCACTTTCTTGCTGTGAGGAGGGTGAAAAACCTGATGAGGGGAGTGATCTCCTATCAGTTGGGGAATTCCCTCTGTGATGATCCCTTTTACCTGTAGGCGCTGGGCGAGGTATCCGAGGTAGTTATTGTAGACTAAAGCTGTATTCAGCCATATTTGGGGTGCTTGCCCAAAAAGATCGGACAATTGCTGGTGATGTAATTCCAATTGGGCTTGGAATTCCTCACGATCTTGCAAAAAACTAAGCGAATGGTAGTATGGTTGTAAAAGCCATTCGATATGCCCGGATGCCGAAAGGGCTTGTAGCGTTTGAAGCGTCGAGGGATGATGGGTTTTTAGCCCCTCAAGAAGCGTCCCGCTGGCTACCATGCTCCATTTGAAACGCTCCGGACTTCCCGCTATCAACTGGCCCAGGGTCTCACATAGCGGCTCTAAATGTTGATCCACATATTCACTTAAGGCCTTTTGCCATGCTTCTTCGTCCACATAAGGTTGGTGTTTCCCTATCTGGAAAAAGCTATATTTCCTGAGTGGAATAGGGGAGTGGAGCGCAAAATAAAGGCAAATGGTAGACATGAAGACGGGGCAAAGTTCAGGGTTCGGTGTTTAGAGGGAGCTAATTTGTGGGAAACCACGAATTAAGCTAAAAATAGGGAGTTATGTATATTTCACTAAGAAATTACAACCCGAACCGGCTGGCCTGCCTTGAGTTGTTGGGCTATTTTTCCATAAAATAATCGATACGCCACATCACTATTCCATACTTCACGGTCTTCCGTCTGATTATTTTCGTTTTGCACTTCAGTTCCCACGATGATTCCTCCTCCTGTATCACCCCGTTGATTACCCGTACGGATAATCGGGAATTTCCCATCAGGGCCTCCCAATAGGTGAAGTAGGCCTTGGTGAATGTCGCCATATTTATACGCATAGGTAGCGTGGAGGCCTCCTTTTTCGCGCAGTTGGAGGGTATAAGTTCCGGCTAGTTGATGCTGTCCTGCACCTGCATCTTCTAAGGTATAGCAGCAAAAATCCCCATTGAGGTACATTTTTCCCAAAATATCTCGTTCTCCCCTGCTATATCGTTTGATGTCAATAGTTGTCGGAGAATCGATATTTGATTTCTTTTTGGGGTTGGGTGAACCTTTTGTGCCTGCGCCGCCTCCAAAGAGGGAATTGAAGAATGCTTTAATAGCTTGAATGAAAGATTGCATAAGGATATTAATAGATACTTCAAGTTAGTAAATTCTCTAAGCTAGATGAAAGAATTATTTGTAGTTTCGCACAATTAGGCACGAGAAAAGGAGTCACATATGGCAGGCAGCAACCGAAAAAACATCTCTTCAGGCGCTAAATGGGAAGACATCGTCGGGTATTCCCGCGCAGTGCGCGTAGGCAATATCGTAGAAGTCGCTGGCACCACAGCTGTGGAAGGCGACCAGGTCATGTTTCCTGGCGAAGCTTATAATCAGACACAATACATTTTGCTCAAAATCCAACAAGCCCTAGAAGACGCAGGGGCAGGTATGGAAGATGTCGTACGTACCCGAATCTTCGTCACGGACATGGGGCAATGGGAGGAAGTCGGAAAAGCACATGGAGAATTTTTTAGCAAAATAAAACCAGCTTCAACGATGGTAGAAGTCTATAGCTTAATCCGATCAGAACTGATTGTAGAGATAGAGGCGACAGCGATTATTGGAGGAAATGGAGAATCCCAGTAACAAAGCGATTTCCCTTTTTCTTTCTCCATTTCTTGTTCATTATTTTTCCTTTCATCCCCTATGCCACACCTGAATGTAGAAATCAAAGCTCGAACCTCTCGTCATGATGCTATCCGCGCCCTATTGGTGGAACGCAAGGCGGATTTTCGGGGGACAGACTATCAGGAAGATACTTATTTTCACTGTCAATCTGGTAGAATGAAGTTGCGTGAAGGCAATGTAGAACATAGCTTGATTCACTATGATCGCCCAGATCAGGAAGGCCCTAAAGACTCCATCGTACATCTATATCGCCCACAACCTGATCCTGCCTTGAAGGAAGTGCTTGTACATGCTTTAGGCGTCTGGAAGGTCGTCAAAAAAGCCCGCGAAATTTACTTCATCGACAATGTGAAATTTCACCTTGACCAGGTATATGGCCTCGGAGAATTTGTGGAAATAGAGGCAATCGATGCTAAAGGGAAATTGGGTCAAAAACACTTATTGGCCCAGTGTGAAGCGTATATGGCGCTTTTTCAGATAAAGGAGGAAGACCTCCTGAGTGGCTCGTATTCGGATATGGTGTAGGATTGAGGTTTATTGACAGTCTAATGGTTCATTGAGACAGTTAAGGGAATGTTTACCTTTCACCACGGATTACACAGATTCCCGCAGATCTTTTTCTTTAATCCGTGCAAATCTGTGTAATCTGTGGTTTTTTTTTCCATTACTAAATCAAGAAAGCCTCTAAGCAGCTCCATCCTCGTCATCCGCTTCCTCCTCTTCTCCTGCTGGCGCCTCAGGCACAGGAGCTTCCATGACCATCTTGGACTTTGCCCAGTCGACGATCAATTTCCGCTGCGCATCTGTCAGTCGTGCATCCTTGTGAGCTGGTAAATATACGCCCATGGGCATTTCCTTATCAGCGACCATCTCAGCGATTTCCTCATATTTGTGCAAGCGTCTTTTTTCCTTATAGTCGCCCCACACAGAAAAATTGAGGTGTTTGGTTCCATGTTCCACATGGTCTTTTGTCCACCAACCAATCGGCTGGATATAAGTGTACCAAGGGTATACTGTCTCATGAGAATGACAGTCATAACAGGCTGGTTTCAATAGCGTCATGACCTCTGCAGGGGGGGGATCCACGACTGCCAGCGTTTTCTCAGATTCTATTGGGGGATTGGTGCGATCTATTTGAAAAAATTGAATGATCACTAATACAGCGAGGAGGCCACGAAGGCCCCATTTGATGATGTTCTTTTTCATAGAAGCAAGTTATGATTTTTCGATAAAATGTCCATTTAGTATCTTTCTCAAAAATCAAGGTCAATTCCCCAAAACATGAAATACCCTATATTTTTTCTTTCCCTTACCTTATGGTTGGCAGCATGTACTTCTCCGACAAAACAGCCTGCGACGCCCCCTTCACAACCTGAATCTTCAGCCCCAATAGTGGTAGATGTGACGGGAGGAAGCATTAAGGCTGCCGATGGGCTTGATATCTTTTATCAGACAGTCGAAGGACAAGCCCATGAAACCACCTTATTGTTTGTCCATGGATGGTGCATCGATGGGGGGTATTGGGATGCGCAATTGGCGCATTTCTCCCAAAAATACCAGGTCATTGCGGTAGACTTGCCTGGTCATGGAAATTCAGGAATGGATAGAGTCGAATGGACAATGGAAGCGTATGCGGCTGATATTCAGGCGATTTGTGAATCACTGGACCTCAAAAAAGTGGTGCTGGTGGGCCATTCAATGAGCGAAGCGATTGTGTCAGAAGCCGCCAACCTGATGCCTGATCGGATCGTGGGCATTGTGGGGATCGACAACTTCGAAGAGCCTGAGCCAGTCGTCCCCCAAGAAGAGATCAAAATGTTGTATCAGTTATTGGAAGACAATTTTGGGGGCTCGGTGGTGGAGTGGCTAGGGAGTGGTGTGCCGCCAGCAGCGAACCAACCCATCAATCAGGCCATCCTGAATGATATTGCCAAAGGGCCTGCGCCTATTTGTACAGACATCTTTAAAGGAATGATTGCCTATCATGAGGCAGGGAAGTTTCCCATTGCTTTATCTTCTGTCAAAGTACCCATCCATACCATTACGACCATCGTTAGGACCAAAATGGATGCTTGGCAGGCATTTGGGGTGAACATCACTGAGCATCATATCGAAACACCCTGCGGTCACTATCCCATGCGTGAAGCGCCTCAAGCATTTAATCAATTAATGGAAGAAGCCTTAACCCAAATCCTAAACTAATCATGATATTGATATGGAGTATCGTGTGTAAAAAGTTTCTAGTTATTTCATAACAACATAGTTGTCACTTCGACCAACGGGAGAAATCTAATAAGCCCTTTTGAGCGGTTATTTCTAGGCTTCTAGACCACACTGTTAGATTTCTCCTCGAAGACTCGTCGAAATGACCTTTTGGAAAAGGTATGAAAACTTTTTACACACGACAGGAGTTGAATTCCACTAGTTTTTAACTACTCCTGTCGCAACGCCTCCACAGGATTGCTGGAAGCGGCTTTGAGCGACTGCCAAGCTACTGTGAACCAGGCTAATAAAAGAGCCGCTGCGCCTGCCATCACAAAGGGCCATGGGCTGAGTGTGATGTGATAGGCAAAATTGTCTTCCAGCCAGGCATTCATGCCAAACCAGGCGATGGGGATGGCCACGAGGAACCCAAGGATGACCAAAATTGTAAAACCTTTAGTCAGTAGCACCATGATCTGAGAAGTAGAAGCACCTAATACTTTGCGAATGCCGATTTCCTTGAACCGGCGTGCTGCGGTGAAAGAAGCCAACCCAAATAGCCCTAGGGCAGCAATAATCACAGCTAACAGAGAAAAGTTTTGCACCAATTTGCCGACCTTTTCCTCATTCTCATACTGCTCCCAATATTGGTCTTCAACTGAAAATGGCGTAAAGGGGAAGCCTGGTCGTAGCACTTTCCATTCCTCCTCCAAATAAGCCATGACTTCGGAGGTAGCTGCCCGATTGACACGCACTAAGACAGAATTTGAGCGTCCATTGGTGACCATAAAAATGATGGGTACAATGGACTGGTGAAGGTTTTCAAAGTGAAAGTCTTCGGTTATGCCAATTATTTTCCCACTTCGCCCGCCATACTGAAGCTTTTTCCCAATAGCTATCTCCGGATCAGTGTAGCCTAGGTTATCCAAGGCACGTGCATTTAGGATAAAGGATTCACTTGAATCGGAAGCTAGTCGGGCATCAAAATTTCGTCCAGCCACGAATTTCACCCCCAGGGTATTCAAATAATCATGCCCCACATGGACATCCGCCAGGCGAAAGGTGATGTTTTCCATTGAGGTGGATCCATCGGCCCCATTTATTTTTTCAAATTTCCCTCCTTGTGAATCTAGCAATCGCCCGGAAGGAACTCGACTGGCCATGCTCACTTGCGTGATGCCTGGATGATTGAGCAATCGCTCTTTCACGTGATCATAGCGTTCGTATATTTCATTGTTGAGAGGCAATACCACCAAATTCTCTTTATCAAATCCTAGGGACTTGTTCCGGACAAAATCCAATTGATCATTGACAACTCCCAATCCGATGATCAAACTGATGGAAATGGCAAATTGCATGACGACCAAGGTCGACCGCAAAGGAGAACTGCCTCCACTGCTGGTGTGGCTATGGTTTCTGAGAATAGTGATCGGCTTAAATGAGGAAAGATATAAGGCGGGGTAGCTCCCAGCGACGATGCCGCTCAATAAGGCAATACCTGCCAGCAGAGAGAGATAAAAGGAATCCCCAAAATAATCCATTTCTAGGCCACGTCCCACAAAATCATTGAACAAAGGCAGGCATAATTCTACCAGAATGACAGCCAATCCCAAAGCTATGATGGAGATCAGCAGTGATTCTGACATGAATTGACGGATCAAATGGCTGCGAAAAGCGCCTACCACTTTGCGCAGACCCACTTCTTTGGCGCGGCGAGAGGCCTGGGCCGTGGAGAGGTTGATGAAATTAAAACAAGCGATAAGCAGAACAAAAATGGCAATGATGGAAAAAATATAGACAAATGAAATTTGGCTATTGGCCTCTATCTCTGAGTCGAGGTGTGAATGTAGGTGAATGTCTGTTAATGGCCAGAGGTGGAGCTGGGTGCCTTGACTGGGTTGGCGCGTTGAGGAGGGGTTTCCCATGTGACGATCTAGGAGCTCAGGAAACTGAGCCTCTAAGTCTTTAGGGTTGTATCCCTCTTTTAGGAGCAAATAAGTTCCATAATTATTACTCCCAAAACTAGTCATCAATCTATCGATCCCTATGAAGTTTTCGAGGGTGGCGAAAGAACCGAGCATATCGTATTTGAAATGCGAATTGAGCGGAACATCTTTGACAACTCCTGTAATCTTAAGATCGCCTTGCTGATTGAAATTCAAGACTTTGCCTATGGCATCTTCTGGACTGGCCTCTGCCCCAAAATATTTCTGAACGGTGGACGCTGTCAGCACAAGTGTATAGGGCTCAACTAATGCCGTGGATGGGTCGCCAGCAATCATTTCCCATGAAAACATATCAAAGACTTGTCCATCTACAAAGAAGAAACGTTCTTCTTCAAATTGCTTGTCTTCATACGTCATCAAAGGGTCATACCCACTCCGAAACCGAATCATTTCCTCCACAATCCCTTCGAAATCTTGCTTGATCAGTGGCCCGAATGGTGGCGCCACATGCCCGAGGTGAAGACTCGATTCTCCATCCCGATTGAACCATTCCCTCGATACCCGATAGATCCTATCAGAATTTTCGTGATAGGTATCGAAACTCAGCTCATCTTTGACAAAAAGCAAAATGAGGATACAAGCAGCCATGCCCACCGCTAGTCCTACAATATTGATCAGGGTATAGACCTTATTGCGTAGCATGTTGCGAAACGCCGTTTTGAGGTAGTTTTTTAGCATAATGAGAGAATGAGAGAATGAGTGGATGATAGAATGAGAGAATGTTGAATGAAAGACAGGAAAAATGCCGGAAGGGTTGCTGGGAGGGGGATGATTGCAGATTAAGGATTTTCGAACAAGGATATTTGAAGGTCAGGAGCTTCTTTCACTTCTCCATTCTTCAATCCTTGTTCGATATTCATCAATCTCTTCTGCCCCCAATTCCCCCTTATTATGTGGCGAAGTTGGCGGAAAAGCCTCCTACCTTGGATATGGATTACCGAATGTTCAATCAAACCAAATCATTATGAAAAAAATCAACTTTCTGTTTTGTCTGTGTATGATGGCAGGTCTACTCATGGCCGTTTCCTCCGCATCAGCTCAGAATGTGACATTGCCACGCGTAAGTCCTACGGCTACCCTCACCCAGACCTTGGGACTGACCCAAGTGACCATCGTTTATAGTCGCCCACAAGCCAATGACCGAAAGGTTTGGGGAGGATTGGTGGCGTATGATGGAAAGCCTTGGCGAGCAGGTGCCAATGAAAATACAACCATTAGCTTTTCGGATGATGTGACTGTAGAAGGAAAAGCCCTTGAAGCTGGGACATATGGCTTGCATGTGATGGCAGCTGAGGAAGAGGTAACGATTGTTTTTTCAAGCAATTCGACTTCTTGGGGGAGTTTTTCCTACAATCCCAAAGAAGATGTGCTTCGGGTAAAAGTTAAGCCAGAGGCTTGTGAGCATAGGGAGTTGTTGACCTATGACTTTGTCGATTTTGACCCTACAAATGGGACTGGTACCTGCGCGTTGAGTTGGGGAAAACAACGAGTTGCTTTCAATATTGCTCCAGCGGACCTGCATGCGTCCGTCATCGCCAATGCCAAAAATGAACTGCGTTCTCTTCCTGGCTTTAGTTGGCAGGGATGGCACTCTGCTGCTAGGTATTGTCTGAATAATAATGTCGAATTGGAGCAGGGCCTTGCCTTTGTAAATCGCTCCATGCAAGGAGGTTTTGGCGCCCAAGCCAATTTCACCAATATGCAGACGAAGTCAGCCATCCTGGCGAAAATGGGAAAAGATGCTGAAGCAGCCGAAATCATGAAAAAGGCCATGCAAGTGGCAACCAACGCTGAACTGAATGCCTATGGTTACCAGCATCTCCAAGGAGGCAATCACGACAAAGCCATTGAGATTTTCCTTCTCAATACGGAGAAGAACCCTGAAGACCCTAATGTTTGGGACAGTTTGGGAGAAGGCTATGCGACCCGGATGGCAGAGGGGGATAAAAAACTGGCTATCAAAGCTTTCAAGAAGTCATTGTCTATGAATCCTGCGGATAATGTGAAGCAGAATTCGATGAAGCATTTGAAGAAATTGGGGGTTAATTAAGTCTAGAGATTAAGGGTTTGGAGGGAGGAAAGGTAAAAACCACAGCGTTACGTTTGAAAACTGGTCTTGTATCAACAAAAATATTTTCTTAATATAGTTGCATAACACAACTATATATATGAATAGCGCAACAATTTATAAGAGTACTTCTTCCAATATTTCACCTATCCGAGCCTATTCCCGCCAATTGGTTCGAGAGTGGAATATGCTAAATGGTCGTTTTGGGCCCAGTAAATTGACAAGTACAAGGTGTCATGCCTTGATAGAAATAAATCAGCAGGGCCTACTGACTGTGGCAGGCCTTGCTGAACGATTGCACTTGGATAAGTCTACGACGAGCCGGGCTATTTCCGCTTTGCGAAAAGAAGGGCTTGTCACCATTGTCGCTGCTACCCATGATCAGCGCAAAAAATTACTCAAACTCACCCCAGAAGGGGAGGGGGAAGTGAAGGCCATTCACTGCTACGCAGATGAAGAGGTGGGAAATGCGCTAGCCTTACTGTCGCCAGAAGCTCAGGCGACTGTCCTTGAAGGCTTGCAGCTCTATGCCAAGGCGCTTGAAAGAAGCCGCTTGCAAAAAGATTACCTCCTGCGTCACATAGCTCCATTAGACAATGATGCCATGGGACAAATCATCAGCCAAGTGATGACAGAATATGGCGCAGTAGGACCTGGTTTCTCCATCAATGATGCAGAAGTCACCGCTATGTATGAGGCTTATCAGGAGCCAAGAGCTGCCTATTTTGTCATAGAAAAAGAAGGGAAGGTAGTAGGTGGGGGAGGAATCGCTCAATTGGCAGGAGATGACCCCTCAGTCTGTGAGTTGCGGAAAATGTACTTTCTCCCGTCTGCCCGTGGATTGGGCTTAGGGAAAAAGCTGTTGGGACATTGTCTTACTGCTGCCCGTTCCTTCAATTATAAGACGTGCTACTTGGAGACGATTGGAAGTATGGCACAGGCTCGAAAATTATACGAATCTTTTGGGTTTGAAGCGCGCTGTGGTTCACGTGGTCAGACAGGTCATTTTGGCTGTGAAGATTTCATGGAAATGGATTTGTAGCGTCGAGTGACGATCATACCATGGAAGAAGCTGGCTTCTCCCATTTTTTCCAATGACAGCTGACCAAAATGAGCTTCAAAATCAGGCAATGCTTTTGCTTCGATTCCAGCAACTATGCGGAAAAATCGATACATAGTCCATATCAAGAGATTTGCTATGGGCCGGAATTTATTGGTGGGGTGGTAAAAGTCTGCAAACAACCAAATAGCGCCTGGATTCATCTTTCCCCTCAGCTTCGCCATAACCTGACCCAACCTTTTCCCCTGAAACATATCCAGAAAAAAGAAAGTAATCACCACGTCAAATGCACCTAGTTCCTTCAATTTCTCCTGGGTCCCTAGCTGAAAGTCAATGCGGCTGAGGTCATGGGGAAGATTTTCTAGCGCAAATGCCTTAGCCAAGGCCATCATCTCCTCAGATGCTTCCAGGTAGCAGATATAGCTAGGAGAAGCAGTTTGTATGATTTTTTCCAAAATCCATCCGGTACCGCCTCCTATGATGAGTACGCTGCTTCCAGGAGGAATCTGAGAAAGGAAGTGGCACTGTGCTTTCACAATCGCTTGGCCATATACTAGCCGTGCTAGCCTATCATAGAAATTCGCTATGCGATCAAACCCAGGCATATAAAAAAACCCTCAGCGATTTGCTGAGGGCATATTGTGTGATTTTGTTGGCGGTCCGGACGAGACTCGAACTCGCGACCCCATGCGTGACAGGCATGTATTCTAACCAACTGAACTACCGGACCAAACTCGTAAAAACGAGGTTAAATTTTGTTGGCGGTCTGGACGAGACTCGAACTCGCGACCCCATGCGTGACAGGCATGTATTCTAACCAACTGAACTACCAGACCTAAAAATTATGTAAAGAACCTCAGGATTTCCCTGAGAGAATGCAAATATAGGCACTTTTCGATATTGGGCAAATAGTT
The DNA here is from genome assembly GCA_030430575.1 of Bacteroidia bacterium. Taxonomy (GTDB): domain Bacteria; phylum Bacteroidota; class Bacteroidia; order J057; family J057; genus JAUIGE01. The sequence goes on along the minus strand of JAUIKF010000003.1, from coordinate 259,631 downwards.
AGCTGAAAAATATGAAAGAAAATAGCTGCAAATTTTAAGGAACTATGGTCGTGCCATATTATGCTTAAAATTTACAGCTATTTTGGGCCTTATGCCACAATTTATTGCGATAAATTAATTAATCAATAATCTATCAATCAATAATTAATTATGCTTACCGAGGGATGTGAGACACCCTAAAATAATTATTTTTGATCATCACTGCATCAAGCTGTGTAGTCATCCCACTCATATCTACATCTGAGTTGAACAGACCTGACTGATTGAGCTTTAGCCCTACTGCCTTAATATCCTGAGGGTTTACTACCCAATTGGCAGTAGCATCGCCGGCAACCATGGCCCAGGGGCCTACATTATTCATCTTTTTGAGCGGTTCAGAAGGCAAGTCTGCATTTGTATAGGCTTGATCTCCAGAGGAGGTGAAGTCATAGAAATACATGTCACCAGGAATGGGGTTAATGGGTTGAGAACTCATGATATCCAAGTGATTGCGATGACAAATAGTGACATAATACGGTGTCGCAGTCGGAGGATTCACTTCCACCAAAGGGCTCCCATCGAGATCCACAATATACATGTCTTTTCGGAGGAAGGCTGCCCGTCGATAAATCACATTGGTAGGATTAAAAGCATCCCGCAACTCAATCAGGACCCAGTCTACAATATCAGTTCCTGGAATAGCTGTCACACTTTCAGTGCCTTGGTAGTTATAACTGCCAAAGTTATAAGGCTGAGACAATGGCAAAACATTGTTTTGGCTGAGTTGAGATTTCATGAGCTGGTTTGCAGCATCATAGGCCCCTTCAAGCATGACCTTCGCTGTAACAGTAGGGATCATGCCACGACAGAAGTTTTGGGTATTGGCGTCACCATTCCCCGTGTAGGAACCCGTAAAGCTAAACCACCCAGAAACGCCGAGCACACCATTTTTATCATTTGCCCCGACACCAAACTGAAACCCATACAGAAAATTGGTGGGCGCATGGCTTAGGTGAAGGGTATCACCTGAAAAGAAGTCCAATCCTGTGAGGATAGATTTGCTGTCGTCCATCTCATAATAGCTCCAATTGGGGTGATTGGCGAGGGCTTCTGGGGAAGTGCCTTTGAAAGTCCTGCCGAGGGCTGACCATGAAGCGAAGTCCATCTTGTTTTTCAAATGGATTTCCACATTCCATCGCCAGGTTGAGACCGCCTGGTTGACAATCGTACCTGTCAAGGTAGCAGTTCCATCACTAAAGGCATTGAAAACGCCTCCTAGCCCTTCAAAATTATAGGTGGTAGAAGCAGCATTTGGGATACCTGTGAGCCATATGGCATAGGCACCAGGAGCAAAATCATCTACTAGACAGATAGTTTCCAGAACCGCTACAGGTGTTGTTACAGAGATTGTTACGGTCTGTGTACAAGAGAGCGGATTGGTAGGGTGGTCATCCGTCGCCGTAAACGTAACGGTATAGCTACCACTAGATCCAGTAGGAGGGACCCATGCAAAAAGTCCAGCGGCAGAAGACCCTGTGGTAGTCTGTCCAAAGAGGGCACCTAGAGAGGTGATCGGAGTCCCTGAAGCAGTCAGGGTGACATTATCGCCATCAGGATCACTGGCATTGATAGAGAATGTCATTGAGTTGCCTTCTTCTACCGTAAAGGCAAGGGTTGTATTACAGTTAGGCGCGTTATTTTGGCCAAAAACTGACTGCCAACCGCCTATCAAGAGCAGGATTGTTAGGCTTAAAAGTATGTGTTTAAGTGATTGCATATCAGTTCTTTACGATTCGCTTGAGGGAAAATGTACCAAGTCCGTCTGTTGCTTTGAGAAGATAAGTGCCTAAAGGAAGGTTACTCAAATCAACCTGAGTGGATAGGCTATTTGCTTTATGGGTTTGGGTCAAAAGGGTACGACCAGTCAGGTCAATAAGGGCCAGCTCCAAATCGCTTTGAAGGGTTTGGGTAGGGCGAATTTCGAGAAAACTCGAAGCGGGATTTGGGAAAGCTAGAATAGGGGAAGAGGCATCTTGGGCAAATCGAACTTCAACAACCTCTGAATAAGTAGCTTCGCCATTTTGGTCTACTTGCTTCAATCGATAGTAATTGACTGCTTGCATAATGCCCTCATCCACAACAGAATAGCTTCGATATTCTTGCGTATTCCCAGCGCCAGATACGGTTGCTATTTCGTCGAAAGAAAGTCCATCAGTTCCTTTCTGTACCTCAAAATAGGCGTGATTCAATTCTGATGCGGTGGCCCATTCAATCGCGACCGTGCCATCGAGCTGTTTATTGGCTTGAAAATGGACCAATTCTACAGGGAAAGGATATTGGGCGTTTTGGACAGCAAAATCCAGTGAATTCCCTTGGTGGTCACCAATTTCATTGATGGGATTTTCTAGATTGGTTTCAATGTAATATTGACCGCCTCCAGAAGCTACAGTGCTAAAAGGCACTTTTAGCACTAGTAATTTTGTTCCATAAAAATTGGGAACAGTGACAGTGCCAGTTCCTAGTGTAGCGATCCCGTACTTGCACCGTTTGGCATATTGAATGCCATCGTACACGACAGGTTCACTGAACTCCCCACAATATTCATAGTCTTTTCCTAGGGTAGTTGCCAGGGTAGACTGGATATTGTTGAGTTGCAGTTGAGAATTGGTTGGATAACAAAGAGAAAGAGTCAAGTTGCTCACTTCCAGCGTGTTAGCTTTCAAGCTTTGAAGGTATACCATAACGGTATCCGTCTGAGAAGTCCCAAGCTTCGCTTCGTAGTAGACCACTAGGTCTTGGGCGAATAGGCTGTGGGAGGCAATAAGTAAAAAAATAAATAGTTGTAGCTTTCGCATAAGATAAAATGAAATCATTTATTACGGGACAGCAAATTACTACAAGGGGGTGGGGTTTGTTCCAAATTTATTGAAAATCAAGGGTAATAAAAAGATTTTTTTCAAAAATTTGAAACAATTAAAAAAAGAGGACGCCCCCCTTTAGGAAGACACCCTCCACTTGGTGAAATGTTGAGGGAAAACAACAAATTCACCTGCGAAACAGCTTACTTTTAAGACAAATCCGCTGATTCGTACTTTCGATTACCATTATTGTATCAATCATCGTGCCTGATACATTCCCGAAATGGTTTTTCTGGTATTGTAAAAATAAAAATATAATAATATTACACCCAAATAAGTAATTGATGTAACCTAACATGCGGGTAAAAAGGGGGAGAAAAATTAGATTTAAGAATGTCCAACAAGGATTGAAGACTGTTGAAGTCTAGCGGAATATGCTACTTCAAAAATCCTTGTTCATCAATCGATATTCTTCAATCACCATATTACTATATCTCCTCAAGCTCCTCAGCCTTCACCCATCCTTCTTTACCATCTTCAAGCATCACTTCTAGCCAGCCTTCTAGGCTGTCAGAGAGCTTTACCTTGGTTCCTTCATGTAGGATGAATAAGTCTGTGCCATTGACGTCAGGAGCATTTTTGACATATACATTAGGCGATAGGATGACCGCGTATTGGCTATGGGTTTCTAGATAATGCCTATTCATGGCAATGATTCCCAATACGATACCCAGGAGGAGCATGGCTATCCCACCAAAGAAGCCAATACGTTTGAAAAGGGTTTTATTACCAAATAAAAATAAAGCGCCTAACACCAAAGCCAACCAAAGTGCTCCTACTGTCCAAGCCGCCCATTGGCCTGATGACCTGCCATCTCGGAACTCCCGCCAGGAGGCGAGGATAAAGAATTCGGGATTTGGCGTAATGCGATCTACTACTCGAAGATTGGCGAGTTCAAGGTTGAAGCGGGCATCTTCATGTGCAGGCGCCATTTTTAATGCCCTTTCGTAGTTCAATATTGCAGGCGCAATATGTCCCAGTTGGTAATGGGCATTACCCAAGTTGTAATAGACATCAGGCGATTCCAAGCTTTCTCCTAAAATAGCTTCATAGCTTGAAATGGCATTGGCGTAATCCTTTTGCTCATAGTAGCGATTTCCCTCGGCAAATCGATCGGTTTCTTGGCCAAAGAGGCCTGTGTTCCCTATGGCAGAACAGAGAATCAGCGAAATCAAGGTGTGAAAAAAATGGTTCATTTCAATTCTCCTTCCAAGTCTGATATGAGTTGTACAGCCTTGTCGTATGTGGCCTGCATGCCGCCTTCTACTGCTGTAGGGGCAAATAACGCCATTTCACATGTGTCCAATACTTCCTGGAGGGTATCCAAATTAGGTTCTGTAACTCCTCGGGCAGCTAACTGCTTGCGGACTTCGTCTCGCGACAGTTCTGACTGGCCCAAGGCCAGTTTATCTCCCAAATACCCCCAAGTGGCGCGAACCACCTCATCATAAAATTGATTCTCTTCCTGAGATGCCATCAACTTCTGGGCTGCTTCTAGGCGCTTTTTAGCAAGTCTTGTCGCTTTTTTCATGCGTGTGCCTACCACATCTTGACTTGCTGCTTCTTGCTGTCTTTTGTACCAAAACAACCCTGCAAAGCACATAAATGGCAGTAAACTCAGCAGCCAGAAGCTTCCGCTTCCCCAAAAGGTCTGACCTTTTTGTCGAAGGACAGGCGTGTCTGTCTTAATGTAGCGAATATCTTGGGAGAGTAGCTCTACCTCATCTTTGCGAATATTGGTGGTCGTGACAGTAGCACCAAGTGCCTCTCCTGTAGCCTTAATGGTAAATTCTGGGCTATTGAGCGTTTTATAGGTTTTTGATTTTGGGTCAAAATAGGAGAAGGAAACAGGCGGGAGCTTATAGTCTCCAGGGTTTCGAGGAATAATCAGGTAATCAAATGATTTTTGCCCGCTGACGACGCCCGAAGCGGTAGATACACGCTGATCAACTTTGGGGTCGTAGACCTCAAAGTCTGTGGGGAATTGGAGGCTTGGCTCCTTAATATTTTTGATATTTCCCGTTCCTGAGAGTTTGACTTTTAGGGTAATGGGATCGCCCGTTTGGGTTTCTTCTTTGTCGATGGAGGCTTTTAGGGTAAAGGTACCTACAGCGCCATCAAAATCAGCCGGTTTACCTGCTGGAAGCGGATTTACCGTAATATTGATAGGAGCGGCGGTTGCGATAAAAGGGACATCTTGTACGCCGCCAAAGACGGATTCAAAGATATTGCGACTCCGTCGGGAATTGGTTCGTACACGGACGACCGTCTTGAGTTTATAAGGATTGATCTCTAGTTTGCCGCTGCGTTGAGGGAATAAAATCACCTTGCGGACAATGGCACTTTGGTACTGAACGCCATTCAACACCTCATTGACAAATTGCACATTGCCATCCTTCACATTCTCAACCCAAAACCCATTAAATTTTGGGGGATCTTCTTCATTGAGGTTAACGATAGAGACCCTCGAATATAGTTTATAAGTAAGCGTGACCTGTTCGCCTAAATAGGTTTCTTTTTTACTCAAGAATGCCTTCAAAAACACGTTGTCAGCGATTTGCTTCATGAGGTCAGCATTCGCTGCGTTTCCTCCTCCTTGTTGACCACGGGCATTTTGCTGTGGAGCTGCTTGGGCATTGCCTTTGACCACTTTCACAGAGAGTGGTTTGCTCTTGAGGGTTTTTCCATTGACTTTTACACTGGCTTCACCAATAGTAACCGTACCTGCTTTGGGTGCACGTACATAAAAAGAGTAGGTGTAGGATTGGCTCATCTGGCCATTCACAAATTGCATAGAAGAGCCTGTATTGGGGCCTCCTACCACTTGGAGTCCATTAAATTTGGGGAAATTGACCCTGCCATTGCCATTATCAATTTTAAAAGAGACTTCAAAGGTCTCGTTGACAGCTACCTGCTTCTTACTCAAAAAAGCAGTGAACTTCTGCGCTTGGAGGGAAAGCCCAAGGGCTACGCTGAATAAGAGGAGGAGAAGGAGTTTTTTCATGCTACCAATCTTTTTCTACCCGTACTTTTTTGCCTTTTACTTTTTGTCGTTGCAATTTCTCTTGCAGTTTGTCTTCTTCCTGCCTTAGCATTTCCAGGATTTGATCAATCTGCTCTTTGCTCATCTTCATTTCCTTCATTTCTCCCTGGTCGGACTGCTTTTGCTCACTTTGCTGATCTTCATTTTGCTCATCCTGATTCTGCTGTTCATTCTGCTTTTCATCCTCTTTTTTCTCTTGATCCTCATTATTTTGATCCTGCTTTTCTTCCTCCTCCTTTTTCTCTTCTTCCTGATCCTGATTCTCTTGGTCTTGATCCTGTTTTTGTTGGTCTTGTTGCTTCAATTTTTGCAAGGCATAGGCGAGGTTGTAGCGTGTATCTGCATCCCGGGGATTGTTGCGGAGCGCATTTTTGTAAGCATCCACGGCTTTGCCATAGTCACCTAACTGTGTATAGGCATTGCCCATATTGTGATAGGCTTTTGCCTTGTCGGTCTTACCTTCAGCCAGATTGGCTGCAAGGTCGAACTGCTTGGCTGCGTCTTCAAAGCGCTTCTGCTTAAACATAGCATCACCTAAATTGAAATTGCCGCGGTGGCTATTCGCATCGTGTGAGAGGGCTTTTTTGTAAAAAACCTCCGCTTCCGAAAAAGCCTCATCCTTAAAGGCCTCATTTCCACGCCTGACAAAACTGGGCTCTTTAGGCTGAATTTTGTCTAATAAATCATCTTGTGCAGTAGCTGGAAGGACTAGGATGCAGCTAAAGATGAATAGGAAATATGCACTGATTTTCATTTCCATTTTAATTTTGGTTTTCATTTCTAAAGATCGCCCAGTTGACAAAAAAGGTATTGCGTCGTTCTGAAACGAAATATTCTAAGATTAAGAAGAACAAGCCTAATGCCAAAAACCATTGATATTGTTCTTCATAATCGGTGAAGACCACCTCTTCAAAGTCTTTTTTCTCCATAGAAGCCAATGCTCCTATGATGGCCCCTACATTATCTGAACTTGCTGAAAGCCTGAAATAATCCCCATCAGCCTGAGCTGCCACGTCACGAAGCATCTGCTCATTGAGTTTGGAAAAAACGATATTGCCTTCGCGATCGCGTTTATAATCTGCTTGACGTCCACCAACGTATTCGGGAATCGGTCCCCCTCGTGGAGATCCGACACCGATCGTATGGATCAGCACGCCTTTTTCTGCCGCTTCCTTAGCAGCAACTACCGCATCCGCCTCGTGGTTTTCCCCATCAGAAATCACTACGAGTGCCTTAAATTGTTTCTCCCCACTCTCAAATGCCTCATCCGCCAATTTGATGGCATCTGCAATGGCCGTTCCTTGGGTGGGTGCCAGCCTTGGGCCGACGGTTTTTAGGAGACTTTTGGTGGCAATGTAATCGGAGGTTAAGGGTACTTGTAGGTAGGCATTTCCTGCGAAAATAATCAAGCCTACGCGGTCGCCTTTGAGTTCATCTATCAAACTTGAAATAAATTGGCGGGCTTTTGCCAGACGGCTTGGCTTTTCATCCTCTGCTAGCATAGAATTGGACACGTCCAGCGCGATCATCAGATCCACTCCTGAACGGGTGACAGGCTCGGTTTTGGTGCTCCATTGGGGCCTGGCAAGTGCCACGACTAATGATACTATTGCCAGGCAAACCAAGGCGAATTTCACCTGATGTTTGTGTCGGGGACGTTGGGGCATGAGGCGTAGGATCAGGCTTTTTTCGCCAAATTTCTTTTCTGCCTGCGCTCTTCCCCACATAAACCATCCAAATAGCAATCCTAGTGGCACAAGTGCCAGTAATAAGTAAAAAGCTTCTGGTTGAGCGAATTTATACATAAGTGGAAGAAAATGAGAGAATGAATGTATGAGAGACGGAGAGAATGTATGAAAGAATGTGTGTTTAATGAATTAGGAGAGAAAATGATAATCAGTTTTTATGTGAGTAAGGGTTTGCTGCCATTCTATCATTTTATCATTCTCTCATGCTATCATTTCTGCTATGGTACGCTCCTTACCACGCCATATCTCAACAACATTTCCAGTAAAAATAAGGCTGCGCCTATGAGTAAAAAGATCGGAAACTCTTCCGTCTTGCGAGTGAGCACACTCACCTGAAGACGGGAAGTTTCTAGGTCGTTGATTTCGGTGTAAATGGCTTCCAAGGCTTGGTTGCTGGTCGCACGGAAGTATTTTCCTTCTGTTTTCTGTGCGATTTCGCGCAATAGTTCTTCATCGATTTCCACTTCGACGTCTCGATAGACCGTTCCAAATGCCGTTTGTAAGGGCTGTTTGGCAGTTCCTTTGGTCCCAACGCCAATTGTGTATACACGGATGCCATATTCAAGAGCTGCTTCCACAGCTGTTAACGGTTCGATGAATCCTGAATTATTGACGCCATCGGTCAGGAGGATGACGACTTTACTTTTGGTTTCGCTGTCTTTTAGTCGATTGACAGCCGTCGCGAGCCCCATACCGATAGCTGTGCCATCCTCTATCTGACCGTGTTTCACTTCTTTGAGCAGTTTTTTGAGGACATCATGGTCGGTGGTAATAGGGCATTGGGTAAAGCTTTCCCCTGCAAATACAACCAATCCCAAACGATCATTGGGACGTCCATCCATGAAGTTTTGTGCCTTTTCTTTAGCTGCCCCTAAGCGGTCAGGCTGAAAGTCCAGGGCATTCATACTCCCTGAGACGTCAATGGCCATGACGATATCAATCCCATCGGTGCTTACTTCTTGTTCACTGAAGGCGATTTGTGGGCGGGCTAAAGCAATGATGAGGAATATGGCTACCAGGACACGAAGGACATATAAATATTGCTTGATCAATCCCCTAATTGGCTGACTATGAGCCGCCACGCCTTGCAGGATGGGCAAGCGAAGCGTTGGATACAACTGCTTGCGACGCAGCAGTTGCCATAGGACAAACGCTACTGGCGCTGCCAATAATCCAAACACCCAAGGGCTGGCAAATACTAGTTGATTCCAATAATTAACCATTGAAGAATTATTGATTGATTAATTGACTAATTATTGATTGAGGAATGCTGTACATATAGAGCTATTTAGGATCGTGTGTAAAAAGTTTTTGCACATATTTTTAAAAGGTCATTTCGACGAGTCTTCGAGGAGAAATCCAACAGTGTGGTCTAGAAGCCTGGAAATAACCACTCAAAAGGGAGTTTTAGATTTCTCCCGTTGGTCGAAATGACAACTCTGTTGTTATGAAATGAGCATAGACTTTTTACACACGATATTTAGTTAGTTGTTGAAAAATAATTAATAATCAATTAATGAATTAATGAATAATCTCTTCGTCTTGTTTTTGCTGTTTAGTCGTCTTGACAAAAGTTCTTGCCTGGTCCATGTCTCTCAGGCAATCTTCAGCCTGAGGTTTTTGCTTCGCAAATTTCACCAAATCCGCTAGTTCCAGCATCTCTGCCAACGTGCGGTACTGTGTATCAGGAACCCCAAGTGGCTTGAGGTCTCTGAGGATTTCATCGGTCGTTGATTCTAGCGCCAGAATCTCATATCGTCCTTCAAGGTATTCCCGAAGAATACCCGTCAATTCGCTGAAATACAGTTTGAAGTCCCCTTGTTGCCAATATTTTTCTGCTTCTAATTTCGCAAGTTTTCCCATCGCAATCGTATGGGGGGGCACTTTGGGTTTCGGAGGAGGAGGTATCTCTCCCAGCTTTCGTTTGCGGTATTGTCTATAATAATAAATGCCTAACCCTATCCCCACAATAATGGCTAGCAACACCAGGTAAGGTAATGCTTCACGAAATGTATAGGGCGCATCTACAGGTGCCTTGATTGCTCGAATAGCTTGTGCGGTATCTACCACTACGGTATATACTTCAACTGAAATGGGATTGGTTTTGACCTGCTGGATTTGTTGACTGCCTTTTGGGTTGTATTCGATGGTGAGGGGAGGGATTTGATAAAATCCTGAGTCAAAAGCTGTCAACAATAAGCGTTGGATGACTTGCTTCTCGCCGTTAACTGTCTGACTGTCAATAGCTTGTTGTTCCAATACTTCGAATTTTCCTAGCGTTTCGCCAATCAAGGGAAGACTGACTTCGATGCCAGTAGGGCAGTTGACTTGAACTTCAAACCCTAAATGATCGCCGATCACCAGGTGGGTGCTATCCACACGCGCCGTGGCCTTCACCCCCTGCGCTTGAAGCATGCCCAAGCTGATCCATCCCAGCAATATGATAGTGATGATTCGCATAACTTACTCTGCCATTCGCTTTTCCCGCATCTTGAACAAGTTCATGAGGGCTGTGATGTATGATTCTTTGATGTTGATGCTTGCCAGGTCGGCCCCACTTTTCAAAAATGTCTGGCGCGTATGCTGTAGGTTTTCTTGATACCAGTCTTGATAGGCTTGCCGCGTAGCACTGTTGGCAGTGTCAATCCAGACCATCTGCCCGCTTTCAGCATCTTGTACACGCACCAGACCCATATTGGGCAAAGAAACTTCTCGGTCGTCGTAGAGATGAATGCCCACCATGTCATGGCGACGACGCGCGATGCTTAGGGCATCCTTATACGGTGTGTCACCCGTATGCATGAAGTCTGAGAGCAGAAAGACGATGGCGCGCTTTTTCATCATATTGGACAAATAGCGCAATACGCCTGTCAGGTCTGAGCCAGTGCCTTCTGGGTGAAAATCTATGAGTTCACGAATGATACGTAGGATGTGATTCTTGCCTTTTTTGGGAGGAATAAATTTCTCTACCCGATCGGTGAAAAAAATTACCCCTACTTTGTCATTATTATTAATCGCTGAGAAGGAAAGTACCGCACAGATCTCTGTCAGTATGTCATTCTTCATCTGTGCTGATCCATCTTTCTGCTTTTGGGTCCCAAAAAAAGTAGAGCCACTTACATCAATCAGAAGCATCACTGTCAACTCTCGTTCCTCTTCAAACACTTTGATATAAGGCTCTCCCAAACGTGCAGTGACATTCCAGTCAATATTCCGCACATCATCCCCAAATTGGTACTCCCTCACCTCACTAAAAGACATTCCTCTCCCCTTAAAGGCCGAATGATAGCTGCCTGAAAATAGCTGATTCGAAAGCCCTCGAGTCTTGAGTTCTATCTTCCTTACTTTTTTGAGTAATTCAGTGGTTTTGTCCATAGCTAAAAACCGTTCTAGGTTCTAGGTTCTAGGTTCTAGGTTCTAGGTTCTAGGTTTAGGGATTATATACATTAACATAAAACCTAGAACCTAAAACATAGAACTATTCTTTTCCCCTAAGGTACCTCAACGGTGTCAAGGAGTTGACTGATGATTTCTTCTGTTGTAATGTTCTCAGCTTCAGCTTCATAGCTCAAGCCTATGCGGTGACGCATGACGTCACGACAGATGGCGCGCACGTCTTCTGGGACGACGTAGCCACGGCGCTTGATGAAGGCATAGGCCTTAGAAGCCAGCGCCAAATTGATGGAAGCACGAGGAGAACCACCGTAGGTGATGAGGTTGGCAAGTTTAGCGAGCCCCGCTTCTTTGGGATTACGGGTAGCAAAAACGATGTCGAGAATATAGCGCTCAATCTTCTCGTCCATATAAACTTCGCGTACAGCTTTTCGCGCTTCTAGAATATCAGTTAAACTAACAACTGGTTTTACTTTGCCGAATGTATTATTGACACTGTGGCGCATGATTTCGCGCTCTTCTTCCTTGGAAGGGTAGCCCACCACACATTTCAGCATGAATCGGTCAACTTGTGCTTCAGGCAGGGGATAAGTTCCTTCTTGTTCTATAGGGTTTTGGGTAGCCAAGACCAGGAAAGGTCGATCTAGTTGGAAAGTCTCTTCTCCGATCGTCACTTGGCGTTCCTGCATGGACTCCAGCAAGGCAGATTGTACTTTGGCAGGAGAGCGGTTGATCTCATCTGCCAAGACAAAATTGGCGAAGACAGGTCCTTTTTTGACAGCAAAATCTGCTGTCTTTTGGTTATAGATCAGGGTACCGATCAAGTCGGCAGGAAGCAAGTCCGGCGTGAATTGGATTCGGCTGAACTTTCCGTCCACAGCAGAAGCTAAGCTCTTGATGGAGAGGGTCTTCGCAAGACCAGGCACGCCTTCGAGTAAGACGTGTCCCCCAGACAATAAGCCTAGCAATAGGCGCTCGATCATATAACTCTGACCAACTACGGCTTTGCGAAGCTCCATGTCGATCAAGTCCAGAAATTGACTTTTTTCCTTAATTTTTTCGTTGAGTGCACGAATATCGGTAGAGGCTGCCGCTGGTGCACTTGCTTGTGGATTAGGTACAGGCTGTTCCAGTTCTGTCATAGGTAAATCAGGTTTTATACAAGCGTTTGATGAATCACAAAAATAAAAGGCAAATTCTGAACCGTTTGTTAAGGTTTTGTTAAAGTATTTTGCCTATTTAGTGCTATTAGAAGCGATAATCGACTTTTTATAGCCCCGCAAAAATAGGGTTTCTTATCGGATAAATTCAAGTCTCAATTTTAATTCTCCAATTTCAATTCATCCTCCCCATGAAATTCATCTTCCCCCTTCTGTTTCTGTTAGCTACAAGCCTTCATGCCCAAGTCCATTGCACTCAGGCAGATCACGAACTCTGTGAGCATTACCTCAAGATGCTTAATAAGCCTGAATTAGTAGAAATGCCTATCGGAGACCTCGCAGTCTATGTAGGCAAACGCTTTATTGGTACACCCTACGAAGCCAAAACGCTGGAAAAAGGCAATGAAGAACAACTCGTCATTTACCTTGATGGCTTAGATTGTACTACTTTCTTAGAAAACGTCGTGGTCTTTTCGCGCCTCGTCAAGCGCGATAGCTTGACCTTTGAGGAATTTCAGAATGAATTGCGGCAACTACGCTATCGAGATGGTGAAATGGAAAGCTACGCCTCGCGCTTACATTATTTTACCGAATGGATCCACAATAACACACAAAAGGGGATTGTCAGAGACGTGACAGCTGAAGTCGGAGGCATTCCATACCCCAAACAAATCAATTTCATGTCAACCCATCGGTCAGCGTATGCACAGCTATCAAATGATGGTTATTATGCTGAAATACAGCAAGTTGAAGCCGCCTTAAATCAACAAGACCGTTGTTATATTCCTAAGGATTCACTCCGGATTCACGAGGAGAATATCCAAGGAGGTGATCTCATCGCTATCACCACCAGTATTGATGGACTTGATGTCTCTCATACGGGCATTGCAGTTTGGAAAAACGGGCGGTTACACCTCATGCATGCCTCCACTGGCTCCAATGAAGTTGAAATCAGCAAACTACCCCTAGCAGAATATCTGGCAGGCAATCGTCGTCAGACGGGGATTATCGTGAGTAGGTTGGAGGAATTACAGGATTGACTGGATTTTCAGGATAAACAGGAAAAGTAATTTTCATCTTGTCCATCCTGAAAATCATGTTTATCCTGTCCTAAAAGCGCACCCCTATATTCACAAAATAATTCGTCCCAGCCTGTGGATAATAGAAATTCTCCACCACCAATTGCCCCGCATATTCATAATTGTAGGTATATCCATTTGCCTCAAATGTTTCATTGAGGAAGTTATTGAGGAGAAATCCGATGCGGATTTCCTTAGCCCAGGAAGGCTGGAAGCTGTACCAAATCCGAAGGTCATTGACCCAAAAGGGATCAATGCTCCGTGACTCCTGATTAGTATTGTCGAGGTACTGTCGGCTGACGTATTTGCTCAATAGGCTGATATCCAGCCCTTTAATAGGTCGATAACTCAATGTCGCCCCGCCAATCAGGTTAGGAGAAAGCGCAATATCGGTATCCTCATAAGTCACCGTTCGTGTACCGATAAAATTAAAATCCGCATCATATTGGTAGATCAATTCAGAGAACTCCTTGATTTTATTTTGGCTAATGGCTGCATTGGCGCTGAAAGATAGGGTAGGGGTGATGTCAACTTTTCCGTCAACTTCTACGCCCATGCGATAGGAGTCAGGAACGTTTTGACGGAGGGCGGCTCCTACATCATTGAGTTCTCCATTGATCACCAGCTGATTGGTGTAATCCATCAAAAAATAATTGACCTGGAGGGCTACTTTCTTCTGCTGCATGCGATAGCCGATTTCCAGGTTGCGCAATGTCTCGTGTTCTGGTGTCCGTCCTTCTGGTGCATCAGTGAAGTCATTGCGGACTGGTTCGCGATTTCCGATGCTAAAGGAAGCGTAAGCCTGTTGTTGGGGCGAAAGTTGGTACGTAAGGCCAAATTTAGGGTTGAAGAATTGATAGGTATAGTCTCCCAGGATAGCTTGCCCGTCATTGTCCTTCCCTGGCGCAAGTAGGGTACTATCCCCGAACTGATAGCCTATTAGACGATATTGGAGATCAATATAGGCGCTGAGGTTATCAGTGGCTTGGAAAATAGTTTTAAAATAGGTGTTGAAGTCTGTCTTGAAGCCTCTGCTTTCGTAATAGCGATCTCGGATGTCACTCGAACTGGCATACCGCGCCCAGATCACTTCTCCAAAATGGTCTCCATCGTATTGATTCCACGCTCCTCCTAAGGTGAATTTCAACTTCTCATTTGCCTGATAATTGAAGGCATACGTCGCTCCATAAAAGTCATTGTCCAACCACCTGCGACGAATAATGTCGGAGGAAGAAATAGAAGTGTCTCCTAATACGATATTGGCCAGTCCGTAATCGGCGAGGTCATCATCCGCACGAAATTGCTCAAAATATCCTCTCCCTTTTGTGTAATGTAGCCCCACCTTGAGAGTAAAATCATTTGAAGGGTTGGCAGTGTATTGCAATTGATAGTGATCCTGTTGGTAATTGTCTACTTCATTGTCATAAGTGTAGAAATTGTAGGTGCGGTCGTCAGTGAGTTTACTTTCTGGCAAGCCATACCAAGACTGGTAGGTCACTTCTTTTCCCGAAAAGATATTCAGCTTCAATTGGCTTTTTTTACCCAAATAACTCCCTGAAACAAAAAATGACTTGAGATCGGAAGAAGCGCGGTCTACAAATCCATCACTAGTGATCTTTGATAGGCGGACATCTAAGGCAAACTTGTCTTCAATCAGTCCTGTCCCTGCTGAGAGCGTGTTTTTCCAGGAATTGAACGAGCCATAGCTGTTGTTGAATTCGGCGTATGGCTGAAGGCTGAGGTTGGTAGTCTGAATGTTGACACTAGCCCCAAAAGCGCCTGCGCCATTGGTAGAAGTGCCTACGCCTCGCTGCACTTGGAGGCTCTGGACAGAAGAGGCAAAATCAGGCAAATTTACCAAAAAGGTAAAGTGAGATTCTGGGTCATTGAGCGGTACGTCATTGATGGTGATGTTGGTACGCGTAGGATCACTTCCTCGAATTCGCAAGGCGGTGTATCCTATGCCTGCGCCTGCATCAGAGGTAGCTACCGTTGAGGGCATTCGATTCAGGAGAAAGGGTAAATCCTGTCCAAAATTCTGTTCTTGAACCTCTTTTTTGGTTAGTTCTGAATAAGTGGTTGCTGTTTGGTCAGTAGCGCGTGTGGAGGAAATGAGGATTTCACTTATCTCTGCAAATTCCGCCAACAGGATTGCTTTTACTGTAACATTACCGTCCAATTCCACTGTTTGCTCCCAATCGATATAGCCTTCTTTCTCCACAATCACAGTATAGGTTCCAGTACTTAGACCCGTAAATCTGACTTTCCCTTGCAAATTAGAAGGGTTCTCCTGTCCTATTTCTACGATAGATACTTTGGCAGAGGAAATATTCTCTTTACTCCCTTGCGCTACTACTTGAACTTCGAGGGAGTGGTTGTTTTGACTAAACAAGCAAATAGGTAACAGCAAAAATGCTGTCATTAAACTTAAAAATCGCATGTAAATAGTTGTTAAAAATGGCGAATTAATAATCTTTCAATCCATTAATTCTTGATCTCTAAAGGGCAGGGGAGCCCTTTGAATATTAATTACCATACCGTTCTCCCTTCGCTCGCATTACCGAGAGCAGGTTCTTAGGGTATAATCTCAGCCCCATTTTTGGAGCACCCCTGGTAATTTTTCCTATGAAGGAAAAATTTTGTGGTGCAAATGTAAGGCAGTGGAAGGAGAATTGGAAATGAGACCGCTCAGGCTCGAAGACTCGCCTTCGCTGCGAGACCGTTCGCTGTCGCTCACTGCGAGATCGTTCGTCGCTGCGCTCCTCACTGCGAGACCGCTCGCTATCGCTCGCTGCGAGACAAGAGAGAAGAGGCAAAATGACCTGCCTTTAGCCCTTCGACTAAGCTCAGGGTGAATCTCACAGCGAGGCGAGTCTTCGAGCCGAGCGGTCTCGCAGTGAGTGCCGAAGGCGCGAACGGTCTCGCCTCTCGCAGCGAGCCCGAAGGGCGAGCGATCTCATGTAACTGAATCCTTTCTTTGTCCTTTTGCAATGTCAATATACGGGCCTATCTTTGAAGCTTATATTTCAAACAATGAGGCGTACTTTAACAACATTACTTATCTTTTTATTCATGGGCATGGTAAGCCTATGGGCCCAGAATGGTCAATTGCGGGGAACTGTCATTGACGTCAATGGGGAGCCTTTGTCAGGGGCTGGTGTATACATGCCCGATTTGGGAAAGGGAGCTTATGCCAACGATCAGGGTATTTTCAGTATCACCCAAATCCCAGCTGGGCGGTATAGGATTTGGGCCTATTATGTGGGTTTTGATACCCTGAAGCAATCCATTACCCTGGAAAAGAATCAAAAACTTACGCCTAGGTTTGTCTTGGAAGAAGGGGCTGTATACCTGGAAGAGGTAGAGATCACGGCGCAAACCAATGGCAAAATACAGACGAAGAAGGTGACTTTGGGAAAAATAGAAGTCTCTGCTAAGGACATTAACCTGTTGCCTTCTATTGGTACGCCTGACCTCATCCAGTACTTGCAAGTAGTTCCAGGAATTGTGTTTACTGGAGACCAGGGAGGGCAAGTATACATTCGAGGAGGGACTCCTATTCAAAACATGACCATGTTGGATGGGATGATCGTGTATGCGCCCTTTCACTCGATTGGGCTGTTTAGCACTTTTGACCCAGACTATATCAGAAGTGTGGACGTGCATTCTGCGGGCTTCCCTGCCAAATTTGGTGGGCGTATTTCTTCTGTAATTGATATCAAAACCAGAAATGGAAACTTCAATAAGGTAAGGGGGAAATTAAACATCAACCCCTTCTCAGTGAATGCAATGGTTGAAGGTCCGCTCAAGCGATCCCGTCGGCTGGGAAGTGGTTCTAGCTTTCTGGTGTCTTATCGTAAAAATTATATTGATCAAACCAGTACCACCTTTTATCCCTATATCGATGATACATTGGGATTGCCTTATAATTTCACGGATTTTTATGGGAAATTGACTTTCTCTGATGGCGTGAACTTTGCCAATATCTTTGGATTCTATAATACCGACAATGTCAACTATGGTATATCAGCCGCGGATATTGGCTGGAGTGCTGCTGGGGGCGGTGCCAACTTTATGCTGCTTCCACAAGAAGCTGGTGCCATCATCCAGGCCAATTTTGCCTGGTCACGGTATGATGTGGGGCTCAATACGCCCTCAGAACAGTTCCCGCGAAATAGTAGCATTAGCGGATTTAATGGGGGGCTAGATGTGAGCTACATTGTGAATTCCATTGACGAAGTCTCTGCTGGGATCATTTTCCTTGGTTTTAGTACCGACTATCAGTTCACCAATTCTCTAGGGTTTGTGACTAGGTCTACAGCGAGTAATAGTGAACTGGCCGTATATGCTGATTACAAAAAGGTCTTCCGGTCCAGAGCTTTTTACCAAACGGGGCCAGACTCTTTGTGGGACCTGGTCGTTTTAGAGCCAAGCTTAAGGGTCCATTATTATAATGATCAAGCGCAAATTGCCTTAGAGCCACGACTTCGCCTTAAAATAAATCTTCCACGCGTCAGTTTCAGTGCAGCAACAGGGCTTTATACCCAAAACTTGATGTCAGCCGCCTCTGACCGAGATGTGGTGAATTTTTTCCAAGGGATTTTATCTGCCCCTACCGGGCTAGATAATCCAGTAAAAAATCATAACCTTCAGACAGCTTTTCATTTTGTAGGAGGAATGGAATTAGAACTTGCCTCCAACCTCGCCACAAGTGTGGAGGGATGGGTAAAGGATTTTACCCAATTGACCAATATCAATCGAGACAAACTATTTCCTGATGAGCCGAATTTCATCACAGAAACTGGGCTGGCGTATGGGTTTGACCTAATGCTCAAATACCAAACGCCAGAGTGGTACTTATATGGAACTTATGGCTGGGCTAAAGTAACCAGGGAAGACCCCATTCGCATATACCCAACAGTATTTGACCGGAGGCATAACGTCAATTTGGTGGGTTCTTATCGCTTCAATCGGTTTAAGTATGTAGAAGATGATGAAGGGCGTAAACGGGCCCCTAAGTTCAGAGAACATGCGTGGGAAATCAGTGCCCGCTGGAGCCTAGGATCTGGATTCCCATTTACCCAAACACAAGGATATTTTGAGCGATTAGACTTCCAGGATGATGGGGCTCAAACAGATATATCTACTCAGAATGGATCATTAGGTCTATTATTGGCAGATGAGTTGAATGGTGGACGACTGCCCTATTATCACCGAATGGATGTCTCCTTTAAGCGTCGCTGGCTCATCAAAAACGATTGGCTTCTCGAAGCCAATTTAACCTTTGTCAATACCTACGACCGAGATAATATCTTCTATTTTGATCGGGTGCGTTTCCGCCCGATCTATCAATTGCCTATTCTGCCAAGTTTAGGGGTTACGATTAAGTATTAGGGAGACCGCTCGGGCTTCGGCAAGCTCAGCCCTCGCTGCGTGATCGTTCGCCCTAAAGGGCTCACTGCGAGACCGTTCAGGCTCGAAGACTCGCCTTCACTGCGAGACCGCTCGGCTCGAAGACTCGCCTCGCTGCGAGAAAAGAAAAGATATCATGCCTTTAGTCTCGAAGCGAGCCTGAAAGGCGAACTGTCTCGCAGTGAGGCCTTCAAGCCGAACGATCTCGGTTCTCGTAGCGAGGGTGAGTCTTCGAACCCGAGCGGTCTCACTTCTCACATAACCACTACAATTGCCTTGATTGCTTGATCCTGATTGAGTTGTTCAATGGGAATAATAAGCAATTCCCCATTGGCCTGTTGGGAGATGGTGTCGTTGCCTGGAACGTTGAAATGCAGACGACTCAGCTCTGGAAGGCTGATGTCAACCATCTCGTACTCAGGGATATAATAAGCTCGGAATGCCGAGTCTGGATATTGGCTTCGCAGTTCGGCAATGGCGCTGCCAACGCTGATACCGTTGAGGGTACGGAACTGTTCACTTTCTATTCGAATGCGATTGATCGTACTATTGGGTAAACGCTTTGCAGGATCACCCGCATCCACAAATTCCCCTTCAAGCATGATTTTGCCGCCATCAGGGAAGCTGATTTCCTTTCCCATCCACTCATACCCACCTTCTGAAAATTTGCGGTCCGTAATTTGTACACCTTCGTCGTCGACGTGCAATGCTGACAAAGGCATTCCCAAAAATGCGATTTGTAACCCATATTCACAGATAGCGGCTGGCTGTGCGAGGCAAGTGCTATCGCCTTGAGATAAGGGAATAGGCTGATCGCCGAAATACAAGGTGTCAGGAATACCTGTTTTGTCTTCCAGTTTGGACCTTTCAGTACTAGCGGGGGTACATGCTGTGAAGGCCATTAAAGTGATGGCTAGGCAAAGTTGCCAAAGGTGCGTTTGTTTCATGAAAAAGTACTGGCTAATTTGTATGCCGAAATAGACGCATTATTTCCTAAACATCCAAACTTTTCCGATTTCCATAATTCGCGACAACGCTTAAATTTGTTGTATGCTTACGATTGCAGATATAATGACCAAAGAGGTCGCCTATTTTGATCCCGCGCATGTGGATATATGCGTGTCTTTCTGTAAGGAAAGAAAAATTTTTTACATGCCTTCCGCCGAAGACGATTATGTGTATTACCAGTTGCAAAGAGATGGTACATTTGCTAAAAAAGAGCTGGTAGATCCCAACCGGAAGGCTGAGCTTGTCCAGGACGTTCTCTATAAATTTAATGGAGAGGTGATCCGTAAGCTACGAATCCTGACGGCTGATAAACTGAACTATGATACCTATCCAACAGTGACTGAGGTGGTGGTGGATATGGGGAATGCCTTTAAGGGGTTGATCAAAGAGAAAATGAAAACCCGTTCCCTTATCAATTCGCAATTGGTGAATGAGATTGTTGGGGTTTTTATGAAAAAAATCGCCGATGAACTGCTACGTAGGCTCCGACAGAAGCTCCCCAAAAGCCTTACTGATGCTGACTGGGAGGAGATTACAGCGTCTTTCTTCCATCAGCTAGATTCTGAAATCGTGTATTCTATCACCCCTATTTTGGTGTATAAAACACGGAGGGAATTGATGGATGAGTTAAAAACAGTTCATCCGAGTGAAGCCTTATTTAAGGATGATGTGTATGAAAAATTGCGCTATAGCTCCCTATTATTTGTAATGGATAGGGGAAAACGAGTAGGGATGGTTCATTTCTCCGATTACAACCGTCTGCCAGTCTTTACCCAAACTTTCCAGCGACTCCATCACCTGGAGCGTGAAATGGTCAAGGCATTAACCATGCGCAAGGTGCAACTGAAAGACCTATATGTGCTACGCAATATGGATCAACCACCCGTCTCTGAGAGGGAAGTTCAGGATACCCGCCAGCGAAAAAATGGAGATTCTGAGGCCATCCTCAAATACTCTGACTTAGAGAAGCTTTACCTCAAGACACTGCTTGTCTTGTACAACTATCGAAGGGACCATGAACCTATCAATTGGAGTCCCATCCAACATCCCAATATCATCAACATGCTCCGCAACCGCATTGCCCACTCCAATGACTTAGTGGAGTTGGTGGATGGTACTCGATCTAACCTCATTTATGATTTTAAATCATTTGCGGCTTTCTACCGCCAGCAGCGTGCGCTGGAAGTGGCACTGAAGATCGTCTCCAGCCACAACCAGTATTTGACGATGGATTTGTAGAATGAAAATTAAAGTTAAAATGAAAATCAAAATAGAACCCTAAGGGCTTATTTTAACTTTCATTTCTATTTTCATTTTAATTGTTCAGGCTATCTGGTTCTGACTCTGCACGAGGAGGAATGTCTTTCAACTCCCCAATCTTCGGAATGATTTGGATCAAAAAGCGCTGATTGAGGGCTTCATTGTCCGTATTTCGCCCTACACCGCCTTCGCCACTTCCCGAGATGATCACCTCTACCCGATTGGGATCAAAGTTGATTCCTTGGTTTTTCCATAAGCGAGAAAGGGACAGCGCCCTTTCATAGCTCAGTTCATAATTCCGTGAATAATTGTCGGCAGAAGCTTGCCCTTCGATGACCAGCAGGTACTTGATATTGGTACCTTCTAGCTCTATTTCATTGACTAGACGGAGAAGTTCCTGGCCCGCCGCACGCAATTCTGCCTGATAATCAGCATTGATCACTGCGCTGCCTTTTGGGAATTGAACTTGCCGCCTGAGGACATGTCGTTTGTATTCGGGTTGGTAGACAAAATAGCGCTGATCGAGTTTCTCGATCGCTTTGAGAATCTCGCGAAGCTTGAGGTATTCGGCCTCCATCACGACCAGCCGTGCTTTTTCGAGATTGAGTTCTTCGATCAATGAAGCTGCATTCATTTCCTCAACCGATAGTTTTGATTGGAGTTGAAGAATGGCTCGTTCTTTCGCATTGAGGCGATCTTCTATCAATTCAAGCTCTACATCTCTCGCTGCCACAATATCCGCCTTATCCTTGAACAGTTTATAGCTCAGGATAAAGAGCGCCAACATCACGATAAACAGCGCAGTCATCAGGTCAGCATAGCTCACCCAAAATAAATTTCCTTCGGACTTTCTCATTGGATGACATTCATAAAGGTGTAAGCGATTCCGCCGGCGATGGCGAGAATAAAGGCGATTGCCCCAGAAACGGCAAATAATTTAAAGCCAAAAGAGTTAGTGAAGCTCTTTTTGGCATCTGCCTGCCCCAATAAGACCTGTTTGAGGTTGGCATTCATGGCCTCCATTTGCTGGGAGATGCGATGGTTGATTTTATCATCTTGCTCGATGCGTTTTAGAAGCTCTCCATTGATCTCAATAGACTTTTCCTGAAGCTTGGCAGCGTCTTGCTTGATGGTAGCGATATTCCCACGAAGGTCATCTACAAACTGCTTGCTGCCTTCTTCTCCCATATCGGCCATGTATTGATCCATCTTGGAATAGGCGGCGTTGATGTCATTTTGCAGGCGCTCCATGCTTTCATCTACCATCTTGGTCAAGCGACCATCGACTGTAGTCACATGGTCATTAAGCACATGCGTAAAGGCTTCCACCTTTTGAGAATAGGTGTCGATATAAGCGACTTGCTTCTCCAGCAATTGATCATTGCTTCCGATGGCATTGCCAATACTGGTGAGGCCCGTTTCCAGGTTGCGAATGCCTTGAAAGACAGTCTTTAGCTCGCCAAAGAGGCGCAAAGTCTCTTTGAGGGATTCATTGGTGTGGTGTTGGTAGCTAGCGAAATGCTCGTGGAAGGCACCCAGGTCTTCACGGAATTTTTCAGATGAAACGGAAAGCTCACTTCCCTTTGCGCCTTCGCCGGTAGGAATGAAATGTGTGCGTAGAAAAGCAAAATAGTTGAACTGGCCGCGATCGCGCTTTTTCTTGGCTTCCTTGAAGATGAAATTGCTACGGACTGTGAGCCCAAGGCCAATCGCACTGCCTAACATTCCTATCAGGACACCTCCAATAAATGACCTGATAGCTTCATTGGAAATATCTTCCTGCCAAATATCAACCAATCCAATAATTACCCCGGTAAAAGTGCACAAAAGCCCTAAATAAAGCGGCAAGCTGATATTGGCTTCTATGGCTTTCTCAGTTGATTGATCCTTACTGGAAGCAATTTCTTGAAGGAGTTCTATGTCTGGGGTGGAAGGATTTTTTCGAAGATAGGCATTTGAAGAAGTGACAATCTCTTTAAAAGTACCACTATAGCGTTTCCCGAGCTCGATCTGAGCGGCGGCGACAGGTGCTTTTTCGCCTTTTTTATTAGCCCCCCCCTCATTGATGGCGAGGGTGCTAGCACTGGGGTATATTCGCCTGAGTTGAGAGATGGTAGCATTGTTTC
Organism: Bacteroidia bacterium; assembly: GCA_030430575.1. GTDB lineage: Bacteria > Bacteroidota > Bacteroidia > J057 > J057 > JAUIGE01. The sequence goes on along the minus strand of JAUIKF010000003.1, from coordinate 236,505 downwards.
TAAAAAAAACAATCAACTGTGCTATAATGATTGTCGCAACAATGGCTACTTCCACTAACAGGATGGTATCAATTTTTTCAAACATGAGCGTTATGAGTCAATTAGTATAGATTGTAGGCAAAAATGGGAAAAGCTTTGGCATTGTGCAACGAATATGAAGAAGTTTGAAGTTTATTCATATTCGGTAGGAAGTTTTTGTAATTTTAACACATGAACTTGAAAGTGATAAATACCCTTTTGCTTTTTATTTTTTCAGTTTTAGTACTTTTTGCTGTGGACCCGGTAGAGGTAACGACTTTGACGAAAAAAGCAGAAAATACAAGTGGGGAAGAGAAGGTAATGTTACTCCATCAAATTAGTGATCTGTACATCCAAGAAGGCAATCCCGAAGCCATAACCTTTAGCCAACAGGCATTGGAATATGCTCAAACCATTTCTAATTCATCACTGGAAATCGATTGCCGATTGCATTTAGCCAGTAAAATGACAGACTTGGGAGGGTTTGAGGAGGCTGAAAAGATGCTTAGCGAATTAACAGAAAAATTCCCAAAACTTTCAACTTCTCAAGAAGCTGAGGTTAAGGGGTTACAAGGCCTTTGTTATTTCCTGATGGCCAAATATGACCTCGCAGAAAAGCCCTTTATGGAGACGCTGGAATGGGCCATCGAATCTGGCACTAAAACGGAGATTGCTGGTGCGCACCGAGACTTAGCTACCAATTATCGCTACATGGGAAATTATGATGAGGCTATCACACATTTCCATAAAGCTACGGCGATCTTTCAGGAAGAAGGGGATACGGATAATATCAATTATGTGAAAGAAGAAATGGGCATTGTCCATTTCCTTTTGGGGGCCCATGAAGAAGCCTTGGCTTCTTTCCAAGAACTATTGCAAGCCTATACGGCTATTCAGGACTCAGGTAATATGGCTTATGCCCATAACCTGGTTGGGGTTGCCTTTTACGAGTTAAAAGATTACCAAAGCTCTATTTTTCACCACGAAGAGGCTTACAAAATTCGCAAGGAAATCAGCGATGTCAGGGGATTAGGGGAAACCCTCAATAATATGGCGCTTCCCCATATGGCGCTAGGCAATTGGGCAGCTGCAGCCAGTTTTTTGGAGCAATCTATTGGGGTAATGGAGGAGGTACAAGACTACCGTCAGATCCCCAAAATCCTAGGAAATATTGGGGATGCGAAACGAGAATTAGGTAAGGAGCAAGAAGCCCTGAGCTTCTATCAGCAGTCTATCGAAATGGCAGAAGGTCATGGTGGTAAGCATACTCAGGCCAAGGCCCATGAGAAAATCACGGACTTATACAAGGAGTTGGGTAATTTTGAAAAGGCTCTTTTTCACCAATCTAAATACCACAGTCTTCGCGATAGCCTATTTAATGAAGAGAAAACGCGCATTATCGAAGACATGCAGGCGAAATATAAGGCCGAGGAACGAGAGCGAGAAATTGCAGACCTGGAGGCGAAAAACGAACAAGCACGAAAGCAGCGTATCAATTTGATATTTGGGCTGTTGGCAGTGCTCATCATTACCATTCTGATTATCAGTCGACAGCGCCTTAAAATACGGAAGGATGGCATCCTACATGAAAAGGAATTGCAGATCCTCAAAGCTAAGGAAGAGCTTACAGCGAAAGATTTGCGGATGACACAGGCGGAACTGGCGCATCATAAGAGCGAGCTGACTTCATATATGCAAAATGTATTGAGTAAAAATGCTTTGGTAGAAGAGCTGGAGGCCAAATTGCAAGCCATGAAGTTGCAGGGAGAAGACGTAGAACTGGAGCGAAAAGTAAAATTAGATGAACTGCTGGAACTCAAAATCTTGACTGATGAAGATTGGGTGACTTTCAAAAAGCACTTTGACCGCGTATATGTAGGCTTTTTTGATCGCTTACGTGCTCAACATCCTGATCTCACCAAGGCAGAGCGCCGTCTGTTTGTGTTACTCAAACTCAACCTGTCGTCCTCAGAAATCGCCAATATCCTCGGGATCTCTCCCGAGAGTGTGAAAAAAGGGCGTTACCGCCTTAGGAAGAAGCTAGCCCTTCACGAGTCAGAGAACTTGCAGGCGTTTATTGAGAAATTTGGGTGAGAAGAATTTTCCCAAAACCCAAAACCCAAAACGCTTACTCCCTAAACCTGGCCTCTTCTTCCCCTTTCACTTGGCCTCCCAACTCCCGCCAGCGAAAGCGCTCCGCGCCTTCTCTTTTCTCGCCCAGCGCCGCTGCGGCAATCAGTTTCCCCAATTCGGGGCCCATTTTGAAGCCGTGTCCACTGCCGCCTGTACCTATCATGAGATTGCCGATCCTGGGATGTCGGTCGATCCAAAAATGACCATCAAGGGTGTCCATGTATAGACAACGGCGGGTATAGACAATGGGGGCATCATGCAGTTTGGGAAAGGCAGTCTGTAGAAAAGTACGTAGGTGTTGCACATCTGCTTCCCTCACCTCCCGGGGATCTCGGTCTGGGTGGAGGACCTGCCCTACGCCATGATTGGCGATTTTGACGACGTGTTCATGGGGATGGTAGGGAAACCCATACCAGCCTGAATGGGAGATATCAGCAGCGAAGACGGGAAGCTTAGGGGATTCGAATAACGAAGAATTTCGAGGGCGTAAGTGAAAAACGGGATGACCCGTGACTTGCATAAACGGCTGAAGGTCAGGGACTAAAAATGCCGTATGTGCACCTGCACATACAATGGTATGGCCAGCCAGGTGCTTTTCTCCTTTCTCTGAAGTTACTCCTTTAGCCTGGCTATTTTCTATTAATAATTCTTTTACCCTTATAGCTTCTTTTACCTCAACACCCAACGATTGTGCATACTTTGCCAATACTTCGATCGTCCGTCCTGCCAGGGCATATCCTGCTCTTTTGTGATAAAATCCATCCACATATCTTCTTGAAGCAAATGCGGGAAACCGCTTTGAAATCAAATCACCTACAAGGTGTTCTGGTTGATGGCCCCGTGCCTGAAGCAGGTGAAAACTGCTGTGCTCATAAGGCTGAGTCTCAGCCTCCATTGGCTTGCTACAAGCCAACAGAAATCCAACTTCGCGATACAATTCTTCTTGAAACAAATCATTCCAGGCATGCCATTCATCGATACAGCGGTCCGCCATGTCCATGTAAAAGGCATCTGAACCATACTCCATGCGGACAATCTTACTGATGTCTGTGGAGGCTGCCTTAGGGTGGGGGATAGGTCCACCAGCCAGTAAGGAGACTTGGTATCCTCGTTTTTGGAGTTCTATGGCAGTGGTCAGGCCAAAGATGCCTGCGCCTATGATGAGAAAATCATCCATTGAGGAAGCTTTATGTTTTGAGTTGGGGGATTGTCGCTCAATACAGTGTAAATTAAATTTCTTGTCTTTACAACTAAGTTGTCCCTTCGGAATACTCAGGGCATGCATTTCGACCAACGGGAGAAATCTAACATGCTGGTCTAGTAAATAAATCGAAGCGCATGGGCTAAACATTATATAGCCAGTACAAAAGGGCGTGTTAGATTTCTCCTCCCTTCACAAAGCCTCCGGTCGTCGAAATGACAGTAAGACTGTTATGGTAAGAAACTTTGTTTACAGTGTATTCAAATTCAACTTCTAATAAACCTGCTACATTCAAAATTCAACATTCAATCATTCAAAATTAACCCAGTGACCGCATCTTTCCACCGTTCAGGAATCTCCAACATCGGAAAATGCCCTGCTTCAGGCAGAAGCTGGAGATTGCTATTGGCAATCTCTTCGTGGAGGACATGTGCCATACCCACCACGGCTACAGGGTCTTCCGTGGCCCAAACGATGTTTGTCCGTAAATCCGACTGCTGTAAGCCGCCAATCCAGCGATGCCAGAAGCGCTTGCGCTCTTCGATGTATTGGGTAATGCGTGGCAGGACAGCCCGCCCGCCATTACCAATGAGCATAGCCCATTGGTCTTGGAGTTCTGCGGCGGTGATTTGGGAAGGGTCGTGAAATATATTGCGAATATTTCGCTGAAATAGGCGAAAGCTGCTGAGGCGTGCCACAAGTGGGCCTGTGAGGTTGCTTTTCAGCAATACCTGGATGAAGCGGAGCTTGGCCATCTCGATGTGCATGCTGCCATTGCAGAGGGTTAGAGAATCGAGCCGTATCGGCTCATAGCCCATGTTTCGCCTTGCGATCAGCTCAGTGGCAATGCTTGTGCCATAGTCGTGTCCCAAAAGATGCGCATGCGTAATGCCGAGGTGTTGCCATAGTTGGATGGCGATATCGGTCTGGTCTATCAGGGAGTAGGAATATCCTTGTGGTTTGTCAGAAAAACCAAACCCTAAATGGTCATGAACAATTACGCGAAAGGTCTGGGAGAGTGAATCCCAGACCTTCCAATAATCATAACTGCTAGTAGGGTAGCCATGCAAAATCAACAAGGCAGGTTTTTCGCCTCCAGAATCGCGGTAAAAAATTTGGTGGCCGTTGAGCTCAACTTGTTGCCCATTTATTTGCCAGTTGCTTGCACGCATAAGAGCTAAAGGTTACGCCGATTTCTTTTTATTGCCTTCCATTAGAAAGCCAAACAGGCCTCCACATATCCCACCGATAATGTGTCCAAACTGGGATACTTGATCTTGGCCAAAAGAATCTAGTAACTCTTTTCCTAAAAACAGGAGAATGACAAGGATAAAGGTTAAAGGGATTTTACCAGACTGAAAATTGGTAAGAGAACTTAAGACAATTAACATAAATACAATCCCACTGGCGCCCAGTAAACATTGACCATCAAATAAGACAATCCAGAGAATGCTGGTAATAATCGCCGTAACTGCCATCATCAACAGGAGGTCACGTGACCCGTATTTTTCCTCCAGAATCGGCCCTATCAATAAAATCAGGGTGAAATTCCCCACAAAATGACCCATGCCTTGATGGCCAAAAATATGGCTGACAAAACGTGGATAAGTAAGGGGATTGCTCCAATTCATTTCTGAACATACCGAAAAAAGGCCTTTGAAAGCGTCTATGTTCATGAATTCCTCACTTCCTAAAAAAGTGACAATTGCGGAAATAATCGCAAAGGTGAGGATAACGGGGCTATTATATTGTAGTCTCATAGTAGGAATACGTAGGGATTAGGGTGAAAAGATAGGGTACATTTCTCATTTTCGAAAACCAACTATCTTTATTCTTGTGCGTTTTGGTTACATTTGCCCTCCAAAAAATAAGTATAGCCTTGGAATCATGATGAATAAACAATTTCCTTATTTGATTGGCCTTTTTCTGTTCTTCACAGCTTGCGCTGGCGGCAGTGAGGTGGCCAACGAAGAAATGCCCCCACTTCCTGTTCTTAAGGACAAGGATATTGAGGTCCGGATGCTTGATGGCGAACAAGTGACAGATACGCTAGACCAAGCCATTCCCGACTTTCGGTTTTATGATCAAGATGGAAGCATAGTGACGAAGAAGGATGTAGAGGGAAAGGTCTATGTAGCTGATTTTTTCTTCTCTCACTGCCCTACGATATGCCATGTGATGAAGAAACAGATGTACCGTATCTATCAGGAATTTGAAACGGATGATCGGGTAGTTTTTTTGTCCCACAGCATTGACCCGGAAAGAGATTCTGTAGCACGCCTTAAGGTTTATGCTTCCCGTTTAGGGGAAATAGATTCGAAGAAATGGCACTTCATGACAGGCAACCGCGATAGCCTCTATATGATGCCCGTCAAGTATTGGGAACGCCTTCCCACCCCTGATGCCGAGATTCCTGGCAATATCTCCCACGATGGCAAGTTCCACTTGGTAGATCAACAAGGCCGCCTCAGGGGCCGTCAGGAGAAGATCTTGGATCAGGACGGGAATACACATTATCGCATTGGCTATGATGGGACTGACCCCAAATCGGTAGACAAATTGATTCGGGACATTCATTGGCTGCTAGACAATCCAGATGACAATTAATCGGAGATGGTTCCATTTATTATGGCCTGTGGTGATCATCGCAGGCTTGCTGATGGCTCGTCAGTGGATGGGAGATCCTACCATGCGGGAAGGACAGCGCCTCTATGAAGCTTATTGTATGAACTGCCATGGAGAAAATGGGGAAGGTTTTTTGCAAATGATTCCTCCCCTCGCAGCGGCTGATTACCTTGAATCCCACTTAGAAGAACTCCCTTGCGTGATTATCAATGGCTTGGATGGGCCTATTAGGGTTAATGGCATTGAATATAACTTACCGATGGCAGGCATTGGTGACGACAAGCTTTCGGTATCTCAGGTTCAGAGCCTGATTCATTATGTGCGGAATGCTTGGGGAAATGTGGGGAAGAAAAGTAGCCGGAAGGAAGTGGAGGAGTGGATTGAGAAATGTGAGTAATTGAGAAAAAGACCTCGGAAGTTTTTGACCATTGTGATAATTAAACTTCCGAGGTCTCTCTTAAAAATTTATGGCTTATTTTCATCTAGCATAGGTTCCTCTTCAGACTCTTCAGTCATCTCTGCAGGCTTCATCACAGCCAATGGCATTGCATATTTCATCCCAAATGCCTTGGCGGATTCCGGCTTCTGAGGTCTTTCTTCATAGCGCCAATTAACTCCCCCTAGCTGATTCGTCTCATACATGATCTTCCAATAAGGTTCAAGGACTGCTTGAACATCTTTGATGTTTTTGACCTTAACCACCTGATTGTTCTCCATAAAAATGTCCATTTCCTGAGAACTCGATTGACTCATAGCGAGGTAGCCTCCCGTTTCTTCATCCTTCCCAAAATAAATGGTCTCAGCATTGCCTGTGACGTGGAGATGACGTAGGGAATTGTCTTGGAACCGTGCTTGGATGTTTCGCCCTTTGATTTGGTTAAATCCTACGCTATCGGCCAAGGAAATGACAAAGGCGTTTTTGGATAGGCTCATGGAGTCTGCTTTGTCATTAGCGAGATATAAGCGAATGGTATCAGCCGAAATCTGGCTGCTATCTGCCCAGATCATGGGATTCCCATATAGTTCAATCAGAGAATCACTATATCGATAGATCATGGAGTCGGCTTGGCCTTGCATGTCATTCATGAAGAAATACACATGATAAAATGCCTTGAATGTCCTGTGTTCAGCACTGTCTTCAAGGGTGTAAAGTGTATCTGCGGTCACATATAGGGTATCATCGTCCAAGTACTGCACTGCCACCGCCGTATCCGTGACAAAGCTGATTTTGTCCTCCTGATTGAACCATCCATATTGCCCAGTGATCGTCATGGAACTATCCTTAGGCTCGATGACAACATCTTTTTTGGCAACGCCTATACTGGTTTTATTGTCAAAATTGAGGTTCTCAGCGACAACTTTATAGTCCTCATTTTGCAACTCATTACGCGAAAAAAGAAACAGTTCATTGGACTCCGTATGATATTCGCCCTGTTTGGTGGTGAGTTCGCCATCCTTATTGGTGATAAAGGTTTCTGTCATGAATAGCGCAACTTTGTCTTTGGTATTATACCCCAAAGTATCGGTTTCAAGCCTGTAATCAGGATTCCATAGCACTACATCTTTTCGAAAATAGGCCATGTCATCATTGGGGTAGAAATAGCCCAGTTTGCTAGTAAGCGTATCGTCTCCATTGTATAGGGTCCCGCCATTGCGGTATTCTCCATAGGTTTCGTTTCGGAAATAGGACAAACGACTGGTTTCCAAAATGGCTTCGCCATCGGTCAGGGTAATATTCCTGAAGGCATCCGCGATCCGCGTGGTGCCATCATAGTCCATGCGGTCACAGACCATCACGACGCTATCAGGCATCACAATGCGGACATTGCTATAGGCTTCTATTCTGTTGTCCTTATCAAAAAAATACACGCTGTCACAGTAGATCAAGGTAGAATCATGTTGGATAATGACATCTCCTTTGAATTTCTGTGCATCTAGTTTTTCTTTAGAAAAACTCAAAGAGCGCGCTTGGAGGATCTTGATCTTTTTGGTGCTATCCTGATCAGATGTAAGAGGCTGACTCAGCCCTGAGAACCAAATGCCTGTCATCAGGCTAAGGAGTAAAAAAAAGCGATTAACGGAAGGCAATGAGTAAATGATAGAATGATAGAATGAGTGAATGATAGAATGATAGAATATGTGAGACCGTTCGGTCTGCGGACGGACCTCACTGTCAGACTAAAGTTCAGTTTCTTCTCTTGTCTCATAGCGAGGCGAGTCTTCGAGCCGAGCGGTCTGACAGTGAGGCCTTTGGGCCGAACGATCTGAAAGCGAAGGCGCAGCCTGAGCGGTCTGACAGAGAGGGGCGATAGCCCCGAACAATCTCTAAGGTTTTATCCTCACTTGATTTCCCGCTTCTAACGGGAACGTAGTTTCGGGATTTAGGTCCATCAATTGAAGGATGGTAATGTTAAATTTATTGGCGACGCTGAACATGTCATCGCCTTGAAGAACGATATAGTGCGAATCTGAACTTGTAACGACAGGTGAGGGCGAAGAGGTGCCTGAATTAGGTGAGATTCTTCGGGTACTTTCACTGGAAAGAGAGACAGCTCTTACCGTCAACACCTGCCCAGGATATATGACATTGTCTGTCAACTGATTTTGCTCCTTGAGCATTTTGACGGTCATTTGGTGGTGGCGAGCGATGCTGTAGAGCGTTTCTCCTTTTTGGACATTGTGAATGACTTTGGAGTCGGTATCAGCACTTCTCATACTGGGGGCACCTCCTGAAACAAATGGAGAGGATTCTCGCATTTCAACTGTCAAATTTGTAAGAAATGTTTTTCCTATTTTATTAGACAAATTGAAGCGCTCTGTGTCTGTACGCAAAGGGATTTTGACAGGCGTTTTATTCAATAGTTCCAAGCACCCATCATCCCCTACGGCATGACGCCAAGAAATGCCTTCTGCATAATTTCTGCTAGCTACCTTCCCTACATTGGTCAATTGAAAAATATCTACTGCCAAAACGCGCATTTTGTAAGCAGAAGAAGCATTTTGAGCTTTCTTTTTCTGAAGAATAGCACCCAAAGTGTTTGCTGGAATTTGCTCCTTGATATGGCGCCCCCCCTCCAACCATTCAACATTTATTATTTCATTAGTTGTCAAAAAATTCCCTTCTACCAGGAAGTTGACCATTTGATCGCTACGGATAGCGGGATTGTTGCTATTATCTAGTCTCCGACTCACAGCCATGACATCCTTCAGTTTCTTTCGAAAATCTTGGAGCTGATATTGCCCTGTTTCAAGCGGAGAGGTTTGCTGGGCAATGGCAGGAAAAATGGAGGCCAGGGCAATGATGAGGGCGACGGATATGTTCTGGTAAGGTTTCATAGCTTTTGTATAGGATTCAAAATTTACTTTTTTACCACCACTTTATCCCCTACATCAAAACTGGAATTGGGATTCATATCCACCAAATCTACAATAGATAGGCCATGCTTATCTGCAATGGTGAAGAGATTATCTCCTTCTTCTACTTGGTAGAGTTTCTGGGCGCTTTGCTGTTTCCGTTTCTCTATATCCCGCGTGCCTTCGGTATTGTTTATCGGCGGTTCTTCCATCTTGCTGGCTATGCCTCCTTGCACCATCAGTCGCTGGCCAGGCTGGATAAGGTTGTCTGTCAGGCCATTAAGTCTTTTAAGCGTTTCAATCTCCAGGCCATACTTTCGGGCGAGGCCGTACAAAGTCTCTCCTTTTTGGACAAAATGTATTTTTTCTATGTTTTCCAATCTTTGGTTGCTGATTGGGCTGCTGCCTGAGTCATCGGAAGCTGCAAGGGAAGATGTTAGGGAAATGACCATGTCGGTTTTTCCCAAGAATACCTCAGAAGGCTGAATCAGTAGCCGTGCCCGCTCAGCTGCTGAGACCTTGACAGCAACCTCTTCTGGGCGTTCGTAGCCGGTAAGATTGACCTTGCCTGAATTATCTGCCTGAAATTTCCATAGATTCCCAATAGCTAGATATGAGTTGCCATCAAGATTTTGAAACCCCTTGAGTTGGAAGACTTCCAGCGTTCGAAAAACAATCGCGTGATCACTAAAAATCCGCTGCCCAGAAGCTTTGGCACGTAGGGCTACGGCCAAGCCTTTGGCAGGGTGAGTGAAGGCTTGAAGGCCTCCATTCTTGCGCCATTCCCAGCCGATGGTCACCTCCTCTGTGAGGAAAAGGTCGCTGAGAGATCGGGTATCGGTAGCTTCAAGCCCATTTGCACCGCCAAATCCCAATAAGGCAGAAACCCGTGTTTCAAAGGCTTCAATCTGCTTCATGGCTTGCACCAGGACTGGTTCCTGGGCTTTTAGGGGAAAGTAAAGGACAAGTAGAAGGATAAAACTCAAAGATTTGATAGGGAATAGTTTCATGGTTGCTAAGTTAGGATATGATAAATATTTTGGTTACTTGGAATTGTTTCACCAAAAAGATAGGCAAAAGATAGTATATTTGCCACAATCCAAAGTACAATCCAATACCTTTTTTTATGATCAGAACGCTAAACGCTGTATTGTGGTCCATATTGCTGGTGCCTGTAATAACATTTGCCCAAGACCAAGATAAATGGGAGGTGGCAACGCCACAAGGCCCTTTTACAGAAGCTTCATTTGTTGTAGATGAAGGCACCTGGATGAATCTCGATGTGAGTCCCGATGGAAAAACCATTGTTTTTGATCTATTGGGGGATATCTATTCCATGCCGATTGAAGGAGGAAAAGCCAATCTGCTCTCTGGTGGACTGCCTTATGAATTTCAACCCCGTTTCATGCCTGATGGGAAAAAGATATTATTTACAAGTGATCGAGGAGGCGGTGACAATATATGGATAATGGACAAAGATGGTTCCAATTTGAACCAATTAACCAAGGAATCCTTTCGTCTCGTTAATGGAGCTGTACCTACTCCAGATGGGCATTACCTCATCACCCGTAAGCATTTCACCTCTGGGCGCTCTTTGGGCGCAGGAGAACTGTGGATGTACCATCTATCAGGGGCTAAAGGCATTCAGCTCACCAAGCGCAAAAACGATCAGCAAGATGCCGCTAATGATATTTCTATCTCGCCTGATGGACGATATGTTTACTTCAGTGAAGACATGAGTGGCGGGCGCATATTTCAGTATAATAAAGACCCTAATGGTCAGATATATATGATCCGTCGGTACGATCGAGAAACGGGAAAACTGACCAATGTCACAGGTGGTTCTGGCGGGGCTTGTAGACCTCAGGCATCTCCTGATGGCAAATACCTGGCCTTTGTGAAGCGTGTTCGTACCAAAAGTGTCCTTTATATCCATGACCTTGCTACTGGCGAAGAGTGGCCTATCTATGATGACCTCTCTCATGATCAGCAAGAGACCTGGGCGATCCACGGCGTTTATCCAGGATTTGCCTGGTTGCCTGATGCAAGCGGAGTAGTTTTTTGGGCAAAGGGAAAAATCAGGAAACTGATGTTAAAAACCCTCAAAACTGTGGTCATTCCTTTCGAAGCTCCTGTCAAGCAAGTGATTCAGGATGCCGTGAATTTCCGTCAGGAAGTGGCTCCCCCGACCCTTCAGGCTAAGATGATTCGCCACGCCACGACATCTCCCGATGGCAAATGGCTGGCATTCAATGCATTAGGGCATATTTACTTAAAAGAATTACCCAATGGAAAGCCACAAAGACTGACAAATGATGACGATTTTGAGTATTACCCCACTTTTAGCCCAAAAGGGGATTACATCGCTTTCACGACATGGGATGATCAGGACATGGGGCACGTATACATGGCCTCCTTGAGCGAATTGCCAGGTGTCATAACGAGGCTCTACCGCCTGACAAAAGAAAAAGGCTATTACCACCATCCAAGGTTCAGTCCCGATGGTCTGTCCCTTGTTTTTGAAAAAGGCGCGGGGAATATCGTTTTGGGGAGAACGCATGGAAAGAATACAGGCATTTATCTGCACACCTTTGCTTCTCGTGAAAATGAACTGCTTGTTGACCATGGTACCATGCCCCAGTTCAGTGCGGATAGCCGTAAGGTGTACTATTTGGTTCAAATGGGAAGTATCAAAAAGTTTTTTAAATGTATTGATGTAAAATCCCGCGAAGTACAGACCATTTTTTCCTCAAAATACGCAACCCAATTTGTCCCAAGTCCCGATGGTAAATGGTTTGCCTTTACGGAACTGTTTAATGCCTACGTCGCGCCTATGCCTCAGATCGGTAAAGAAATTGACCTATCTGCTAAGTCTTCTACCCTTCCGATAACAAAAGTTTCCCGCGATGCTGGCACCTCCCTTCACTGGTCTGGCGATAGCAAAAACCTTCACTGGGTGCTAGGCCCAGAATATTTCACTAGGAGTATCAAAACTTCTTTTGATTTTGTAGAAGGCGCACCCTCCGAGTTGCCTCCTGTCGCTGAAAAGGGGCTAGACATCGGATTGAAAATCTCAACTGATATTCCTAAAGGAGATTTGATCTTGACACATGGACGAATAATCACCATGCGCGGAGAAGAGGTGATTGAAAAAGGATATGTTTGGATAAAGGACAATAAAATAAAAATGATTGGGGAAGGAGCCCCGCCGGAGGTTGCAGGAGCCTATGTGATGAATTGCACGGGAAAGACCCTTATTCCAGGTTTAATTGATGTACATGCCCATTTAGGAGCGAGCTGGAATGGCTTGTCTCCTCAACAGCAATGGTCATATTATGCGAATCTCGCCTATGGCGTGACGACTACCCATGATCCTTCGATCAGCACTGAGATGGTCTTTTCCCAAAGGGAGATGGTAGAAGCAGGGCTTATGGTAGGCCCAAGAATCTATTCTACTGGAACCATTCTCTATGGAGCAGAAGGAGACTTCAAAGCAGTCATCAATAGCCTTGATGATGCGCGGTCTCACTTACGCCGATTAAAGGCTGTGGGTGCCTTTTCTGTGAAAAGTTATAACCAACCTAGACGCGAACAGCGTCAGCAGGTCGTTCAGGCTGCGCGTGAATTGGAAATGATGGTGTATCCAGAAGGGGGTTCCACCTTTTTGCACAATATGACCATGATTCTGGACGGTCATACTGGGGTAGAGCACTCCATCCCCGTGAATCCATTTTATGCGGATGTCACCAATCTTTGGAACAATAGTCAAACAGGATATACCCCCACCCTAGTGGTAGGCTACGGCGGCTTATGGGGAGAGAATTATTGGTACCAAAAGACCAATGTATGGGAAAAGGAGCGCCTGCTGACATTCACGCCACGAGCGATTGTGGATGCCCGGTCTCGTCGTAGGACGATGGTCCCTGACACAGAGTTTGGGCATATCACTAATGCCGAGGGCTGTAAAAAACTGCTCGGCGGCGGCACCAAAGTGCAATTAGGGGCACATGGACAGCTTCAGGGGCTGGGTGCTCATTGGGAGTTATGGATGCTGGTTCAGGGAGGTATGACTCCTTATGAAGCTCTTCGCGCAGCTACACAGCACGGTGCCGACTACATCGGCATGGGACATGCATTAGGATCGATGGCTCCTGGGAAGATGGCAGACATCGTCATCTTGAATGCCAATCCACTGGATGATATCCAACACACAGAAGATATTTACATGGTCGTCAAAAACGGACGGGTATACGACCCTAATACCATGAATGAGGTGGGAGCTCACCCCAAGAGACGGCAGCCATTTTTCTGGGAAAATGGCCGTACGTCAGAGTTTTTTGATTGGCATGGGACTACCCACGGCTTTTATGGCCCAACATGTGGATGTACAGGGAATTAAGAGCTAGAAAGAAGTTTATTTCCCAATCGGCATTCACTTTATCATTTATTCATTTACTCATATTATCATTCTTCTTCTATTCTATCATTCTCTCCTTCTATCATTCAATCATTTGTTAACTACATGAAAATAAAGCCCCTATATGGCAGCTTCTCTTTTGGAAATGAAGTGACGATTGATATCCTCATCGAACGTCTTTCGCAGATTTCCGCACATTTCCTGGAAGACCGGATCTTCAATTCGTACCTCAAAACCACCAAAGGAGAAAGTCATTATGGGTTGGAGTATGAGGAGTTGAAGGCTTTATATGCCAAGTATCCGCAAAAAATCAGTACTATCTCTACTTCCAGTAGCACTGAGAAAGGAAAAGGGCTAAATATTAATATAAGATTTGCAAAGGGGAGTGGAGAAGGAGATGGCCAATTTGTCATAGTTGCTGGAAGCAAAGCTGAAAATGAGGAAATCAGAGATATGCTGCTTGGAATTTGGGAACCTCGACCAGAACCAGAAATCCAAGAAGAAGTGCCACCAACAGTTGAGCCTGCAGAGGAAGCCCTCAGCGAGCAATTGGGAGACCTCCTGCAAGAGATTGCAGAGGCTGGTGAAAAAAAGGCAAAGGCAGCGCCGATTATGGGAATTATGGGACAACCTGTGCCAACTGAGCCTAAAACATACGCTGTATATGAGACGAAATTTATCTTTAATAAAGAGATCCAGGTAGATACACTGGTCGATTTTATTTATGACCTTTTTATCCAATACCTAGACGATGCTACTTTTGACCTTAGAATCCTGACTTATGGAGGGGATCTGATGATGGGGCTTAAGGCAGATGAATTAAGGGAAAACCTCTACCAACTCAAGGGAGACATTCATAAGCTCTATATCCGTATGGATGGTGCAGATGGGAAAAAGTTGGAATTGGACTTGTCTTATTCTCCTTTGCCGTTGGAAGCGGATAGCGAATTAAGGGTGTGTACTGACTCTAACGAAGATATGGCGTCTTTGATAATCAGTCAGTTATCTATGCCCGAAGGAGATACTGGCTTCAGCTTGGAGGCGACGAAAGAGACTTTCAACTTTGATCCTGATACTTTTGTAATAGAGGATTTGTTGAAATTGGTAGCTGAGATAAATCAAGATTTTCTCAAAAGTGCACAAGCTATGGCTTTCCTATCTAGTAAGGAAGGCGACCATTACCACGACGTAGTGATGGAGCAACTCAAAGACTTGTTTTATCTCTACCAACGGGCAGTGAGCATGCTTTCTCTATATCTCACCCGGCCGATAACGGGGCAAACCATCAATATTGTGTTTGAGTTCGGGACGGGTTCAGGGAGTTTTTCCCTCTTGTTAGGAGATAACATGAAGGAGCAACGGCTGAGTGATTTGTTATGGGAAAGGTTGAGACTGAAAACCTATAATGTTCCCAGAAAGCAGGAGGTTGAAACCTCGGCACTAGTTCAGCAGGGAGGAATTTTGGTGCGACCTATCTTTAAACGTAGGCGAATAGAGTTGGTGAAAAACAGTTGTTTGGTGGTGGTACCTTCTGAAGGGGAGGATGCAAAATCAGTCTGGAAAGAGTTACAACACGCCTTGACACCCGCTGGGTTTACCTGCTGGCAAGCTACTTCCATCTTTGAGTATGTGGTCTTGGAGAAAATTTGGGATGAAGTCAGTAAAGCTGATTTTATTCTGGCGGATGTTTCAGAAAAATCTCCGGAAGTATTTTATATACTTGGCATTGCGCATACCTTAGGCAAAAAAGTAGTGATCTTGACACAACGTTCTGGCGATATTCCTTTTGACTTCAAAAAATACCGCCACGTGATTTATGAACCCACAGAAGCAGGATTTTTAAATATGCGCAAGGAAATATTTGCTTATTTGAAGGAAAATTAAGAAGTGGCATTAAAGTGGCTTACCCTAGGTAATTTGAGTTTGTATTTGAACATTTCCTAAGTTCCTGTCAAAATCCAATTTCTTAACCTATCTTTAATCTATGCGACATAAGCTTCTCATTTTTTTACTCACCTCACTTTTATCTATTTCTTTTTTACCCGCTCAAAATATGAGCGAAGCACTGACACAGGGACTCGCCAAAGAAGGGGAAATCTTGTACAACCTGGAGCGCCTTACCCGTGCATCAGCAGAGTATTTGTATGCCAATGGTGGAATGACAGGGTTAAGAGGGTATTTATCTTATGAAGAAGAGGGAATATATAAATGTGTATATTGGAACGGAGCCTATGACAATCTGGGAATTGTCTATACCTTTAGTAGTGGAAACCCCGAAATTTCTGGAAATCTTGACATAGACTCTCATGAACGCAAGCTTACGGAGAAGGAACAGCTCCTATATGACATCAAAATGGAGGCCCTGTTATATATCAAAAGTGACCCTATCTTCAAGGCGCCCGAAGGTACCCAATTGAGTCTTTCTTTTGTAGAGGATAAAAAATGGATCAAAGGATATGTTCGCCCCATTACAGGAGATACTTCTTTTATCCCTTTGGGCAATGATTATGTGTTTTTTTATACCAAGAAGGGAGAATTAGATTACTATACTCAGTTACATCCTTTTGCCCGAATTAGCAATATTCAAGCACCAGACGAGCAAGGGAAAGTAGTGACGATTCAGACCCTTTCAGACAAAAAGCGCCCCTATCTTTTGCCAACTGAGATTTGCAATTTACTCCTGTATTCTTCTCAAAAAGAGCTTCATGTCCATTTTCTGATTACAGAGACCTATATTTCCACCTATAGCTTGAAAGATAAATCGCTTTCCATTCAGCTAAATGTGGATGCCGATAAATAAAAAATGCGGGTTAAACCCATTATTTTGGCAAGCGTGGTGTTTAGCATCACGGTATTGATGGTATCGCTTTACCTTGGGTCAAAGCGTGAGGCTGCTTATATTACTCCAATTCCCTACCTCTACATAGAAAGTGAATGGGCTGACTCAGTGCTCAGCGAGTTAGACGCGTCCCAGCAAGCTGCTCAGCTGATGATGATTCAGACACGAGGGGTGGAATCAATTGACAGCTTTATCACCCGATTGGATGGACGGTCGCCTGGTGGGGTCTGGCTATCTGGATTTCCGTTTCAGACGCAGACGACCTTCGTCGAGTGGGTTCAGCATCGGATGGCGGTTCCAGCACTGATTGCCATAGATGAACCGCTGCAGGGCTTGGGTTTCCCAGACCCGATGGCATTGGCTAGCGTCGCTACCGATAGTCAAATCAATTTTATAGGGACAGGATTGGCTTTACAGGCCCGAACTTTAGGCGCCCAGCTTCAAATCAGTAAAAGCCTGATGTGTAAGGGGTATACCCCTGAGATGATTGAGAAATCTGTCCAGATTTTTAGGCCTATAGTGAGGTCCCATCTTCTCTCAGGGATGGAATGCGATTGTAAAGGCAATGAGTTTGACCAAATATTCAAGGAAGAAAAGCTCAAAGCCTTCAGCCAGGATGGACTTACTAGCGCGATTGTCTCGTCCAGCATTTTAGAGGATGACAGTACGTTGATTGCCATGCGAAATGCCTTTCAGGGATTGATCCTCATGACGCTTCCAGATAGCCTAGCTTCAGATCTAGGAATACTGACCCAGGCACTGGCGTCTGGTGCGGACATGTTGATCGTAAGGGATTCAGTCAAAAGCCTCCATGCAAGTTTGACGCAGTTGGTGGCAAATGGAGGGGTGAATGTGCGTCCACGATTGAAGAAACTCATGCTTGCCAAATACTGGAGTCGTCCCCATTATACACCCGCTCTAGATAGCATTCGGTTCAATCAGCTCAATCGCCGCTTCAATGAAGCGACCCTCACGGTTGTCAAAGACGACCTCAAGCAGATTCCCCTGACCAAACTTGCCGAAAAGGCTCCTTTGCTGATAACCTTAGGCGAGCGACTCCCTCGATTCGAAACTTTTTTCTCCTATTATACACACCTCGATACACGCTATCTCAAAAAAGAAGATTCGGAGAATTGGCCTTCCCTCAAGGTGTCTCGTCTTCAAGGAAATGAACCTGTAATTGTAGCCTTGAATCATGTAGAACTTGATTCAATAGCTGATTCTACCTTTCTCCAATCTTTGGGCGAACTCGCTAAGCGCACCAAAGTCATTCTACTTAATATTGGTCCCCTTTCTCAGTTGGCTGCGGTATCTGACCTGCCTACGATTCTCCATGTGTACAATGCACACCCTTCCGTTCAGGACCTTCCCGCGCAACTGCTTATGGGGGGAGCTAGGGCAAGGGCTCGACTGCCGATGGCTGTAGGCAGGCTTGAGGAAGGCACAGGCGTGCGGACGCCATTGGCGAGGTTGGGATATGAACAGCCTGAGGCGGTAGGCATTCGCTCTGACTTGATGAAGCGGATCGATACGATTGCCCGGATTGCCATTGGGAGAAAAGCACTGCCTGGTTGTCAGGTGTTTGTGGCAAAGAATGGAAAGGTCATTTATTCTAAAGCCTTTGGCCATCATACCTACGACCGTCGAAGACCTGTAAGAACAACGGACCTGTATGATATCGCTTCTGTAACCAAAGTTGCCGCTACTACCCTAGCTGCAATGAAGCTTTATGAGCAGAAAAAACTCCCCTTATCGGCCAGTTTAGGCGAATTCTTTGAAGATACCTTCATCGAGCTAGATGCTCCCATTGATGAACATGCGATTTTGTCTGACACTTTTTCCTTTGCGGAATTTGCTGACTCTTTGAGGGTTTGGGAGGCTACAGATGTACTTGTGGTTGGAGATAGCTTGCCCCAAAAAGCGACAGATGACAGCACCAAATTATGGGCAGAATTGTTGAATGATACATTGATCGCAGTTCATCACCCTGTTAGAATGACTTTATCAGTGACGTCAAATATTTTTGCCGTGCGGATCAGTGAATTGCTCACCCATCATTCTGGTCTTCAACCTGCTTTGCCTATTTTGCCATACCTCAACCACCGAGATGCAAGTGGGAGTCGTTTTGGGGCCTATTACAGCCCCGAAAAGACAGATTCGTTTTCCATTGAAGTTGCTCGGAATTTTTATATGAGGAATGATTTAGCAGATTCTCTCTGGTTGGCGATGAAGTATATGCGTCGCTACAACCGAAAAATATATCAGTACAGTGATGTCAATATGGTGCTGCTTCAGCGGGCGATAGATACCATCAATGATGCGAATTTGAGCGACTATTTGGAAGCTACTTTTTATCGAGAATTAGGGTTAAATGCGATTTGTTATAAACCACTGGATCGGTTCAAGAAAGATCGGATTATTCCGAGTGCTCATGACCTCAACTGGCGACGCCAACTGCTTCATGGACATGTCCATGATCCTTCAGCTGCGCTGATGGGGGGGATTTCAGGCAACGCAGGCCTTTTCGCTACTGCCAATGACCTGGGAGTCCTTTATCAAATGCTTCTTAATGGAGGCGTTTATGGAGGAAAAAGGTTCCTGGAACCTGAGACGATAAAGCTTTTTACCTCTCCCCAACAAGGACATCGTGGATTTGGGTTTGACCGACCGCCGAGTATTGTAGGCAGGCAGGCCAGTAGGCGGTCTTATGGCCATACAGGTTTCACAGGAACCTGTGTTTGGGTCGACCCTCAACATCAGCTAGTTTATATTTTTCTTTCTAATCGCGTCTACCCCTCAGAAAAAAATTGGCGGATCAACCGCCTTCGCATCCGCCAGCGAATTCACGATGCGATATACGATGCCATCGAGGCAGGATTGGAGAGTTGATCACTCCTTTGTAGATTTGGCTTTCTCCTCACTTGCCAACTACCAATATTTGATGGGTACGCCAGAACTCCTAGAGATTTTAAAATATATCGCCATCCCCTTTATCAGTGGCTTTGTAGGATGGGTGACCAATCTGATTGCCTTGAAGATGACCTTTTTGCCCATCGAATTTTGGGGCATTAAGCGCTGGCGCCTGGGCTGGCAAGGAATCATTCCTTCAAAGGCAAGTAATATGGCAGAAAAGGCTGTGGACCTTATGACTGCAAAACTAGTTCGAATTGAGGAACAATTTGCGCGGATAGAACCTATTCGCGTCGCTAATGAAATGGGGCCAGCATTGCACACCCTGACAGGGAAAATTTTGGAAGAGACCATGACGGCTGAGGCGCCTTTAGTTTGGGAGACAGCCCCGCCAATTCTCAAGAGACGAGTCATGCAGAAAGCAATGGATGACATTCCAGAAGTTGTGGAAGGCCTGATGTTGGATGTCAAAAACAATATCAATGAACTTTTTGACCTCAAAAAAATGGTAGTTGAAGAACTGGAAAATGACAAACCACTGTTGAATCAAATTTTCCAAAGAGTAGGGGAGAAGGAATTTAAATTTATCGAACGATCAGGATTTTATTTTGGGTTTGCCTTTGGCATCATACAAGCAGTGCTCTTTGCGGTGTTAGGGCAGCCTTGGTGGCTATTGCCACTAGCAGGCCTTATCGTAGGATGGGCAACAAATTGGCTGGCGCTTAAGATGATTTTTGAGCCGCAGAACCCCCGAAAATATGGGCCTTGGGTGGTTCAAGGATTATTCATTAAGCGTCAACGCGAGGTAGCCGCCGCCTACGCTAAAATCATAGCGGAGAAGATTCTGACCTCTCAGAATATATTTGAGAATATGATTCAAGGGCCTGCTTCGGATCGGCTGATCGATATGATTCAGCACCATGTCAAGCGGGCAATAGATGCCGCTGCTGGTCTTAGCAAGCCCTTATTCCAGCTAGCAAGTGGCGCAAAGCGCTATGCGCGGATTAAGGCCCATATCGCAGATCGGTTTGTGGAAGAACTTCCTACTTCCCTCCGGTATATGTTTAACTATGCTGAACAGGCTTTAGATATAGAAAATACCCTCAGGGATAGGATGTGTGCCCTGTCTCCTACGGAATTTGAAGCTTTTCTGCGGCCTGTTTTCCAGGAAGATGAAGCAAAGCTTATTGCCGTAGGCGCATTTTTGGGGGCTATTGCAGGTGTTTGCCAACTTCTTCTGTTGTTTATGTAATCCTCAATTTTTCTCCTATTGAATCTTCCCTTTATCCTACCAACTGCGGAAATCGTCAAGAAACTAAATCACGTCTATCCAGACGTGGTATTTGAAGGGATTAATGAAGCAGTAGGGGTCGAAGTAAAGGTAAATAAAAGAGATTCCTTCAAAGTTTGGGGGGAGGGGAAATACTTATTAGTAGAAGTCCCTGTAAAGGTATGGGCTAAAGTGGTATGGCGGGAACGCTTGATGGGCGCTTTGCATTTCATGCCTCAACTCGATCAGATCGATTTTGAAATTACGGTGAGGTTTGAAATCGAATTGGCCGCAACAGAGCTATGGTCGCTTAATTCAAGAACATCTGTAGATTTTCGATGGGATCGCAAACCCAAACTAGGACTCAGCTTGTTGAGTGTTAATGCTGCGAGCCTGATCAGGCCACAAGTCGTCGCAGAACTGGACAAAATTACTCAACAAATAGATCATTATATCCAACAAGAAATAGCATTAGAAAGTCGAGTAGAAGAATTTTGGCGTGAAATGCAGATGCCCATCTTATTGGAAGATGATCCCCATATATGGCTAACTATTCGCCCCGCAGCAACCGAGTTGTTGGCTACTCGCTTGACCTGTAATGCAACAGCCATTGAGACGACTGTCGCCGTGCCCGCTACAGTGAAAGCGCTCATCTCGCCAGAAGCCGAACCTTTTGAGCCGATTTCAATGGCACCTTTTTCTCCCATTGATCAATTGAATGATCATTTTGAATTGGCGCTCTCATCCATCATTGCCTTTGGCGAATTGGAGCGATTATTAATAAAAGAAAATCTAAATATTGGGTTTAGGCAGTTCCAGGCAGCGCTTCTGAAAGCTAAAGCTTCACATGTCGATGGGAAGCTTTTATTAGATTTAGATTTTACTGTTCAATGGAGAAAAAGCAAATGGCTAAAAGCAATGGTGAAAGGAGAAATCCTGTCGCAAATTATTTGGGATGATGAAGCGCAAGATTTTTGGATAGACGAATTTGAAGTAAAATTGAAAGCTAAAAATTGGTGGATTCAACTGATGTTAGGCTTTTGGAAAGAAGCTTTGCCACAGCAGATAAAAGCAATTATGCTTTCTACCATCTACTCATTGGACCAAGCAGTAAAACAGAGAGTTGCCAAGGAACTATTGGATAAACGATTGTCCCCCCATATAAGCCTCAGAGGACAAGGAATTCAGATAAGTCATGAAATGCTTCAGATAAAATCATCTGAAATAGTCCTCACATCGAAGGTTTTGGGAAAACTAGGAGTGTGGCTAGGTGATTTTTAGAAAGGACTTCATTTTGACGGAAAATTGATTTGTTCCTGCCAATTCTTGGAGCAAAGGAACTCTTATCCAATCTATGAAATGAAGCCAGGGAAAGCGGGTAATTTTGGGCTAAACGTCCTAAAGTCATTGCCGAGATAGTAAAAAATCGCTATCTTTCTATCATTCCAATATTCAACCTTTTAGCTGTTCCAGCCCATGAACAAATCAAAAATCTTATTTGCTTCAGGTATCGTGATTGCGACTGCAATCATCAGTCTTGTGTTTGTCAATTCTTCTATGGCGCACAAGCGATTGCCTGTTTACAATCCCGCCTTTAACGCCTACCTCTCTGCATTCACGGTTGGAGAGATTTCAAAGCAATCGTCCATAAAAGTCCGTTTTCAGGATGAAATGGTAGATGAAGCGGTTGTAGGCAACACCCTCGAAAAACATCCATTTACCTTTGAACCAGCGATTGACGGTTCTGCCAAATGGATTGATGCGAAGACCTTAGTTTTTGAACCGACCACCGTGCTTACTTCTGGGGAAGTATATATCTCCCAAATGGAAATGACCGAGCTTTTTCCAGAAATAGCCCCAGAATTGAGTGACTTCAGTTTCCATTTCCGAGCCAAGCCTCAGCATATTAGTTTGGAGCTTTTAGGGAGTACGGCCGCTGAAAACTCAGATGATCAATGGTATGCCATTGAAGGAAATTTGGTAACTACAGATATTGAGTCCGCTGCTAATGTTGAGGAAATTTTTTCTGCAAAAATGAAGAAGAAGGCCCTCAAAGTAAAATGGACGCACGAAAAAGGAAGTCAGAAGCATTATTTTAAATTAGATAGCATTCCTCGGTCTGTTGATCCTACAGATGTAATGCTAGAGTGGGATGGCAAGAAGATAGGAGTAGATAGTAAAGGGTCAGAGACGGTTTCAATTCCAGCCTTAGGGAACTTCACCTTTTCCAAGGTGCTTCCTTTTAATGGCGATAACCAATATCTGTTGGTGGAGTTTTCTGATAGATTGGATAGAAAGCAAAACTTGGAGGGCTTGGTTCGCCTCAATGGACACAAAGCCACTTTCTCCATCCATAGAAATCGGATCAAGATTTTCCCTAAAACCAGGATACAAGGCGATGTGGAGGTGAATATTTCCGCTGGGATCAAAAACCATGAGGGACATAAGATCCAACAGCCTCAACGGGCAGTTGTCAATTTTGCCAAAATAAACCCACAACTTAAACTCGTTCGCCAAGGGGTAATCATTCCCCAATCTAAAGAGCTCCCATTCCTCTTTGAGGCGATTGGCCTCAATGCCGTTGATGTGAGAATCATTCGCATTTTTGAAAATGACATCCCTCAATTCTTGCAAGTAAACCGGATCGGAGAAGAAAAAGAGTTGAAACGTGTAGGGCGAATTGTCGCATCCCAGCGAGTTCCTCTGAATGAATCGGGAAAACTAGACTTAAGAAGTTGGAATACACATGCCATCGATTTAGGTAAATTAATAGCTGCTGAGCCAGGGGCTATTTATCAAGTCGCTATTGGTTTCCAAAAAGCTTATTATGTAGAAGCTTGTGAAGAAGAAGTCGTGGCAGAGGAAACAAACCGCCGTTGGGGGCCTCCCAAGAAAAAACAGAAAGGCATGCTCGAAGTGGGGTGGGACTGGGATACATATGAGCAAAGTGCCGAATCAAGCTATTGGGATTGGTGGTATGATGGCTATTATGAGGACCGTGAGAACCCTTGTAAAAATGCTTTTTATCACGATGAGAGAGCTATTAAGCGGAATGTATTGGCGTCTGATTTAGGGGTAATTGCGAAACGTGGTTCGGGTAACACATTTGTTGCTGTGACAGACCTCAAAACGACTGCTCCGAAGGAAGGAGTTAAAGTGGAGATATTCAACTACCAACAGCAGTTGATGGAAAGTACAAGAACTGATGCGGATGGAATGGCAGAGATCAATATAAAGGAAAAGCCTTATTTGCTGATTGCAACTGCTGGGAACCAGCGTGGATACCTCCGCTTAGATGATGGAACATCCCTTTCTTTGAGCCAATTTGACGTTCAGGGAGCGACTTACCATAAGGGAATCAAAGGTTTCTTATATGGAGAAAGAGGCGTATGGCGTCCTGGGGATGAAATGTATCTCAATTTTATTCTGGAGGATAAAGATGGGCAACTTCCTGCTAGCCATCCCGTGACATTTGAGTTGTTTAACCCTCAAGGTCAGCAAGTAGCCAAAACTGTCAGAACAGAGAGTGTAAATGGCTTTTACAATTTTGCTACAAAAACGGCTCAAGATGCCCCCACGGGTAACTACTTGGCGAAGGTTTCAGTAGGCGGGGCAGAGTTTCAAAAGACGCTAAAAGTAGAAACGATTATGCCCAATCGCTTAAAACTTATGATGGATTTTGGAGAAGGAGCTTTATCCAATGAGACGCGCGACCGTGAAATTGAATTGGAGGTGAAATGGCTGCATGGCGCTATTGCAAAAAACTTGAAAGCGGAAGTCAAGGCTACCCTTAAGCAAGCTAAAACACGTTTTAGCACCTTTTCTGATTATGAATTTGATGATCCGGTTCGCCGTTTCCGATCTGAGGAAAAAACACTTCTTGACGGATTTTTGGATGAAAAAGGCTTGGCGAGTTTCACCGCAGACCTCGCTGTAAATGGGGAAGCCCCAGGCATGCTCACAGCCAATGTCGTGGGGCGTGTCTATGAGCCAGGCGGAAATGCCAGTACCGATCGGTTTAGTATGCCATTTCATCCTTACGATACCTATGTCGGGGTAAAATTGCCAAAAGGAGATGCTGCTAGAGGAATGCTTTTGACAGATATAGACCATACGGTAGATATTGTTACACTCGACAAAAATGGAAAACCAGTTTCTCGCCAAGACGTCCAAGTTGAAGTCTATCAAATCAATTGGAAATGGTGGTGGGATAAGTCGTCAGATGATGATTTAGGGGCTTATGTAGGGAAACAACATCGTGAATCAATCTCTTCTGGAACAGTTTCGACTACTAATGGCAAGGGAAAATATACCCTACGTGTGGAGTACCCGAGTTGGGGGCGTTATTTGGTGAGAGTTACTGACCCAGGTGGCCATAGCACGGGGAAGATTGTCTATATTGATTGGCCGGGATGGGCAGGGCGTGCGCAAGGAGATAACCCTGGGGGCGCTCAAATGCTGAGCTTTTCTACTGATAAGCCTATCTACCAATTAGGCGAAGACATAACCCTAACCATCCCTAGTAGTGGGGCAGGAAGAGCCTTGGTAAGTGTTGAATCTGGCACGCAAGTGCTCAACACCTATTGGGTCAAGACCCAGAAAGGGGCAACACGCTTTAGCTTGCCGACAATCCCTGCGATGTCGCCAAATGCATATGTACACGTCACTTTGCTCCAACCTCATGCCCAAACTGCCAATGACCTTCCTATGCGTCTTTATGGAGTTATGCCTGTCAAGGTAGAAAACCCTGCGACTATCCTTTCTCCGCAAATCACTATGGCTGATGTCCTGGAACCTATGGCAGAAGTTGAGATCAAAGTAAATGAAAGAAATGGGGGCCCGATGACCTACACATTGGCCGTAGTAGATGAAGGATTGTTAGGACTTACTCGCTTTCGGACGCCCAATCCTCATACTGAATTTTACAAACGACAAGCTTTACAGGTGAAGACTTGGGATTTGTTTAACGATGTTGTTGGTGCCTACGGTGGAGAGTTTAATAGCTTGTTGAGTATTGGTGGAGGTGAAGGGGGAATTGGTCCCGATGGGAAAAAGCAAGATCGCTTTAAGCCTGTAGTAAAAGTGTTCGGTCCCTTTTCTCTGGCTGCTGGGAAAACCAATACACATAAATTCATGATGCCCAATTATGTTGGCGCTGTGAGGACCATGGTCGTAGCAGGTAATAATGGTGCTTATGGCTTTGCGGAGAAAGAAACGCCAGTGAAAAAGCCATTAATGGTTCTTGGATCATTGCCAAGAGTTCTCGGTCCAGGCGAAACGCTTAATCTTCCAGTCACAGTGTTTGCCATGGAAGACTATGTGAAGGATGTCTCCATTTCGGTTGAGACTGGGGGCGCTATTTCCGCCATTGGAGGGAATAGTCGTTCCATGCAATTCACAGATGTGGGGGAGAAAATGGCAAATTTTGGCCTCCAAGTGAATAATATGGTGGGCAAAGCTAAAGTGAGGATCACGGCCAAAAGTGGCAGTGAAGTGGCTACTTATGAGACTGATGTAGAGGTGCGTGCCCCAAATCCGCGCGTGGTGGACATCCACGATGCCATTGTGGAGTCAGGACTCGACTGGCGCCAGCGAATCCGACCTGTAGGAATAGCAGGGACCAATAACGGTGTACTAGAAGTATCTTCCATTCCTCCATTGAACCTTGAGAGGCGTCTCAAATACCTGGTCCGTTATCCTTATGGATGCATTGAACAGACCACCTCAGGTGCATTTCCGCAATTATTCCTCGCCAATCTATTAAAACTTTCTCCTACTCAGAAAGCAGAGATTGACAAAAATGTAAAGGCAGGTATTCAGCGCCTGACAACCTTCCAAGTAGGAAATGGAGGTCTGAGTTATTGGCCAGGGAATGCCAATGCTAGTGAATGGGGAACAAACTATGCTGGGCACTTTATGTTGGAAGCAGAGAAAGCGGGCTATTTTGTTTCGAACGACTTTTTGAAAAGTTGGAAGAAATATCAAAAAGAGCAAGCCAAGAATTGGGGAGGAAGTACGCGAAATAATAATGACTTGACACAAGCCTATCGCCTGTACTTACTCGCCCTTGCAGGAGCAGAGGAGTTGGGTGCAATGAATCGCATGCGCCAACAAACGACTTCTATGGCCTCTGTGGCTCAGTACTACCTCGCGGCTGCTTACCATCAGATTGGTCAGAAAAATGTAGCCAACCAAATCCTTGCTGGACAAAGCCTCAATATTCGTGACTATAGGGAATTAGGGAACACTTATGGCTCAGGGTTGCGCGATCGTGCGATGATCCTCCATGCTATGGGAGTAATGGGAAAACGGGCTGAAGGACGTGACTTATTGCAAGCAATTTCTGATAAAATTGGGTCTAAGAATTGGCATAGTACCCACTCAACTGCCTGGTCATTAGTGGCAATCTCAAAATATGTTGGCCTAGGTGGAGTGGGAGAAAATTACGCATTTGCCTATCGAGTAGGTGGTGGCAAGTGGAAGGAAATAGCTACTTCTTCTCCTATATGGCAAGGCGATCTCCCAGCCGAAGATGTCGCCATGTTTGAATTCAAAAATAAAGATGGTGGCTTGTTATTCCCTCGGGTGATTCTGGATGGAGTTCCTGCAGTTGGAGATACGACTGATGCTTCGCACGGACTGAGCCTGTTGGTAGCCTATAAGGATATGGAAGGCAATGATGTGGATGTTACCAAGTTGGAACAAGGAACTGATTTTGTGGCAAAGGTAACGGTAATCCATAGTGGAAGGACTGGCAAATATGAGGAGTTGGCCATTGCCCAGGTGTTTCCTTCTGGATGGGAGATACACAACCATCGCTTAGATGGAAGTGATCCTGGTGGCACCAAACCTGAATATCAGGATATTCGGGATGACAGGGTTTACACCTTTTTTGACCTGGATCAAGGCAGAGCAAAATCATTTAATATAAAACTAAATGCGAGTTATCTAGGTCGCTATTACCTGCCTACGATCAAGGTAGAGGCCATGTATGACCATACCATTCATGCACGAAAACGTGGTAAGTGGGTGGATATCGTAGCTTCAAGTGGCAACTAGCGATCTTAGAATGATTAATTGACAGATTATTGATTGAATAATTGTAAAAGGTTGATAGTCAATACGTAATAATTAGTAATCAGTCAATTAGTAATTCTTTAGAAGGGACTTGGAATACTTTCCAGGTCCCCTTTTACTTTATATCCCACCTAATTGAGGCGCATCAATTGCCATATTGGTTGGCTAGGGGTAAGAATAGTTTTTGACATCTTCTTAAAAATGAGTTAATTAGGTTACAGGCTTTTTCCGAACACTTTACTTATTACCACTCTTTAAACCTACCTTGTTCATGAAACAGATTACACTTTTTCTCCTTGCCTTATGTAGTTGCTTTCTGGTAAAGGCTCAGACGTCAGGAGGGCCAGATACCTATGGCTATACCTGGAAGAGTCATGCAGACACTGCAGCGGATGCTCCCACTTACAGTTGGATTGACATAATCGGATTGCCAGATACTGATACGATTGCTGGGTTGGATGATGACAATGTAGTAGGTCCCTTTAGCATAGGGTTCGATTTCCCTTTCTATTGGGTTACCTTCAATTCACTCAGCATCGGATCCAATGGGTATATTTCTTTCGATTTTATTAATATTAGTTCTACTACCATCGGATTCCCAACCCTACCCACAGCTGACTCTAAAGATAAATTGATTGCCCCCTTTCTGACAGACCTTAGTTTCGCTACGGCTCAAACTAGTAGCCCGAATCCTGGGCGATGCTATATGTATAGCAATAATCAAGACACTTGTATCATTACCTATGAAAATGTACCCTTTTGGACCAATATTACCCAACAATGGTCAGGGTCGAATACTTTTCAGGTCATCATGTCAAAAGTGGATAGTTCTATCCTCTTTCAATACAAGACCCAGACGGGTTCATGGGACCCTACCTATAATGGGCGCTTGAATCCAGGGGTAGTAGGGATAGAAAACATGACAGGTACGATCGGCCTACAAGTGTCAAATAACACAAGACCTGTTGCTAGTAGCGCTATTAAGTTCTATTACCCCAAAAATGTTACGTTTGTCGCAAAAGATGTAGCTACGGGTTATGTAGTTAACCCTCAAAATGCAGGCTTTTTTGTGCCTGGAGGCGGAGCACCTTTTAAAGGGTTTGCCCAGATCGACAATGTGGGAAATGTAGCCATCAATTCAATCATTGGGGTACAACTCAAAGTTCTCGATCCTGGCTTGACGGTACTCCATACCGATGCCGCATCGATTGGGAGCTTGGGAATTGGTGGAAGTACTGGGGCGAGCTTTAATTTAGGGTATACCCCAACCATCCCCAACCACTATTCATACCGAGTTATTGCCACCACAACAGGAGATATCAACCGAACCAATGATTCATTGGACTTGGAAATGATTGTTATCGATACGACGCAGAAATCGATGACATTGAGTTATTGGAATGGTTTTACCACCACAGCAGGGGCGAGTATCAATTGGGCCTCCGGTGGCTCTACCCATGGGATTGGGATGTATATGGAGCCTCCTATCGAATCTATAGAAATCACTAGTGTGGACGCATTTATTACTTCAGCTATCAATTTAGTTGGCCCCAACGCTTTTGAAGTGAGGATTTATGATGATGATGGCCCTCCTGGGCAAGGCACTCTTTTGGGAAGTCAGTTTTTTGTAGGTACTGGAGTTGCTGCGAATAATTGGAATAGAGTGACATTTTCCTCTCCTATTCGGATAGACTCCGGTGGTTTTTATGTGGGTTGGTACCAGACAGGGTCTACAATTAACCTAGGAATGGAAACAGTAGGTCCATTGGCTAATAGAGGGTATGAAATCCTCAACAATGCTTGGGCAGATTATCGTTCCAATTCTGGCCAGGATCCTATGGTGAGGGTAAATGCAGATAAGATTTGTCAGGTGAAAACTCCTGTTAACTTAGGTCTAGACACGATGCTTTGCTCTGGGAATACCCTTGTGCTAGACGCTGGTGCTGGCCTTGCCAACTATTCCTGGTCAAATGGTTCTTCTTCTAGAACCCTTTCAATAACTACCCCAGGTACTTATTATGTGGATGTAGAAGATTCCGTTTTCTGTACAGGTACTGATACTATTGTTGTAGGCCTTTTACCTTCTCCTACAGTAGATCTTGGCCCAGATCATTCTTTCTGTGATGGAGATAGCGTGATTCTAGATGCAGGGGCTGGTCACACAGGATACCTTTGGTCAGACGGGACTACAAACCAGTCTTTGACGGTGAAATTGACAGGCGTATATTCTGTGACAGTTTCAAATACCGATGGGTGTACAGCTACAGATGATGTCATTGTAGCCGTAAACCTGAATCCAACTATTGATTTGGGACAAGACCTGGATGGGTGTAAGGGCGATGTCTTTACATTAATGGCTGGTTTGGGCTTTCAAAGCTATAGTTGGTCCGATGGCTCTGCGATGGCTGACCTGATGGTTTCTTCTTCTGGGACCTATTGGGTTACCGTGTTAGATGCTAATGGTTGTAGCGGTAGTGATACGGTGAATGTATTTATAGGAGGGGGAGATGTGAATTTGGGAGCAGATACCACCATTTGCGAGGGAGGAAGTGCTGTGCTGGATGCTGGAGCAGGGTTTGGAGCATATATTTGGTCAACTGGGAGTACAAATCAATCCATTACCGTTACTACGGGCGGGACCTATTCTGTGACTGTTATTGATGGAGTTTGCCAAGGAATTGATACGGTTGTTGTAACAGAAAACCCCCTGCCAGTTCCCAATTTTACAGTGGTCCCAACAGGTAATCCGCAGCGATTTGCCTTCCAGAATTCTACCCAGTTTGGGATTTCCTATACCTGGGATTTTGGGGGAGGAAATACCAGTTCTAGCACCAGTCCACTATACACTTTCCCTGTACCTGGAAATTATGTTGTCTGTATGACGGCTATTAATGCTTGTGGAGATCGACAACACTGTGATACCATTATGACCGGGAATACGGGATTGGAAAGGGAACTTTTTGCCGAAAATATTACGCTTTTCCCTGTGCCTACAAGCGAGCGATTGTACATTGATTTCCAGGGAATTACCCTGAATGATGTCAACCTTACCTTATATGATTTGAAGGGGAAAAGATTATTGGCTAACCAAATTGGAGATATTCATTCAGATCGTCGTATCGAACTAAATGTCAATGAATTGCCTGCTGGTGTCTATTATTTACAATTACAAACAGCGCAACACATTATTGCCCGAAAGGTAGTCGTACAATAGTAACCCAAAACCCAAAACCCAAAACAACAAAGGGCAGCTCAGGCTGCCCTTTTTCTATTTCAATAACTTCGCTAATTGTGGATCACGTGATTTCCTGGCAAGCTTACTAGCCGTGCGGTTGAGGAAATCCTTTATTTCGCGATCTGCACCTTCCGCCAATAAGAATTCGGCCATATGCCTATCCGTGTTTTTGGCAGCATAATGAAGCGGGGTCATTCCATTTTCTCCTCTTTCATTTACTTTTGCCCCCATATTTAAAAACTGACGAGTTCGGACGATATCTCCTAACTCTACAGCCAAGTGCAGGCCTTGCATTTCTTTTTCATTTGCAATAAAAATATCAGCTCCCGCATCAAGTAACATGTCAGCAATAGCAGCACGTTTCTCGATTAGCGCAATATAAAGGGGGCTATTCCCCAGGTGATCCTGCTCATTGAGTGGGTGTTTGGCCCTGAGTAAAAGGGAAATAATTTCTTTACTGCCAGCGTGGACAGCTAGGTGAAGAGGCATTTCCCCCTTTCGATTTCGGATGTCTGTTGGAACCTTATATTCTGCAATCAATTTTGTGGCGATGCTCGTTGCTTTGGCTTGCAATGCGGTCAAAAGCAAATATTGACCATCAATTTTTTGTCCAAAATCTACCTCACTTTCCAACATCAAGTCCGCCAAACTCAGAAGGTTTTGGTTCAGGGCTTCGGTGATAAATGCTTTGCCAGAAGTATGCTGGGCTAGCGCAATTTTCTTGTCATAGGCTATGCTGCTTTCAGCATGCGATTCACTTGTATGAACAAATGCATACTCCATTAATTGCGCGCAGAGAAAGGTGGTGGCAATTTGATCTTTTTCGGAAAGCACTTCCAGCGAAAGTGGAGGATCGGCCTGATGATCAAGCAGTTTCCTGATGATGGAAGCATATTCCTTTTGGGCAGCATAGCCGAGGGCTGTCATTTTTTCTTTATTGGTATGATTGACATCAGCCCCTGCGGCGAGTAACTGATCGATCAGGTGGAGGTGCTCCATTCGTATCGCAATCATCAATAGATTGTCTCCTCTGTGGTCAGCATTATTGACATGCGAACCTGTCTCCAAAAACGCATGGAGGAGATTGGCATCTCCCTTTTCTGTAGCACGCAATACAGATGGGCCTACTGTTAACTCGGGCTTCTCGCGCAGAAAAAGCCTGACTATGGCCTCTGAGCCATTCTCCGTGGCTCTTTGCAGAGGGCTTTCCCCCGTAGCATCTAGTTTGTCGGGAGCTGCCCCCCTTGTCATCAAATAGCGGGCACTATTTACTTTGTTTTCCCCAGCAGCACGATGCAACAAGAGTTGTGCGGATTGTTGCGGAGGAAGCTCTTCGAGCAAAAGGGCAAGTACCTCTGCTTGGTCGTACTTAAGCGCTTGATCTATTAGACTTTCTCCTCTATGTCTATCTGCTGCTGACAAAAGCCCATATTTAAGGGCTTTGGCGACATATTCAGTACTCCCTTCGGCAATCTTAGCATACAATTCATCATGAAAGGGTAGTTTTAATTGGCCTAAAGTAGCTAGCGCTTCTGTATGTAGGGAATCATACAGCAAGCAAAGCGATAGGTCATGATATTGCTCGATCATGTCTTGGGCAAATTTTGACCTGAAAAAGTAAGCTTTGCCCAGTTTGGGATCTATCTGTAAACTTTGGTCAAGCAATGCATGACTTTCGGCAAGAAAGGCTTCAAATAGGGTATTTTGGTAAACCCCATACTTTCGCTCAGCAGTGGACAACAGTAAGTCTGCAGATTGTGTAGAATCTGGGAGCAGAATATCCTTCACATCGCATGAAGGAGCTGTGCATGGGTGTTCAAGGGCGGTGTAATTCCCCTCGTACAACGCTCCATATACCTCAAACTTGGCTTGTTCCTCTACTTGCCCCAATTTCTTTTGGAGATAATCTACTTCACATTGGTAGAAAGTTAACCGGTTTAAATGGCACGCTTCTGCCTCGGCTTGAAATGCATTAGCAGCAGCCATTAAGGCATTAGAGGCTGCCTCTCGCGCTTCACGGAGGGACTCTTCAAAAGCTGTAGTGAGAGTTCCTATACGCTTTTGGTAAGCTGTACGAAGGCTTATCATTTGTTGGGCTTTTTCTATTCGAAGCGGCGCCCTAGAATCGCTAGGAATTAATTGTTGGGCCCCTTCAAATTGAGTTATTGCTGTTTCGTAATTCGCCTGATCAAAAGCAGAATCTCCAGAAGCTAATCGTTGTTGGTATTTTACTTCGAGGATTTGATCATTGAGGTGGGTTGCATGGGGCTTTATGGTTAATGCTTCTTGATAAAAGGATAGGGATTGATCAAATTGACCGTTTGAAAGAGCAGTTGCTGCTTGTGCAATTTGGGATTGGTAAGCTTGTTCCAGTTTCCTCTCTTCAATAGCCCGCTCTATTTCAAAAGTCCCTCCAAATCCTACTTTGTAAATAGCGAGCTTTTTGAGTTCGATGCCTTCTCGAAAAAACTGTTGGGTTTGCTCCGCAGAAAGCATTTCCCCAGAATCACTTCCTCTCATAAGGAAGGTGGCTTCCCAAGGAAAAGTTAGCCTCACTTGTTGCCCCCATACCCCTCCATGAGGCGGCGTAGCTCCCATGTCGAACCGGATGTTCCCAATCCAGCTTCCCTGGGAATAAACCCTGGCGTGAAGCACCAACGTCTTAAAACTGAGAAGTTTTGCTTCCTCTCTCAGGTCGCGAATGTTGATCTTTTCTGCTTGATAAAAATAATGGTCTCCCAAATACCATTGCATGTAAAATAGGCCTAATGGCCCAGAATTGCCATCTTGGAGTTCCCATTTCAGGCTGAGTGCTCTAATCTCAGGAGAGTTAAATCCTTCAGGAGGAGACCAGTCTATCAGGTCGAGGCTGCCTCGATAGTTTGCTGCCGATGCTAGTGGGCTTGCTATTATGAGCATAATAGCCGAAAGGATAAGTCGATGGATAAGTGTCATGACAGTATGCAATTTTTTGCATACTAAGTAAGCCCATATAGCTTCGCCAATAAGTGGGTATGAACCCGCAAAAAGCTGGATTGAACCGAGTGGTCTCACCGCAGACTAGGATCCATCTCGTAAGCAAGGTCTAGGTAGGCTTTTGCATTTTCCGTATCAGAAATTTTCTCATAGGACTTCCCGACGAAGTAAAATACGCGAGCGTCATTGGGCCTTCTTTGCTGGACATTGGTGCCTGCATTGATGGATTTAGTATAATTTTTATTCAGATAATACGCCTCTGTAAGGTCGGCTAAGAGTTGTGAATCATTGGGAGAAGCCTCTCTGCCAAGCTCTAAGTACTTAATGGCTCCTTGGGGTTGTCTTTTGGTTTTGAGGAACCATTCATAGCCAATGTTATGATAGAAATTCATCAATTTGCGCATGTCTGGAGCCCTTTTATTGAGGAAAGGTAAGTATTGCTTCCAGATAAATGGGATTTCCTTGACTTTGAGAATATCATAGAAGACTTGCAATAGCCGATCGAGGTCTTTGTCTTTTTTGTAAAGACCTGCTACCACCCCAGCTTTTGTGGTGAAAGCATCATCGTACCGGGGATGGATTTCCAATGCACGTGTGACGTAGGGAAGTGCCTCTTGGTAAAGCGCTTGTTCTTTTTCTGGGTCTGTTTCTTTGAGGGCTTTTTGGTATAGGGCGTAGGCATAATAGCTGTTGGCCCGGGCACTATTGACAGAGACCTTGGCAGCTGCCACATTAAGGGAAAAGGCATCTTTCCAGGCAGGCAGTCTTTCAAAAGTTTTTACCATAAATCCAACCGCAAATACCCCTACCAGTACATACCCTAGCCAGCCTACCTTCATATCTTTTTTGGCTGTCCATGTAGGCAATCGATCCATGAGCAGGTAAGCCAAGAGGAGGCAAAAAGCCACAGATGGCATATAGGCAAATCGTTCATTCATAAACGCTCCTATAGAGAAAAAGAGATTGGAGACAATAGAAAGGGTAGCGAGGTAAAAAATGATACAATAGGCTGGTACCGTCTTTTGCTTCAATTTCATCAACGCATAAGCACCCATCCCTAAGTAGAGGATGAGCGATAACCAGGCCCTTGGGTCAGCCCAAGTAAGGATAGGAATATGATAGGGGTAATAGTCGTGCGTAAGCGGGTGGGGGAAAATAAGGAGCTTTACATAAACACCTAAAGTATAGAACACAGTGGCAAACCTTTCACCTGTTGTAGTACCCGCAAAGGGATTGTTCATGATCTCGGTGATCACCTTATCTCCGCCCAGGAGGGTTCCTACAACCTTATAGCGAATCGCTACAAAAAGGATCGTCGCTACCAGGGCAGGCAAGGTATAGCTAAGGCTTTGTCGAATATCAGCTTTTGTAAAGAAGTAGAGGGTAAAAGGAACAACCGCCAAGAAAGTAATGGCATTCTCTTTGGCCATCAACCCGATAAAAAGCATTAACCCAGATCCCCATTTCCACCTATTACTTTCCGTAGATGCTGCTTTTAACACAAAATATAAAGCGGCTAAAGAGAAAAGCAGTGCCAATATTTCATCGCGTCCTTTGACATTAGCTACCACTTCTGAGTGAATAGGGTGCAATAGGAAGAGCAATGCACCTATAAAGGCCACACTTTGGTACCACTTCTTGGGATCTTTTAGGGGAAAAAGGGCCAATAATATTTGGTACAATAGGATACCTGTCAGTGCATAGAGAAGGATATTGAAAAAATGGCTGATGGCTGGTTTCTGACCAAAAATCGCTGTTTCAATTGCAAATGTAGCAAGGGATAAAGGACGATAGCGGGACCCTGCCACAAGGTCTCTATTATTTCCATAGCCTATTTTGTCCAGATATCCTTTGAAGCTGTCATGGGCAAATATATCCGCGATTCCAGCAAAGCCTTCCAGGGTATAGGCATTCTCGGTGACAACCATTTTGTCGTCCAAGACATATTCATATGACATCGACTGCCCATACAGAATGAAGCTCATAAGCACTAAAATGGCTATCGCTGGCCAGTTTTTTTGCCAAAAACCCTCATGTATTGAAAAGAGAGGACCAGTATGAGCTTTAGGCGCTGGAGTTTGCTTCTTAGCCTTTTTGGAAGAGGAAGAGTACCTTCTAGGAGATGAGGCACGTTTATTGCTTTTTTTTGCCATGAGAAATGGGTTGAATCGGCGCCTAAGATACTAAGAATATTTTTTTTAAATTATTGAGAAAATAGTATTATTGTGTCAGTAGGATAGTTTAGTTCCCCTTTGACCAGGACTATCAAGGTAGAAATATGGAAGCCGTCACGTCCCTGCAACAAATCATTGATGAGGCATATGCCCATCAAAAGGCCGAAGCTAGCCTCAAGTCTGGAAAGCTAATGGCACTGATTGCTGTTCCTGCGATTTTGCTATTTGCTATCCAAGACATCCAAGTACTACAACTGGATGCTACGATAACCATCCCCTGGCGGATTATAGGTTTCTTACCCTGTATATTTTTCCTTCTATTTGCTTCTCGCATTTTTTCACAAAAAAGTACCAATGTCACCCAACTCCATGCTATGGATATCCTCGGCATTGAGGTGATGATGGCGGGACTCACGTTTGTGATTTTTACCAAGGCGGATGCTGATACCACCTTGAAATTTGGGGTAATAGCAGGATATATTGTCTCCATTTTTGGCGTATTTGTGCTGGCTGGTGGGGCAAGGCCGCTGCTTAAATACTTGCTTCCTATCCCTTTGCTTACCGCTTTGGGTGCGTTGGCTATCCTGGGTAAACCCCAACCTATTGACTGGGTATTTCTCACCAACCTGATTCTGGCAGCTGGAATTGCGATTGTCCTAAGTAACCGCCAAACACGGTTGGAGAAATTGGAATTTACGGCACGTAAGAAGCTGGAAATCAGCGAAAAAGACCTGACCCAAGAAGTGGGGCGTCGTCGAATTGCGGAGCAGGAACTGCTCAAACATCAAGAGCACCTGGAAAGTGAAGTCGCAAAACGAACAGAGGAACTGGCTATTGCCAAGCAAGATGCTGAGCAGATGAACTACCTAAAAGGAATCATGCTCTCCAGTATCAGTCATGAGCTCGTGACCCCTCTGAATCATATCACTGCAGCTGCCGAATTGCTTACCTTCGAGACTGACCCTGAACTGATTGCTGAAGATGCGCAAATTTTAAAGGAAAGTGGCACACATCTGGCGCGTACGCTGAATGGGATTGTAAGCTTCTCTCACCTTGAGGCCAATATGGTAGAACTGAACCCACTACCGGTCATTGTTGGAGAAACGATTAAGGATGAAGTCGATTACTTCAAAGAGTTAGCGGCAAAAAAAGACCTCTCTTTCCAGGTAAATATACCTGAGGAAGAAAAGCCAGTGAATATAGATAAGCAGATATTGAAGCAAATAGTCTTCTGCCTGGTAGATAATGCCATCAAATTCACAGAAAAGGGAGAAATACAAGTTGACTACCAGCTGAATGGAACAAATGGATTGGATAATGAGATTATCCTCAAGGTTTCCGACACAGGTATTGGCATTAAGGAGCAATTTATCCAGGATCTATTTTCCCCATTTAGGCAAGAAAGCGAAGGGATTTCCCGTAATTTTGATGGCATGGGACTAGGCTTGGCGCTTGTAAGTGGCTATGTAAACCTCCTGAATGGAAAAGTGAATGTACATAGCGAGAAAGGCAAAGGGAGTACCTTTACCATCAATATCCCTGTTACAGCTTGAGTATTTTTTCCCATCTATTAACGTTATTGAATCGCTTCATCGGCTGGAAGAATGCCCTGAGAGAAAAGCTTAGCGATCAAGTCCCTCCCTTGATTTCTGGGAAGAATTATTCCGTTCAACTTTTTGCGATGCCAGCAGATAATGGGGATTCCCTATTATTGGTATTTGACGGAATGGATGGTCATCCGCATCATATCTGGGTGGATGGAGGTTTATCAAGGTCATACGAAACGACAGGAAAGCATATCCTAGAGATGCTTCGCCAAGAAGGGC
Source organism: Bacteroidia bacterium (assembly GCA_030430575.1). Lineage (GTDB taxonomy): Bacteria > Bacteroidota > Bacteroidia > J057 > J057 > JAUIGE01. Next base: position 198,450 of record JAUIKF010000003.1, on the reverse strand, counting down.
ACGACCTGGACTTGATGGTGGTCACTCATATCGATCAAGATCACATAGGAGGTATATTGGCCTTTATGAAGGACGAGTCTCAAGACAAGCAATTTATAAAGCAGTTTTGGTTCAATTCGGGAAAACTGATTGCCAAACGTTTTGGATTTTCTTTTGATGGCTCCCGTGCAGTGGCCTTACCTGAGTCTGAAGACCCCACGCAATCACGGAGTATCCGGCAAGGGAAAAAGCTGGAGGACCTGCTTGAAGAAATGGGTATCTGGCATGATATGCCATTGCTTCGCTTTCAGACCTTTGAGGTTGGCGGCGCATCTATTACCCTTCTTTCTCCTGATGAAAATGGCCTCAAAGAGCTATATGAGAAGTGGACAGAAGGGGAGGTGACCACCCGAAGTCTGGATAATGATTATCATGTGAGTATCTCAGAATTGGGGGAAAGGGCGGAAAAAGAAGATCATTCCGTGGCCAATGGAAGCAGCATAAGTTTTGTGTTTGAGTTGGGGAAAAAGCGGATTATGCTCTTAGGAGATGCGCATCCTTCCCTCATTGCAGATTCGCTGAAGCAATTAGGATATACGCCAAAAGCTCCCCTCCAACTTGACTGCGTCAAATTGTCCCATCATGCCAGTAAAGCCAGCATTACGTATGAACTGCTTTCCTTGATATCCTGTCAACACTTTGTCATCAGCACGGATGGAAGCCGCCACCACTTGCCCAATAAAGAAGCACTTGCCAGGATTCTGCTTAATCCATTTCGCCCTCCCAAATGGCCAATCCAGTTTATTTTCAATTACCATAATGAGACCCTAACGAGTATCTTTTCGGAAGAAGAAATGGGGGAATTTAATTTTTCCTGTAAATTTCCCCCGCCTGGGTCTCCAGGGATTGTATTTGAGGGTTGATGGTTTGGGATAATTCTCCTTATTTGCAGCTCTGTCTTTCGAATGTGCTTCAAAATTATTCCCATACCTCTATATGCTCAAAATAGATACACACTCCCACATCATCCCCAAGAATTTGCCCCGATTTGCTGAGAAGTTTGGGTATGGCGATTTTATTCACCTAGACCATCATCGGAAGGGCTTTGCCCGGATGATGAAAGGAGATGTCTTTTTTAGGGAAATAGAATCCAATTGCTGGGCTGCTGAAGAGCGGATTGAGGAGTATAGAAAAAATAGGACTCAGGTGCAGGTAGTCTGTACCATCCCTGTCATGTTTAGTTACTGGGCCAAGCCCAAAGACACATTAGAACTGGCCCGTTTCCTCAATGACGACATTGCTGAAGTCCAGAAAAACCATCCGAAGAACTACATTTCGCTAGGAACGATCCCCATGCAAGACACAGCGCTTGCAGTGAAGGAATTGCAACGATGCAAAGAAGAACTCAACCTGCCTGGGATTCAGATTGGTTCCAATATCAATAACCTCAACCTCAATGAGGAACAGTTTTACCCGATCTGGGAAGCCTGTGAGCAGCTTGATATGGCAGTGATGGTTCACCCATGGGACATGATGGGCAAGAAGTATATGGAGCGTTATTGGCTTCCATGGTTGGTAGGCATGCCTGGAGAGACTTCTCGGGCGATCTGCTCGATGTTGTTTGGGGGGGTGTTTGAAAAATTCCCGAAGATGCGGGTGAGCTTTGGCCATGCGAGTGGTTCATTCCTGGCAACCCTAGGGCGCGTGCAACATGGTTTTGACTGCCGCCCTGACCTCGTGGCGATCGATAATGCCGTACCGCCCAAAGAATACCTAGGCCATTTCTGGACAGATAGCATCACGCACGATCCTATCATGCTTCGCTATGTGATGAATAGAATTGGTTCTAATAGAGTATCTATTGGCTCCGATTATCCTTTCCCCTTAGGTGACCTAACCATCGGCAAATTGGTTGACGAAATGGAGGTGACCCCAGAGGAGCGCAAGGACCTATACTACCGCTCAGCCTTGGAATGGCTGAATTTGGACAAGGCGCAGTTTGAATAAAGTGGGCTGGAAGAATCAATTGCAAATTCAAGTTCAAAAAAAGAAAAACCACGGATTACACAGATTAACACGGATTTCCTCTTTATCTGTGCAAATCTGGGGTGAATGTTAATTCTAAGGGAACATCCCAATCATTGGCTATTCTTCATAGTCGTGTTCCCCATCATCGTCATCATGATCGTGGTCGTTTTCTCCCTCCTCCTCGTCTTCTTCCTCTTCGTCCTCGCTTTCAACTTTAATAAAGCCTCCATGTTCATCAAAAATCAACTCTACTTCCTCGTCATCTGCTTCGAGTTCCACTTCATAAAAAGTGCCTTTAGGGACTTTGGATAGTTCAGCTTCGGTGATCGTATGGGAGGGGTAGTTTTGGGTAATATAGGCACTAATGGCAGGCATCAATTCCGTTGGGTTTAGTTCCATCTCTCTGGCAATTTCTTGGCCTTTTGTATCATAATAAACAACCCGGTCTAGGTCATTCTCCTCGTAAGTCGCCGCGAAGTATTCCCCTGTTTTGTGCCATTCGACGGCTTTGGCGTCAGGGAAGTCCGCTTTGAAGGCATCTTCGACTTGTTGAGGCAACTTCAGTGCATCAGCAGCGGAATCTACTGACTCCTTGGCACATCCTGCAAAGAGGATGACCAAGGACAGAATGAGGAGAAGGGTAAATGTGTTAAGTGTTTTCATTTTGTGTGGAAGTAGCTATGCATGTGAAAGGGAGGGAAATTCTTTTCATGGTACAAAGTTAATGAATGAATCTGTAGTCAATCTGTAATGTTAATGAATGTTGAATGATTCAATGTTGAATTTTGAATGGGATTTGGGAATCAGGTATTTATTAGCTCAAAGAGAAGGGTATGCCTTTCTTATCATGAAATGGTGATGTGCATCTGAATAGGTGTATGTCAAAGATAATCCATGCAGTAAACAGACCTGCTGACAAATGGCTAGCCCAAGTCCTAAGGAGCCAGAAGCGGGATTCGCTTTAGTAAATCGCTCAAAGAGTTTTTTACTTTCTATCGGGAAAGGATTCCCAGGGTTTGAGATGCTAAAAGACTGACCATCGGATATTATGGAAATAACGCTACCTGCATGCCCATGTTGAATGGCATTTTTGAGCAGGTTGTCACAGAGGATTTGGAGTAATGCCTTGGCTCCTTTAATGGAAAATGGATGTTCTGAATGAAAGTGAAGCCGCATATCTTTGAGCGCTGCCATTTCCCCAAAATGTTCCACACTTTTTTGAAGTACCGCATTTAATGCTATTTCCTCATCAAGCGTATATTGCCGGTTTTCGATTTTGGTTAATAGGAGTAAACCATGATTCAACCGACTCAGTCGATTCAAGGAACTATATAATGTATGTAGATGGGCTTGCTGGCTTTCTTCCAGATGCTCATTTTGCAAGAGCATGTCAAGCGCTGTTTTGGCAGCTGCTATCGGTGTCTGGATTTCATGAGAAGCGTTTTCGGTGAAATTTTTGAGGCTGTTATAATCTGTTTCGGCCTGCTGGGTAAGGGATAAAAAAGCTTCTTTGAGCTGGCTAAATTCATAAATCTTGGATTCAGGAAGCTTCTTGGGCTGCTGGTCTGTGACACGATAAGAGCGAAAGGATTCGAGTAGCTGAAAAAAGGGGTGCCATATTTTCCGAAGTACTTGCCTATTGATGAGAATCAAGCCAGCCAACAAAATGATGAAGAGAATAATTAAGGAAATAGAGACTACTTCGACCAAGTCATCTGTTTCTATCAGAGAAGCACGCAAGGTTACTTGTGTGCCATAGCCATTGATCGTTTGATTGACTGTTAGCTGCCGAAAGGGGATTTCCTCCATTTCGTCGTCCTCATCATCGACTCCGATGATGACAGTATCTTTCCAATTGATAGAAGCGGGGAGGGGAGTAGCCTGAAAGTGTATTTCGCGCTCCCATGTAGGGCTACCAAACGTCATTTCGCCTTCTGTTTCAATGGTTTCCTGGATCTTTTCAAAGTCTCTCCATAAGCTTTCATCTATTTCCTCTACCACTAAAGCCTTTAACAAAACAATCGTAATGGCGCCTCCCACCACAAAAGCGAGTAAGGTGAACAGCAAATAGGCCCGAAGTGTGGCGGTGATGAGTTTCATGGACGAGAAAATTTATACCCCAATCCATAGATCGTTTGGATGTAATCTAACGCTCCAGCCTTCTTCATCTTTTTGCGCAGGTTTTTGACGTGGTTGTAGAGAAAATCATAAGAGTCTGCCTCGTCCATATAATCTCCCCATAGGTGCTCAGCAATAGCCACTTTTGACAAGACTTTCCCGCGATTTACCACAAAAAAAAGCAGCAACTCGTATTCCTTTTTCCTCAAACTAATGGGGGTATCATGCACCATTACTTTCCTTCTTTCTGGGAAAATCCGGATCTCTGCAAAGGTCAATTGGCTTTCGCCTTTGTAAAGCCTACGGCGTGCAAGTGCCTTGATCCGAGCGTTGAGCTCGGGGAGGTGAAAGGGTTTGCTAAGGTAGTCGTCTGCGCCGAGTTCGAGGCCTGTGACGCGGTCATTGACTGCGTTGCGTGCTGATATGATGATAATGCCTGTTTCAGGGGTTGCAAGCCGTATTTTCTTAACCAAATCCAGGCCGTCTCCCCCTGGTAGGGTGAGGTCGAGCAAGGCTATATCATAGGAATAGAGGGCCGCTTTTTCTTCAGCAGCTTGGAAAGAATCAGCAACCTCACAAACATAAGTTTCGCTTTGCAAGTATTGGTGGATATTTTTTCCCAATACCGGATCATCTTCAACCAGGAGAACTTTCATCTAGTGGCAAATTAAGATTTTCCCTAAAGAAAATGGTAAAATCTGTACAGAGTTAGTAATTGAAAATGATAAAATGAGTAAATGATGAAATGATGAAATGATGAAATGGTAAGCTGCCCAATTTTATCATTTACTCATTTTATCATATTATCATTTCTTCTCCCCCACACTGTCCGCCTTTTCTACAGTAAAAAGTTCAATTTTTTCGACTTTCCCCTTGAGAAGGAATTTGCCCTGAGAAAAAGGAACAAAATCTGGGGCTAATTCTGTTTCAGAAAGGATGTTTTCTGAAATTAAAAAATTGGTTTTCAACTCATTGCATTTTTCTTGGATACGCGCCGTAGTATTCATGACGCGCCCATGAAAGGCAATTTCCTTTTTTAATTCGCCTACTTCTGCTACTATCAACGGACCGCCATGCATCCCTGCTTTAAATTCTGGAATTAATCCATACCGTTCTAGGTAATAGTCTTTTCGTTTGTCAATGATGTCCATCATTCCAACAAAGCACCGAATAGGACGGGTATTCTTGCGCTTATTTTTATTCAATTTCCAATACACGACCACTTCATCCCCTACATATTGGTAGATACGACCATGGTAGAGATAGATAGGCTCAGAAATGTCAGAAATGAAGTCCCGAATGAATTCACTATAAATCTTGGTGTCAAGGGAGTCAGCAAGGGTAGTGGAGGCCTTGAGGTCCACAAACATGATAAGGTTATTCTCCCAGGTAGGGTGAATATATTTCCCAGTCAGAAATTGAATGATTCGCCCTCTTCCAACGTACCGCCTTACTTGAAATATACTAATCGCCACAAGAATCTGTAAGGCATAGAATAAAGATATTTTGAAGAAACCCGTCCATGATTTATAGCCCACAAGAAGCCCTAAAATCAGCAAGGCAAATGCGAGAATTAGGGTATTAATAAAGGTGCGGTAAAAAAGGGCCAGGATAAAGGGGTCGCGCTTAAATTTTCGCCTAAGGATGAATTCATCAGCAAACCCTACTAATGCGCCAGGAAAGACCGCAAGCAATAGGCGTAGATCAATATCTTCCAGACCCACAGTATGTCGCCGATCTGTTAGGAAGTATACTACATAAAAAAAGATCGTTAGTAGCTGAAACAGCACTGCGTATTGCAGTACGAGGGACAGCTTATAACTTGTGGCAGGCTTTAGTTGCATAGGGAGCTATTTTCGCCCCAAAGCTCTCAAAAAAGAACCGCTAACCCAAGGAATCCAGGGGATTATTTTCCTAAAAAAACAGTAGCGACATGCAAAAGCACGCCGCTACAATTTGTTCATAATCAATGACTTAGAGGCTATTGCTCCTGTGGGCCGCTTTTGCAGCTAGACTGCGTGGCCTTGTTGCAAGAGGTAGCTTTTGCTGGAGAGCAGTCAGATGGCTTGCAAATAGGCAACCAAGGGCAGCATGAGCTAGGTGCACAACAAGCCTTTGACGTAGCCTTGGCCTGTGTCTGTGTGCAAGAAGCAGTAGCTGTCGTGGAAGTTTGCTCTACTTTAGCTTTGCTGTCAGTTTTGGAAGGAGGGGTGTTTTGCAAAGCGAGCCCTGCGACAGAAAGACAGATGCTGAAGGCGATGAGAAGAATCAGGTTTTTCATGAGAAAATGATTAGATGATTAAGAAAATGATTAGATGACAAAATGAGTAAATGATAAAAGGATTGGCTTTAGGGCGTTTTAATGTTGAATGAAGGATCAATGAATTTTGAATAAAAGATCCCTTGAAAGTATTGTGATACAAATCTATACAGGGAGGTGGGAAGTAGCTGTTAGTGAGCTGTTATTGACTTGTTAACGAGTTGTTAAAAAATGGGAAAGCATCGCTTCCTTTTGCGTACTTTGAGATGTGAAACGAAATTATGTACTCAGCATCGTGATCCTTTCTGCCCTGGCGTTGATCGCTTTGACGATCTTTCAGTTCCAGTGGATTTCAGAAGCGCATGCCCTGCGGGCATCCCAGTTTGACCATCGCGTGAGCCTTGCGCTATGCTACGCAGTAGGGCAACTGGAGGAGAATCCCCTCAGTTGTATGGGAAATCCCAGCTGTGAACCTGCTAATGCAGGAGGAGGTCTGCTATGTGGAACCACTATTGGCCCGCAGGTTGACCGTCAGCGCTTGGATACATTGCTCCATGCCGCACTGGCGCGGTATCACCTCCCACAAGACTTTTATTATCAACTAAAAGTCCCTTCACCGATGCCTTCGAACCCTGTCTTATTGCCAGGACTTTCTCAAATTCCTTGCGCGTATTCTTGCTCCGTTAATCCCTTATCAACGAATTCAGACATAGATTTGGAGCTGTTTTTCCCAGGAAAAGGACGCTATATTTTGGGACAAATGGGCTTTATGCTGGGATCTTCCACCATATTGATCATTTTTGTGACATTATGTTTTATTCTAACGATTCATACCGTTAGAAAACAAAAGCAGCTTCACGAGCGAAACGTAGACTTTTTTAATCACATGGCGCATGAATTCAGGACGCCCCTGGCCAACATCGGCCTTGCGTCTCATTTGCTCGACCACAAACTTTCTCCTGAAACCCATTCCAAAGAAGACCAGTTCCTGGCCTTAATTCGAAGTGAAAATGAACGACTCAAAGAGCAAGTAGATCGCATGCTTCAAATGGCGAGTATTGAGCGCGGCGATTTTCAGTTAAATCTCCAACCCATAGCCGTACATGAGCTACTCTACGCTGCCATGGAAGCATTTGCCCTTAGGATTTCAGAGCAAGGGGGGACCTTTCATTCGTCTTTTGTCACTACCAACCAAACTGTGATTGGAGACCCCTTTCACCTGCGTCGTGTTTTTGACAACCTGATTGACAATGCCATCAAATTCACTGAAGGCCCTCCTATGGTAGAAATAAGCAGCCAAGTGTTTGCTGACGGCATGGAAATCCATTTCATAGACAATGGACCTGGCATGGGTCCTCAAGATCAAGTGAGCGCTTTTGACAAGTACTACCGCGCCACCCATCGGGTAGGTAATCAGGGTTTTGGCCTTGGGTTGGCTTATGTGAAAAGCATCGTAGAAGCACATGGGGGACATATCCGACTCCATAGTGAACTTGGAAAAGGCAGTCATTTTACCCTCTTTATTCCTTTTGCATGATGGCAGAACGCGCACATATCTTGCTGGTTGAGGATGATCCTAGCATGGGGTTCTTATTAGAAGAATTTTTGCTCATGGCGGGATATGACGTGACCTTGTGCAAGGACGGGCAAGAAGGGCTTAGGGCCTTTCGGGCGGGAAAGTTTGACCTCTGCCTCTTGGATGTCATGTTGCCCATGATCGACGGGTTTTGTTTGGGGGAGCAAATTCGGAAATACCGCAAGGACCTACCGATCATATTCTTGACTGCCCGTACCCGGAAAGAAGATAAGCTCCGAGGATTTCGCTTGGGAGCGGATGACTATATCGTCAAACCTTTTGACGAAGATGTGCTGCTGTGTCGTATTCAAGCTATCCTTAGAAGGGTATCAGATGCAGAGCCAGAACCTGTTGATATTGAGATATTTACGATAGGGGATGCGCAGTTTAATTATGCTACTCAATCCTTGCAGGTCAAGGGGAAATCCCGCCGAATCACTGAACGCGAAAGCGAAGTGTTGCGCTTGCTTTGCCTCAACAAAAACAACATCCTCCGCCGCCAAGATGCCCTTGAACGCATCTGGGGAACAGATGACTATTTCTTAGGAAGAAGCTTTGACGTCTTTATCGCCAAACTTCGAAAATACCTCAAAGATGAACCCAATGTTCGCATTGAAAATGTGTTTGGGGTGGGATTTATGCTGGTAGAGGAGGAGGGGTGATTGAGTAAGAAGGTTTAGGGTTTAGGGTTTTGGGAAAATGCAATGAGAAGAAGAATTAAACCACGGATTACACGGATTTGCACGGATTTTTTAATGATGGAACCATTTTTTTAAAACGGCTTGTTTATAGCTCGTTCCTTCGACATACTCAGGACAAGTATTCAAAATTCCTCATTCAATCATTCAACATTAATGGCGTTTTTAAACGATGGTACGGCGATGGCACCTTATGGGCAGAGACGGCCTTTGAAGAAGGGGAAATGGTGTATAAAAAAGAATATGATAAGGAGGGGAGAATTGTGCTAAAGCCATAGAATAACCCATAAAAACTGTCAACAAGATTTGGTTTGGCCTTCAGCGTGTGTTCTGTTGAAGGAGATAAAGCGGAAGGAGGTTTCCTAGTTTGGACAATAAAATGACCACTTTAGCTATTCAAATGGCGGATTCAGTTAATTAAAATGCCACAGATTACACCTGTTCTATACATTTGAATAACCGATACCAAGAAAACCTTATTAGACAATCTCCTCAATGACAGGAATACAAATTTATGCAGCCGGACTCGTTTTGCTAATGGTAGTTGCTTGTAACGAAGACAACCTGAGACCCAATGTGGATGTGGAAATTCCCGAATTCGACTTCCCCGAAACAGTAGTTTTTGAACAAAATCTCTCAGCCTATAGTATTTTCGAGGGCACCCCTGCCGATCTGATCCCAGCCAACGATTTTCATTTATTAGAACTTAGTTCGATCTTATTTACGGATTATGCTCATAAACAACGGCTAGTGAAAGTGCCTGCGGGAACCCAAATGACAAGAATGAATGATGGGGTAATTGATTATCCAGATGGGACTATTTTGACGAAAACCTTTTTTTATCAAAATGATGCAAGGGATACCAGTTTGGGCAAAAGGATCATCGAAACCCGCCTGCTTATCAAAGAAAGTGGGATATGGAATATCGCCACATATCTATGGAACCAAGAACAAACTGATGCTACGTTAGCCTTAAATGGCATTGATACACAAGTCAGTTGGATTACAGCTGATGGAAGTAGCCAATCAACCCTTTATTATGTTCCAAGCCAAAACGAATGTATGACTTGCCATCAGTCAAATTCAACCATGACCCCCATCGGGCCCAATTTGAGGAATTTAAATCGAATGGTGGAGCGAAATGGGGCAAGTCTCAACCAACTTACTCATTTGCAGGCAGTAGGCGTGTTGAATAATTTTGAAGTGAGTCAAGTCGCTCAAATGGTGGATTACAACGACGCTAGTGCTTCATTGTCACAAAGAGGTCGTGCATATCTCGACATGAATTGTGCACATTGTCACAATCCCAATGGTTGGGAGGGAGCCACTGAACGAGAATTCGATTTTAGGTATGAAACGCCCTTATCTCAATCTGGAATCTTGTTTGAAGAAGATAAGATCATCAATGCCTTATTGGATCGAGAAATGCCATTTATTGGCACAACGATGTTGGATCAAGAAGGGGTTAACTTGATCATGGAGTATATAGATAGCCTATAAAATTATAGAAGGCGGGTGCTAACCTTGCCCCCTTCAAACCCCAAACATATAACCTAGAACCTAGAACTTTCCTATCTTTGCGCCATGATTATTCTTACAGGCGCAGCCGGATTTATCGGGAGCTGTATGCTGGCTCGGTTGAATGAAGAAGGCTTTCAAGATATTGTATTAGTGGATGACTTTTCGCGGCCTGACCGCGCCGAGAATTATGTGAAAAAGCAGTATCAAACGTTAATTGATCGCACCCAATTGTTTGAGTGGGTGAAGGGCAAAGAGCATCTCTTGCAATTTGTTGTACACCTCGGTGCTCGTACGGATACGACGGAGTCGGATTGGGGCATTTTTGACGAACTTAATCTGGCATATTCTAAGCAAATTTGGCACCTCTGTGTCAAGCATCAGGTACCCTTAATCTATGCCTCTAGTGCTGCTACTTATGGAGGAGGTGATCAAGGATTTGATGATGACGAAGTGCTTATCCCCCATCTGAAGCCCTTAAACCCTTATGGGCAAAGTAAACAGTTGTTTGATGAGTGGGTTTTGGGTCAGAAGGATTGCCCATTTTTCTGGGCAGGCCTCAAGTTTTTTAATGTATATGGTCCCAATGAGTACCATAAGGGAAGAATGGCGAGTGTGGTATTCCATGCCTTTCGACAAATTAAAGCAACGGGACGATTTAATCTTTTTCGGTCTCATAAGCCTGGAATCAAGGATGGAGAGCAGAAGCGAGACTTTATCTATGTCAAAGATGTCGTGGATGTGGTCTGGTTTTTGATGCAAACACGGAATATATCAGGCATCTTCAACCTCGGTACCGGGCAGGCACGCACCTTCAGAGACCTCGTCGTGAATGTGTTTGAGGGGATGGGCGCACCGACAGAAATCAACTTTGTTGATACCCCTGTGGACATCCGTGATACCTATCAATATTTCACTGAAGCAACCATGGGAAAACTCTATGAGGCTGGCTATCAGACGCCTTTCACAAGTCTTGAGTCAGGTGTGCAGGAGTATGTGCGAGAGTACCTCAGCCAACATGGATATATGTGAATAATTTCCGATAACATTGCCTTTGTCCGAGCAGTTATTATTGTGTATCTTTATGCAATCTGGAGAAAGCTATGGTAATTGAATTTTCAAAACTTATTCTGAATTTTGGGTTGATTGCTGCTATGCTCATCACCCCATCATTTATTCTTATGGCACATTGGTACCGTAAGCAGTTGCCCAATCCTTTGATGGTTTGGAAAAAACCTGAATTAGTTATCATTACCATTTTCTTCTCCGTCATTACCCTGATTCTTTTTATCGTGGGGCTGTCTAGCTTTTTCACCCATTATGGATACCTGGAATCTACTCAGATAGATGCTTCTACCCGAGAGCGCTTTTTGACAATAGGCTTCGCGTGTTTCTTATTCAATATCAGCCTGATCTTTGTCTACCTCGCAATCCGTACCTTGCTAGTTCAAGTGGTCATAGATCAAGGGATCGTCATTAATGATCGATACCTGAGAATACCAGATTTTCGCAATATGATCAAGTGGTATGAGATTTCTGATTATTATGTAAAATCTGATTATCCTAATGTAGTCTTTACCCTGATTTTGCAACGAGAACCCATGCGTTTTGAACGGAAAACACTTCGCGTCCCTGTTTATTGTAGAGACGAATTTGAAGCTTTATTAGAACAAAAGATGAACAGTGTGAGCAGTGGGCAGTCCCAGTCTGAAACCAGTAAACGCAAGTTTTCTGAAAATTGACCTGTGTTTGGCAAGGGTTTTGAGTGGAAACATAAGTATGCATTTATCCCTGCTCTAGACGTATGCAAAACTCCCCTCTTAGGAAAAAAATTCCATACTTTTTTGGATTGCTGTTTTGCATTCTGTGCCTGGCCGCAAGCCTTGGACTATACCTATATGATTGGGGCTTATCTGATGATGAGCTACTCATTGCCGCTGAATCCGCTATCCAAGATGACCTAAATGCCTGCGCCGCACGGTATGACACTTCCCTCCATTACAAGCCTAATGCTTCTGACTTTTGTACCACTTGTGAGTTGCTATATGATGATTCTGGAAAACTAGTCAGCTGGTCCAATAACGAATTCCTCCCTCCCAAAAATCGGATAGACAGAATCAGTAAGATTCATCGTGATGAGGATTTCCTACTCACACCGGGGAAAACCTACTTGCAGATCATGTCGCAAGAGGAAAAATTCACCCGAGTAGTCCTTGTTCCAGTCTATATCGAATATAAAGTAAGTAGTAATTTCCTTATCCCTTATGTATTTCTCGGACGATATAGCGATCTTTTTTCTGAAAAAGATCGAAGCGAGGAAATCCGGCCTAATGAAAATATCCGGGAGAAATTTATTCGACTTGAATCGCCCAAAAACGGTTCGTTTTTGACAGGATTAAAAGGCCTTCCCATCGAGCGATTTCGGGAACCTGTCCGAAAAGCCGTTTTATTGCTATTTGCGATAGGGTTGATAGGATTACTCATCTTGATAAGGAGCTATACGATGGCTTACTGGCGCCCAAGATATTGGAGTGATGCTTTGTTACTCATCCTTTTGCCAGGAATAAGGTTGCTCTTTTGGCTCATCAATGTACCTGGTGACTATGTAGAATACCCTTTATTTTCTCCCGAGCTACTGGCATTCAATGATATCCTGGCGCCTTCTTTAGGAGACCTCACCTTCAATATCCTGACCTTCTTTTTTGTCGTCTGGATTTTATATAAAAATCTATTTCGATACCTCAATCTTGCGTACCGCCGCCTTTTCAAGACCCTCAATCTCAAATGGAGCATTGCAGCCCTCAACCTCGTAATGAGTTGTCTGCTGATCAAACTGTATTTTGAAATTTTTAAGACGATCATAGACAATTCCACGATTGCGATAGAATTTACGAATATCTTCAAGACCGATCTCTATTCCTATGTGATTTTGATGGATATGGGCCTGTTATTGGTGTCCTTTATTTTTGCCATCATATTGTTGCTTCGCTTTAATGCACTCTTGGGGGAACGGTTGAATAATAAATATGGATTTATCTCCTTTCAAGTTGGGATTTTGTTGGCCGTAAATGTGCTTTTGCACCTTCCTGAATTTGCCCCTGCTATGGTAGCCTCATTTTCATTAGGGGCTATTTTGTTGATGATCTATCGCCTCCCCCAGGCGCGAATTGCCCAGTTTGACTTGCCCAATTTCCTTATTCTTTTGGCCGTAGGAGCTTCCTTATCAGCATTTAGCCTGCTAGATGGGCTGGATAGCCGAAATCGCCATTTTCTTACCAAAATCGCTGATAAAGTACTGGAAGATAGGCGAGAAAAAGCGAATACTGGCTGTACCAAAGCAGGTTATTCAATTGATAAACCCAATGAGCAAACAGCGATTCGTTTAAAGTTTCAAGAACTGGATGGGGTAGGGGAGTTTGTCGATTGGTTTCAGATTGAATACTTGGATGACAATTTTGGGGTGTTTGAACGGCGCCTTGCCGCTTATGATCAACATGGCAATAGAGTAGATAATAATCTGGAGTTTCAATCCCAGTTTAATCCCTTTTCAACACCGGATGAAGAGAGTATTATTATTCCCGATAAGCTCTACCGAATTCCTAGCCAAAGCGACCGATTTATAGATGCCTTTATGGCCATCTTTAGATTTGAAATAGATACAAGCCTTCAGCTCACTTTTCTCCTCGAACTTTCTTCTAATCCCTATGGGCTTGGGAGTATTTCGCCTATCGTTTTGGTAAATAGCACGACGTATCAAGAGGAAGAATCCTTTTCAAGCTATGACTATGCCATCTATATTGGAAATAAGCTGTATGCGACGAATGGACATGGTACGTTTGGGGTAAATTTGACAGGCAGTCTGGTAAAAGAAGAACCCTTTTTCCATAAGGAAGATGAATATGTTGAATATGTGAAATCCGTCTCAGACGGAAGGCCTGGCGTCTCGCGAACCATCGTGGTCCGGTATCCCCGGCAAGCCATTTCAGAGGTGTTCACCACCTTTTCTCTGGTATTCTACTTCTTTGGATTTGCCATGCTGGTGTTCATGGTTTTTCCGGCATTCTTTGCGGGATTGGTCGAAAAAGGATTTTCTATTGGTGCCTTGCCGATTCGAACCAAGATTCGAGGGGCCTTGGTGCTGGTAAGTATTGCCCCCATTCTCGGGATCATTCTGTTTTTGTATCCCTTTATTGATAATAGATTTAATGAACAGGCAAGAGCCGAGATCATTGAGGAAACGCGCCGCATCGCGAAGCTCGTCCAAAAGGACCTTCAGCAGATAGAGGGGCGGGTCGAGTGGTCAGTCATCACCCACTCTGTAGAAAACGCATTGGCGGAGTTAGGGCAAACAGTTCCGTATGATGTCAATATCTTTGACCACGAAGGTCGATTGATAAGTTCGACGGAACTGGCCCTTTATCAGTCAGATATTCTTTCTGGCCTGATGAATGCAGATGCACATACCGATCTTAGATACGGTTTTTTCTCTAACTTGGTATTAGAGGAAAATATTGGCAATCTCTCCTTTTTGGCTGGTTATCAGCCAGTTGTAGGAAGGGGAAAGCGCCCTATCGCCTTTATCAATGTGCCTTTCCTCAAAAAGAAAAAGGAATTGAATGAAGAAGTATTTGGACTGCTAGCCTACCTCGCCAATATCTATCTATTGGCTTTCCTGTTGGTAGGATTGATTGCGGTATTAGTGTCAAATGCGATTACTAAACCGCTTTCTCTCATTCAGCAACGCCTTTCTACAACGACTTTTGGCAATGTCAACCAGCCCATCAATTACGATTCTAATGACGAGATCGGAGCGATCGTGTCTGCCTATAATGGCATGCTTGATAAGCTTTCTGCTAGTGAGCAACGCCTCAAAGCTACCCAGCGAGAGCTCGCCTGGAAACAAATGGCTCGCCAGGTAGCTCATGAGATTAAGAACCCTTTGACCCCTATGCGATTGGGGATTCAGCATTTGACACGGTCTTGGGAGACACAAGCACCTAACCTCGCCAAGATGTTCCCAAAGGTCATGAAGACACTTTTGTCCCAAATTGACTCCCTCGTGAATATTGCCAATTCATTCTCTCAGTTTGCCCGAATGCCTGAACCAGTCAAGGCCCAGCTTTCCTTAAATGAGATCATGAACAATGTGGCTGACCTTTATTCTCAAACAGAAGGGGTCAATTTTGATATTAAAATCCCCAAAGAAGAATTCCCGATCTATGCAGATAAAGACCAATTATCCCGTGCTTTAGGAAATATCATTAAAAATGGTATTCAGGCTATGGATATGGACGAAGGAGGAGATATGCGGATCAATATGAAGACAAATGGGGGAACAGCTTATATAGAGATTGCTGACACGGGACGTGGGATGTCTGAAGAGATTAAGAAGCGAGTTTTTGAACCCAATTTCTCAACCAAAACTTCTGGTATGGGCCTTGGATTGGCCATCGTGAGAAGAATCATCGAAACTTCAGGAGGAGATATCACCTTCCAAAGCGAAGAAGGAGTAGGGACTACTTTCTTCATTGAATTGCCTTCGGCAGAATCCACTAAAGACGCTCGCGGCCCTAGACGAATTCTGAATGGAGCAGAAACATGAGAAAAGGCTCCATGCCTCCCTTTTGCACACCAAACCTAGAACATAAAACCCAAAACCTAGAACTTTCTCCCTTACTCCACCCCCAACTCCTTCTTCACAATATCGGTGAGCTGGAAAGGCTTGAGGTTCTTAGCGATGATCTTGTGATCCTTATCAAGGACATAAATTTCAGGCGTAATATCGATATGGTATTTGAGGTAATAATTGCTATCGATTCCAGGCGTCCGATCCTGAACGTTGGTGAAAGTGAATCCATAGCGTTTCACGAAGTTTTTGAAGTCATTTTCGTCACGACCACTACAGATTCCAAATACCTCTACTCCTTTGCCTTTCCACTCCTGATAGAATTTCTGCATTTCTGGAGAAGCTTCCTTACAGTGTTCACAATCTGTAGTGTAGATAAAGACAACCTTTACAGGCGCTTGTAGGCCATATAAGGACTTCATATTGCCGTCAGGGTCAGTAGCTTCTACATCTTGTCCAATCTTACCTAAGAGACTCAGCTCCATTTCTATAGCCTTATCTTGAATCTTTTCCAGCTCATCAGTAGTGGTCCAGTATGCGAGGCTATCGGTGAAGTAGTTTTGAATAATGTGTACCAATACCTTTTCAGCTCCCATCACAGGGGCTTTGGCATCATACTGTACAGCTACCCAATTGATGACATGTTTAAATATTTCTGGATCTCCGCCTCGATAGGCCTTATCACAAATAAATTTGGCAGAGACCAGAACTGAATCTGCAACTTGAGGGGTCAGGTCCTTCATGAACCGCTTGAGTTTATTGTGAAGGACAGGAGTCCTGAGCAAGCGCCCATCTCCAAAGTCAAATCCGTCCCAAAATTTAGAGCGGTACATATACGCATATAGTGCATTGTCAATCTCGCCACGAAGGTCACGAGGCGGTTCGATCGTGGGGTTTTGGCCTGCTAATTTGAATTTTGGGAAAAGTAAGTCAGGATGCTTATCATAAAGGTTGCGAATATAGGACATCCGCTTAGCTACCAAATTACTTTGTTCCGCCTTGGCAGCATCATAGGCTGCTGTCCCACGCTCAAGCGTGTCTAGCGCCTTATTGATCTTATTAAATTCGGGATTCAACTTTTTATCAAATGCAAAGGCTTCATAGAGAAGCTGATTGTCCATCGACCCCTTTACTTTCATATTGTCGACAGAATTCTTTTCTGTCGTTTCCATACTGAAAACCTGATCTTTGCCCAAAATAACCTGGACAAAAAGCTGATCAGAAAAGGCCACATAATACAGCCCGCCTACATAGCCACTGTCACTTTTGAAAACAGCCGTTCCATCGTCTTGCATTTCAGCATTTGTCACCAAAAATGTCTGCTCTGCATATGTCCCAATCAGTTTGCAGCCGTTTGGAGGCATATAATCTTTGATTTTCACAGAGAAATTGCATTCAACCGGATCCTGGCGGATGGTTGTAAATGGCTTGCCCCGCATATAATTGAAAGACTTTGGTGGGTCTTGCATAGATTCGAATACAGGCAACTCAGGAATAGAGTCTAAATCAAAGGAGACTCCTTCTTGACTTGGGGCTGATCCAGCCTCATTACAAGCCATGGCTAAGAACAGAGAAGTGAGTAACAGGAAAAATAAAGAATATTGACGCATGACCAAATACGGTTTTTAACAAATTTTTTTAGCGACCAAATATAGGAATTTTCCTAGCAAATCATGCTAAAAACTGCTTTCTTCGGGCCTAAAATCTCAAGGAGGTTTTAGAAAACCTCCTTTAGATTTTAGGATAAATAATGTTGAATATGAATCTGTATAGTACCAATGATCCTTCGCTGAGTATTCCACTGGACCAGGCGGTCCTACAAGGTCTGCCGCCAGACAATGGCTTGTATATGCCCGATGAGATTCCAAGCCTGTCACCAGTCTTTTTTGAAGGTTTTGGGCGAATGTCATTTCAAGAAATTGCGTTCAGAGTTTGTGAAGTATTGCTTGGAGATAGTGTGCCTAAAACAGATCTGACCCAGATCATCCATGAATCTATTACCTTTGATGCCCCCCTTTATTCCCTTGACCCTCAGGTAGATATACTGGAGCTATTTCACGGTCCGACCCTTGCCTTCAAGGATTTTGGCGCGCGATTTATGGCAAAGTTGATGGGATATTTTGTGAGGGAGAAATCAGAGAAGCTGACGATCCTAGTGGCCACCTCTGGGGATACAGGTGGCGCGGTTGCAAGTGGTTTTTTTCAGACACCTGGGATAGAAGTGATCATTCTTTATCCTAGCGGTAAAGTCAGCCATTTACAGGAAAAACAACTCACTACATTGGGCCACAATATCGCTGCGATTGAGGTAAATGGAACTTTCGATGACTGTCAGCAGCTGGTGAAACAGGCTTTTTTGGATGAAGAGTTACGAAAAAAATTATGGATTACTTCAGCGAATTCCATCAACATTGCTCGACTGATTCCCCAGATGTTTTACTACTTCCGTGCCTATCAGCAACTTCAGAACAAAAACCAGCCAGCTGTCTTCTGCGTACCTAGCGGCAATTTTGGTAACCTCACGGCGGGGCTCATGGCCCAGCGAATGGGCCTGCCTATCGCCCATTTTGTCGCCGCCACCAATGCCAATAATATAGTCCCCCAGTACCTCGAATCAGGCACCTATTCTCCCCAGCCTTCCATTCCCACCATCTCTAATGCGATGGATGTAGGTAAACCCAGCAATTTTGCGCGGATGCTGGACTTATTTGGCAATGATTGGGCGAAAATGCGCCAGGCTATTTCGGGCTACTCATGTTCGGATCAGCAGACCCGAGAAGTCATCAACCAAGTGTTTTCGGAAAAAGGCTACGTACTTGATCCTCATACGGCCGTAGGCTATTTGGCTATCAAAGAATATCAGAAAAAGCATCCTAATACCCACGGGGTGGTTCTCTCAACTGCCCATCCTTCCAAGTTCCTGGACGTGGTGGAGCCTGTGATTGGACAGGCTGTGGAGGTCCCAGAGCAGTTGGCATCGCTTGCGGATAAGCCAAAGGAGGCGACAGCTATGGGCGTTGACTATCAGGCGTTTAAAGCGTATTTGTTGAGATAAATGAGTGCTAACAGATTGAAGAAAATCTGTTACAACTTGTCGACTAAGAAGCCTGCGGCTTTCCTCAATCCTTCCAAGGTCAGCATCTTATCCCTCATGTCAAATCGGTCGTGAAGTGGGGTCAATAAATCAGAGAGGCCACCAGTAGCTGCTACTTTTAATGGGACGCCCATATCCCCTTCTATGCGATCCAATATTCCTTCTACTAACCCCACATACCCTATCAATACACCAGCTTGTAAAGCATGGGTCGTATTCACGCCCAGGACGGACTCAGGAAGCTCCAAAGGCACCTCAGGCAATTGAGCTGCATTGGCAAATAAGGAAAACATGGCCGTCTTCAGGCCAGGGGCAATGGCTACGCCACGGATGGAGCCATATGTATCAATGGCAGTGAAGGTAAGAGCCGTTCCAAAATCTACCACTACACAGGCTCTTCCAAAATGCAAATACGCCGCTAGTGAATTCGCTACTAGATCAGTGCCTATTTCTGTGGGATTGAGGACCTCCAAAGGGAGGGATGAATAATTAGCAGCATTGAATAATAGGGGAGGGGTGGAAAAAATCTCATCGCTTGCTTTTTGTAAAATAGGCGTCAAAGTTGGGACTACACTACTGATGATGACCGTCTCGATTTGAATGGATTCAATACCATGTTCTGTCAACTGAATTCTTATTTTTTCCTGGAAATCATCTACTTGTGCGGTTACATCTGAGGGAATGCGCCAAGTGGCATTCCATAATTCACCATTGTGAATCCCAAACACACAATCCGTGTTTCCAATATCAATACATAGCAGCATAAGAATTATTAATTAATAATTCCATAGAGAAAAGGAATTTGCCCAAAGATGCAAAAAAAGATTAATTTGGCAGAGAACTTAATCCACACTGTTTGCCGATGATGAATGCTAACTTTAAGATTTTCGTTGTAGAAGACGATGAATGGTACCGAGAATTGTTGGGGTATAATCTGGAATTGAACCCGGATTATGAAGTCACGAAATATGCGGATGCCAGCACATGTCTTGCTGCCTTACACCAAAAACCCGATGTGGTAACGCTTGACTATCGGTTGCCCGATATGACTGGGGAAGAAGTCTTGAAACGGATAAAAGATTATGACCCCGAGATTGAGGTTATCATTATTTCAGAACAAGACAAGATCGAAACGGCTGTAGAACTGCTGAAATTGGGGGCCTATGACTACCTAGTCAAGGCGAAGGATATTCGAGACCGCCTGCTCAATGTTGTCAACAACATTCGCAAAAATGCCTCGCTCAAAACACGCATCACCACGCTTCAAAAAGAAGTGGGGCAGAAGTATAATTTTGAGAAAAGCATTATCGGTCAGAGTCCTGCGATCAAGAAAGTATTTGCCCTGCTCGAAAAGGCGATTCGCACCAATATCACCGTGATGATTACAGGCGAAACGGGTACCGGTAAAGAACTTGCTGCCAAAGCGATACATTTCAGTTCTAAGCGCAAAGACATGCCGTTGGTGCCTGTCAATGTCGCTGCTATCCCCAAGGATTTGGTGGAAAGTGAGCTTTTTGGCCATGAGAAAGGTGCATTTACAGGGGCGAATTTTCGGCGAGTAGGGAAATTTGAGGAAGCCCATCAAGGCACCTTATTTCTGGATGAAATAGGGGAAATGGAGTTGAGCATGCAGGTGAAATTGCTGCGTGCCCTCCAGGAAAAGGAGATTGTGCGAATTGGTAGTAATAAAGTGGTAAAAACGGATTGCCGCATCATCGTCGCCACCAACCGAAACCTTCAAGAGGAGGTCAAAGTGGGCAATTTCCGGGAAGATTTGTACTATCGCTTATTTGGTCTGACGATAGAATTACCTCCATTAAGAGAACGGGGCAATGACATTATTCTGTTGGCAAAACATTTTTTGACAAGTTTTTGTGCAGAAAATGAGCTTCCCGACTTGTCCCTAAGCACCTCCGCACAGAAAAAACTGCTAGCCTATTCCTACCCTGGAAACATCCGTGAACTGAAATCAGTGGTAGAACTTGCTTCCGTCATGGCAAACGGAGAGGTGATCACTGAGGATGAAATTTCCTTTGGCACCCGAGATGCCCTGCCCGAAATCATGACAGAAGAACTCACCCTCAAGGACTACACCCAGCGGATCATCGATTATTATTTGCAGAAATACGAAAATAACATCAAACTAGTAGCTGAGAAGCTGGATATTGGGCAATCGACGATTTACCGGATGTTGAAGGAGCGGAAAGACTAGGGGAGAATTGAAAATGGAGAATGGAAAGTTAAGTCCTGAAATGCGAAATATTTATGTCTATTGACAGGCTCTTTTCTCAAAAAAGCAAGGCTTTGATCAGCGAATCGAGGGAAGTAGCCTTAGATTTGGGATATGACTATATCTCGACCATGCATTTCTTTTTGGCTGATTGTAGATTGGGAGGAGATTCTTCAATAAAACATTTTTCATTTGAGGATGACGCTGCTTTTGAGGCTTTTTATGAAAAAGCAAGGATAGGTAAAAAGTTGATTACAGGTAAGAATGTGCCTTTGACAATAGAAGCTGAAAAAACCATCAATGAGGCGGGGCCTGTTGCTAGGAAATGGAGGAGCAAAAAAGTGAACCCCTGTCATATATTCCTTACGGCTCTAGCGCTTTCTAGTACCGTTCTGTATTCCTCTCTAGAACCTGAAGGAGAAGTATTAGGAAGATTAGAGCAGTTTTATAAAAATCTGGAACAGATTCCAGGATCGGATAAAAACATCCCTCGTACGAATAAATGGAAAAACCCTATTTCGGCCTTTTTGGATCGCCTCGATGGCATTTAGCTGTATTCTTATTCTCCTTTCTCAATTTTTCATTTTCAATTATCAATTTCCCCATGATTTCTCCTTCCACCTTTGAATTCCTCCAAGACCTCGCAGCGCATAATGACCGTGACTGGTTCCAAACGAACAAAAAACGATATGAAGATGCGCATCACAATGCCATCGACTTTGCCGAAGCACTCTTTGAGCGCATGAGTCAAGAGGATCATTTGGTCCATAAAACCGGTAAACAAATGCTTTTCCGCATTTACCGCGATGTGCGCTTCTCCAAAGACAAATCGCCCTATAAAAAGCATTTTAGCGGCTCCTTGAAACGGGCGACAGAGCAGCTCCGAGGCGGCTATTACTTCCATTTAGAGCCGGGAGATAAGAGCGTGATCGCAGGGGGATTTTTTGGCCCCAATCCAGCAGACCTGAAACGTATCAGAACGGCATTAGAGGAAGATGCACAGCCACTCAGAGAGATTTGCACCGCCCCCACTTTCGTTGAATTATTTGGAGAATTGTATGGAGAAGGGGTGAAAACAGCACCGAAGGGTTTTGACAAAAACCACCCCGACATCGACCTCATCCGCAAAAAGCAGTTCCTGGTCAAACGGAGCTTCACAGATGCCGAAGTGTTAAGTGAAGGCTTCCTGGAAGAAGCCGTGCGTACCTTTGTAGGGATGCATCCCTTCTTTGATTATATGAGTGAAATTCTCACTTCGTAAGAAGTTCTACGTTTTAGGTTCTATGTCTTATGTCATTTCCTAGAACCTAGAACTCCTTCAAACTCCTTTGAAGGTAGGTTTCCTTTTCTCCAAAAAGGCTGTCGCCCCTTCTTTCCCATCTTCAGAAACAATGGCTTTTCCAAAGTTTTCACTTTCCTTCCTGTAGCCGTCTCCGCCTGCTACCCCTGCCTCAATGGCTTCCAGTGTATAGGCGATCGCCAATGGAGACTGACGGTAGGACCGTCCCAAAATCTTTTGACACC
The DNA here is from genome assembly GCA_030430575.1 of Bacteroidia bacterium. GTDB lineage: Bacteria > Bacteroidota > Bacteroidia > J057 > J057 > JAUIGE01. The sequence continues at coordinate 175,799 of JAUIKF010000003.1, read as the reverse complement.
TTGGGAGCAATTCTTGAAAGCTTGTGACTTCATTTACCAAGCCCAGACGAAGGGCTTCGTTGGCATCGATCATATCACCTGTGATAAGCAACTCGGTTGCTTTTCCTCGGCCTATGAGGCGTGTGAGGCGCTGTGTGCCTCCATAACCCGCGAGCAGGCCAAGCTTCACTTCTGGCTGCCCAAACATAGCGTTGTCAGATGCGAGGCGAAAATGGCACGACATGGCGAGTTCACAGCCCCCACCTAATGCAAACCCGTTCACGGCAGCGATAATAGGTTTAGGGCTTTGCTCAATTTTGGCAAAGATGCCTTGGCCTTTTTGGCTCAGGTCAACGCCTTGGGACTGATCCAAGGAAAGGAATTCCTTAATGTCTGCGCCTGCTGCGAAAGCTTTAGGGCCAGAACCTGTAATGATGGCTCCTTTGAGGCTGTCATCTTGAAGGAATTGATCGACAGCAGCGTCTAATTCCCCCATGACCTCCTGATTCAGGGCGTTAAGCTTGTCTGGACGATTCAGGGTAATGAGGAAGGTAGCACCTTCTTGGGTGGTGATCAGTGTCATAAAATAAAGTCTGAAAGTCTGAAAGTCTGAAAGTTTGAGTGAATAGAATAATAGGGTTAACTATCGGACACTCAGACCATCAGACGTTCAGACGCTGTTTTACTCTTGCTCTTTGAGGCCACGCTCAAAGTCATCGATGTCTTCTTGGGTGAGGTCACCTGTCAGGCCAGGGTAGAATTCTGATTGCATCAAGGATTCAATTTCTTCCAGGCTTTCTTGAGTTTGCTCTGTTTCGAATAGAAGATTGTCGATCATAATGTCCTCACGCTCAGTGTTTTGGAGGGACATAGGTTGATCTTTGATGTATTCAACCATTTCTTCAATGGTTTGGAGCTGCTCTTCGATGACTTCACGGTTTTCGCCTACTTTGTAGTAGTTGTCCATGCGCATTTGGAGGAGGCGTAGGCGCTTCTCTTTGATCTGCTTGAGACGTCCTTTGGAGGTCTTCAACTCTTGATTGAGCTTGTCAATCTCCATGACGGTCTTTTGCATGATCTGCTCGCCAGCGAGTTGAGGAAATTTGTCCTTGAAGTAAAGGAGGCGTGCATATGAAGACTCAATGGAATTGAGTTTGGTCAGGAAGTTATTCACTAATTGGGGCGCATTAGTACCCGTCTTTTTATAACCATCACGAACTTCTTTGATGCGCTTGCGAAGTTTGTCAAACCGTGCTTGAGACTCTAGGGACAAGGCATTGTAGTACTCCACTAGGGTTTTGGTTTTGTAAAAAGCGTCAATGTCCTTTTGGTACTTCGCGTTGATGGCACGGATAAACCGTGGATTATTGGCGATGGTACTCAGAAGCATCAACTCCAATCCGCCGCCGATCAAGATCAACGAAGCAGGTTCTATCCCTTGCAAGAAGGGGAGAGAGGGAAGGATAATTAACCCCAAAACGGTGAGTGCAGATATCGCAGCAAGTCCTAAAAGGTGTGCTGGAAAGAAGAAAGCTTCTTTGGTATAATTGATAAACTTCTGTATCCGAGATTTGCGTTTTTTTGCCAAGGCAGTACGTTTTTTTTATTAGAATAGAGAACAGGGAAAAGAGAATAGAGAGAGATGAAATTTAGTGATTCTATTCAGATAGTCCAAAGATAGTGAAAATTGGTATTGTTCATACGGATTTGGGCTAAAATTGGGTAATATCCTTAACCATTACTCCACCACCGCCAAATCATTCACCGCCTTATCCATCCGCGCCAGGGTTTCTTCCCGCCCAATGACTCCTGCAATGTCAAAAGCTCCAGGGCCAGCAGGCTTGCCTGTAAGCACCAGCCTAAGCGGTGCCAGTACGGCGCCATTGCTGATTTCCTTCTCTGCAACCATCGCTTCAAATGCGTCATGCAAAGTGGCTGTTGACCAAGTATCTAGGCTAGCCCATCGTTCTCTCAACGTGCTGATATAGCCTTTGTTTTCTGCTTTCCAACTCTTCTGTACCATTCTTTCATCATAACTGGCAGGTGCCTGAAAAAAGAATCCTGCCTGACTCGCAAAATCAGGAATATAAGAAACCCTTTCCTTCAATAATTCAATCACTTGTAGCAGCTTTTCATCATCAGCCAAAGCAGGGTGACCATCTGCCAATTCTGCCTTGACCAGAGGCAATAAGGCTTCATTTGCGGTTGCGCGGATGTAGGTTTGGTTAAACCACTTCATCTTGTCTTGGTCAAAGCGAGCACCAGATTTACTGATGCGATCCAAACTGAATGCCTCTACGAGGCGATCCATGGACATGATTTCTTCGTCATTGCCAGGATTCCATCCCAGCAATGCCAATGCATTCAAAAATGCCTGAGGTAGGTAGCCCGCCTCACGGTAACCAGCTGAAGTGTCGCCAGTTTTGGGGTCTTGCCAATCCATTGGAAAAACGGGAAAGCCCAGGCGATCTCCATCCCTTTTGCTCAATTTCCCAAACAATGCACCCTTCAAAAATGTCTTCAGCCATTTCTGATAATTGGGCTCGTTGTCCTTGGGATTCAAGCGACCTTGGATGCCTTGACGGTCGCTAAATAGCTGCTGGATAAAGCTATGGACCTTTGATCGGATTTTCTGATCTAAGGCAGGATGGGCTGCCATAAACTCGTCCGAAAGCTTATCCGTCAGTTCCCGGCGGGTGCCTTTATTGCGGGTGACAAGGGCAGGATCTGGTTTGAGGATCAGGGGCAAATGGACAAATTTGGGCATGATGGCCTCCCAGCCGAAGGCGCGGTAGAGCAATACATGCAAGGGGGTAGAAGGCAGCCATTCTTCACCCCTGATCACATGCGTGATCCCCATCAAATGATCGTCAACAATGTTGGCGAGGTGGTAAGTGGGTAACCCATCACTTTTCATCAAGACTTTGTCATCCATTTGGCTGGTGTGGAAGCGGACCTCTTCACGAACGATGTCCTGGAAGACAACCTCTTCATCCTCAGGTACTTTCATGCGAACCACATAAGGTTCTCCTGAAGCCTTTTTGGCAGCAACTGCTTCCGCACTCAAAGACAAGCTATTTTGCATGTCCATGCGCGTTTGGTAGTTGTAGGAGAAATGAGCACCCTGCTTTTCACGAGCGGCATCAAGCTCCTCAGCTGTATCAAAGGCCAAGTAGGCATGCCCAGAAGCGATGAGCTGTTCGGTATATTTCTGGTAAATAGCCGCGCGTTCGCTCTGGCGATAAGGGACGGAAGGGCCGCCTATATGCACCCCTTCATCGAAGGTGATCCCACACCAGGCCAAGGCATCAATGATGTATTGATCTGCGCCTGGCACGAGGCGTGTCTGGTCAGTATCTTCGATTCTCAAAATCAGGGTGCCCCCCGTTTGCTTCGCAAAAAGATAATTGTAAAGGGCTGTTCGCACACCTCCCATGTGTAACGGTCCTGTAGGACTCGGTGCAAACCTCAATACCACTTTTTCACTCATAGCAGATTGTAGACATTAATAATTTTGCGCAATTTACAGCATAAATATAGAATCGAAATTAAAATGAAAATTAAAATCAAAAAGCAGCCGATTTGCATATACTTCCTCGGTATTTTTTTTATTTCAACCCCTGTTTTTTCCCAAACCCCTCTATCCGCTAAAGACGAAATTGCCATCCGACATGTCTTGGCTACCCAGGAGACATGTTGGAATACGGGGGACCTGGAATGCTTTATGGAAGGCTATTGGAAGTCAGATTCCCTGGCGTTTATCGGAAAAAGTGGTGTCACCAAAGGCTGGAAGGCAACGCTTGCCAATTATAAAAGAGGGTATCCAGATAAGGCAGCCATGGGAAAATTAACGTTTACTATCATACGTATGGAAAAACTGAGTTCCAAATCAGCTTTCGTATTAGGTAAATTTCACCTAGACCGTGAGAAGATGGACAACCTCGAAGGCTATTTCAGTCTGACTTGGCGAAAGGTGAAGGGAACTTGGGTGATAGTGGTGGATCATACGAGTGGGTGAGGAGATAGTGTTTTTTACCAAATTACCTGATATTCATATGCGTTATTGGTGGATTGCCTTTATTCTAATGACTTGGGGAATAGCTTGTGAGGATAATGCTTCACAGAAGCCATTTGCTCCTTTAAACGAAACAGCACACGCACAAACTGCGCCTTCACCTACTGGGGGCGTCTTGATAGCTCCCCAGCGGAAAGAAGAAAAAATTACCAAGCTTCCCTTGTATGGCCTAGCCTATGGCATTGCACAAGATACCTTGTCTCTTGTCCAGCATATCAATGGATCTGTGGACTATTACTATGGTGGGCTTTGGAAAGGGAGGAAGAGACTTATTCGAGTAGACACAGCTGATATTACTGCTTATATTATAGATCAAGGGGGCAAAAACTATGGGTTAATCTATGGGCAAAAGGCTGATAGTTTCTATCAAGTACTGATGCATACATCGTCAGGTAAACCACTGTATATCAAGGAAAAAGATGTAAAAATGGCTTCCATTATTTCGATGCCAGAAGACACATTTTTTGCAAACTTTGATTCCCCAGGTCCTATTCAAAGTCGTGGGACGACACAAGGGATAGGATTCATGATAGGTCCTTTTTATCAAATGAACTATTTCGCACAAAGACCACGCACGCCTTTTGAAGACAGCATTGTTATTTTTGATCATACGCTTCAGCAAAAAATTGGAACTATCCCAGTGGTTGGATCTTCTTTGTATACCTATGAGGCTGTTGTAGATTCTAATGGAAAGATCATACACTATTACGCGTGTGATGAAGACCGTTCTACAGGTATGTCGTCTTTAGAATATTTGCGAGCTTACGACAAACGAGGGGATTTTGTACGAATGTTTCAAGGCAAATATGGCGAATTGGAGACGTGGATTCGACTTTCAGATGCTCAAAGGGTTGATTCCACTTTTGGGTTCATGACTTGGCTGGATTACTTCAAGCGATTTCCCGATGGAAATGAAGGTTGGGAGCAGGGGTATGAGTGGATCGGGGGAATAGACTTTCTGCATATCGCTCCCAGCGATTTAGCCCCTGTGTTGCTCGAATTGCCTCTTTCATGTGAAATTTACTTGGAGGGAGAATATGATGAGAATTGGGCAAAAGTGACTGTAAAAGAAGCACGCCAAATTATGACGGAGGCAGGCTACAGTGGAACTACCAACTACACGCATATTTGGCAAGGATGGCTAAAAATTGTTGATGAAAATGGCCATCCATTGATTGAGGAGATTATTTTAGGCTGCTAGCTGTAGAGGCGTTGCAATGCAACGCCTCTACAGCTGTTCCACAAAATTTAAAATGAACCATAATTCTTGATTTCCCTATGCCAAGCATCATTGCCATTTCAGATACTCACGGGAAGCACCATGGCTTACAAGTTCCATCAGGAGACATCCTGATTCATGCAGGGGATGTGAGCATGGGGGGGACGATTGAGGAAATCGCGGGCTTTTTAGAGTGGTTTGACAGTTTGCCTCACAAGCACAAGATATTCATCGCAGGCAATCACGATTTTTTATTTGAACAGGAATCCTTTCTTGCGCAGGAAATGATTCCTTTAGGGGTTCATTATCTTGAAAATGAGTCGATTATCGTTGAAGGGCTGAACATTTGGGGAAGTCCCATTACCCCATATTTTCATGGCATGGCCTTTAATGCCCACCGAGGCGAAGCCATCGCTGAAGTGTGGGAAAAGATTCCCCCCGATGTAGATGTGCTTGTGACTCATGGACCGCCAGCAGATATCCTGGATATGACCTTTTTTAATGGCCGAGTTGGCTGTGTGGATTTGAAGGAAAAGTTGAAAGAAATCAAGCCACGATATCACATTTTTGGACATATCCATGAGGATAGAGGCACTGAGCAAGTCGGAGATACCATCTATATCAACGCCAGTGTGCTCAACCTTCGATACCAGCTTCATGGGGAAGTTATTCAGCCATTAGAGATCTAATGGCCCAAATTGTCCAGGCGTTTAAGGGGGAACGTTTGGGGTAAATGGCTATTCATTAATCCATAATCTATCAATTAATAATTTCTTCATGAGCTGGATAAAAGAAATTTCCTTTAAAGAAGCTACAGGTACATTGGCCAAGCTCTATAAGCGGGTTCAAGGACCCAATCATTATATCGATAATATTCTCAGTGTACATAGCCTCCGTCCGCACACATTGGCAGGACATATGGCTCTTTACAAAAATGTATTGCACCACACCAATAATACCTTGCCGAAATGGTACCTGGAATCTGTTGGGGTGTATGTAAGTATGTTGAATAAATGCCCTTATTGTGTCGATCACCATGCGGCAGGGTTGAAGCGCTTGTTGGAGGATGAGAGGCAATATGAACGGATATGGGAAAGCCTGGAGAAGGATATGCCCCATGACTATTTTGAAGGAAAACTGTTGAAAGGATTGTTGTATGCAAAAAAACTCACCCTGGCTCCCGGAGCGATGGAAATGGTTGATAAACAAGTGCTTACGGAAGTAGGATTCTCAGATGGGGAGCTTTTGGAACTCAACCAAGTCACAAGCTATTTCAACTATGCAAATCGTACGGTTCTTGGCCTCGGTGTCACTACCGAAGGAGATATTTTGGGACTTTCTCCCAATGATGAAAGCGATTCAACCAATTGGGGCCACCAATGAGTAAAATAAAACTCCTCGTCATTAAAGTTTAAAAATCAAATATTTATCAATTCTTATGGTTACATTTTGAGGCTTTTTGACATTAGTATATAAACAGTCCCCCTACACACTGTTATTCACCTAAATTTATACTAATGGCTGACCAACCAACAGAATTGGCTTCAATGATGGAACGTAGGAAAACTTGGAGCAATGTCTCAAAAAACCACAAGGCAACGCCTCTAGGGATTTTTAGCCCACAATCACTGGCAGACCTTATCCTTCTGCTAAAAACTGCCAAGGCAGAAAAACAACCTATACGGGCAGTAGGTTCAGGGCACTCTTATTCTGACGTTGCCCTCACAAATGGCTATGTCATCGACCCAAAAGGCCTCAAGCCTTTTGCTCACGTCATTTCCCCAGAACACTATGGGGAAAAACAACGATTTAAGCCTAGTGCTAAACCCAAAGAAAACGTCTTGGTCGAGGTATCTGGAAATATGATTCTAAAGGACCTCAACAAATGGCTGCATAAGCAAAAACTCGCGCTTACCAATATGGGAGCTGTAGACCTCCAGACCCTTGCAGGAGCTATCTCGACGGGGACTCACGGTACAGGAAGAAGACTAGGCGCTTTCCCCAGTATGGTGCGTTCAATCCTTATTTTGGGAGGAAACGGCCAACTCTACCGCATAGAGCCTACTGTTCCTATTACCCGAGAAGATAAACTTAAGCCTGAGACCATCAGTGGGGTTCCTGTTACGCTTATTGCAAATGATGAGTGGTTCAATAGTGCATTGATGACCCTGGGAAGTATGGGAATTATTTATTCCTATATCCTGGAAGTAGAACCCTCTTATAAATTGGCAGAAACCAAAGAGGTCTGGACATGGGAAGGGACAAAGGATACGAAAGGAATCAGAACAGCTTTGCTTGATGGAAGCCTGTTTTTCAAGAAAAAGCAAGCCGCTCGACATGTGACTATTAACCTTGCGCCCTACAGCATAAATCCTTGGAAAAAAGTGCATAATGCCATACGCACCATTCAAGTATATGATCATCAGGTAGATCGAAGAGATAAAAACCATAAACTCTTATGGGTAAATGCCATGGTCCGCAACTTGGCGGTTCGGATTGGCAGCTTATTGATCCCGGCCTCTGCGATTGAACTGTACTTAGACGTTTTTCCTAAAGGCAATCCCAAAGTTATTTCAAAAGGGTTTCTCTCCGTAAAGGACAAATTGTTTATTGGTCCTAGTCACAAAGTGCTTCACCAAGGCAATGCTTCTTTGAAGAAGCACGGCTATTCTGCTGAGTTCGCCTTTCCCCTAGGAAGTGTAGACGAACTCGAAAATGGTCGAGCAGAAGGTGTTCCCAGATTTATTCAAGCAGTAGAGCGCGTCTGGGAAGTTTTGGAGGAATTGGGAAAAGATAGCCAACTATTTCTGACTTCGCCACTGACGGTGCGATTTGTAAAAGCTTCGAAAGCTTATCTGTCCCCCATGTACCATGAGCATGCAAATGGTGTCACAAAAACGCCAGAGGAGGCTGTATTTGCCCTTTTTGACTTGCCTACCTTATATGATTCTGCGGGGGCCAAAACCATCCTAAATCGTCTTCAAAAAGAGATGTTGGCGTTTGGAGGTGTGCCTCACTGGGGAAAAGTCAACAATATGATAGATGCGCGCTGGTTATTCACCAGTGGAAACTATCCCAATTTGGATAGCTGGTTGAAGGTATTTGACACCTTGAACCCTCGGTTGGAAGGAAAGTCAGAGCGTATGCTAGACAATGCCTTCACTCGACGGATGGGTTTTTCCCAATACCCGGATGAAAAACTCAGTGAATTTTATGTCGGTAAAGCCATCAAAAATGGGATCGTTCGCAAAGTAGAGGGCGTGAAGACAGAAGAGTAGATCGCTCGGTCCTCTTGAAAACCTGCCTTTAGTCCCGCAGCGAGGGCGTAAGCCCGAGCGGTCCCGCAGTGAGTGCCGAAGGCGCGAACGGTCTCGCAGCGAGCGAAGCGAGCGGTCTCTCAAGAAATGACCCCTGAGCCGATTAATTCGTCTTGACGATACCAGGCGGCAAATTGCCCTGGCGTCACGCCTTTTTGCCAATCAGAAAATGAGATATAAAGCCCTTCTGGCTCGCGGTACAAAGTCGCGGACTGAAGGGGCTGTCTATACCTGATACGAACCAGGTAATCTTCTTTTTGCCCTGTTTCCAGTGCACAATCAGGGCGCACCCAATGAAGGTCATCATTGGGAATGAAAAGACCCTTACGGTTGAGGCCAGGGTGATTTTCTCCCATGCCTACATAAATAATATTTTGGACCACATCAGTTTCTATCACAAAAAGGGGTTCTACTTTTCCCCCGACCCCTAGTCCCTTGCGTTGGCCGATAGTGAAGTAATGGGCACCATTATGGGTGCCAACTACCTGGCCATCAGAAGGTTGATAGGTAAAGGGTTGACTAAGTAGCTGATGAGGAACCGCTTCATGGCCTGCCAACACCTTTTTTTGATATATAGGTGCATCAGCCATTACTTCTATGATCTGGCCCTTTTTGGGTTTGAGCTGTTGCTGGAGGAAATCGGGCAGACGTATTTTTCCTACAAAACAAAGACCCTGCGAGTCTTTTTTCTCGGCCGTCACGAGCCCTTCAGCTCGTGCAATCTCCCGTACTTCGGCCTTTTGCAAATGGCCGATAGGAAAAAGCGCTTTGGCCAATTGGGCCTGCGTCAGTTGGCATAAGAAATAACTCTGATCCTTATTACCGTCAGCGCCAGCCAGCAGGCTAAATACGGATTGCCCATCTACTACAGCCTCACCCTTCTGGCAATAGTGACCCGTGGCTACGTAGTCTGCTTTGAGCTGCATGGCAGCTTTGAGAAAGATGTCGAATTTAATTTCCCGATTGCACAGCACATCGGGGTTGGGCGTACGACCTGCCTCATATTCGGCAAACATATAATCGACGATTCGCTCCTTATAGGCCTCACTCAGGTCTATTGTCTGGAAAGGAATACCTAGCTTTTCCGCGACCAGCAATGCATCTTGACTGTCCTCTACCCAAGGGCATTCTGCATCCAAAATGACTGAATCATCATGCCAATTCTTCATGAACATGCCTATGACCTCATAGCCTTGTTGCTTCAGCAAATAGGCTGCTACACTTGAATCCACGCCGCCTGAAAGGCCTACTACTACTCTTTTCATATTACATACTGAAAGCGTTCGAAAAATTATCTGCCAGCTTTTTGGAAAGGGAAGGATTACTGGTCAAATCAGTACTCCAGTGAGCAGATGAGGTGAAGTTAATTCCCTCAAGAATCTTAGCCATATCGACATTAATGAGAAACGTTTCATCTAATGCCACAATATTCTTATTGGGAATCAACGTGATCGATCTCAACATATCATTAGTCCCTACATGATAAATAAAATCTTGATCTGGAATTCCGTCTTTATCAAAATCTATCGTCCCTTCAATCTTAAAAAAGATATACCCAGAAGGACCATACATACTGGGGGTTTGCAGACCCAATGGATGGTTGGGGGGCCATAGGGCAAAAGTAAGGCTATCCACCGAATTAGTAGCAGGATCTATGCCTAGGTTGAAGTGGAGGGTCCGGGCACGCCCAGCACGAATGCTCCCCACATTATTTTGAGGGCGTTCTGATTTTACCAGTAAATACACATCGTCTAGTCCATATCCTAGCCCATCAATATCCCTGATCATAAAACCAGAAAGATAAAATTGAAATAAGGTAAATGTGATGCTGGAACTATCTTTTCCAAAGAGATACTCCTGGCCTATTGCAAAATCTTCTTCCCCCAGCTTTTGTTGAAAATCAAGGGTCAGGGTAGGACGGATACAAGTGCCGTCATCTTTTTCAGCATTAAAATCAAAATTGGCAGCATAAGGATCGGTACACCCCTTTTCAGTACAGCTAGTCAAGAGACTGAGAAAAAGGGCGAAAGTGATAAGAATTACATTGATGGTGTTTTTCATTAACATGTGATTTAGGAATTAGGTCTTGTAGGGTAACGATCCAGCTGCCAATTTTGATTAAAGATTTCTAGTTTTTACTAAATGCATCTGCCAGGTTGTCTGCCAGTTTCTTCGCTAGTTCTGGGTTATTACCTGTATGGGTATCCCAATTTGTGTCAATAGAGAAATCGATGTTTTCGACTACCTTGGCAAGGTCCACTTTTAGGTGAATGGCTTCATCAGCAGAAGCAATATCCTTATGAACCATGACAGTGGTTTCGCGAAGCATGTTGTCAGTTCCTACATGGAAGATAAAGTTCTGGTTGAGTACGCCATCACCATTGCTATCAACCTTTCCTTCAACCTTGAAGAAAATGTAGCCTAGGTTCCAATTCCAGTGCATGCTCGGCGTTTGAGCTGCAAGTGGGTGGTCAGCATCCCATGCAGCAAAGTCTGCTTCAGACTGGGCATTCGTGGCAGCATCAATGCCTACATTGAAGCGAAGCATGTGGGCATGACCGCTCCGGATAGTTCCAATGGGGTAATGCATTTTATCTGTCTTGCCGAGTAGGTAGACATCATCGATTCCGTATCCAGCACCCGCATCATCCATGATTTGGATGCCTGAAATGTAGTACTGAAAAAGAGAAAAAGATATTTTGGTGCCATCCACTGTATATTCCTGATCAATGGTCAAATCTTGATCTCCAACCATCTGGTGAAGATGCAGGGTCAATTCAGGGTAGATGCAGGACTCATCATCTTCTTCCGCTTCAATATCATAGTTGACAGCAAAAGGGTCGGTACAGCCTTTTTCTTTACATCCAGTAGTAAAAAGGGCGAAAAGGGTTAGGCTTATGAGGGCTAGTTTAATTGTAGTTTTCATTTGATTGTTTTTTTCTAATTAGGGTAACGAATAATTGTTAAAAAAGAAGGCCAAATGCCATGAGGATGACTATTTTACAGTAAATTCTACGGCCGTTGAATCAGTATTTCCATGATGATCTGACGCCGAAACTGTCACCTGATATGCTGTAGGTTCATTGGCGATGGGATCAAAAGGAAAAAGCAATTCCACAGATTCTCCATGAATATGGCGTGTCTCAGCATCCATGATTTCAAGGGTTACCTGATTTTGGATGTGATACGTGAAACTGTGAAGGTTATCATTTTCTGTTAAAGTAAATTGTATGTTGATGGTTTGTCCTGAGGAAAACTCCTGACCCGCTTGAGGGGTCAAAAAAATTATCACAGGAGGTTCTTTATCATGGGGGTCTATTCCGTCATTGTCACAGGATATCCCTAAAATCCCCAAGATACTCATTGTTAGCAACAAAGATAATCGCATAGAGGACATTGTTGAAAAATTAGAATAAATAGCTCACCGTGCCTGACAACCGCATATTGGCCTCGATATTTTGTGACGTATACGATTGAAAGACAGGATTTTGTAGTGATACCCCTATGGCAAAATCTCCCGCAAAGGCTTCTAGCCCTGCAAGGGCATATAGCCCTTTCCCCCCCGTACCATACTGGTAAATCCCTTTTCGCTTATCTGCTTCTATGAATTCTGCATAGCCCCCTGCATAGGGCATAAGCGCCACTTTCCCAACTTCAAACCAGCGAAACGCAAATACTTGAGCACCTAGTTGGTCCCCAAACTGGTAGGCGTGGGGGTTTACAGAATTTAAGCGACCATTGGCAGCGAGGTTGAATCCCCACTTATCCAGTTGGTAGCGATAATTGAGGAGAAAGACGACATCATAACTTCCCGTACCCAACTGAAAGTTGGCAGGCAAAGGAAGGCTTTTTCCATCTACAGCAAATCTGCCAGTTGGTAGTTTTAGGCCACTACCTATAGTAAGAAGGTGTTTGGCCTTATGAAGGCTGTCAGGGACAGTCTCTATAGCGTTCCAACTCCCGAGGAGCATGGCGTCGCCCATGCCGCCCAATTGACTTTGGGTTCCTTCAAAAGTCCTCATGCTGAGGTTATAAGGGATACTGGCCTGAAGTTGAAAGCGCTTGCTTAGGGCAAAGCGACCACGAAGGTCCCATTGCATAAAGCCATCATCAGCTTGATTGCCATCTAAGTCCCAAGCGCTGAAAGACAGGTATTTCCAGCCGATCCCCACAAAATTGCTTTGGTGGCCTGGCATCCCAACCATGAGATTGCCAGAGGAAGAACAGCCACATACATCACATGCAGCAGCAGAACTCGCCAATAACCACCCGCAAATTGTGAAAATCACAATTGCTTTGGTTTTCATATGGGTTTGATTAAAAGTGAAAAAACAGGGATAGCTTATTCACGATCGGGGAGGGGGACTAGGCGGCACATAGACCCATTGGGTCATAAGGCTTTCGTTTTGAAGGCTGTTGGCGGAAGGTTGTAAGAGTAAAAGTGTGGGTTGAGGAAATGAACTCAGAAAAGATACGGGCAATTCTAATTCTTCCGCAACTGGAGGTGCGGGGCAGTCAGGGGACTCCGCAGGGCTTTGTGTTTCTTCTACCTGAGTCATCAGGTAGCACATGCCATTACACTCCATTTCGGGTTTGTCCTTATTGACACACAACTCCGTCACGATGTACTCCTTATTTAGCATATAGTCCAGATACGGCACAAATGTCCTCATCAGCCCAGTCAGGTAGACAGTCAGAAGGATGATAATGGAGATCTGTTTTGCCATAAATGTATTACCAAAACTACCAAATTTAACCAGCTCCTCAAATGGATGTTTCTCCAAATGCCTCTATTTGGGAGCGAAGTGGAGTAAAGTCATCCTCATCAGCCATAATCCATAGATGATCAGAAAGGGGTATAACGGAAGCGTATACCGTTCTTCAATCATTCCCAGTCCTGCTCCTAGAACCAGGATCATCAACAAAGGCATGCACGCCAAAAGGCGCGCTAGGCCCTTTAATCGAATAAATCCTACTACTAATCCTGCCAACCCGACGACTATCAACACATAATGCAAGAGAATTAAACTTGCTTTGATCAAGTATTGATAAGGCTTGATATTGGGTTGAAATGGGAAAGGTAAGTCATGACGAACCCTGCCAAAAATCAGTTTGCCTATCAGCCGGATTCTGGCACCTAGATAGGCATCGACGGGCTTATGCTGTTGATAAGACTTTTGAAAGCGATGCGCCATTTCCGTAGCACGCACCTCTGAGAGTATGCGCAAGGAATCAGAAAGGCTGGGGTCATTTGCTGCCATATAATATTGCCTGAGCAAAATGATGGAATCTGCCTGATAGTCAGGGGTATAAATGCGCTGGGGTAAACCATCTTTGACCGTTTTTGTGGGCTTAGGTCCCATTAGAATATTACCCATTGAGCCATCTGTCCAATAGAGCATGTCCCCTCCCCAGGTGCGGATGAGCTGACGAATCGCCATCCCATCAGGGCCATATTCTGGCTCATGGGGGTAGGAGATTTCCCATTGGTCTTCTAACAGGATTATCCGATCCATGGTGAGGTAATTGCGAAGATTCCAGGAAAGGAGTAGTAAAGCCAATGGCGCCCAGAAATAGAACATATGTCGTACTATCATCTTTTTAGTGGGGGACTTCCACAAAATCCACATCCAAACAAACCCAAAGCTTCCCATAATCGGACGCAAGGCCACTGACCAGGCAAAAAAGAAGCCTGCCAGAAGGAGAAAATAACCCTTTTTTTTATCCCTAAATGCTAAAAAACTGTAGATCGAAAAAATGGTGAATGCAATGCTTAAGCTCTCCGTAGCCCCTGCATGTTCATAGATATGGACTTGATAGCTAACCAAATATAAGCCCATAGCCCACAAAGCCAAAGCCTTGTCTTGGAATAGCCTATACGCAATTAACCCCAATACATATATGGAAAGACTTCCTATGATGAATTGGAGGAAAACCATCAATTGGCATGCAGTCGTATGGCCAAATAAGGCATATAATGGCGCAAAAAGAGGAAGAATGCCTGGCAATCGACCTGCAAAGGGCACAATATCAGGTTCACCAAGATGCGCAAACCCATCGCGGCTATAGCCGTTTCCGTCAACAAGGTGAACTATGGGTTGGTAATAGGACTTGGTATCGTCGTAGACGCGGAAGAGGCTGCCAGTGACTTCGGCAGTAGACAGGTGTGATAGTTCGTTGGCAAAGAAAAGGAATAGTAGTAGCTTCGCAGCTAGTAAGATAAAGACCCTACGCCTACTGATTATAAAATTTAGGTTCGAGTTCAAATTCAAGCACAAGATTGATAACAATACTTCCTAAATGAAGTTGTATGGCTTCAAAAGGCAATCAATCAATTAATCAATTAATAATCAATCAATTCTCATGATGATCTATACAGAAATTACGCCCAATCCAGCTTCGCTGAAGTTCGTCGTCGATCGGGTAATCATCCCTCATGGCTCTGCTGACTTTCCTGATGAAAGTACGACAGATGAATCTCCATTGGCCCAAAAACTCTTCAATTTTAGATTTGTAGAAGGGGTCTTTTTTGGGAAAAATTTCATCACCATTACCAAAGGAGAAGCCTTTCAGTGGGAGGCGATTATTCCTGTTGTGAAGGATTTCCTCAAAGGATATTTGGCCAGTGACCAGCCTATTCTTACGGGCGCATTGGCGGATATTACCCCGCCGGCCATTGAAGATGATGACGACGTGGTCAAGAAGATCAAAGAGTTGATCGAGAGTCATGTACGGCCTGCGGTAGCGATGGATGGAGGAGATATTGTCTATCAAGGCTTTGAAGCAGGTACTGTTCAACTAAAGCTTCAAGGCAGTTGTTCAGGGTGCCCTTCTGCAGTCGTTACCCTAAAAGGAGGAATTGAAAACCTCCTGACTCGCATGGTTCCTGAAGTAGAGCGTGTAGTAGCTGTCTAGAAGAGGAGCTTCTCGCTTAAAGCTAAGGGTTTCTGGACCAGTCCAGAAACCCTTTTTCTATCTTTATTCTTCATTTACCTGTTAATCTCCCTCTCCTTCAGGGTATAAGACTACTTTGATATAATTATCTTTTCCGAAATAGCGCTTGGCCGCTTCCTGAACACGTTTTGCTGTCAGGCTATCAATACGACCCACAGTCTCTTTCATCAGGCTAGGATCTAGCCCATTGCCATAATAAAAGCCCAGTCGGCTGAGCCAATAACTGTTTTGTTCCATGCCTACCTCTATGTCTTTGCGTTGTGTCTCTTGAACCTTTTTTAGGTTTTTGTCGGAAGGCCCTTCTTTCTGGAGATTCTCAATGTCCTTCATCGCTGTATTGATCAGTTCTTCCGCATTCTCAGGCGCACACTGGAAGGAAATGGAAATGGAATAGGTCTCTTTTGGATTTCGTCTAGGACTAGCAGATGCCCTGACGCCATATACGCCCCCTTTCTCTTCGCGCATGGATTCGCGCAGCATGATGCGAAGTACCTGGACCATCGACATCATGTCATATCGGTTGTCGAGGTCCCACTCAAAGTCCCCCGAAAATAACATTCGGACAGCACTTTTGGGCTCTTTCCCCTTTTTGATCGTGCGATCAATAATGCCACGTTTGATGTCGGCACCTACATCCTTCCAGGTTTCTTTTCGGTTTTTGGGCGGGATACTGCCCACATAAGAAGCCAGCATTTCCATGAAAGGCTCTACTTCGATATTTCCCACAAAAATAAAGGTGAAATCACTTATGTCTCCAAAACGATGCCTAAAGATGCGATGAGCTGTTTCATAATCTACCTGGCCTAATCGCTCTAGGGTAGGGTAGCCACGTCTTGGATGGTCACCGTAAATCGTCTTCGAAACTTCGGAGTTGAAGTAAGAGACAGGGTTGGATAGCAAATTTTCGTAAAAACTCTGCTGCCGTGCCATAGTAGCATCAAAGGCTGTTTTGTCTTTGCGAGGGGCAGTGAAGTAGAGGTGAAGCATTTGTAAAAACACTTCCTGATCCTTTACTGAAGTGCTCCCTCTAAAGCCCTCTTCCAGTTCGCTAATATAAGGGGAAAGACGAACGACTTTGTCGGAGAGAAATTTCTCCAATTGGTTGGGGGAATAAGGGCCAAGACCCGAATTAGCGACGACTTGAGCGGCCATCGATGCAGACATATACTGCTGGTCATTTACGAGAGAGTGCCCGCCAGGGCTGGAGGCACGCATACTGATTTCGTCATTTTTGAAGTTAGTAGGCTTCAAAATGACTCGGGCACCATTGCTGAAGGTAATTTCCGTAATCCCTAGGTCATCGCGTGTTTCCGTGTTTTTTATTTTCCCAGCATCGGGACGAGCACCCATCAAGGGGGCGCGTACCACTTCATCTCGGTAAGGCTGGATGTCCATTTCCTTTACCTCTTGCAACAATTGCCATATATCTGCTTCTGTAGGCATCTCTACCCCTGGTTTATCTGGACCATTGAGGACTACCACACGATTGTCATCTTTGATCCATGTTTTGAAGCGATAATTGACGTCGCGAAGGGGGATTTTGGGCAAAAATTCCTGTGCCAGCTTCAGTCGATCTTGGGAGCTGATAGCAGGACTCCCCGAAAGGAAATGGCGTACATACCGCCATACCAGGCGACCTGACGAGGTCTTATCTCCCTCTTTTACCGCGCGATCCAGGCGGGTAAGGAGTTGTTTCTTGGCCCGTTCGAGTTCTGACTCAGTGAAGCCATGGCGAGCGGCACGTTCATTTTCTACCAGCAAGGACTCCAATGCATACAAATGCCCTCCTGTCGGAACTATGGCATAGGATGAGTAAGCATTTTTGGTGCGGACCATAGATCCATAATTGGTATAGGCATAGGCAAAAGGAGGTTCTTTGAGCTGTTTGAGCTCTTCTAAGCGGGCATCTAGCATTCTGCTGCAAAGACTTGTAATCAGAGATTCGCGATAGTCACTGAGGGTTTTCACTGCTTTGAGAGGACGCTTATAGTCGAGGCTTACAGAGCTGCGCGTGGCTTCTGGATCTACTGCAATAGCAATTTTGGTGTCTACGTGATTGGGTACTGGATAAAGGGTTCTTTCTCTCGCGTTTTGGGCAGCAGGGATTTTCCCAAATTTATCCTTGATCATCTGCTCTACTTGTGCTACATCAAAATCGCCTACAGCTACCACCGCCATCAAGTCTGGACGGTACCAATCCTTATAAAATTGGATCAGGCGTTCATGTTTAAAAGATTCCAAAATGCTTTGTTTGCCTATCGGTAAGCGAACAGCATACTGGGAGTTGTAAAAGCTGACAGGGAATGTCTGCTGACGCATGCGCTCGCTTGCGCCGAGGCCTTGTCGCCATTCTTCTATGACGACGCCACGCTCTTTGTCAATTTCCACTCCTTCAAAGACCACATTATGGGCCCAGTCTTCCATGATCTGCATGCCCTTTTCAAATTGAGGCAAGGAGTCTGTGGGCAGACGTAACATATACACCGTTTCATCAAAACTGGTGTAGGCATTGAGGTGTGCCCCAAATTTGACGCCTATGCTTTCCAGGTAATCGATCAGATCATTTTTAGGGAAATTTTTAGTCCCATTAAATGCCATATGCTCTACAAAGTGAGCCAATCCCTGCTGGTCTTCTTCTTCCAAAATAGACCCCGCATTTACCGCTAATCGCAGCTCCGCATAATTGGCTGGCTGGGCATTTTTTCTAATATAGTAGCGCATGCCATTAGCCAAGGTGCCCATAACAGCATCCTGGTCAAAAGGGATGGGAGAGGAAAAAGGGTCCGTAGCCTGGGCTGTAGCACTAGGCGCTGTTGATTCCGCATTGGCGGGCGGAGGGGCAGTTTTGGTTGGGGCGGGCTGAATGACCGCTGGGGTAGGGGGAGATGGAGAATTCGTTACAGCTTGCTGTTTGACAGAACTGCAGCCGCCAATAAAGCTTAATAGGAGAAGGGGCAATGCCCATGTTTTTATTAGATTCATTTACACGTGTTTTAGTCAATCCCAATTTTTTCGTCAATTCATGATATCCTTATGCAGAGCAGTCAAAAGATGCCGCATCGATGGCTATCAACCGCCATTTTCCATCCACCTTCCCAAAGAATAAGGCAATGCTGTTGCTGGTTTCCGTAAGCTGATGGGTTACCATTCCTTGGGCAGTTTTTGCTGCCTGAACCTCATCATTGCCTACTTTCCTGAGTTCGTATTCTTCAAGGGTTTGATACATTTCACTGAATAGGGTAAACCCTTCAATTTTATCTACAAAACATCCCTCTTTGCTGAAACCATCACAGTCAAATAGGGGCAAAGATTCCGTTTTCATTTGGCAGGATAGGTCGCTTACGATCTCTTTTACTGCTGGATAAGCATCTAGTAATTGAGCGAAAGTGGAAAAGTGGTGGATTTGGGTGAATGCCCCCTCGCGGTGAAGGTAATATATGCCAACCTTCTGGTCTAGCGTTACTTCCATACTTTCGGGGGCAGCCATACGCTCAATGATTTGCTGGATGCGATAGCCACTTTTTAGCCCATCGCTTGCTCGTTGACTTTTGGTGTTCTCAGAGCCATCAACCTTATCGTAGATTTTGATTCGGTAGTTTTTGTTAAAAACAAAGCGATTATGAAATGCCTCAGACTTTTCTTGTGTTTCACCTAGGTATCTTACATTTACTTTACCCGAAAATATGACTTCATAATCCTCTCCTATGGGATTGATTTGGAAGGAAGTTGGATCAATGACGATTTCCCTGCTATCTACTGCTTTGAAAGTCCTTCGGGTTATTTCGGCGATTTCTTCTCTGGTTTTATTTTCTAGGGAAAAATACCGCTCCAGTATAGGGGCAAAATAAATAGCTTCATGGAGTTCCTCTGCCGCAAGATCAGAATAATATCTGTGCAAGACTTTGAGAATGGTATCCTGTGCGTTGATGGATTGAGGAGGAGTTGTGGTAGGGGAAGGAGACGTATCTGGTTGATTAGCTGCAGTAACAGGTTTTTCGGGAGGTGGTGTATCGTCACAAGCCATTTGCAGCATGGCAAAGAGGCTAAGGATAAGGATGATCTTTTTTGTCATGTCAGTGATTGAATAGGATAAAATACGGCCTCAAAATACTGATATTGACGTCAATAGGCAAAGACTGGGACTTAATTTACCGCTTTATGCGGTTCGGAAACAATTTGGTAGCTATTTTTGTTTGCAGTAAAATTTAGGCAAAAAAGACTATTCTTTTGGGAAACTACTCGATCAAAGACTTGGAAAAGCTCACGGGCATCAAAGCACATACTTTGAGAGCCTGGGAACAGCGTTATGGCATTATTCAGCCTAAACGCACAAATACGGATATCCGCACCTATGATGATGAGGATTTACGGTTGACCCTAAATATTGCCTACCTAAACCGAAATGGACACAAGATTTCGAAGATTGCAGGGATGGAGGAGTCCGATATTTATCAGACGGTCCTTCACCTCAGTGAGACGAGTCTCGTCTCTCACAATCAGATACATGCCATGGTATTGGCCATGATCAATCTTGATGAAGGGCGGTTTGAGAAAATCATCGCGACAAATACCCTGCAAATAGGGTTTGAGCGGACGATGTTGGAGATTGTATATCCTTTTTTACATAAAATTGGAATTCTGTGGCAGACAGGCAATATTATTCCTGCGCATGAGCATTTTATGTCGAATCTTATTCGGCAAAAACTCATAGTGGCGATTGATGGCCAGATGGCTCCCGAAGATCCTCATGCCAAGAAATTTGTCCTATTTTTGCCTGAGGGAGAACTACATGAATTGAGCCTTTTATTTGCTGCTTTTCTGATCAAAGCCAGGAAGTTTCGCGTCATATATTTAGGCCAAAATCTTCCAATAGGAGATTTAAAAACAGTTTATGACCATTACGAGCCTGAGTATTTTCTCATGTCTGTGACGAGTACCCCTACCAAAACGCGGTTGATAAAGTACGTAGAAAAAGTAAAAGCCCTTTATCCCAAAACCTCCCTATTAATCTCCGGCTACCAAGCCTCACAGATAAAAGAGAAACTGCCTGAAGGAGTCCACTATCTGGATACAGTTCAATCATTGTTGCCGTATTTGGAGAAATGATAGGATGAGGGAATGATAGGATGAGGGAATGATAGAATGAGGGAATGATAGGATGAGGGAATGATAGAATGAGTAGATGAATAAATGATAAAATGAACCTTTGCTCTGATAATTCATATTCATTGACCATTCTCAAATACGCTTCAAGGGGCTTCATTTAGATCAAACCCAAAGGCGTTGATCATTTTTGTGAAAATCTCTGTGTTTTCATAAATGCCCGTAAATTCCTCAGCTCCAGGTCCATAGGCAAAAACTGGGACCATAGTCGCGGTGTGTTTTCCACTCGTAAAGTCTCCATAGACTTCGCCCGTATCTATGTCTCCACCTTCTATGGCGAAGCCTCCAGTCTCGTGATCTGCAGTCACAATCACAAGTGTATTGCCGTCAGCTTCCGCAAAGTCCAAAACTTTTCCAATAGTATAATCGAAATCTTTGACTTCATTGACGATATAGTCCTTGTTATTGGAATGCCCGCCAAAGTCGATTTGCGACCCTTCAATCATCAGGAAAAACCCCTTATTATTTTGTTTAAGCTTTCCCGTAGCAAAGTCAGCTGCCTTTGCCAAAAAACGACCTCTTCCCTCTGTGACTTGCGGTAGGTGCTCCTTTTTGGCTAATACAACCACTCGACTGCTTTCTGCTTGTTTTTTCGCTTTACTGAGGCCATTAAATACTTCATATCCATGAGCTGCCAGAGAATCTATTAAATTTCTTCCATCTTCCCTTTGGTCAAAAAATTTTCGGCCCCCTCCGATCGCAATATCGACAGTCCCTGCAAGGATGTCTTCTGTGATTTCTTCGTACATATATCGGTTAGGCTGATGGGCAAAAAAAGAAGCTGGAGTCGCGTGCTGAATATAAGAGGTTGCGATGAGGCCTGTGCTCAGTTCCCTTTCATGAGCGAGCTCAAGGATAGTAGTCATGGGCCTTTTATAGGCGTCTAATCCCACATAAGCGTTATGCGTTTTCTTGCCACAGGCGAATGCTGTGGCACCAGCAGCAGAATCGGTTATTAAGTCGTTAGAAGAAAAGGTTTTGATCAAACCAATATGTCGAAACCGCTCTAAGTTCAGCTCATTATGATTGGCAATCATACCAGCCGTAATTTGGCTAAGACCCATTCCATCTCCTATCATTAAGATGATGTTTATCGGTTCTTTGGTAGGAGTAGGTGAGGGATTTTTACCCCAGAAAAAGGGGCATATGACGGCTATCAGAAAAAATGCGAAGGGTTTTTTCAACATGGTTATTATCAATGCTTTGGGTTGGAAAACTACAAATAATTCTGCTATTTTTACCTTATGAAGCCAATCCCCTATTTCAGCCCATTTGATCTGCTCGGTTTATCTACTGAAGAAACGCCTGATCTTACGGCCATTCGTCGGGCACGTAAGCGCATTATGGCAGAGTTTGAGTTAGCAGATACGGCAGAGATTACTTTGCGCGGACAATCATTCGACAAAAGTAGTTTGCTTGAGCTGTTTGAAGAGTTGGAAGACGTAGGGACGCTGGAACTCCATCAGCAGCTCTACCAGTTTACCCCTGCTTTTGATTTTGTCACCAAGGGGAATACGGCTTTCTTTTCCCCGCACCTCACAGAGAAGACTAGGGCCTGGCTGACGAACTCTCTGGAGGTAAAAGACTTTTTTACCCCATTCTTTGTTTTTCGATATAATCAAGTATTGCTCAAATACTTTCGCCTGAATGACCTGGATCAGTTGAATCTGCTGTGCAAGCCTTTGCCCGTTGACCTGTCGTATTACAGTCAGTGTTATAAGGCGACCTATCAATATCTACAACTTCAAGTGGATGGCCTTTCAGACCTAGCTAAACAAATAGAAGCAGGGGCTTCCCCAGGTCCTGAAGTTCAAGAAGCTTGTGATGAAATGCGGATCAATGCCCTGAATTTGCTCCCTGACCATTTTGATGGATTAAGAAATGCTTATGCAGCCGCTTTGGAAGATGTGGCCCTGGCGGTCAATAATGCCCATGGCCGTACCAAATTGGCAAAAATAGTCCTTCGGCAAGGGTTGAAGTTAGAAACCACTGAGGCTGTTCGCTTCAACCTTCAATATATTCTCGATCAGTTGATGGAAATCTCCCCAGATAGTGAGGCTTTCTGGGAAGACCTTCAAGAAGCCACTGCCACGGGTTTAGGGAATAAAAAACACCGATGGAAGTGGATTGTCGGGGGGATTGTGGCCGTCAAATTGATCGTGCTTTTTTTCAGGCTAATTTGAGGGAAGTTTAGGGTCTGTAGTCTGTAGTCTGTAGTTCTAGTTGTAAACCACAAACCACAAACCACAAACCACAAACCACAAACTACAGCCTACAAACCCCAAACCTCTTACCTACAACTTTCCCCTACCAATTTCTCCGCCTCATCCTTATCATCTCCTTCCAGCCCAAAGTTCAAGGCGTTTTGAAATTGCTTACATGCGCCTTCTTTATCTCCTTGTTCAAGAAGCAATAATCCCCGATAAAATAGGGGTTGAGGATGAAGTACATTGATGTTGGATGCCTCATCAATCTTTGCTTTCGCTTCTTCAAATTTGCCCATCTTCATATAGGCTTTTGCCATTTGATTATTAGCTGCAATCCGGATCAAGGGACTTGCACTTTTATCTAAAACCATTTCAAAATCGGGCAAAGCATTTTCGTATTGCCCACTCAGGATTTTATAATATCCTCTATTGAAGAAGATCGAGAGTTCATTGTCTGGTTCACAGATGAGCAATTCTTCTAGGCATGAGAGAATGGCAGGATAGTCTTTTTGGCGAATGCTGAGGTCGTATTTAAAGGCTAAAGCAAAGCACTTGCTTTCTTCATCGTTGGCGATGACATAGTCAAAGTCCTTGTAGGCCTTATGGGTCTCTTTGAGATTGGCGTAGGCGATGCCACGTTCCAGATATGCATTGGGAATGGTGGTTAGGAAAACCGAATCTCGGTTTTTTACTTCTGCAGCGGTAGCGATTGCCTGGTGAAGGATATCCCTGGCTTCTGTCCACTTTTTTTCCAGGTTATACACTTTGCCTTTAGATAATTGGGCGTAATAAAGGTAAATATAGTTATCCCCTTTTTTCTTGTTTTTTTGGGGGTTGACAGCGAGGCTCTTATCAATATCCTGACGGGATTTTTCAAACTCACCTAACTCTTTGTATTGTAGCCCTCGTTGTAGGTATGCCTCATAATCATTAGGCGATTCTTTGAGTTTTTCATCCAAAGAAGTGATCACTTGTCGGATACGGGTATCGGCGCTGGTAGTGTCTGTGAGCCGAAAATTGAATGGTACATTCACCCAGAATTTGAGGACATCTCCTCCTACCAAGGCAGGGGTGAATCTTAGCTTATGGATATGAGTTTCGACAGCACTGGTGAGAATTGGGGAGACAGATCGCAATACTTTGTGCTGCATGTATTTCCCTTCTTCATCGACCAGGGTACGGACGACGACATAGCCTTGAATGTTTTCATTCACAGCTTCGGCTGGATAGCCAATCATTTCCTGAACTTCTCTGAGATTGAGTACTTGGGGCTCTTCGTCTACCACGACAAAGTCATTTATGCCGGGCGTTTCGCCTTCCTTTTGGGCTTGTATTCCTGTAAATAGGAACAAAAACCCCAAAAAGAGGACTTGAAATTTAAGTTGAATAATCATGATGGAACTGGTTTTTGCGCAAAAAACGTGGATTCGATCCTAAAAGCAAAAATATCCTACACTTATGTGGAGGGAAGTTGTATGGCTGATGACACAAAATTCCTATATTTGTGCGCTAGACTTTTACCATCTGTAAGAGGCAGCGTACTTTTTCACTCGTTTTGTCGATCTAATCATAACTAATGCCTTTTTCAACTAATTTTAATTTTCTGCTTAATATGAAAAAAATCACTCTACTATTCACCATTGTATTATTAGGATTCTCAACCGCCTTTGGTCAGTGGCCTGCGACTGGTAGCCCAGACCTTTATGGCTATAACTTTGAGACCTTTAACAACACAGATGCACGTTACCAGTGGGTAGATATTACCGCTACTGGTACAGAAGTATTTGGGCTGGCAGATGATAACTTTGTAGGACCTTTTGACTTGGGGTTTGACTTTGATTATTACTGGTTCAAGCACAATAACTTCTACATTGGTTCCAATGGATATATCTCCTTCAACAAAGGATTTAATATTGCCTCTACTGCCATTGGTTTTCCTCCTACTCCTACTGCTGATGACAACAATGACCTCATCGCAGCCTTGATGTGTGATTTGAGTTTCTTTGGTGCTGGTAACACAGGCCGTTGTTTCTACTACACCAACCGCGTGGACAGCCTCGTAGTCTCTTTCATCGACGTTCCTTTCTGGAACAACAACACCGCTGGATATGATGGTTCTAATACCTTCCAGATTATTCTGAATCAAGCAGACTCTACGATTAAGTTACTCTATGCTGACCAGCAAGGTCGCTGGAACCCTGGATATGATGGCTCTCCTAACCCAATGGTTATTGGAATTGAGAATATCACAGGTAATATCGGGATCATGGTGGACAACATGAGCCTTCCTGAGCCTGCCAATACGGGTGTCACGCAGGCTGGTGTTGTATTTAAAGCACCTGCCGTTTCTTCTTTTGACGTATTTGACGTAGCACCTATCGATGTGCAAAATCCTCAGTCTGGCGGCTTCTTCCTGCCTGTGCCTGGTGGAGACTTCCCCATCAATACAACTGTTGGGAACGTAGGTAACCGCGACCTTGTTCTCGAAACTACAGTCACAGCAGAAGCACGTGATACCATTGGTCAATTATTGTACCTCAGTACGTTTAAAATTGATTCTATGAATAAGGGAGATTTGGTCACTGAAACATTTGGTGTACCTTTCAACCCACCCCTTCCTGGTCCATTTTCACTGACTGTATCAGTTCAGAATGATGATGACATCAATGCGACCAATGATAGCAGAACGCTTGAAGCAGTAGCCGTCGATACCACAGGTGGCAAAGCTGCCCTTCAGTATGTAAGTGACAACCGTCAGAATATCTCTCAGTTTGTCCAGTGGGCTGGTGGTTCAGGTAATAGTGGGGTAGGTATCTATTTTGAGCCTACAGGTTATCCTGCAAAAATTGAAGCAGTAGAGTTTTTTGTATTCCCTAATGCTGACAATACTGATACCCTTGCTGATGGTGGCTACCGCTTTGTCATTCATGACGACGAAGGTGCCATTCCAGGGGCTCCATTGTACCAGCAGACAGTAGAAAAAGCAGATGTAGATATTGCAGAAAATACACCAGGCGGTCTTTTCTTGGGTGCTTGGAACCGCGTGACCCTTCCTGTGCCTATCGAAATCCTCGATGGCGGTTTCTATGTAGCTTGGTATCACCTGAATGATAGCCTTGCATTGGTAGGGGAGACTGCTGCTCCAATCTCTCGCCGTACCTTTGAGATTCTTGATGGAACCTGGGCCCCTCACCGTTCTGGTGCAACAGAAGACTACTACATCCGTCCTATCTTGGACGTTCGCGGAGTTACGCGTGGAGTAGGGATTGAAGATATCGTTTCTGATGTGAACTCTTTTGAGGTATATCCAAACCCAACCACAGGTCAGGTTACGCTTGATGTCAACTTGAATCGCGCTACGGACGTATCAGTGAAGATCTTTGACCTACAAGGCAGAAAAGTATATGTGAACTTCGGTCATATGGTCAGCAAATTCAGCGAAACAGCTGACTTGAGCCAGATGGCAAAAGGTGTATATATCGTGCAAGTAGCTACGCGTAATGGTATGGAGACAAAGAAAATTGTCTTGAAATAATGCTGCTGACGTAAAGCATTTTCGCTAAAAAACAGCCCCAGCCATAATGGTTGGGGCTGTTTTTTTTAACATTTATCTACATGGATTTAACTTTTCCTTAACGCTTTCTCATAGCTCCATCCGCTACCTTTGGAAATAAATCCAATCTTATGAAAAAACTCATTTTATTTACCCTTATCCTAATTCCCCTATTTCTAATGGCCCAAGAAACAGAAGGCCAGGTCACTTATGAGGAAAAGATAAAGCTTAACATCGAGCTACCTCCTGAAATGGCTGAATTCGCAGACAAATTGCCTAAAGAGCGCAAAAGCGATATGGCCTTGTCATTTAATGCCGAAGCAAGTCTATATAAGAATGTAGAGCAAACAGAAGAGCCTGAAGAAATGAGTGGGGGCCATGGGGGCATGACGTTTAAAATGCGGATGGACCAACCAGATAACGAGTTTTTTCAGGACCTCTCATCGGGAGCAACTACTGAGATGAGAGAATTTATGGGGAAGCGCTTTTTGATCAAGG
The DNA here is from genome assembly GCA_030430575.1 of Bacteroidia bacterium. Lineage (GTDB taxonomy): Bacteria > Bacteroidota > Bacteroidia > J057 > J057 > JAUIGE01. Next base: position 148,834 of record JAUIKF010000003.1, on the reverse strand, counting down.
GGGAAGTCAAAAAATACAATTGGAAACTCACCGGTGAGCAAAAAGAAATCCATGGATACCTATGCCAAAAGGCAACATTTACAGATAGCACGCGCACGGTAGAAGCGTGGTTTGCGCCTCAGATCCCTGTACCTACTGGCCCAGATGGATTTGGGGGACTTCCTGGCCTTATCCTAGAACTCAGAATAGATAATGACGATACCGTGATTACTGCCCAGTCTGTTAGCCTAGAATCCATTCCTAAGAGCACTTTGAAAGCCCCAAAGAAAGGCCAGGAAGTGACTCAGGAGGAGTTTGACGCGATAGTAGAGGAAAAGACTAAAGAAATGGAATCTGAAAATGGCGGTGGCAATGTCCGTTTTATTCAGCGCCGTAATTAGGAATTCAAATTCAAGTTCAAACTCAAGCGCAAACTCAAATGCAAACTCAAACGTTCGTCCTTGAACTTGAACTTGAACTTGAACTTGAACTTGAACTTGAACTTGAACTTGAACTTGAACTTTTTCAGGGTAAGCCAACCTAGAAACCCCAATTGATATGAAATACCTATTCTCCCTTCTGGCACTGCTCCTCGCAGTAGCCAGCCAGCCCCTGCATGCCCAAAATGCCAAGTTCAACTTGACTGGGACGGTTCTGGACTCAACTCATGCCCCGCTTGAGAATGCAACGACGGTCTTGCTGAATGCCACAGATTCTACGATGGTCGGATTTATCTTGACCAATTCAGAGGGCGCATTTTCCTTTCAGCGAATAAAGCAGGGGAAATACCTGCTTCAGGTGTCTGCGCTTGGCTATCACAATCGCATGGAGTCGGTTGAGCTTGCAGGAGATAAAGCGCTGGAAGCCATTGCTTTACAGCCGTTGAGTGTGACGCTGGAGGAGGTGGAGATCTCAGCAGAGCGGACGCCAATCTTGATCAAGGGGGACACGATCCAATACAATGCTGACGCCTTCAAAACGCAGCCGGGGGCTGTAGTAGAAGACCTCCTAAAGAAGTTGCCAGGGGTTCAGGTAGATAAGGACGGCAATGTGAAGGCGATGGGGGAAGATGTGCAAAATGTTTTGGTAGATGGAAAGGAGTTTTTTGGAAAGGACCCAAAAGTGGCCACCAAAAATTTGCCAGCCGATGCCATTGACAATGTCAAAGTATATGACAAGAAATCGGACATGGCTGAGTTCACGGGGGTAGATGATGGGCAGCGCGAAAAAACCATTAACCTAGAACTCAAAGAAGATAAAAAGAAAGGCGTATTTGGGAAACTCATGGGGGGCTATGGGACTGAAGACCGATTTAAGAGCAAGCTCAGCTTGAATAAGTTTGGCAAAAAAATGCAGCTATCAGTTCTAGGCATGGCCAATAATGTGAACGAGCAAGGCTTTTCTATCAATGAATACATCAACTTCATGGGTGGCATGCAGAACATGATGGGGGGCGGCGGAGGCTCCATGCGCTTGAGCATCAATGCGGGTAGTGGCGGCGTCCCTTTAGGGATGGGCGGGCGAAACAATGGCTTTATGAATACAGGGGCTGGAGGCGTCAATTTCAATTATGATTTTGGGAAAAAGACGGAGTTGATGTCTTCCTATTTCTATAATCGCTTGACAAATACGGTGGAGCGAGATGTGACGCGCCAGCAATTCCTGAATGCGGATGTATTTGATTCTGAGGATCATAGCAATCAGGTAAGTACCAATAATAACCATCGGGTGAATCTCACCTTGCAGCATCAAATTGATTCTTCTCAGAACTTTATTCTTCGTTCTAGCTTCGGATTCAATGATGGGGTGACCGATTTGAACAGCACTTCTCAGACCTTTAATCCGAAACAAATTCTCGAAAATGCGAGCGAACGGCTGACGAATAATACGGGCCAAAATTATAATGCCTCAGCAAACCTTATCTATCGGAAGCGATTTCGAAAAAAAGGGCGCTCTTTTGTGGCGGACTTAAATATTGGGGTGCAGGATGATGATCAGGCAGGGGACTTATATGCTGTGAACTCTTTTTTGCCCACTGATATCAATGCTTTCTCTGACACGATCCAGCAGACGCAAGGACAAACCAATGAGCAGCTGAACTATAGCGCAAAAGTGTCCTTTACCGAGCCTCTTGGAAAGCGGCGCTATCTGGAGGTAAACTATGCACACCAGAACTTCACCAACGAATGGGACCGGACAGTGTATGATATTCAAGGGACAGGCAATCCCCGCGAAAGCCTGAATGAGCAGCTCAGCAACCACTACCGAAGGGGCTATACGTATGACAATGCGGGGGTGAGTTTTATGAAAAATACGCGGAAGTCCAATTTCACGATTGGGGTAAATGCGCAACAATCTCGGCTGGACGGGGAGATTATTTCCGCGGATACTTCCATTAAAAAAACATTTTCCAATATCCTCCCTCGCTTTAGCTATCGTCGTGATTTTACCTCAAGTAAAAACATCGATATTAGTTATGGAACCAATGTAAGGGAACCCTCCCTAGAGCAATTGCAACCGATCGTAGACAATACCAATCCACTGAATGTCTATGTGGGGAATCCTGATTTGCGACCTGAGTACGCCCATAATCTCATGTTCCATTTCATGAGTTTCAGTCAATTCTCTTTCACCAATATTTTTGGGTACCTCCGAGGCACCTACACCGCCAATAAGATCACCAATGCCAAGTGGGTTGATAGCCTTTTTCGCCAAACTACGCAGCCTATCAATGTCGATAATGACCTGAGAATCAATGGGGTAATCTCCTTTGGAAGACCCTTAAAATTCATTAAAAGTAGGTTCAATATTGAAGGGAGTTCTCTGTACAATCGCGCCATTTTGTTTATCAATAATCAGCTCAACAACACCAATCGACTCGTGAATTCCGTAGATGTCTCCCTCGAAAACCGAAAAAAAGAAGTCGTCGATATCACAGTCGGCGCAGACCTAAGCTATAACATCACCCGCTATTCGGAAGCTGAAGATTTGAACCAAAATTTCCTTAACCAAACGTATTACGCGGAAGTAACAGTAGATTTTGCCAAGACTTGGAGTGTGAACACATCGTTCGACTACAGCATCTATGCGGGTGATGCGTTTAATGAAAATCAGCGCATTCCTCTTTGGAGAGCTTCCCTCACCAAGTATTTATTCAAAAATAAGCGTGGTCAGCTGCGGCTGACAGCCTTTGATATTCTGAATCAGAATGTGGGCATCAATCGGACAAGTACCTTCAATTATATTGAAGAGGAGCGCATCGCGACCTTAAGTCGCTATTTCATGGTGAGTTTTTCCTATAACCTTTCCCAGTTTGGGAGTGGGGGAGGAGGCATTGAAATACAAACCAGGAGACGGAGGTAGCTGAGGACTGATCAGAAAATCAAAGTAGTTTTTTTGCCTGTTGTTTGAGGTTGAATCCCCAACAGATTGAGGAAAATCAGTTGGGTATTTTGTCTTCGACATTAACGAGCCAATATTAGCAATTGCGCTGGTTTCACCAATTCGGGACTCATTTTGACAAAATGAGCAATGATTAACTGCCTGAGGAGCAGTCGCTTGTAGGCAGCTGAGCCACGCGTGTCGCTTATGGGACTAGCTTCTTCATTGGCGATTTTGAGCGCTTCTTTAAGGGTGTCAAAGGTGAGTTCTTTGCCGATAAGGAAGTGAGAAGTTTGGGTTAAATATAGGGGAATGGGACCTACGCCTCCTGCCGAAAGGTGGGCAACCTTGATCAGGTGTTTGTCATCCAACACTATTTGGCAGGCAGCGTTGACACTGGCAATATCGAAGTAGGTACGTTTGCTGACTTTTTCGAAATTGAAAAAAGCGCCTTTGGGCAACCTGGGGAAACGAATTTTTAGGATAAGTTCCCCTTCTTTTTTGTCCATCTGTTTATAGCCGAGGAAAAAATCTCTTAGCTTAACGATACGTGGCTCCCTCTCTTTTTCCAAGATCACTTCGCTGTCAAGTCCCAGAAATAACATGGTCGAATCCCCAATAGGCGACGCATTGGCGATATTCCCTCCTATGGTAGACATATTGCGCAGTTGATGAGAAGCAAAATAGGAAGCAAAGCGTTGTATATCAGGGATTTGTGATTGGATAATAGATGATTCAGCTAATTCAGTGATGGTCGTCGCAGCACCTATCTCACAAAAATCTCCATTCCATTGAATTCCCTTTAATTGAGATTGATCAAAAATGGGGGTCAAATTGGCGGATTCGATCTGGCGGGGGCGCTGAACCATGAGGTCTGAGCCACCGCCTATGATTGTTGGGGAATGCTTGTCATCAGTTTTGGGTTGATCGGTGGGTCCAAAAGCAGCAAGTTGATTTTTTATGCGGGAAAAATAAGCTGGAATATAGCCCTGCTGTATCAGCCATGGAATCCGTGGTCCATGGTCTTGCGGCATGGTTTTCAAGGGAGCTAGGAGTGCTTCCGCTGCACGTTCGATTGACTTATAGCCTGTGCAACGGCAAATGTTTCCGTCGATGCTTTGCGTCAAATGGTTCAAGGAAACCTCCCCAGAACGCATGAGTCCTCCTGTCATAGCCACTACAAAACCAGGTGTACAGAATCCACATTGGGTGCCATTCGTATCTACCATGGCCTGCTGAACGGGGCTAAGGGCTTCCATATTGAGCCCTTCTATCGTCACAATATGTTTGTGGTGTGCATTGGCCAAAGGCATGATACAGGAGGTCATGGAGCGATACCTTAGCTCTCCATCTTGAAGCCCTCCTACCAAAACCGTACAAGCTCCACATTCGCCTTCTTTACAGACTAATTTGCTGCCTTTCAGAGATTGATGATTGCGAATAAATTCCAATAGCCCCATTCCAGGAGGCATAGAGGTCTCTACCCTTTTATTATTTAACCAAAATTCGATCATCAATACAGGGTTTTGTCAGAGAGGGTCGACCATTCTCCAAAGAGCTGGAGGGCTTCTGTCCGCATGAAAGGTTCCATGGGAATTTTTCGGTTGTGAATAGGCACGTTCATCTCTTGATAGATGAAATCATCATCAAACTCGATGGCCGCAGCATCATGGCGCGTGCAGCCATAATAGACCTTATCGGGCCGTGCCCAATAAATGGCACCCAGGCACATGGGGCATGGTTCGCAGGTGGTATACAAGGTGCAATTGGTCAATTGAAAGTCGGAGAGGAACTGGCAGGCATCTCGTATAGCTACTACCTCGGCGTGCGCTGTGGGGTCGTTAGTGCCCGTAACACGGTTATTTCCCATGCCGATGATTTCTCCATCTTTTACAATGACAGCGCCAAACGGGCCTCCCTCGCCCTTTCGCATCCCTTTGAGGGCCAGGTCAATGGCCATTTGCATAAATCGATTATCCATAGTTTTCCGGTGGAATTAGTAGAGTAAAGATGATAAGTATTGATTCTTTACCCCAAAATAGCCATTTGTGCAGAAGAATAATAAATATTTACCATATTAGTGCCGATATTTTCGTTCCATTACCCTACAGAATAAATCAAAATCAAAGTTAAAGTGAAAATATGATGAGCAGTAAAACTGGTCTGTGGTCCATTGTACTTTTTGCCCTATGTTTAGGAGGAGGAATGCCCCTTCATGCAAAAACCGACGCTAGCGTCCGGTTTTTCACGGGTAGCTACAATGATCTCCGTTCAGAAGCTTATGCCCAGAATAAGCCCTATTTCATCAATTTTTATACAGATTGGTGTACGCCTTGCGAAAATATTCGCAAATTCAGTTTTACAGACCCTACCTTGGCGGGTTATGTGAATCAACACTATTTGGCCTATAATGTAGATGCTGAAAGCCTATCGGGAGATGGTGTTGCATTGGCTCAACGCTTTGGGGTACTTTTTTATCCAACGATCATTGTTGTCAGCCCCACAGGAGAGACCTTGGAACAGCTCAGTGGGTATCAAAGCGGGCATGCCCTGCTTAAAGTGCTGAAGAAATATGGAGGGAAGGCGGGTTCAAGTACAAACTCAAATTCAAATTCAAATTCAAGTTCAAGTTCAAGCACAAGTACCAATACTGCTTCTGGGCCGATTACTGATACACAAGCTGCGCTTACGCGCAATTTGACAGAGAACGCTTCGGCTTCTTCGGCCATATTGGACCTGACAACTCCGAGTAGCCCTTCCCCTGTTGTAACAAACACTTCCAAACCTGGCCAAGGGCTGTTTCGACTGGTAGTGAATCGCGAAACGGCTACAGGATTTGGGTACCAATTAGGGGTCTTCTCAGACTATGCCAATGTCTTGAAAGAGGCGGAGAAATTGCGCGCTAAAAACCAACGCCATGTGCTAGTCTATATCAGTGAGTTGAATGGCAAAACTGTATTTAAACTGATTCTGGGGCCATTTTCTACGCGAGAATCAGCCGGGCAGCAACGTCAAGTGACAGGACGAGAGGGGATGGTGGTTTCTTTGGTAAGCTTGCGTTAAGGATTACATGGTAGGCTGTTCAATTTATCGGGAATGAAGCATATCGCTTTTTTCATAGACTGGATTACGCGCAAAACAAGCCCCACGGTCCGGAAATCCAGCCTAGCGCATAAATGATGCGCCCAATAACGCGCTTACAGCGCGCTGTCGTGGATTTCGGCTTGTGCGGTCCCTGAGCCTGTCGAAGGGGGCTTGTGAGTAATCCGCGACTGTGTCAGAAAAATCCCCCCAATATGTGAGCGCGTTTCGCATCGTTTTTCCCCACTTTGGGAAAAAAAATGATGATGAAACAACTACTCACTTTCTCCTTTCTAATCCTTATTTCATTAGGGATCAGCCCTGCTCAAGTAACCGTCAAGACGATCACTCAACCCTTCAATGGAAGCGGCGGTGTCCGTGTAGGCACAGATGGCAATGTCTACGTTGCAGACTTTGGATCTACCTTGAACAATGCCAATGGAACCAACGTGACTCGCGTATCCCCTACGGGCAATATGCAGACCTGGGCCTCGGGCCTGGTAGGGGCTTCTGGCAATGATTTTGGGCCAGACGGACACCTCTTTCAGTCCAATATCTCTGCAGGGCGCGTCAGCAAAATCAATCCCTTTGGGTTTGTAGGCGGATTCTCAATCGGCCATAGCGCCCCTGTAGGTGTGGCTGTGGACAGTTCTGGCAATGTCTATGTAGCTGAATGTGGTGGCAATATCATCTCGAAAGTAGATCCCAGTGGCTTTGTGGGCCTATACGCTACCAGTGCGCTTTTCAATTGTCCCAATGGACTCATTTTGGGGCCTGACGACAAGACCTTGTATTGCTGCAACTTTAGTGATGGGAATGTGCTCAAAATAGATTCTGCGGGCAATGTCACGATCCTGGCGACTTTGCCAGGGAATAATAATGGCCACCTGACTTTCGCTAATGACAGGCTCTATGTGGTAGACAGAGGCGGTAATCAGATATTTGAAGTGGGGCTCAATGGATCCATAGTATTGCTCGCTGGGACAGGCCAGCGAGGCAATAGAGATGGGGCGGGCAATCAAGCAACTTTTTCCGCTCCCAATGGCATCGATGCCAGCGTGACAGGCGACACCCTTTATGTCAATGATGCCATTCCTCTTTCAGGCCCCAACCTGAATCCAGTGGTGGTACGGATGATTTTGTTGAAGTCAAATACCTCAGTTGATCAACCCTTGAATCAAGCATCTGCCTTTTTGCCAAATATCCCAAATCCCTTTACCGAAGAGACAGAAGTACGATTTAGAATCCCTAAGTCGGGATTTACTGTGCTGACATTGTGGGACGTAATGGGGAAAAAGGTACAGGAGGTTTTGGCAAAGGAGATGGCGGCTGGAGAGCATTCTGTTACCCTGGTAGGCAAGGAACTTCCCGTTGGAACCTACTTGCTCAAAATAGAAGGCAAAGAGGTAAGTGAGACCCTCAAAATAGTTCGAAGATAAGTAGCTAACTTCCCCTAGTACATTGCGGGCAATTGACCTATAACGATTTAGAATAGGTTAATTGCCCGTTTATTTTTATTGGAGGCTGTTCTATTTTACCAGATTATGTGTACTTTAGCCCAACTGAGTTACGCAAAGAACCACTAAAACTAGTATCATCCTATGAGTGCATATTGGGGTATAGACCTAGGCGGCACCAAAATCGAAGCAGTAGTGCTTGAAACCCTTGATCCTAAGGACACCGTGAGCCGCCAGCGACTTCCCACCGAAGCGCACATGGGATATGATCATATCCTTGATCAGATTGCCAGGCTAATTGATAAGGTGGCTAAGGAATCAGGGCATCAGCCTGAAACTGTAGGGATAGGCACGCCAGGCGTTCATGACAAGCATACCCTTACCCTTAAAAACAGCAATACGACAGTTTTAAATGGTAAACCTTTCAAGCAAGATCTTGAGAAAAAGCTCGGTATTCCCCTGATCCTCGCCAATGATGCCAACTGCTTCGCCTTGGCAGAAACTCATATGGGTGCCGTCAAAGACCATGTGCCTGACGCAGAAGTGGTATTTGGCATCATTATCGGCACAGGGGTCGGAGGGGGTATTGTGATCAATGGAAAGGTTCTTAATGGCCATCAAGGCATTGCTGGAGAATGGGGCCACAGTTACTTGGACGAATCCGGAGGGCCTTGTTATTGTGGAAATATTGGCTGTGTCGAGACCCTCATTGCGGGTCCTTCGTTACAGCGGTTTTATCACGGGATCAGTGGGCAGGATCGCATCCTGAAAGATATTGTAACCAGACTGGGAGAAGACAAATATGCCCGGGCAACCTTGGATCGCCTCCATCATTTCTTTGGAAAGGGCGTCGCCAATCTTATTGACATCCTTGACCCTGATGTGATCGTCATCGGCGGAGGCGTAGGCAATATTGATAGTATCTACACCGAAGGGGTGAGATGGGTAGAGAAATATGTCTTTAACTTTCGCCTAGATACCGTTTTTTTGAAACCTAAATTGGGTGATAGTGCCGGGGTGTTTGGGGCAGCTGCGCTGACGCTGTAGGGTATTTACACTATTCCTAAGTGGAATGATCTATCAATTTAACTAAAAACCACTCTCCATCTATTCTTTTAAATGTGAAATGCACATATATCCCATTTTCTACTCCTCTGAAAAAAATATCCCTAATTGGTCTTGAAGTATCCATGACATCTAGTGAAAGGAGTTTCATACCTTTCTCGATTACCTCTATATAGGTCCAATCATTAATTGTGCGTATACCTTCCTCATTTGAATAATCATTTGCTGGGTCATTGAAATGATAAGGTAAAGGAAATTGAATATGGCCTATTTGAAATAAGGAATCCTGAGAAAATTGATGGAGAAATTTGAAGAAATCATCTCCATCCTTCTTACTGGAGGGAGATGTACTGATCCCTGTCAATTGCCATTGCTTACTGGTTTTATCAAAAAAATAATCGGTTGACTGTGATTGGTATATGTCTATGACCGACATGGTCACCACTTCTGTCTCAATATCTTTGTCAAAATAGGTGAGGGTATCGTCGTGGATGATTGGGATTGCATAGGTATTTGTGAAAAAGGGCAGGTACGTCCAGCTTGATGAATCTGAGATGAGCACTTTATCACTATAAATGGGAAAATCGGTCCTGGTTTTTTGAAAGAAATCATCCCACATAAAGCTCTCAAAAAACTGCATAAAAGAAGCCTCCTCAACCATCGTATCGACTTCAGCAATTTGGAGCTTAGGAGGCGTCGTTTCTTGTACAGGTTCCTTTGTGCTCTTCACATCTGTGCTCTTTGCCTCCTCCTGTTCGGAAAAGGTACATGAAAAAAAGAGGGATAAATAGAATAAAAAGAGAATGCGGTATTTCATTGGTTATTTCGTGTTTCCATTTGATTGATCAACTCTTGCACCCCAGGGTTACTTCTCCCATAACTCACAATCGCCACCTCTAGGGGCGAACTATAGAAAAGGGCTAAAGAGCGCCTGATCGCAAATAAAATCCACTCGTCCTCATTGCCAAAAGCGCCGCCACCAAGGAGGGTAAGGTATAATTTGGGGTTGCCTGTGCGGGCAAAATTCAGGCAAGCTGCATGAAACGTGGCTTCATAAGCTGCGTCCAGCACCAATTGAGCAAAATCAGCCCAGAGTGGCTTTGGATGGCTAGTATAGGCAACTGGTAATGCTGAGCAGTAAACCTGACTCACCAAGGTTAGGAGACAATTCTGGAAAACCCGTCAATTGATAAAACCACATATTTAGTAAAACAATCTAAGCGGTATAATAGTATTGCTATTATTCATGATAGTAATATACTATCCTTGTGTTTGTATTGGGATATATATCGATGAAATAACTCCTTTGGATGGCAGAAACCTGATTTGAGAATAATACACATTAATTCAGGAAAATTACCACAGATTCCCCAGATTTGCACAGATTTAAAGAAGACAACCCATGAATTCCAAAGATACCATTACTCCCATCCAACGTTTTTGGCTATTACTCCAACCCGATAAGCGAGAAATCAGCAATGTCTATGTCTATGCGATTTTTAACGGTTTGGTGAATCTATCTTTACCGCTGGGTATCCAGGCCATTATCAACTTGATCCAAGGAGGGCAGATCAGCACAGCTTGGGGCGTGCTGGTGCTATTTGTGATCATGGGGGTAGCTATTACCGGAGTATTGCAGATCTTCCAATTACGCATCACAGAGAACCTACAGCAGAAGATTTTCACCAGGGCTGCTTTTGAATTTGCATTCCGTATTCCGAGGATACGGCTTGAAGTGCTTTATCATCATTATGCGCCTGAATTGATCAATCGATTTTTTGATACCTTGTCTGTGCAAAAGGGACTTTCCAAAATCTTGATAGACTTCTCTACTGCTTCTTTGCAGGTAATATTTGGGCTGCTACTTCTGTCATTTTATCATCCTTTCTTTATTGCTTTCAGCCTAATTCTGATTATTCTGGTATATGCACTTTTTCGATTTACTGCCAAATCAGGGCTTAAAACAAGTCTGGAAGAGTCAAAGCACAAATACAAAGTGGTCTATTGGCTAGAGGAATTGGCAAGAACAGGGACGACCTTCAAATTGGCTGGAATGACAGATTTGCCACTTGACCGGACAGACAAGCATGTCGGTGATTATCTCAATGCTCGTGATCGCCATTTCAAGATTTTAGTAAGGCAGTATTTTTTAATGGTCTTGTTTAAGGTCTTGGTGGCAACTGGGTTACTAGCGATCGGGGGATTGCTGGTCATCGAGCAGCACATGAATATTGGCCAGTTTGTGGCGGCAGAGATCATCATCCTGTTAGTGATGGCATCGGTAGAGAAGCTGGTTACCAGTCTTGAAACTATCTATGATGTCTTGACAGCTCTCGAAAAAATCGGGCAGGTGACAGATATGGAATTAGAACCGAGTTCAGGAATTGACGTGGCGAGTGCATGTCCAGAAGGCGGTATTGCGATAGCACTCAGCGACTTGAGTTTCACTTATCCTGATTACCCTAAAAAAACCTTAGAAAACCTGTCCTTCTCGATTGGATGCGGAGATCGATGGGTGATTACAGGACCCAATGGTTCTGGGAAAAGTACTTTTTTGCAAATCCTGGCGGGCCTGTACGATGCCCAGGAAGGCAACATCGCTTATAATAACTTGCCTAAGGGGAACCTGGATCCGCGGTCGTTGCGGTCCATTATTGGGGATTGTCTCTCTCAAGAGCAGATTTTTTATGGGACGGTATTGGAAAACCTTACGATTAAGCGTTCTGATGCGACCTTCGACCAGGTGAGGTGGGCAGTGGAAAATTTAGATTTAGCGGATTTTATCAAAAGTTTGCCCCAAGGATATGATACCCTTTTAGAGCCTGAGGGAAAGCGCTTACCACGTAGTATCATCCAGAAACTTCTGCTGGCTCGGAGCATTGTGGACAAACCCAAATTGCTCATTTTGGAAGACACCTTCGAGCATATTGATCCCACCGAGCGCAAGAAAATCATTGATTTTATCACTTCGCCAGAACATGGTTGGACGCTAGTTGCCGTCTCTTCCAATGCTTATTTGGCGAAAAGATGCAACCAAATTGCCATTATGGAAGGCGGAAGAATAGCCCAAACGGGCAATTATGAGGAGATGCGACAATACACCAATTTTAAAACTATCGACGATGCTTAATATTTCTCCCAATAGTGTCAGGGCCTATGTGCCTCCAGAAAAATATCCTGCTTTATACAAGGTCGAGGGGCGACAATCTGGGCGTGTATTAATTCGGTTGATTACCTTTTTATTCATCCTGACACTGATCCTCATGTTCCTTCCCTGGACCCAGAATATTCGATCCAGGGGAAACGTCACCGCGCTTAAGCCTGGGCAGCGGCCCCAGACTATCCATTCGATCATAGATGGACGAATAGAGAAATGGTATGTACAGGAAGGCGATTTTGTGAAAAAGGGGGACACCATCTTGTATATCTCCGAAGTCAAAGCGGACTACTTTGACCCCCAACTGTTGCCTAGAACCCAACAGCAGGTACAAGCCAAGGAGATGTCTGTCAATGCCTATTCGAGTAAGGTAAAGGCATTGGAAAATCAAATCGAGGCTTTGGTGCAGACACGCCAGCTAAAACTGCAACAGGCGCAAAACAAGTTGCAACAGGCAAAGCTGAAAGTCGCTTCTGACAGCATCGACTTCCAGGCTGCCACCACCAATTTTGACATTGCCCAGGAGCAGTTAAATCGGATGGAAAACCTGTATAAAGATGGGCTAAAATCTCTTACAGACTTGGAAAAACGGAAAATGACCTTGCAAAAGGCATTGGCTTATAAGATTTCTACTGAGAATAAGCTCCTTGCGAGTAGAAATGAAGTACTCAATGCCCAGGTGGAAATCGTCTCTATCCGCGCCCAGTATCAAAAAGATATTGCCAAGGCAAATTCAGATAAATTCACTGCTTTTTCAGGCAAATACGATGCTGAAGCGAATGTCACCAAATTGCAAAATCAGTATGCAAACTACTCCGTACGAAATGGTTTGTATTTCATCACTGCGCCTCAGAGTGGGTATATCACGAAGGCGATCCAGTCAGGTATTGGTGAAACGGTAAAGGCAGGGTCGAACATCATCAGTATCATGCCAGCATCATATGACCTGGCCGTGGAGATGTATGTAAAACCTCTCGACCTTCCTCTGTTAGAGAAAGGAGAGACGGTTCGTATCCAGTTTGATGGGTGGCCTGCTATCGTATTTTCTGGTTGGCCCAATACGAGTTATGGCACCTACGGTGGCAAGGTCTATGCCATCGACAACTTTATCAGTGATAATGGGGCTTATCGCATATTGGTGGCTCCTGATCCCGAGGATCATCCATGGCCGGATGCTTTGCGGGTAGGCGCTGGTGCTACGTCTATGGTCTTGCTCAAAGATGTGCCCATCTGGTACGAACTCTGGCGGCAGATCAACGGTTTTCCGCCTGATTATTATAAGCCTTCTCTTTCGTCTAAACCCGAATCCAAATCCAAATAGCCTTGAAATACCTTTTTTTGAGTCCGCTCCAGAAAGTCAAATTTGACTTTTTTCCCTTTTGCGACGGACTAAAGTCCAGTCGCAATAGTTCTTTGCCTGTCATTTTTTACTATTGCGACTGGGTTTCAACCCGTCGCAAGAAGGCAAATTCCTTAAAAGGAATTTTCAAAGCGGCCTCATTTTTCTTTTGCCTCTGCCTGCCTGGGACAATTATAGCCCAACAAAATGCTGAAAAAGTCTTGACGTTGGAGGCGTATTTGGACATCGTGCAGGCACATCACCCTGTCGCTAAGCGAGCGGATATTGAGTTGCTGAAAGGGGCGGCGACTGTCATGCAAGCACGAGGTGCCTTTGATCCAAAGGCATTCGCGGATATGTCCCAAAAATACTTTAAAGACAAGGAATACTATAGCCTGATCAATGGGGGCGTGAAAATCCCAACTTGGTTTGGAATAGAACTCAAAACCGCCTTTGAACAGAATGGGGGCCTTTTTCTCAATCCAGAAAACAACACCTCAGGTGGCGGGCTATGGTATGCAGGTGCTTCTATTTCCCTTGGAGCAGGGCTGTTTATCGATAAGCGTAGAGCGGAACTGAGACGGGCTCAGCTGTACGAAGAGATGACACAACTGGAGCGGCAGTTGATCCTCAATGACTTGCTGTATGAGGCTGCTAGCGTCTACTGGGAATGGTTTAAGGCATATAATACCTTGGCGGTGTATGAAAATGCCTTGCAACTCGCTACGGTGCGTTTTGATGCCACGAAACGGGGGGCAGTGTTAGGCGATCGTCCGCCCATTGACACCCTTGAGGCGGGCATCCAGGTTCAAAATAGGCGCCTTCGGTATCAACAAGCGCAGCTGGATTTCGTCAACTCGACGGCTTTGCTGTCTGTGTATTTGTGGGTGGATGGCATTGTTCCGCTGGAAGTGGAAGCAGGTACGGTCCCATTGGGAGTCGATGGGCTATCCGTCCTGGAAGTGGAAGGTGACTTATATGCTAAATTAGATAGCCTGGTCAATGCACATCCTTCCTTGCAGCAGTATCAGTACAAGCTGGATCAATTGGCGATCAGTAGGCGCCTGAAGCAGGAGCAGTTGAAGCCTCAGTTGGACCTCAATTACAACGCCATCGCCCAGCCTATCAATGGGGACCCATTTGCTGCCTATTCGGTGAATAATTATAAATGGGGATTTTCCTTCAATATGCCTGTTTTTCTGCGAAAAGAAAGGGGCGCCTTACGCTTGGCTGACCTAAAAATTCAGGAAGCCACCCTCGATTTTACCCTAAAAAATGCTTCCATTTCCTACAAAATCATCAGTTCCTTCAACGACTGGCAGACGACTTTTGACCAAGTCAATCTATATACCCAGACAGTAGAAGACTACCGTCAATTGCTAGCAGGGGAGCGGCGGTTGTTTGATATAGGAGAAAGTTCTCTTTTTATGGTGAATTCGCGGGAATTGGGCTATATCAATGCACAAGTCAAATTGGTAGAGCTGCTTACCAAGAACCAAAAGGCGCAGTTGGCGACTAGGTTCGCAATGGGATTGTTGGGGAATCCATAAAGAAAAGACCTCGGAGGATTTAGCCAGTATCGCCTATTAATCCTCCGAGGTCTAAATACAAGGTTGCCTCTCTATTATTTCGCCTTCACCAATTTCACATTGGTCTGCATCTCACCCACCTGTACGCGGATGAAATAGACGCCAGCAGCGATCTCTGGCTGAAGATCAACTTGTGATCCTGTCGCAACGCGTGTCTGCTTGAAGACCATTTTGCCTACGGCATTATAGATCTCTACAGAAGCCATTTCATCAGCTACATACGGGATGAATACAGATACTTCGTCTCTGAATGGATTTGGGAAGACCCGAATATCCAATTCTGCTTCATCACCGATGAGGATTTCACCTACAGGCGCGATCACGTTGTCGGATCCGCCACAGCTTCCTTCGTAGACTTTTACATTTCTGAAGTAAGAATTGCCATTGCTAGGCGAAGCATCGTGATCAGAAATAAAGGCCAAGCGGTCAAAAGTACCCGTGTAGAACGTACCCACTGGGATGGTATAGGTGGTCCAGCTTGAGCCGCTGTAGTTGTCGTAATTGGTGAGGCCCCAGTTCTGGGTTCCGTGCACTTTGAAACTATAATTAGAGCTGATGCTGTTGTTATTGTCAAAGGCAACGCCGTGAATTTCACCTTGCAAGGTGCTGCGGAAGTCAAATTCGATAACTGTATTGGCAGTCACGGTATATGGATAGGAAATGTATTTCCAACTGTTATTGGCGAGGTATAGAGTCGCTCCGCCATCTTGGATTTGGAAGGTAGAACCTCCTGCATCCTGACCGCCGTAGGCGGTGATGGTGTAAGCATTAAAGTCAATTTGTGGGCAAGTACTGCCACATCCACCGCCAATATCAATCTGAGATGTCTCAGAAGAGCCAAATGCGCCGCCTGATGCCAGATTAGTCCCTCCAGCATCCAAAGAATAAGAACCGTTTCCATAAGCACAGCAAATACCATCTCCGTATGAGTCATTGATGGTAAACTCATAGCAATCATCCGCCAAGCAGAATGTCTCAGTGATGGTCGCACCTGCAGTGCCATACCCACTTCCTGAAGCCACCGTGGCACCGCCACCGTCCGTCAATGACCAGCTAGTCTCTCCAGGATAGTTATCCAATACTAGGGTCAAAGTCACCTCAGTGTCATTGCAGCCACCACCGCCGCCACTTCCAGCAACGCCAATGTCATCTACGCACATGTCACCTTGCCAGGTGCTTCCACTGGTTCCATTGAAACGGAGACGGAGTTCAGTCTCGTTGGTGTAAGCGTTGAGACTTACGGTAGCGCCTTGCCAAGCGCTGCCTTGGTCACCTGTGAGAGACCAGATAGTTGTCCAACTGCTGCCATCCGTACTTGCGTCAAGACGCAAGGTGCCTGGAGAGGCAAGCATGTGATAATCAAACGTGATTTCAGGGTTGGTGACCCCTGAGAGGTCAAAACAAGGCGAATTCAGGTAAGCTGTTTTGCTGGGATAATTGGGGCTGGAGACTTCCATATAGGCATAGTAGCTGCCTTCAGAAGCGCCGCTAGGGCCTGTGCCTGAAGAAGGGGTGCCACCTGTCCGACGGGTCCAATCAAAGTCATCTCCGCTGCCTTGTGTCCAGCCCAAATTGGCTTCAAAATTATTGCTATATGGATAGCTCGTAATGGTGCTAGTACATTCGTTGCCGCCGCCACCACAAGGTGAAAGGCAAGAGCCATTGGTCACTGAATTACGGATGACATTGCCTGGCTGAGGGCCAAATCCCAAGTTGAAGTTAATGGGCGCAGTGCCGCGAGAGTCACAATAGCTCATAATGGTACCTTCAAAGCCTGGCGGGATAGAAGGCACGGGGCAGCTACCTTCGGTAGCCAAGGCACAGCCATCAATGGCGGTATTATTTCCATTCCACACACAGGCGTGAGTATGGCGTGAGCCGAGCAGGTGGCCTATCTCATGCGTTAGCACTTTCACAGAACGTGAATACGTAGGAACGGTGCTATAAGAAGGGTTGGTCTGGGTGACACAGAGAGAGTTGTCAATATTGCTATTGCAGATTCCCGCAAAGCCTGCGGCGATGCCTCCGGCGCTTGAAGGGATATAAGAAACCAGGTGACCTAGATCCCCATTCATAGAGCTGATTTGGCTCTTGAACTGGGAAAGCATTGTGGAAGAACCTCCACTATAAGGACTGGATGAAGTCCAAATGAACAGGTCAGAAAGCACCATATTGATGTTTTCATTGGCATATAAGGTAATGGATTGGTTAAACATACCTGTGATCCAATTCGTTGCCGTCTGGACATTGGAACCCTGATTTTGGAACACATTATAATCCAGTTCAAAATATAAGCGAACACAGTCTGTCAACGCCTCTGAAAGCGGCTGGGGTAGCAGGTCAGCAGGGTCATATCCTTCTCCATCGGGCAGGGTCGCACAGCCAAACCCGCGGGGGCTTTTGAGATCTAATTCGTTGTAAACGATATGCTGAGTTGTATTTTCTTCGACTATTTTCCCTATGACATAATTGCCACTCAGGTTGGGCGCACTGAAGTAACCCATGACTTCATTTTCGAAGATAGAGATAGCGACAATAGAATTGGTTTGTCCATCGACCACTCCACGATAGTGTAGCCCTGGATCGATGTCCACTTCGCCTAGGCTAGATGTCCGGACTTTCAATCCTGGTTCCATGATTTCAACTTGAACCAGTTTTAAGGTGTGGGTGCCTTCAAGGGTAGGTACTTCTAATAAAATAGAAGGAGCGGCTTCTTCTACAAAAGAGTTAAGGCTTTCTTGACGAAGGGAGAGTAGTGTACCTTGGTGAAGTGCGCGACTGAGAATGGGGTGAGTAGATACGTCAGATTCTTGCCTATTTAGATCGAAAAAAGACGTAGGCTGGAAAACTTGGCCCTGGCGTGCTGCATTTTCCACCAAAGAGGCGGGAGTATATTGAGCGCCTTCAGGGACTTGTGCCCAAACAAAGGTGGTAGAGAGTAATAAGATGCAAAGGAGGTAAGAAATTCTCATAGGAATGGATAATTAAAAATTGGGTTATACAAATCCACCCTGCCTACGAGAAGTAGGAAGACCATAGAAATATCATGCAGTCTTTGGGTGCTTTTGCTAAGAAAGGGAATTACACGATGGAAAAATGAGAGCGAATGTGGTGGTATGCGCGCGTAACTAAAAACGAATCTTGAATCAAGAACATAGGTAAGTTAGGAGATAAAAAAACGCCTTCCAATAGAAAATGGAGGGCATGTAGGGAAATAGTGGTTTTTGTTGATTTTTTTCTGAAGAGAAAGCAAACCATTTACTCGTTTTTTCGTCTGGTTTCGCTGCCGCCAACATGATAAGTATCAGTTTTGGCGTTGAGAAAAAGCAGTCTTTATGAAAATAGCCTGTGTTAGCTTTGATTTTTGAAGATAAGGTAACAGCTAATACAGTATGAAAAATCTGCTAATCTTAGGCGCAGGAACTGCAGGTACCATGATGGCCAATCATTTGAAGCGAAGTCTTCCATTGGAAATATGGCAGATAACCATTGTCGATAAGGAAAAGACCCATTACTACCAGCCTGGTTTCCTGTTTCTCCCCTTTGATATCTACAAACCCAAACAGGTAAAGAAAAAGATTGATCAGTTTATTCCAAAAGGGGTAAACCTGATTCGTGAGGAGATTGACCGTATCGAAAAAGACGAAGATCGGGTCTTGTTAAAAAATGGCGCTGTACTGCCATTTGATGTGCTCATCATCGCGACGGGTACTGACATTGCCCCCGATGAGGTAGAAGGTATGTTAGGAGATCATTGGTATAAAGAGGTCTTTGACTTTTACACCTTCGAGGGAGCGAAGAACCTCCGTGACAAATTGCGCGACTGGGAAGGCGGAAAGCTTGTAGTGCATATCTCCGAAATGCCTATCAAATGCCCTGTAGCGCCGCTTGAGTTCGCATTTTTAGCGGATTCTTTCTTTAAGCATAAGAAAATGCGGGACAAGGTAGAGATCACCTTTGTCACACCGATGGATGGCGCCTTTACCAAGCCTGTCGCCGCCAGGGAATTAGGACATTTATTGGAAGAGAAAAACATCCAATTGGTCTCCAACTTCAATATCGAACGGGTAGACGCTGAGCAGAAAAAGATCATTGATTATGGAGAAGCGGAAGTGAAATATGACCTCTTGGTGACGGTGCCCACCAATATGGGGGACGCCTTGATCGAACGCTCAGGTATGGGCGATGATTTGAACTTTGTGCCTACTGATAAGGCGACCCTCCAGACTAAAGTCAAGGAGAACATCTTTGCGATTGGCGATGCGACCAATATCCCCGCATCTAAAGCGGGATCTGTCGCGCATTTCGAAGCCGAAGTCTTGACCGAGAACATCCTTCGATACATCGAAGGGAAGGAGCTGAAGGCAGACTTTGATGGTCACTCCAATTGCTTTGTAGAGACAGGCAACGGAAAGGCCTTGTTGATAGACTTTAACTATACCCATGAGCCTGTGCCTGGCACTTTTCCGCTGCCTGGCGTAGGACCGCTTCGCCTATTGAAAGAGACTCATATGAACCATATGGGCAAACTAGCCTTCCGATGGATCTATTGGAACATGCTTTTAAAGGGCAAACATATTCCCTTTGTATCCAGCCAGATGGAAACTGCTGGCAAAGAACTTATTCATCAGTAATCAATAAACACTCAATTAATCATGAACCCAATGACCACATTAGAAAAAAACTATGCTGGACAATGTGTGATGTGTAATGAAGAAGGATACCTCACACAATTGGATCAATGGACCCAAGAAATAGGCGCTGAAATCGCTGCTGAGGAAGAGATTGAAATGACAGAAAAGCATTGGGAGGTTATCTCTTTTCTTCAGGAACAGTGTAGGAAGGAAGTGCCTTTGACGATTCGTAGGGTAGGCAAAAGTGGCGTCGTTTCGATCAAAGAATTTTACCAATTATTCCCCAATGGTCCCCTCAAAAAAGCGAGTAGAATCGCTGGTATCCCCAAACCTGTAAGTTGTATCTAATCCCATCAAAAATATGTCTACTAGCAATCCTCGGAAACTCAAAAAGATGATGATCATCTTGTCCAAAGCGACTTTGGAGAATGTATACGCCTGCTTTATCCTTGCCAATGGTGCACGGATGGAAGGCATAGAATCTGAGATTTTTTTCACTTTTTTTGGGCTGGAAGCTATCCAGAAAGAGCGCCTTAAAGATTTACATGTAGCTACCGTAGGGAATCCTTCCATGCATATCCCCACGCTGATTGGCGGCTTGCCAGGCATGGAGAGCTTGGCGACCAAGATGATGAAAAATAAGATCGAGAAGCTCGATATTCCACCGATCGACGAGTTTTTGGAGATATTGACAGCTTCAGGTACTAAGCTGTGGGCCTGCAAACTCGCCATGGACATGTTTGACTTGACCAAGGAAAAACTGATAGAGGATGTAGACGGCGTGTTGACAGTTGGCGATTTTTACGACCGGGCAGAGGGCGATGGTACCCACGTGATTTTTATCTAAATCAACGCTCCTTCTCAGCCATAACAATCAGGGAACCTAGAATAAATCCACTGACCAGACCGCCGATATGTGCGGCATTGTCGATCCCGTTTCCAAGAAAACCGAATAGAAGACTTATTCCCACATATAGACCCAGGAGCATCCACATTGTCCCACGGATGTCTTCTGGGTATTTTTTGAATAGCGTAAAGGCTAAAATGATTCCAAACAGACCAAAAATGGCCCCTGAAGCTCCCACGCTGACGCCTGTTTCCAGCCATAAAATACTGATACAGCTTGCAATCAGCCCAGACAAAAGATAAAGCCCTAGCAATTTTATTGGTTTAATCACCCCTTCCAGGGCGGTTGCACCGATCGCCAATCCAAAGAGGTTCATGACGAGGTGCATGAGGCCGCCATGAATGAACATGGCAGTAAACAAGCGCCAGTATTCGCCGCTTTCTACTTTTGCCCGATTATTTCCTCCAAACTCTAAAAGCTCAGCAGCAGTAGGGGAGACGACATTAGCTCCGCTTCCAATCAGCCAAATAAATCCGCCGATATTGAGGAGGATGAGGATGGCCGTCACAGGGTTGGGGCCAAATGGATTCAGGTAGGACAAGAAGAACTCCAGCTCTTCATCTTTCATGGGCCGTTTATCCTTGAAATCTCGATAAGCTGCCTCGTCCATTTTGGGAATAATAACCATGAAAAGCAGGATCAATAATCCTATCCCAAGTGACCCGAAAATCCACGGAAAGGTAGTCCCAGTCCGCGTTTCAAAGTCACCTGATTGCGGAATCAAGATGACCTGGTTGCTTTCATCTATATCAGGGATTTCATCCTTGATCGCGTTGAGGTAACCATCCCTTTCATCTGAAAAGCCAACTTTTTCAAAATAGGAAACCGCATGAAAGTCGTATGCCTGAAATGATTTGAGAGAAGTATCAATAAATGCTTCGTAGATCTTCTGTTTTTCTGCATCATCCAAATTATTACTCAAGCCCTTTTTGTATTCAACCCCATACCAAAAATTAGCTTGATCTCCTTCAAATGGGCATGCAAAGAAAAGGGTATAGGTCAAATTGTCATTATGTCTTCCCGAAGTCCTGGCAGTGGGATAAGGAAGGGCAGCTGAATGATTGACTTCAAAGGTGTTGATGGAAAAGTATTTCTCCCGATTTTGTTCCTCTATCTCGATTAGTTCATTCACTTCAACCAATTGAAAAGAGGCAGATTTGATATAATTCTGGGTAATGATCAAGGGAATGGCCATGGCTAAGGCCATAGCAAATTGATATAGAAAATGGCCGTTATCGTTCTTGCCTGCCACCGCCAGAATCCGCACGCGTTTTCTCAACCAGATCGTAATAGGGATCCACGGCACAAAAAAGGGCAGCCAAAAATCCAATATATCATCTTTGATCGGTAGTGGTCCAAACTTGATATCAAAAGTCCACCTAACCAGCGAATACAAGAGGATGGTACCAATGGCCACAGCCAACAATGGCAGAAATACGATTTTGATTTGCTTGGGGATGTCTTTCATTATTTGACTTTGATGATCTTGCTTTTATAGACAAAAGCATCTTCTGTTTCAAAGGTTGATTCTTGGATATATGCGTTGCCTTGTATCTGAATGATTGTGACTATTAAATCAAGTGTAGGTTTTCCTTTGGGCCTAGCCCTCCAGAAGGCTTTATTTCCTTTCACGAAAATCAGTCTATAGCTACAGTCATTTATCCATTCAACTTGAAGTTTGATTTTCTTTTTTCCACTCTTTTCAAACTGATAAGCAAGGTACGCATGGGGGATGGGTTAAAGGTGAAAATTATTGTACAAATATCATTTTTCTAGAATCTCCACCTTCAGCAAGTAATCCAATTCGGGATACTTTTCCTTGAGGTAGGCATTTCCCCTAGCATAGATAGAATCTTGTTCCATAGATGGGGCATTGCCATATCCTGAATAGAATTTGGAAATCGTTTCGGTTCCTTCTAGGACCTCCCCAATGACTGGAAAGCCCCTGCAATCCATATAATTAATGGTGTCAAGCCGAGGGCTATTGTTTTTTAGATTGATGAAAATCTGGGTGTCTCGCGTGTCGGCACCATCTCTGGCAAAGGAAATCGTCCATTGCTTATTGGGTTGAAGGACGGGCTCGTCCTTGAGCTGGTGTGCCATCCAATGGCTGTTAAGACTGGTATCATTGCTAATACCAAATTGCACGACATAGTCTTTTGCTACCCGAAAAATAGCCATGTCGGTATAAAATTCACTTTCTATTAATTCCCGAATTCGAGCTGTGCCGATGGGTGCCCATTCGGGGTGGAAGGCTGCTGTAAAAGTGCCCTGTGTCGTCGTGAAGACCGCCTGGAAGCTATTGTCATCTTTGGGGGACTCAGAATTTTGATGACTGTGATAACTACACGAAGTGAGAAAAATGAGGCTCAGAAAAATAAAAAATAGAAGTTTCATGAAGGATGCTTTTGGGAACCACTTAAAAGTTTTGCTGAATTTAATCGAAAATTTTATAATCAGAATTGCTATTTAAGCGTATTCTTGATAGCTTTATTCTAAAGAAAGAAGCTATTCAAAGAAAGATTTCCTTTGCTCCCATAGATAAGTCCTAATGATTCCCATAAATTATTTTTTATAAAAATGTATTCTATCAGCCTCTAGGCTTGATAAAATATATATACCTGTGTAAATATTATTAATTTTCAAACCAACCTAAATCAATCTAAACACTATGAAAAAGATTGCAATTATCGTAAGCACACTCGCTTTTTGTCTCGCTATGGTATCCTGTGGCGAAAAATGTACCACTTGTACCTATACTTATGATGTAGGTGGAGCTCCTGAATCCACTACCTTGCCTCAGTTTTGTGGAACAAAATCCCTCGTTGATGCTCACAAAGAATCTATTCAGGGAATAGCAGAAACAGAAGCTGCTTTGTTGGGTGGAACCAATATCCAAACTTCTTGTGTAGACGACTAAGTCTATTTTAGATAAAAAAGCCCCGGCATCTGTCGGGGCTTTTTTTGTTTCATCCTCACCCTTCCAGTCCCTCCAATTTCACATGCGACCGCATGAAATTCCCCGTTCCAAACGCCAATAACCGTCCTTTGGCGTCTGTGAGTTTAGATTCTGCCACAAACAGGTTTCTTCCCTTAACCTTGACATGTCCCTCTGAGCGGATAATTCCAGCCTTAGCCGGTCTTACTAGCTGAATATTGAATTGGGTAGTATAAAGGAAAAAGTCTGTGACATTGGAAGCGCAGGCAAAATATGCTGCGTCGTCCAGTAATCGGAAGTAGATGGATCCATGCAACGACTGTCCAGCGTGGAATAAGTCAGGCGTGACTTCCATGGTCAGGACAGCCGTTGAGTCCCCAATTTCTATGGTCGTCTGTGGGAAAAAATCGCGATTGACAGGCGCATTGAGATAGATGGACTCAAGCTTTCGGTAGTGGGAGGAAGAGGAAAAGTTCAAGGGTTCAATGGAGTTCAAAGGTTCAAGAATTATGTTAGATCAAGCATTTAGGCTATCTTCTGCTCCATATTCATGGAGCAATGTGGCAACAAGGCCTGTCCATCCTGTCTGGTGCGAAGCCCCTAATCCAAGGCCAGAATCTCCGTGGAAATATTCGTAAAATAACAACAAATCTTTGAAGTGTGGATCGTCCTGAAATTTAGCAATTGACCCATAAATAGGCCTTTTCCCCGAATCATCCCGCAAAAACAAGCGCGCCAACCGCTTGGAGAGGTCATTGGCGATCTCTCGCAACGAATACGTTTTGCCCGATCCACTGGGGTATTCGATTTGCCACTTGTCGCCGTAGTAGCTATGGTATTTGTACAAAGACTCTATCAAGAGATAATTGACGGGAAACCAAACGGGGCCTCGCCAATTGCTATTTCCCCCAAAAAAGTCAGAATCTGATTCTGAAGGGAGGTATTGAACGCTGAATTTTGTTCCGCCAAATTGAACTTCATAGGGATGCTCAAGGTGATGGCGTGAGAGGGCGCGGATGCCATAATCTGACAAGAATTCCGTTTCGTCTAGCATGCGACTAAGCAGTTTGCTCATGCGATGCTGACGGCACATAGAAAGTAGGTGGAGTCCTTTTTGACCAGACTCCTGCCAGCGGGAGACCAGGTTGGCCAGTTCTGGCCGGTGGTTGAGAAACCACTCCATGTGAGCCGTGAACTCAGGCATCTCATCCAGGAGTTCCTGTTCCAATACTTCCACCGCAAAGAGGGGGATCAGCCCAACCATTGACCGGACCTTCAGGCGGTGCTTTTTGCCATTGGGGAGCTTCAGTACATCATAGAAAAATTCATCCTCATCATCCCATAAGTTGATTTCTTCTCCTCCTACATGCGTCATAGCAGCAGCTATGTAGAGAAAATGCTCAAAAAACTTGATCGCCATGTGCTGGTAAGTGGGGTTTTCCTTGGCGAGTTCAAGGGCGATGCGAAGGAGATTGAGGCTGTACATAGCCATCCAACTCGTGGCATCTGCCTGCTCAATATGACCGCCTGTCGGAAGTTTTGCGCTTCTGTCAAAGACCCCAATATTATCAAGCCCAAGAAATCCTCCCTGGAAGATATTATTGCCTTCTGTGTCTTTTCGGTTGACCCACCAAGTAAAGTTGAGGAGGAGTTTGTGAAATATTTGTTCCAAAAAATCACGATCCCCTTTGCCTGCCTTCTTTTTCTCAATTTGGTAAACCCGCCAACTGGCCCAGGCATGAACAGGCGGATTGACATCGCTGAAGTTCCACTCATAGGCTGGCAACTGCCCATTGGGGTGCATATACCATTCTTTGGTGAGCAGGAGGAGTTGTTCTTTGGCAAAATCAGCATCTAAGGCAGCTAGCGGAATGCAATGGAAGGCGAGGTCCCAGGCTGCATACCAGGGATACTCCCATTTGTCAGGCATGGAGATGATGTCTGCGTTGTGCAAGTGCGGCCAGTCGCTATTGCGCCCATGATGACGGGAAGGCGGGGGAGGAGGGTAGACAGGGTCACCATTCAGCCATTTAGGTACATCGTAAAAATAAAACTGCTTGCTCCACAACATCCCAGCATATGCCTGCCGCTGGATAGCTTGAGCATCAGGGGATTGCACATCTTTGTGGAGGCCTTCATAAAAGGAGTCGGCCTCTTTCTTTCGCTGAGAAAACATGTACTCAAATCCCGCAAATGGATCAGGATTATCGGTAGGTCCCAACCGCAATTGTATCACCTTCTTTTCACCTGGTTTCAGTGTTAGTTGGTAATGGGCTGCTGCCTTCGTGCCTTTTTTATGCTTTGACAAAGCATCCTCTCTGCCATGAACCACAAAGTCATTGATCCCATCTTTGTAAATGCCTTCATTGCTAATACTGCTCGATCGTTTTAAAACCTTGTCAGCCTCATTTTCTCCATATATCCGCCGCCTATTGGTCTCATTTTCACAAAATAGCCATGCTTTTGGCTGATCAGCATAAAAACTAAAGGGAGCAAAATCTCGATGGGACAGGTCTATGGCTCCTTTGCCAGCAGCCTTCAAGTGTGGCTTATAGTCGTCCTCGCCCCATTCCCAAGTATTGCGAAACCAGATTGTGGGCATCACATCTAATTTTGCCTTTTCAGGCCCTCTATTGTGGATTGTGACTTGAATGAGGAGGTCTTCTTCAGCCGCTTTGGCGTATTCCACTTCAATATCAAAATACTTATCCTCAGCAAATATGCCCGTGTCAATCAACTCAAATTCCGGTACGTTTCGTCCTCTTTGGGCGTTTTCGCGGTAGAGCTGTTCGTAGGGAAATGCTGCTTGCGGATATTTGTACAGCATTTTCATATAGGCGTGGGTAGGCGTATTATCTAGGTAATAATAATACTCCTTGACATCCTCACCGTGATTCCCCTGAGGGCCTGTCAGGCCAAACAGGCGTTCCTTCAATTGGGAGTCTTGGTGATTCCAAAAGGAAAGCGCAAAGCAAATGCGTTGGCGAAAATCGCTGATGCCAGCGATTCCCTCTTCCCCCCACCGATACGCTTTACTGCGTGCCATATCATGGGTCATATACCCCCACGCATTGCCTCCGTGGCTATAATCCTCTCTTACAGTTCCCCACTGGCGCTCTGAAAGGTAAGGGCCCCATTTTTTCCAAGGCCTGATCCCATGACTAAACTCAGATAACCTTTTTGACTCCTGATCCATGATTTTTTGCTAAAATATCTGCCAAAGGCGGCTAAAATAGGCAATAAATCTCATTTCAGGACTGATTTTCTCAAATTGAGAAAATTCCTTGCCTTTCCTTTGATGTTTTAGGGAGGAAATTAAATTTAATTAACTGATTATCAGACTGTTGTGGTTTGTGGTAATTTGATGGCATGTAATTGGAAGTAAGGAGAATAGTTAATCAAAATTGATAGTTCTTTTTCCACTATGGTAGGCAGTACTAACCTCCTGACCTTCCAAGTGGCAAAATCTTAAGGAAGGTGCTTCGGCACTTTTCTATAAAGGTTTGAGGCGAGTGTGGTTTGTATCCCATCCAACCAGTTGTACTGGCGTGTGTGGGATACTTTTTTTTTACAGTATGTTACAATTTTGTCATGTAGCTTTGGGGAATGGCTCGCAAAATTGGACTTGTCCTCCTTATCATATTTCTCCTTCCAGCTACCACCTTGACGGTGCTCGAGCTGAGTTCTCTCAATAAGAATGAGCAAATCCTTGCTGAAGTATATGGAAATCAGCTAGATGCCATCCTGTTTTCCATTAACCAATATTCCCAAGATGTAGGAGAAAGTTGGGCGAGCCAATTGGATAAGCTAATTGCCTCGTCTAATGAAAGTGCTGGAAGTCAGGGGTTTATGAGGAAAAATCCTGCTATCTCTTGGTTCTTTCTGGCCGATAGCCTTTCGCCTACTTCCCTCCGTATTTATTCCCTAACTGATACTTCCAAGGCCACTTTTAAAGAGGAGGCGATAGAAGTATTGTGCAATGAAACGGCTTTATTTAAGCGATTATCCACCTATTTTCAAGCTGACTATCGCAAAATTGAACCCTTACATGGCCTAAGGGCTGGCAAATATACCCTCTTGCTTTTTCTGTGTAAGTCCCCTAATGGCCACCCTGTCACTTGTGGGATTGCCATAGATCCTAAGATTTATATAGAGGAAGTCATGGCCCCACGCCTTCAGGAGATCGCCGAAGAGAAGGTGGTTATTTTTGTAAATCAATCAAAAGATCAACAAACGGTCTATGCTACCGAGTCATTTGACGCTTCATTGGCGTCTCAGCAAAAGGCGATGTGGCTCTTGCCTCAATATACAGTAGGTATCATGCTAAAAGGTGAAAGCCTGGAACGACTCGCTTCGAGAAGATCTTATACCAACCTGTTTCTCATTTTGGGAATCAATATACTATTGTTGATAGCTGTCTTTTGGGTGTTCAAAAATGTGAAGCGTGAGCTTCAATTAGCGCAAAAAAAAAGCGATTTTGTCTCCAATGTATCCCATGAGATACGGACGCCGTTGGCTTTGATTGCTATGTTTGCAGAGACTTTGGAATTGGGGCGTGTTGCCTCGGAAGAAAAGAAGCTATCTTACTACAAGATCATCAGTCAAGAGACCCAACGCCTGACACGCATTGTCAATAAAATCCTCAATTTCTCCCAGATGCAAGCAGGTAAAAGGCAGTATCAATTGGCTTCAGTAGATCTCAATATCTTGGCACATGAAGTTCTGTCAGTTTATGAATTTCACTTAACAAATAATGGGTTTACTTATCAATTTAACCTAACAGAAGATCTACCCCTCGTCCAGGCTGATGCAGAAGCGGCTACTGAAGCTATCATCAACCTGATAGACAATGCGATTAAGTATAGTGAAACCACCAAGGAAATCAAGTTGACGACTGGAATCGAAGGGAGTTATTGTTACCTTGAAATAAAGGACAAAGGGATGGGGATTTCTAATGATCAGCAGCATCAGATTTTTGATAAATTTTACCGTGTCGCAAGTGGCCCTGTTCACAATACCAAAGGTACTGGATTAGGCCTCAGTTTGGTCAAACATATTATGGAAGGCCAAGGGGGAAAAGTCACTGTGAAAAGTGTATTGGGAAAAGGAAGCAGTTTTCGACTATATTTTAAGAAAGTCTGAACGTCTGATTGGTCTGATGGCCTGAGTGTTTTGCTTAACCCTCAGACGTTCAGACTCTCAGGCGTTCGGACGCTGATTTGGTATGAAACACAAAATCCTCGTCGTAGAAGATGAACCCGCCATGCGGCTGGGCTTACAAGACAACCTGGAATTCGAAGGGTATGCTGTGGAGTGTGCTGCGGATGGCTTGGCAGGACTTGCAGCCATCCAGCAACAGGCATATGACCTGATTATTTTGGATGTGATGATGCCTCAGATGTCAGGGTTTGAGGTGTGCAAACGCATGCGCAAAGAAGGCATTGAGACCCCCGTGATCTTGCTTACGGCCAAGGGAGAAGAAATCGACAAAGTTCTCGGCCTTGAATTGGGGGCCGATGATTACATCACCAAGCCTTTTGGGCTACGCGAGTTGCTAGCACGGATAAAAGCGGTGCTCCGGCGGACGGTGAAAAATGATTCCAGCCATGAAGGTCAGGTGATGGCCATTGGGCGATTGAATATCGATTTTGCTGCTTATGAAGCATTCGAAGGGCAATCTGCTGTGAAGTTGAGTCATAAAGAATTTGAAATTCTGAAGTTCTTGATAGATCACCATGATCGCCCTGTGAGCCGAAACGAGCTACTCAGCGAAGTCTGGGGTTACGAGGCAGAACTCACGACCCGAACGGTCGATAACTTCATCGCGCGCTTGCGCCAGAAGGTGGAATGGGATGTTCACCAACCTAAGGTTATTTTGACGGTCCATGGAGTCGGATACCGTCTTGTGGGTAAGAAGTTTTGAGTTTACGCAAAAGGCCCTCCCCATGATCCAGAAATCCTCGACAGCTTGGATTTGGGCTTGAGTTTGAACTTGAATTTTCTCCTACATTCTTTTGTGGTTCAAAATTTTCTTTATTTTGCCCTATGACCAAAAATAATCCAAATCCTCGCGTATTTGAAGCTGCTACAGGAGATGCCACTTCAGGAAGGGTAGACAATGCCTTGCTCATTGAATGTGCATGGGAGGTATGTAACCAAGTTGGAGGGATCTACACCGTTTTGCGTTCCAAAGCGCCCACCATTGTTGAAAAATGGGGCAAGGACTACTGCTTATTAGGACCGTATGTACATCCCAATGTCTCAGCATTTTTTGAGCCTACGGAGGATTATGACGATCCTTTTGGGCTGGCGGTGATCCGCATGCGTGAGATGGGCTACGAGGTGCATTATGGTAATTGGATGATTGGTGGTAAACCAAAAGTGGTGCTGTTCAATCCCGCTCAAGTGGACGATAAGCTAGGTGAAATAAAATATGAATTGTGGGATCACCATAACATCAGTACCCCGACACATCATCCTTTAATCAATCAGGTAGTAGCATTTGGGTTTTTGGTCAAAACCTTCATGTTAACCCTCGCTGATGAAAACATCTCGGCAGGTAAAAAACTCATCACCCACATGCATGAATGGATGGCAGCAACTGCCATCCCGGGTATTCGCCGCAACACCGATCGGATCCAACTAGTCTTTACGACTCATGCTACGCTTCTGGGGCGATATCTGGCGATGAATGACCCTGAGTTCTATCAGCATTTGCCTTTCTATAATTGGGAAGCAGAAGCGAAAAAATTTGGGATAGAGACCGAGACGAATTTTGAGCGGGCAGCCGCACATGGGAGCCATGTCTTCACGACAGTGAGCGAAGTCACAGGTCGTGAATGTGAACAACTGCTTGGACGGAAACCTGATGTCATTTTGCCCAATGGACTCAATATTCAGCGATTTGTTGCACCCCATGAGATCCAGAATTTGCATCAAGACTACAAAGACGAGATCCATAAATTTGTCCAAGGGCATTTTTTCCAAAGTACTCCCTTTAACCTGGATCGCGTCTTATATTTCTTTACTTCTGGCCGATACGAGTACAAGAATAAAGGATTTGACATCACCTTAGAAGCTCTCACCCGCCTCAATCATCGGATGAAGCAAGAGGGGATTGACAAGACAGTGGTGATGTTTTTCATCACCAAAGGGGAAGTTAAGAGCATCAATCCCCATGTGATGGAGTCACGCGCTATGCTCAATGAGCTTCAAGCCACCACAGAAGCCATCAAGGAGCAGATCGGCGAACGCCTCTTTACCCGCGTCGCCAAGGCGGAAGATTCTAAATTCCCAGACCTCAATGAACTGCTGGACGAATACTGGAAAATCAGGCTGCGGCGCAACCTCCAGATCTGGAAGAACCAAGGCCTTCCTTCCGTCGTGACGCACGACCTGGTCGATGATTCCAATGACCCTATCCTCCAATTTCTCCGTGAAGCGGAGTTTTACAACAAAGCGGAAGATCGTGTCAAGATTGTCTTCCACCCCGATTTTATCAACTCTGCCAATCCCCTGTTTGGCATTGAATACCCTGAGTTTGTGCGGGGATGCCATTTGGGCGTCTTCCCAAGTTACTATGAACCTTGGGGGTATACCCCACTTGAGTGCATGGCCAGCGGCGTGCCAGCTGTCACGAGCAACCTGGCAGGATTTGGCTCCTACAGCCTCAAGAATATCCCCAACCCAGAGTTACACGGCCTCTACGTCGTGAATCGTCGCGACTTACTGTACCACAACGCTGCCGACCAACTGGCTGACCAGCTTTACCACTTTGTGACCTTGGGGCGCCGGGAGCGCATCGAGCAGCGCTATAAGGTAGAAGAAGCGGCCATGCGCTTCGACTGGAACTCGCTGACGCGGCATTATGATGCGGCCTATGCGCTAGCGGCGGAAAGACAAGGGTAGCTGAAAGTATTAGTAATATGCAATTTTTATTAGATTTTATGCTATATTGCATAAACAAAAGATGAATGGACAATAGACAGAAATATATTTCTGAATTTGAGGACGCTTTAGAGGAATTTGTAAATACTTTAAAGCAGTATGTATCAACTGAATCAGGGGAATGGACCATAAAGGGTTTTGTAGATATTTATAAAAACATATTTACCATTTCATCTGATACCAAAATTGTTTCCAAAATACTTGAAATACACCTTTTTCCAGAAATTCTAAGTTTTGCCGATAAAATTGGGTACAAAATTATTTTAGCCGAACACCAAAATTGGTATCCTGACTTAACGCTTGTCAATAAAGAGGATGACTTAATAAAATTTGCTCTTGATTTAAAAACTACCTTCCGAAGAAATAAGAAATCAGCTGGGTTTACACTTGGTAGCCATGGGGCTTATTTTAAGGAACGCGACAAAGATAAAAATATACAATTTCCCTATAATCAATATACAGGCCATTATTGTCTAGGAGTCATATACACAAGAGCAGATTTAGATGATTTGTCAGAAACTGAGGTTTTCCATGTAAATGAGCTAGAACCTACATATGGGAATGAGGAATCACCTATTGGGGCAAGGAAGGTAACCAAGATTGAAAACCTTAAATCTATCACTTCTGTGATAAGAGATTTTGATTTTTTTGCAGCACCCAAATGGAAGATTGCTAGTGACAGCCAAGGTTCTGGAAACACAGCAAATATTGGCTCTATTAAAGATATTGATGATCTAAAAGCAGGAAATGGGGTATTTAGTCAATTGGGAGAAGAATGGTTTGATGAATATTGGATGAACTATGGATCGGCGACGATGATCAAGGATGGGAAAACGATAAAGGTTACCAGTATCTGGGATTTTCTTGAATTTAAAGGGAGATTAGATTTGATGGATAAAGTTGTTGCAAAAGGAGCAAAAAGAAGGAGAAAACAATGAAAATATTTGTCCCCCCGATAAAATCTCAAGGCATCAAAACGAAGCTTGTTGAATGGATAAGCTCAAATGTTAATGAACTTGACTATGATAGATGGGTTGAGCCATTTATGGGAACAGGTGTCGTCGCATTCAATATTAGACCTAAGAAGGCCCTACTTTGCGATAGCAATCCACATATCATAAACTTTTACAATGCCCTTAAAAACAAAGAAATAACAAGCCGAATTGTAAAGAATCACTTAATTACTGAAGGCGAAAAGTTATTGCAATCTGAGGGAGCACATTACTATGAACTGCGAAATAGATTCAATGAAGAAGGCAATCCTTTGGATTTTCTTTTCTTAAGTAGGTCTTGTTTTAATGGGATGATGCGGTTTAATAAAAAGGGAGGATTTAATGTCCCTTTTTGCAAAAAGCCCAACCGCTTTGCCCAAGCGCTCATGACAAAAATCACGAATCAGGTTGAGAATATCTATCAAATAATCCAGTCTGGCGACTATGAATTTAAAAACCAAGATTTTAAGCAAACACTAGATGAAATAACGTCAACAGACTTGGTCTATTCAGATCCGCCTTACATAGGAAGACATGTTGATTATTTTGATTCTTGGTCTGAAGAGGAGGAAATTTTCCTCAAAAATGGATTGTACAATTCCGAAGCAAAGTTCCTTCTTTCCACTTGGCTAAGTAATAAGTATAGGGTCAACAATTATATTTTTGATGTCTGGGGCGATTGTTTCCTTACTACTAAGGAGCACTTCTATCATGTTGGGGGGAAAGAAACAAATAGAAATGCCGTTTACGAGGCATTGTTATCAAATATCGAATTACCTGATAGCATCTCAACAGGGGAGATGAAATCTCGAATCGAAGCAGAAGTGTCTTTATTGACAGAAGCACCTACTGATAACATTATTCCTAAGCAATTAACGTTGGCTTTTGAAGAGTAAAGCTATGACTTTATCTCACAAAGCCACTTTATTAAGTAAAACCATCCCCCTTCTTTTATTGGCATTGATTGCTTGTGGACCACTTACTGAATCTCGTTCGCCTGAAACCCCCTACCTTACCATCCCCTTTGATACCGCATCGGTGATCGCTTCTATGAATATAGTGGAAAGCCTGAATCGGCTTGACTTGATTGATAAAGAGTGTAAGCACAAGTCTAGCAAGTTAGGGAAGCTAGACACACTTGACTTGATGTATATTTCTTATGCATGTGATTGCCCCAACTGGGTGATCCCTTCTGAATACGAATATGCTGAATCTCTCAACAAAGGAACCCTTTATAGCCTATATGAAGGATTTTATCTTGAACCAGCCCATCAGTCAGTAGCATATTGCGATAATTCCAAGATAATTGGGAATCTCCATTTAACAGGAAATATCATAAGGTTTATTGGAAAAAAATATCTAGAGGATGGGTATCCCCAAAACGCACATTTTATCGATCCTGATCCACCCAAGGGTAAAGTCTTTCGCTACTACGCCTTTGAAATTCAAAGGCCCTTTGTCGTTTGGGGGCCTCCTGTACTTATAGAAGGTGGGCTTGAGGCTGGGGGGACGTCTGCAAGTCAATTGATGGTGAAGGCTGTAATGAAATAAGGAGGATGGGTATACTTTTATCACCCCCTCTAAATCCACCCAATAGATTTATTTCGTATCTTTCCTAGAAAGCTATCATAAGGTAGTCATAAATGTACCTCTATGAAGGAATATAAGATGACTTCCCCACATGTGAAACCCGCCCAGGGGGCAGGGTATCAGGAGTTGCAGCTTGTCACCCGTGTGGTGGACAGGGACAAATCCGCTTTGTCGGAATTGTACGATAGATATTCCCCAGCCCTGTATGGGGTGATTGTGCGGATCGTGCAGGATGAAGCGGTAGCTCAGGATGTGTTGCAAGAAGCTTTTATGAAAATATGGAGTCGGATGAAAGACTATAAGCCCCAAAAAGGCCGCCTTTTCACCTGGTTGCTGCGTATCGCTCGCAATGCGGCCATTGATAAAATACGATCCAAGCATCAAAAGCAGCAAAGTCTGATGGAGAGGGGAGACGTGTTGACAACAGCCAAGATGGGTGCTTCTGTGCTAAATATCGATCATATAGGGCTACCTGAAATCGTGGCCAAATTACAGCCCAAGTATCGCAAAATCATTGATTTGATGTATTTTGGGGGCTATACCCAGGCAGAAGTGGCAGAGGAATTAGCGTTGCCATTGGGAACGGTCAAGACTCGGTCGCGTAAGGCCATTCAAGAACTTCGAAAAATCATGCTTTGATGGAAGATATACAAGCATATATAAGCTCTGGCGTGCTCGAACAATATGTGATGGGCGAGCTTACTGCTGTAGAGGCGGAGGAAGTAGCACGCTTTGCAGCGATTTATCCACAAGTCCAGGCAGAACTGGATGCGATCATGGAGGCCCTGGAAGGCTATGCCATGGCACATGCCAAGGCGCCGCCTGCCTCCCTCAAAACGCAGCTTTTGGCAACCATTGAAGCGGGCGCCTCAAAAAAAAAATTAACGGATCAGGATTCAACGGATTCTATTCCTGAGGGCTTGCCAGACCTCAATGAAGCGGCCGATCTCCCATACTGGCGATCCCTCACAGCTGCGGTCCAGCCGCCCGCCAATTTTGGCGAACACTTCACCCATGTCCTTGGTCAGGACGCCCAAAAAGTCACCCTCATGGTCCTCACCAAGCGAAAAGTTGAGGAAGAAATCCACGACGACATGGTTGAGAAATTTCTCGTCCTCA
Source organism: Bacteroidia bacterium (assembly GCA_030430575.1). Classification (GTDB taxonomy): domain Bacteria; phylum Bacteroidota; class Bacteroidia; order J057; family J057; genus JAUIGE01. Next base: position 113,659 of record JAUIKF010000003.1, on the reverse strand, counting down.
AAGGCTCCTGCCGCTGCGTAGTGGGTGAATACGTCAATGACATGAACGAGGGCGATTACATGGCCATTCCCCTTCACGTTCCACACAGCGTGACGATCACCTCCAAAGAGCACTCTTTGTTTATTTTGCAGCGGAAGATGGTGGCGTAGGCGTTTGCTTTTTGTAGAAAATGATTCGGGCAGGATAGGGTTAATGGGTGAAATTACCAGAAAAATGAAGTCCCCAGTATATTCTCGGTGGACATTTCTACACTTTTCAACTCTTTAGGATAGAAGTGCATTCTCTGTTCAATAGACTATTAATCCTAATCCTCATCCCTATGTCTTCAAAATTTATTTTCCCTTTTCTAGTAGCCCTCCTGTTGACCGCTTGTGTCCCTGTAGCCCAAGACACGTCTGCTACTGCTCCCACCAAAAAGGAAGTTTTCCCCCCAACAGCTCTTGAGGCAGTCTATTCCCAAATCCGCCCCAAGGTCCAAACCTTCACGGTCGACAACACGGTCCCTGCAAAAGTCGTCGCCGATAAAGGCACGGAAGTATTCATTCCGGAAAATAGCTTTATAGATCAAAATGGAAAGCCTGTAACAGGCCCTGTGGAGGTGGAAATCGTAGAAGCCTTTGACCTGTCAGACTTTCTGACATCGGGTCTGGCAACTATGTCAGACGGCCAGCTCCTGATCTCCAATGGCATGATGAATATCGAAGCGAAAGCTGACGGCGTGCCTGTCTCCCTAAAAGCGGGAGCAGAACTCTCTATCAAAATGCCTACAATGAGCGAGGTAGAAGGTTTTCAGATGTTTACAGGTGATGGGCGAAACTGGACGGTGGACGCTGCCATGCAGGAAGACGATTACTTGGTGCCGCTTCCACTAGAGGTTTTGTATCCAGGAGGATATGAAAAATTTTGGAGTTATTGGGAGTGGTATGGATGGAGAAATAATTATGATACTACGCTAATCTATGCATTGTCCATCTCCGCATAAAACTTCTCATGAAATTGCCTGTACAGCAATTTCCCCAACACAAAATATGCTACCACTACAAACAAGGCCCCTAGATAAATCCCATTTTCGGTTAACCCTTCGAACCCATATTTATAGAGAAATAAGGTGATGGAAATCGTGAAGTTGATTAGGCCATAAAGGATATTTTGTTTGTTGCCAAAGCCCAAGCCACTCAACATGCGGCCTTTCCAGACGCCTAGGACAAAGTGGGGGAGGGCATTGATGAGGGTAAGGCCTATGAGGAAATCAATGATGTTCATATGCGGAGGGGTTAAATAAGTCTTGTACAAGTGTACGAATTTGTGAAGACTTGTACAAGTGTACGAGATTGCCTAAGTTTATGTATGGATACAAAAGCCCAAATATTAGAGGCTGCAAGGCAATTGTATAATGTACAAGGAATGAAGAAGGTCAGCGCTCGGGTAATTTGCCGAGAGCTTGGTATAAGCCCTGGGAGCTATTCATATCATTTCCCTGATAGCCAGGTAGTTGTGCTTCGACTTTATGAGATGATGCAAGCAGAAATAATGGAAATAGCCCAACAGTTGAAACACCTTGAAGTAGGAGTCCTTTCCTATTTGGAAACACATAAGCAGCTATTTTTAATTCAAAAAAAATATAAATTCTTTTTTTTGAACCTATTTGAAATCTTGACAAATAATGAAGCTGTACGCACACTATATCAGCAAAATAGGCAGGCGGAGCGTCAACTGGCAAGGGACATGATCCTTTTTTATAAACATAAAGGTATCCTAACTCAAGAAGTAGATGAGCACATAATTGAGCGAATGGTTAATGTAGGGCAAATCCTCAATAATTTCTGGGCCCTCGATGCAGAACTAAACGCCTATGCCAATGACCAAGCTATGCTGGTTCATTATATGAAGATATGCTGTGGACTTTTAGCCCCTTACCTGACCCCAGATGCAATGGTCACATATAACCACTATTTTGAGGAGCTTGAAGAGGGGAGGACTAAAAAAAGAGAATAGCTTATTTCGGCTTCTGCTGTCGTAGCCCCCGCCCTTCTGCTGCCTGGGCGCAATTTTCTTAAACCTATTGCTTGACGATTTTTTGGATGGTTGATAGGTGTGTTTGAGGGGTAAATATCTTTATGAAATATAAACCTGGGGGAAGGTGGCTAATGCTAAGTTTGGTATTTTTGAATAGGTGTGTATAGGTTCTCAATAGTTGACCATTCGCATGATAGAAGCTAGCATGATAACTGGATAAGGGTGTTTCAAGGATGATATAATCCTCGCAAGGATTTGGATACAGAGAAATCTTCATATTCCCTATATCTCCTAAAAGGGATGTGTTATTGAGTGCTTGAACACTGAGGTAAACGGCTTCTAGTTCCTTTGCGGCGATCGCAACTCTGCCTGCTTGTATACATACTTCGTCTCCAAATTCTGCTTGTACCTGGCGGTCTGTGGCAGTTATACTTTCAGTTAGTAACCAATCTCCCTGAGGATCCCTTGCAAACAAATAGGCAGCCCCAGCTCTGCTCAATGAACTGTCTCCGTTGGCATCCAGCGCAGCTCTAGGAGAGCCTACAAGGATCTGATCCTCACTGATAGAGACTGAATGCCCAAATAAAGCGTTAGCAGATCGAAATGGAGATACCAGCATTGCCACTTGTCTCCAGGAACCATCACTTTGGTTTTGATAAACTACAGCAGCACCTGCAGAATTTTGGGGGTCCATACCCGTGGAGTCATAATCCTGTTTTGCATCACCTACCACGGCAAAAGTACCGTCGAGGGAAACAGATTCAGCAAAAAGGTTGTTCTGAGCGCGGTAAGGGCTACTTACCTTCTGCACATATTCCCACAAGCCAGAAGTATCATTTTGGTGGAAAAAATAGGCGGCCCCTGCTCCTGTGAGGGTATTTTGCCCATTTGCATCTCTTCTTTCTCCTCGCGCCCCTACTACCATGAGACGTCCATCGACAGAGATTGAACTGCCAAATTCGGCAGCATATCCAATATTATTGGCTTTGATTTTCTGGAATGAGGTCCAAACGCCATTTGCATCCCGTTGAAACACAAATACTGCGCCTTGCCAAAAAGTAGAGGAGGGATTGGAGCCCGTCCCTTCGTGATAAGCTCCTATGAAGGCAGCATTTCCCTCCAACGCTACTGCCCGCCCAAATTCCTGACCGGGCCTTCGATTGTCAAAAGAAACCAGCTTTTGAACCTCGTCCCACATACCATTCGCATTTTTTTCAAACACATAAACCGATCCCGCATCATTTGCTGTATTCATCCCATTTTCATCTTCGTCTTCTTTGTTCGCCCCTACCAGGATATAATCTCCCTCTATGGCCACAGAAAAGCCAAACTGGTCCCCTCCCTGACGGTCAGATGCCACAAGCTTTTGGAGCTGGTTCCAGGAATTGGAAAGGCTATCAAATTCAAAGATATAAGCCGCGCCTGCTCCTGCTTTTTCATTTTGCCCATTGACATCATGGCTTTCTTGTTTTGCCCCTACAATAGCTGTATGCCCATCCATCGCCACGACACGACCAAATTGGTCCCCGGAGGTCCAATCTGTGGATAGGACTTTTTGTAAGGCAGTTTGGGCCTGACTTATAGAAAGGCTGAGGCATAAAAGGATACATAATTGAATGTTTTTCATTTTCGATTTTGTTTGAGGTTAAGGGTAAAATCAGGCTTGGATGGAGCAATAGCTTTCCCATTCAGGATCTGTAACAGAACCTGTTGCTGATTTGAATAAAATTTGATGTTAGCTTAAGGAACCAACCCGCTTAAGGGATGGTTTTTAGTAGTTCTTGCGCTTCCTTTGATTTGGGATGTTGCCGTGTTGAAATATCCTGTAATAAAGCCTTGGCAGCCTCTATTTGGCCTAATTTGAGGTGAGATAAAGCTACATACCACCTTGCTTTCTCCAGAAAGCCCGATTCCTCATTTTTGATAAGCTGTTCCAATTTTTCCAATGAAGCCTGAAATCTTTCCTCTCCCAGGTCCACTTGGGCCAGATAAAACAACAAGGTGTCATTCTGTGGATGGGCTTCCCATAAGGGGGTCCAATATGCCCTGGCAGAAACGTAATCATCTTGCTTATAGGCATTCATACCTTCCCCAAATGCTAGTGCGTTTGTACCACCTAAAGTCGTAGGTAAACCAGGATCCAGTTGGATGGAGAATTCTGATGTAGGATTCGGCTGAAATATCCAGAAAACACCTAATAAAAGGAGGAGCACTGCTGCTATGCTCCATATAGGCCATCGTTTTCTTCTTTTTATTCCATTTTTTTCCTGCCCAACTCCCTCTTGATGTAATTCTTCTAACAACTCACGAAAGTGAAGCTCCTCGACTCCATGCACAAATCGACTGTGTTGAGCGACTGCTTCTGCTAGTTCAGGCGATTCATTTATTTCCTCCTCAAAGGCCTGCCTGGCCTTTTCGTCTAGCTTGCCCATGAGGTAAGCGTCAATTCGTTCCTGGTCCCTGGACTCCATATTACCCTAAGTCGTAAGTCTTTTTAAGTTTTTGCATGCATCGATATTTCTCATTCTTTGCACTAGCTTCGCCCAAATTCATCTCCAAAGCAATCTCCCTCATCGACTCTCGCTCATAATAAAATAGCTTGAGCAGCTTCTGACATCGCTCACCGAGCATGCGAAGATGCTTGGAAAGCTGTTCCATCTCTTCCCTTTTGAACCAATGATCCAAAAAATTGTCTTCCGCTAAGCGCTCAACTTGCTGGTCTGGATGAAGACTTCCTGTGTTAGGCAACTTTCGTTTTTTTTCCAGGAAGTGGTTTTTGCATATCTGGATCAGATAGGTACTCATTTTGGTCTCAGCTTGTAACTGGAATTTGCCCTGTTTGGTGTTTTTCCAAAGGGCCACCATTCCTTCCTGAAAAGCATCTTTTACTTCCTCTTCATTGGCTCCCATGCGCATCAGTTGCGCCTTTGCCATGGGATAAACTTCCCGATAGAGCTGACTTATAGATGATCTATGGTTGTTCAATAAACCCTGATAGAGTTCCTGATCAGGAAGTGTTTCTAGATTTTTGTGCGAAGAAAAGCTATTCGACATGTCGGACGTAAAAGTACGAATATCACTGCTAATGAGAGATATGCATATTTCATCTCAAATAAAGATAGCGCACGATTTTGTCAAAGAACCGAAATGATACCATTTGCCCCTCTATTGCAGCACCAACAAAAAGGTCATCACGATTTTCGGTTTTTTTTCAAAAAATATGCGACTATTAGTATAAACCACAGAAAACCAGCCAAATACGCCCATTTACTGGCATCCCAAAAAGATTTTTTGATCGTCAAATTATCCCCTAAAAGGACCAATCCCCCCCAATAATATGGATGATTAACTTCTCCTTCATGGGTCTTAAGATAGTTGAGTTTGGCTTGTCGAAGGGCTGCAGAGATAGATTGGCCACGGTCAATCTGCTGATAAAAATCTTCCATCAGAAGATTACTCTGTTGGTCGTCTATGCTCCAAAGGCTATAAAGCAGGTTGGGACAACCTGCAAACTGAAAGGCGTGAGCCAAAGACAGAACGCCTTCTCCCTTCTGATAAGTCCCCCGCCCAGACTGGCAAGCTGCCAAAATGGCCAAAGGAGCTTTGAGCGATATCCCATATAATTCATGCGCAAACAGAAATCCGTCATTCGCGCCAGCTGGATCAGGATATAGCGCAAGGAAACTATTTAAGGGGACTGAATCATTCACAACTGCATGCGTAGCAAAGTGAAGGATATTCGCTTTTTCAACCGATGCTGAAAGGTTTTTCTGGCTAGCCTCACTCCCTAGAAGCGCCTTAGCCTTCTCTTTCACAGCGAGTTCTCGGGCGAGCTTTTCAGACCAGGGCGTGCTTAGCCATTGAAGGAAAACGGAATCGACGATTTGCCCAGCTTGAATTTGGGACAAATAAGCTTGTTTAACCTCAGCCGAGAATCCAGGTGCAATGATCAAATGGTCCTCCCCATATGCAAAATCGGTATCGGTCTTATGAAAATGGTTTGCATAGCGAATTTCATATGTATTGACCAGCCACGGAATTTGTCCTGCCTCATGCGGAGCTGAGACGAGTAATTCAAAATTTAGTTGGTGAAGGAGTTCATCGGGAAAAATGATCAATTTGGGGGTAATCCTGGAGGCTAGAGGCGCAAAAAGCGCCTGATACACTTGATGGCCCAAATGGGCAATCTGCTTTTTGGCTGCCCGTTGGGCTATCAGTCGATTGAATAGGAGTAGGCTATCTTGGAAAGAAGTAGAAAAAGGTAATTCTACCGTGAACATTCTTTCCCCATCAAAAGTCATTGCCAGCATGATAGAATCTATTTGTAGGTAGGCAAGGATAGATTCCTTTTCGTCGAGTAAATCTTTTTGGACTGTTTGGAAGTCAAAAGGCGTTTTTTCATAGAGTAATTGATGATATTTTGGATAGGCCTGAGCCAGTTTTTTTTGCCAAAGGCTCCATTCATCTTTGAGGTTTAGGTCCTCTTTGATAAGGGCAGCCTGACTTGGAGGAGAGTCAGATTCTTTCAAAGAATACATAGACCAAATACGCGCGCGAAGCTGGCGGTCTTGTTGCAAGATGGAATCAGGCAAGTTGACAAATTGGATCGCAGAGCGATTTTGCAGGGCTATTCGAATTGAGAAAGCCTTGCTATTCTCTAAACAGCTAAGCAGGAATTCCTGCTTTTGGGGTGCTTGGAGCCCTGCTCCTCTATGGACAATTAAGGCAGTACTTGCGTAAATCTGTTGCAAACTTTGAGCAAGTTCATTTTGCATGTTTTGATAAACGATCAGCGGTAAAAAGCGAGGAAGAAAGTCTGATAGCTTCTCAACCATTTGTTCACAAATGAAGACTTTCTCTTCCACTTCCAGTCCCGCCTGCTCTCGTAATTGAGCTAAATGAAAAAGAATAAGGTCAAATACGATGGGATTGAGCTGGACAATATCATATTGGGCGAACTCATTCCAACTTTGAATGGGTTTTTCCAGCCCCATAATACTAGACCAGGAGATTTTCAGATAGGCCTGAAGGCTATCTACCTGTCCCAATTCTCCATACGCCTCCGCCAGGCAAAGGGATAATTCTGTAATGCCTTGAAAGCTAGTTTTTTGGTCTTGTCTAAGTTTGAGCAGACAGTCTTTCCATATTTCCAGCGATTGAGGAGCATGATTCAATTCCCATAGACAGGAGGCCATTCCTGACCGACTTTCCAGCGTAAGCGGATGGTTAGCGCCCAATTTTGGCAAACGGAGTTGAAAACCTTTTTCGAAATAGGCCAAGGCCGTTTCCCAGGCATGGGTTTCCATGGCCACAGTTCCCAAACTATTGTAAGTCCGAGCGACTTCAAGCGACTCTTTGTCTCCTAATTGGCGTTTTTGGGCCAATCCTAATTTCAAATAGGATTCAGCTTCTTCAAAATGCTTTTGATAAATGGCGATTCGGGCCATCCCATCATGAATATTTGCCCGGTTCTGGCTGGGATTGGCAAAGAGGGTATCCCCAATCTGGAAGGCGTAGGTGAAATAGGTTTGAGCCTGGTCAAATTCTCTCAGATCTGTATACAGATTTCCCAGGCTGTAATAATTCATGGCCAGATTATAGGCATTATTTGATGCTTTATTCGCTTCTACAGCTTCCAGTAAAAGCGTGCGGGAACCCAATGGATCTCCCATATTACGACGGGATGTACTGTAGTTATTTAACAAAAAAGCAATATGAGGATGAGTTGGAGAAAGGCGGAGCTTGGCGATTCGTACAGCTTCTGCTATATAATGATTCGCTTTTTCATATTGGTAGCGTTCGCTGTACAGGAGGTTGAGATTATTGGCACTGTAGGCCAAGGCCAGGGTGTCTTGGGGCCAGTGTCGAAGGCGAATCTGATGCGCTTCTGTAGCCAATGATAAGGCTTCCTCTGGTTGCCCATCATACATCAGGGCAACTCCTTTGAATTGCTGTATGTCAGCCAGTTTAATAGAATCGGCCAGGTCTGCACGCCCTTCTTCCATCAGCGCTCGATCATACGAGACGATTGCAGCCTTGATATTCCCCAAATTGGCCTGGATATATCCTATCTCAAAGTATAAATCCACGGTGTGGGTATGGCCATAATCAGCCCAAACGGGCAGCGTTAGGCTTTCGCAGATGCTCAAAGCGGATTCCCATTCGCTTAACTGACTCAGGGCCTTGGCCTGAAAGAAGTAATTGCGGAACGCACTGTCCTTTCGACCTCGTTTCTCCCATCTTTCGGCTAACTGCCGATAAAGAGTTGCCGCCGCAGCAAATTCTCCCGCCTGAACATACAAACTGTCGGCGATCACTCGCTCGGGAAGCTGTTGAGCAGAAGCTATATTCAATGCCAATAAGCATGGGATGAAAAAAATGAAAGGGAGAATGTGACCGTTATAAGAATGACTACCTTTCTTTCTTATTGACCAAATTGACCAACCCCTTATGAAAATAGCTTTCTTCATCTACCAAAGTATTGTCAAAATCGCTTCTTTATGTGCAAATGCAGGAGTATTTTTGATTAGCTATTTGGGGATCATAGGGAATAAAGAAAGCCAAAGTGAACGCTACATTTTTTACTTCCTCTTTTCGCTTTTTTCTTTTCTGATGCTGAATGTATTTATAGGGTTAGGTCTGTTGGTGTGTATCTATGGTTGACCTATCCCTCTGAAAACTCAATTTAATCGTCGTCGTCTTCCTTCTTCTGACCAGTCGTAAATTTCCCCACCAAATTATCAAACAGTAAAATCGCAAATTTGTCACTGAAGCCACCGATGAAGGATAAGGCCCAAAGCAGGTAGGGTTTGGGAGTATTTTCAGAAGAATCTACTGGCCCGTCTCCGACTACAGCCTCTGCAGGTACATCTGCTATTACTGCGTCTACAGGCGCGCTGCCTACGGCAGTAAGACTGGCTGCTACGGCTAGGTAGACCACAGATCCCATGATGATTCCCACAATAGGCCGCCCGATCAGCCAGTCGAGCCTAAGGGGCTCTGTTTGGGTATACTTTTGGGTGCCGACAAAAGCATAAAGAGTCGCACCAACCCCACCAATAAAACTCCACAAAACTACAGGTAGCGGCAGGCCCAAAACGCCCAATTCTGCTTTCTCATCTAGGAAGGAGGCCAGTATACCTACTACAGCAACCATGATGACTCCCAAAAGCAATACGACGGTCCGCTCTATCTGCTTGCGTTTCCCCAATAATTCACGCGCCTCTTTCGCCGTTTGGTCGGCTTTGGTTTTTGCTGCCTGTTGAACTTCGATAGCTTGCTGCTTCTTAATGGCGCCTACCGCCATCATAGTCGAATCAGAGAGCATATTGATGGCCTTGTCTGCATCTTTTTGGAGTTGGCGCGTGGCATTCAGAATCTGATTTTGGACCTGCGTCCGGGCTTCCAGGTCATCGACATCTTGCAACAGCCCATTGAGGCTTTTTAATTGGCGATTGAAAATGTCAACTTCAGATTCGTTTTGCTTTTGTTCCACAATTTCAACTTCCCCGTCTGCATTGACAAAGGCCGAAATTTTACCACCTATTTCACCTGAAAATACTTTGGCGCCTTCAAGAAAGCGGGTAAAAAGTATCGGGTAATTCCAGTGTTTTTTATCTTTTTCAAGAATGGCCTTTCTGCCTGCAAGAAGGGCTAATTCTAAAGAATTAAGGTGGGTGAGGGTCGTAAAAAACTCACCCGCAAATTCACTGGCCCAATGCGTGTACACTTGGTCCTGAAAAGCGATCACGGCGGGAATCCCGGCCTCCAAGAGCATTTCTGCGACCCCTTCTCCTTGTGGGCTTGCCCCGTAGGCAGTATGCATCGTATTGATAAACACCAACCGGACAGAACTATCAACTAAATCTTTTTGGAGGTCTGCCCCAAAGACTTGGTGCGCTACGCCTGTCCCATCGTCGAATACCAAGGCTCCATCATCACCTGTAGTCCACTTTTCTCCTTTTTCTATGGCATCTTGACGGTTCCCATACATCCCATGGCCCGAAACAAAAAGCGCTTGGTAATTCTCCTTTTTTAGCTCGTTTTGGAGGTTGGCTAACGTTGCCTCTCGATCTTTCAGGACGGTTATTTCTAGCAATCCATCTTGTTCAAGTGTGGATAGGGCTTTTCGGATAAAAGTTAAATCCTTTTCGATCGAGTCTTTTATATCTGGAATTTGACCTTTATTCTCACCAGGGATATCGCGGGGGCAAGTCATCAGAAACAGCAAACGATAGGGCTGCTCTGTATCTCCAAAGGGCAAAGCAGGTCGATGTGAGGAGATGGTTCGGGCGATGCTAATATGGGGACTTGCCAATAGGTATTCTCCATTCAAGCGCATCGATTCCCATGGCCAGATGGCATAGCTTTTTGCTTCTCCCCGGAAATCTAATTGTATGCGGATCCCTTGACCTGCTTTCTTTGTTTTTGTGATTAGTTCCTGAAACAAAGTGGCGATATTGCCTGGGAATATGGCTTTGCCCATCGCATCTGAATCGGCAGAAGAATCAGGCATCTCCGTAGGTGACTCTAGTCGCCCGCCAAACGGACCAATTGCCTCAACGAAATATTGCGTTCCCTCTTTGCGAACGACAATCGTCAACGGTTCAAATTCAAATGGCCGATTAGGCGTATCTGGTAAAGTCGCCAATGACGGGATATTCCGTGAATCTGTATCCAGTTTGCGGTAGATTAAAGTCATAAGTTGTTTTGTTGGAGCAAAGGGTTGAATCTAAAGAAGAAATATTTCTAAGGTAGGTATTTTGAGTTAAAAATGCAGGGGTTGGGTATAAACCAATGAGAAAAGCGACACCGCCTGAAGAGACGATGTCGCTGAGTATTGACTGTCTTGTCATATGATTTCCCCCTCAATCCAACTTCAGCACCGCATGGAACGCACTCTGCGGCACTTCCACAGAACCGACCTGACGCATGCGCTTTTTGCCTTTTTTCTGGTTTTCCAGGAGCTTACGCTTACGCGTGATGTCACCCCCGTAACAGCGAGCTGTTACATCTTTACGGACGGCCTTGACCGTCTCCCGCGCGATGATCTTGGCGCCGATACCCGCCTGGATGGCCACATCATACTGCTGACGTGGGATAAGTTCCCTAAGCTTTTTGCAGATCTTCTTGCCCCACTCGTATGCCTTGTCACGGTGGATCAAGGTACTGAGTGCATCCACGGGATCGCCGTTGAGCATGATGTCAAGCTTGATGAGGTGGGACTGTTCAAAGCCGATGAATTCATAGTCAAACGAGGCGTAGCCACGTGAGATAGTTTTGAGCTTATCGAAAAAGTCGAAGACGACTTCTGCAAGGGGTAGCTTGAAACTGAGTTCCACTCGGTCGGTCGTCAAGTAGCCTTGATTCTTGAATTCGCCCCTTTTCTCCGTGATACACAATTCCATCACCTTACCGATATAATCCGCCTTGGTGATGATTTGGGCACTGATAAAGGGTTCTTGGAGTTCTTTGATGGTGGTGCTTCTTGGAAGCTCAGAAGGACTATTGACCTCAATGGTCTCGCCCGTGGTGAGAACGGCGCGGTAGCCCACGTTAGGGACGGTCGTGATGACGGTCATCCCAAATTCACGCTCTAAGCGTTCCTGGATGATCTCCATGTGCAGCATGCCCAGGAACCCTGCGCGGAATCCATACCCCAAAGCGGCAGAGGTCTCTGGCTGATAGATCAGCGAAGCATCATTGAGTTTCAATTTCTCCAAAGAATCACGCAATTCTTCAAACTCCGAAGTCTCCACAGGGTAGATTCCTGCAAATACCATAGGTTTTACTTCCTGGAATCCTCGAACGGCAGAATCTGATGGGCGAGATTTGAGGGTAATGGTATCACCCACCTTTACATCTGCAACTTCCTTGATGCCCGCTACCATATAGCCTACACTTCCTGTAGGAATAGTCTTGACAGGTTGCTGTTTCAATTGAAGAATGCCCACTTCACTTACCTCGCGCTCTTGCTCTGTAGACATCAAGATGATGTCATCTCCTTTGCTCAATTCTCCATCAAATACACGGAAGTAGACAATCGTACCGCGATAGGGGTTGAAAACGGAGTCAAAGATCAAGGCCTTGAGTGGGGCCGAAGGATCGCCCTTAGGTCCTGGGATGCGGTCGACAATGGCGTCTAGCAATTCTGTGACACCGGTACCTTCTTTGGCACTCACATGAAGGATATCCTCCATGTCACAGCCTATCAAATCGATGATCTCATCACTTACTTCTAAAGGTTGTGCGCTGGGAAGGTCTATTTTATTGAGGACGGGAATGATCTCTAAGTCATATTCAAGGGCGAGGTAAAGATTCGAAATGGTCTGCGCCTCAATGCCTTGCGCCGCATCTACCACCAGCAAAGCTCCTTCACAAGAAGCGATAGCACGAGATACTTCATAAGAAAAATCCACGTGACCTGGCGTATCGATCAGGTTGAGTGTAAATTCCTCCCCATCTTTCGGGTGCTTCATTTGGATGGCATGGCTCTTGATCGTGATGCCTTTTTCCCGCTCCAAATCCATGCTGTCCAGAACCTGTGCCTGCATTTCACGACCGGATAAGGTAAAGGTCTTCTCCAACATGCGGTCCGCCAAGGTGCTTTTCCCGTGGTCTATATGAGCAATGATGCAAAAATTGCGAATGTTTTTCATGGTTCTCCTTCGATCTTTGGACTAATACATTCCTTATTGGTGGGCGATTTAATCACCTTCCCAAAAAGGTATGCAAAATTACAATTAAGAATCGAGAACTCGAGAAAAGATGTGAATTCTTTTATTGAAAGTAATATTCTGTCAGCCTTTACGTGACATAATTATAACCTTCAAGCCACTATTTATGATGAAATCAACTATTCTTTTTTGCCTAGCCCTTTTCGCTACGATTTTCGCAAGTGCACAAAATCCATCCTCCCATGAACTGGAACTCAACTTTTTACAGCTTACCTCAACGCCTGCAGGAATTCAAATAAAACAAAGCCTTTTCCTTCAACCAATGAGGGGGCTAACATATAACCATAAGATAGGCGGGTTCTATCTTCGAGTAGGTACTGTAGCATGGGTATATGAAAGTATCCCTGGGCATGTAGAGGCTTCCCTGACTGACGGGCTTTTTAATTTGGGTAAATATAAAGGCGCACAAGTAAATATTGGGGCAGAAAAACGATTTGGGCATAATAAATTTCAACCAACATTGGGGGTGGGGATTTTTGCCCAGAAAGGGAGTTATAAAAAAGAATCAATATCGGAAACAGGAGGATTCACAAAGTATAATTTGGATCATCAAGGTTTAGGCATCTATGCGACTATGGGGCTGCGATACACACTCTCTAGACGCTTTTTCATAGGACTTTTAGCAAGCGTCAATGTCTCATTTTATGACATAAAGACCACTTTTGATAGTAACCGTGTATTGCCTCAATGGATTTTATTTCCTGTTGAAGGAACTGGAGTTCGTGTACTTCCTTTGCCCTTGGGTTCCCTCTCAATGGGCATATCTCTTTAGAAAAGTGGACTTGCCAATAAGGTGGAGGAGAATAAAATAAACCACGGATTACACAGATTCACACGGATTAAAGAAGAAAATCTGTGGGAATCTGGGTAATCTGTGGTTTTTCATTAACAATTAACCCTTGACAATTAACCATTATCTAATCAGCGTAATCGACCCCTTCAACTTATGCGCCCGCCCATTATAGCCAATGCCCGTCGCGATGTAGACATAGACGCCTTCAGGCACATTCTGCCCCTTCCAAGTTCCGTCCCACGCCTCCACGATATCGCTGGTCTCGAAGATCTTATGGCCCCATCGGTCGAAGATTTTTAAGCTAAATTCTCCAATAAATACCCCCTTGAGGTAGAAGCCATCATTGATGCCGTCGCTGTTGGGAGAGAAGGCATTCGGCGCAAAAATTTCGGGAACCACAGGGATACACACATGATTGGAGACACTCACAGCCTGATTGCCGCCTGACTCATAAGCCCTGACGCGGAAGCAATATTGCCCTTGATCCAAATACACCGCACTGACATCATAGCCATTGGTATCTCCTGGAACCACATCTACGATGAGCCACTGCTGCGCCACATCATCAAATACTTCTATTTCATAGAAGTCTACCCCATTTTCCCAATGCTCATAGAAGGTCCATTCCAGCAATTGCAAGGCGTCGATAGGGCCTGGCTTTAAGTGGATAGAGGTTGCCACATTGCTCAGTTCAGACATGAATCCACAACTGTCACGCGATATGATGCGGTAACTATACCACTCTCGGTCTACCGCTACATTGAAGTCGGTATAGGAACTGCTTCCAGGTTGTAATAGCCCGATGGTTACCCATTCTGGGTATTCCAGGCTGCGGCGCTCCAGCAGAATGGTCGTGAGGTCTGGCATATAGATAGGGTGCCATTCCACCAATACATGATCATTGTCCACGACTGTCGCCCGCACGATTTCATTGGGGTCGGTATCGGCCGTACGGCGATTCGTGGCGCGGGCTGTGTCACTCCAGGATACCTGGAGGTGCTCAAATCCTACCGCTTTGATGCGGTAGAAGTAAGTATTGGCGCAGCGCGCTGCGGAGTCCACGTAGTTGCGTATGAGCGCAGGAACTACATCGAGCAGCTCGGTGTTATTGGGGTCGTAGTTACTGACGCGATGAATTTCATAGTACTCGACATCCTGCCAGCCACGATAGGCAGACCAAGACAATAACATACGGTCAGGCATGGCCGTGGCAGAAAGCTCCATTGTGCAGTGCTTGCGTGCCAATGCCAACGGCGATTCCGTTCCACAGTCATTGACGACCGTCACTTTATAGCAATAGCTGTTCTTCAAACAATTTAATCCGCCAATATCTTGCCCCAAATCCGAATACAAGGTGTCATGACGGAATGGAGTAGTGTGAATCGGGATAAATAAGCCTGAGCCTACAGGGGTTTCCCGATAGATAACATAATGGTCAAAATCAGGAGACGAAGAAGCTTTAAACCGAATATCCACCTGATCATCTTTTACCACCGTTACATGATAGATTTCAGGTAAAGGAAGCAGCACATTCTCCTTGATATTCAGGACATTAGGCTTATCTACCGTATCCCTACATCCAACGGAATCGGTTACAACTAAACTGACGGAATAGGTTCCTGGATCGAAATAAGTATGTTGACCAGGGTTGCCATTTCCCGTTGACCCATCTCCATAGATCCAGAACCAATCATCTATCCCTGTATCAAAAGTGGCAAAAGGATTAAAGGTCACATTCAGTGGGGCACAAGGCGCACCCATATCGACCGTGAAGTCTGCTTTGGGATGTTGTAGGCGAATGTAATCAAATGCTGTCACGCTGTCGCGACAGCCATGAGCCGTCTGTACCTTCAAGCTGATGGCATAAATGCCATCTTTGCCAAAGGTGTGCGTAGGATGCTGCTGATTTGCAGTCGTTCCATCGCCAAAGTCCCATTGCCAGTTTGTGACATCCGCACTGCTCATATCTACAAAGGCGATCAGCTTTGGCGCACAGCTCACGCTGTCCGATGCCGCAAAGGCAGCCGTCGGCAAAGCGTGAACCCTAAGCGCCTGATAAACAGTGTCTTTACAGCCCATTGGGTCTGTGACGAGCAGGCCTATATGCCGATTTCCAGCAGACTGGAAAAGTTGAGTGAAGGTGCTACCGCCCCCGGCAAAGTTCCCATCTACCAGCCATTGCTGATTGCTGATGCCGCCCGAGGCCGTGCTATTGCTGACAAAGGCTGCCACCATCGGTTCACAACCATCGGTTGGGCCTTGGATGATTGCCGTAGGCGGCGGGAGAATATCTATCAAGGCAGGCATGGAAATGCTATCCATACAGCCCAACACATCCGTCACCACGAGGCTCGGATTGAATAAGCCAGATTGGCGATAGGTATGACTGTGAATGCCGCTATTGGTGGCACGATTTCCATCCCCAAAATTCCAGTTCCACGTCATCAAGGTGGTGTCGGCGCTGGAAGCATCTCGGAAAGTAAAGGTAGTTCCAGGACATCCACGCGTCGTATCGACCGTGAAGCCTGCATTTACGGCACTTAATCGGATGTAATGCGGTTTAAACAAACTGTCTTTACACCCAAACTGATCCGTCACGGTCAGCCGTACATGATAACTTCCCACCTGTGTGTAAGTATGATTGCCATGTTGCTGGTTGCTTGTCGTGCCATCTCCATATTGCCAATGCCATGCGACGATATTGCTAGGCCCATTGGACTGATTGGTAAAGGTAAAAGCGTCAGGCGCGCAACCTGTGGTGTCCGCAGCAATGAAACTGGCTGTTGGAGGCCCTACCATGCGAAGCGTTTTTGTGGTAGAATCTGCACAACCATGCACATCCGTTACTTTTAAGCGCACCAAATAGGACGAAACAGCAGTGTACAGCCTCGTAGGTGATTGGGCAATAGAAGTTTGTCCATTTCCAAAATCCCACTGCCAACCATTTATACTTCCTATGGAAAGGTCTTGAAATTGTATTCGCATCGGTGCACACCCCAAGGTGTCAGATACCCCAATGGCAGCCGTAGGCGGCACATAGATTTCCACGGTATCTATTTTACTTTTTGTGCCCGAGCATCCTTTTGCATCTGTTACAGTAAGGCTCACCGTATAGCGGCCAGCTTGTGCATAAGTATGAGAAGGGTGTTGGGTGCTAGCGGTAGTGCCATCTCCAAAATCCCATTGCCAAGCGGTGAGGGTAGTGTCAGAACTGCTCAAGTCGCTGAATGTCAAGGAAGTCCCAGGACATGCCGTAGCTTGATTGATGCTAAAGTCGATGACAGGGGGATTCAATTGTACCAATTGTGGCTTATGCAAGGTATCTGTACAGCCAAAGCGGTCAGTGACAGCCAGCATGACATCAAATTGACCATTGACGAGGTAGGTATGTTGCGGAAATTGGAGGAAGGAGGTGTCTCCATCGCCAAAGTCCCAGAACCAATTGGTCAGGCCTGAAAGGCTTCCAGAAAGGTCATAAAAATTGACCGTTTTCTGTGCACAGCCTGTGCTGTCACTCGCCCCAAACTGCGCAATCGGCGCAGGATAGGTACGCACCGTTTCAGTGGTACTGTGCTGGCAACCTGCACTATCGATCACGGTGAGCTGAATGGTGTAAATGCCCACTTGACTATAACCGCTAGAAGGGTTGGGGGCAGAAGAAAGACCTCCATTGCCAAAGTTCCACACACGGTGTTGAATGCCATTGCTGGTGCTGATAGATTGGTCATTGAATTGGACAATCAAAGGCGTACAACCAGCCGTATCTGACAGCCCAAACTGAGCCACAGGCAGGCTGAATACTTCTACTACGCTAGGCAACAAAAAGGTATCGCGGCAGCCTATGGCGTCTGTCACGGTCAGTGAAACATAGTACTGTCCTGGACTGCCAAAGCTGTGAGAAGGATTGATCACATTGCTAAAAGTCCCATCGCCAAAATTCCAAATTCGACTGGTAATGGTGGTATCACTCAGTGAGGCATCAGAGAAGGAAAAATTAGTGCCAGGACATGCTTGAGTTGCACTCACCCCAAACCCCGCCACGGGCGCGGTCAGACGTATCCATGCAGGGCGTGAGGCACTATCCACACAACCGTTTTGGTCGGTGACTTTGAGGCTGACTGCATAACTGCCTGCGGCAGTATAAGTATGCGTCGCATGACGGCTGGCACTGGTGCCCCCATCTCCAAAATCCCATTGCCAATTCACGATATTACTTGGGCCAAAGGACTGATCTCTAAAGCTGAAACTCTCTGGGGCACAGCCTGTTGTGTCGAGTGAAGAGAAGTCTACAAAAGGCAATCCATAGCTTGTCAGGGTACGCTGCGTAGAGTCTACACAGCCGTTGATGTCCGTGATTTTGAGGGTCACGGGAAAGGTTCCCGTTGCGCCATAGACCTGCGCTGGCGCAGGTTGGGTAGAGGTATTCCCATTGCCAAAATCCCATGACCACGCCTGAATATTGCCAGACGACTGATCGCTAAAAGTCACGCTGAGGGGGGCGCATCCCGCGGAGTCAGACCGCATAAATGCTGCTGCGGGTGGTGTGAAAATCTGGACCAGATTGGGCTGCTGCTTGCTGTGGCTACAGCCCTTTGCATCTGAGATCGTGAGGGTCACTGTGTACTGACCAGGGCGGCTATAAGCATGGGTGGGATTAGGTAAAATAGACGTAGTCCCATCGCCAAAATCCCATAAGTAGGTAGCAACAGAAGAAGTCGCCGTACTTTGATCATTGAACTGGATCACAGCGCCAGGACAGCCAGTCGTTTTTGTTACCCCAAAATCTGCTACAGGAAGTGCCAATTGCACATACTGAGGCTTTACAATACTATCTGAACAACCAAAGCGATCTGTTACCTTTAACCCTATATCATACAGGCCATTATTGGGATAAGTATGTTGGGGGAATTGGGTGGTGGAGGTAGTCCCATCGCCAAAGTCCCATTGCCAGCTCACGAGCCCTGATAGGCTGCTCGATAAATCAAAAAAGCGGATATTCTTAGGCCCACAGCCTGTGCTGTCGTTGGCACCTATCTGCGCGGTAGGTGGCGGATAGACGTTTACATCCTTGCTGAGCGTGCTTCTACAGCCGATACTGTCGATGACAGTGAGCTGGACCGAGTACGTCCCGACCTGGGCAAAGGCGCTCGCCGGATTTTGGGTCGCAGCCGTGCTGCCATTGCCAAAATTCCATATCCTATTAGCGATTCCAGCGCCGTTGCCATGAGATAGGTCACTGAATTGCACCAGGAGCGGCGGGCACCCTGCCGTGTCGGAAATCGTGAACAAAGGGGTGGGGGAAGAGGCGATTGTCACGCTAGCAGGGAGCTGCACGCTGTCGGTACATCCTGCCGCGTCTATGATCGCCAGCGAGACGCTATACGTCCCTTGCTGGCTATAGCTGTGCATAGGATTGGGCAGGCCGGAAGTATTACCATCCCCAAAATCCCACAGCCAGGTATTTACACCGCCATTGGCTTGTGACAGGTCCGTGAACGTGAGGCCATTGCCCGTGCAGCCTGTGGGGCTGCTCATGGAGAAATGGGCCACTGCGGGCTGTATTTGGATAAACTGAGGCTTTTGCAAACTATCCGAACAGCCAAATTGATCTGTCACCTTCAGGCGAATATTGTATTGCCCATTGGCTCCATAAGTATGCGTAGGGAACTGCTGTTGCGAGACATTTCCATCCCCAAAATCCCACTGCCAGGAGACGATATTGGCGAGGCTGGAAGACAGGTCAAAAAATGTGATCGGCGTTTGAAAACAAGCCTGAGAATCTCGCGCTGTGAAATTTACGTTAGGTGGCCCGACCACTGTGATAGGTCGTGTCATCGTATCTACGCAGCCGTTATTGTCAGTGATAACTAGCTGAATAGGGTATAAACCCGGATTGACAAAAGCCCTGGTTGGATGGGGCAGGGTAGTGGTCCCTGCACCGCCAAATATCCATTGGCGACTGACAAATCCAGCCGAAGCCTGAGAACTATCTGCAAACTGCACCACCAATGGTGTACAGCCGATGGTGTCACTGATCGTAAAGGCTGCTTTCGGCGCGTCAATAATCGTAATGGTGTCTATTTTTTCCGTAATCGACCCACATCCGATGGCATCCAAAATCGTCAAGCTGACCGTGTATTTGCCAGACTGGGTATAGATGTGATTGGGATTAATTTGGGTAGAAGAGGTGCTGTCGCCAAAGTCCCACACCCAACTCATGAGTGTCGTATCTGTCTGGCTGAGGTCTGTAAACTGCACATTCAGTCCTGGGCATCCTTGGTGCTGATTCAAGGTAAAGGCAGCCGAAGGCGCCTGCATATTGATGAAGTCTGGCTTGTGGTGGATGCCTACGCAGCCGTTTGTATCGCGGACTGTCAAGGTGACGCCGTACAGGCCGCCTCGTGGGTAGGTATAGGTAGGGGCCACCAAATGACTGGTATCTCCATTGCCAAATTGCCATACATAGGAAACGATCGGTGCGCCCCCCGAAGAGAAATTTTGGAACGAAATCGGATTTAAGGCACACCCCGTTGTATCATTTGCCCCAAAGGCAGCTACCGGCCGTGGATAGACCACCATGGTTTTGCTAAGGCTATCTTCACAGCCATTGGCATCAGCTACTTTCAGTTGGACCATATAGGTCCCTTGGGTATTATAAACTTGGCTGGGATTTGGCGTAAAGGCTGAATTTCCATTCCCAAAATCCCAGGTCCAACTGATGATCTGTGAGGCCCCTTGGACAGAGCTATCCTGAAATTGAATGGAAAGGGGCAGGCAGGTGGTATCGGGTAAATTAAATATTGCCCTTGGTGAAGCCGTACTGATCGCTACGGTATCACGGAAAGTGCTCGTACAGCCGATCACATTGGTGATCGTAAGGCTGATGGGATAGCGACCCGAAGCATTATAGGTATGTGTGGGATTGGCCCCTGTGGCCGTTCCTCCATCTCCAAAAGTCCACGCCCAACTCGTGAGGGTTGTATCGGGGATTGAGGTGTCTGTGAAGCTCGCTTGCACATCCCCACAGCCTGCGGCTTGTGTGAAGGTAAAAGCAGCGTTAGGGCCGTTGAGGCGGATGTAATTGGGTTTGGCGATGCTGTCTGTACAGCCATTTTGGTCTGTCACTTTCAGGCTCACATGGTACTGACCTGTGGAGGTATACGCATGGGTGGGTTGTGCCAAAGTGGACGTTCCTCCATCCCCAAAATTCCATTGCCAATTTACTAATTGTGAAGGCCCATTACTCTGATCAAAAAATGAAAAGCTCTGCGCCCCACAGCCCAAACTGTCATTGGCTTGGAAGGCAGCAGTAGGCGGGCTGTATACGGTCACCTGTGTCGTGACACTATCGGTACACCCGTTAAAATCGGTGATCTTGAGGGAAATAGGAAAAAGGCCAGGACTCGTGTATACAGCGTTGGCCGTAGGGGTGGTAGCCGTGCTGCCATTGCCAAAGTCATACAGGTACTGTGAGATTGGCGTGGAGCCCGGGATGCTTGTGCTGGAAGCCACGAGGTTGCCGACTAAGCAGAGCGTGTTGTCAGAAAGCGAAATGCCGGCAACGGGGCGATCGTAGACGATCACCTGTTGTGGATAGACCACGCTGTCACTACAGCCCTGACCATTGATGATAAATAACTTCACCGCATACGTATCTGAGCGGGTGTATGTATGAGTGGGATTGGGCAAACTCGAAGTCGTGCCATCCCCAAAATCCCATAAATAAGAGGCAATGGGATCATTTGAAATGGAAGTGTGCGTAAAGGTGACGTTGAAGGGCGGACATCCTTGGTTAGCATTAGACATGAAGTCTGCAATCGGTGATTCTAGGTGAATGTACTGAGGTTTGGTAAGGCTGTGGCTACAGCCTTCGGCGTCAGTCACTGTGAGGCTCACGGTGTAGGTGCCATTGGCCGTATAGGTATGAATAGGCATAGCAACCGAATCCGTCGTGCCATCCCCAAAATCCCAAAACCAGCTGACAATAGACGTATTGGTACTACTCAAATCTGTAAACTGAATCGTCTTACTGGCACATCCTGTCAGGCTAGAAGCGACAAAGTCTGATGTAGGTCCTGTCCCTACGATCACCGTGTGAACCGTGCTATCAATACACCCTTGAGCATCGGTGATGGTGAACACCACTTGGTAGCTCCCGATATTGGCATAGCTATGTGGGGCAAATGCAGACGAGCTGCCAGTCCCGTCCCCAAAGTCCCAATCCCAATTGACAATGGGGAAAGTCGTGGCAGAGCTATCAGCGAAAGTGACCAGCAATGGCGCACAGCCTTTGTCTGGCAAGGCCGAGATGAGCGCTTGTGGAGCTGTGCTCACCACCAATGGAGACCCCAACATCAGGCTATCTGAACAGCCATTGACATTGGTGACGGTAAGCTTTACGATATAGCTTCCTGGGGCCGCATAGGTATGGCTCGGATGCTGAAGGCTGGAGGTATTGCCATCTCCAAAATCCCATGAATAGGATACAATTGGCACTTCTGAATACGAGCTGTCACTGAAAAAGACACTTTGCCCTAAACATACCCCCGCTTTATCCTGACCAAAATTCGCAATAGGCCCTGCCTGCGTCACAATACTGTCATTTACCGTAACGGCTACGATACAGCCTGCACTGTCCTCTATGATCAGGGTTGGATGAAAAATGGTATCATTCAAATATGTATGCGTCACTGTATCTCCAAATCCCAGGTTCCCATCGCCAAAGTCCCATGTCCAATTCACCGCTGTTGGAGATTGAGCGATGAAGGTCACATCAAGGGGGCTACAGCCATCTTGAGGAGAGAAAGAGAAATTGCCCGTAGGGCCAGAAATATCAATTAAGTCATTGATAATCAGGGTGTCAGAGCAGCCTGTATTGGAGGTGACCCCTAGCTTGACGTCAAATTTTCCAGGAATGGTGTACACCTTTGACGGATTCGCCAAAGTCGAACTGGTCCCATCGCCAAAGTCCCAAAACCACCCTACAACGTCTGTGCTGGACAGGTCCGTGAAGGATACGGTGAGGGGGGGACAAGCTTGTTGCGTAGGGAAAGCGGAGTAATTCGCTGTAGGCGCATTTACCTTGATATAATTGGGCAAAATGCGCGTCGCTACACAGCCATTGATGTCTGTGACGGTCAAGAGGACAGAGTAATTGCCGCCAGCCGTATAGATATGGCTTGGATTGGTAGCATTAGAAGTGTTTCCATCATCAAAATCCCAATGATAGCTCAGCCCTGTTCCACTGGACAGGTTGAGGAAATTGGTGGGGATATGGGCGCAGCCAGATGGGTTGGGAGAATTATAGGACGCAAAAGGTTTAGTGGCAACCACGTAATTGGTTTTGATCAACGAGTCTCGACAGCCTTTGCTGTCCTGGACAGTCAGCATGACGGTGTAGTTGCCAGCTTGATTGAAGGTATGGGTTGGATTTTGGCTGCTAGAGGTATTTCCATCCCCAAAATCCCAGGCCCAACTGGTAATAGAAGTGCCTGCGGGAAGCCTGGTGGACAGGTCAGAAAAAACAGCGGTATTGGGTGCACAACCTGCGGAATCTGGTGTTGCGAAGTCTGCAATAGGTCCCTCTACTGTCAGAAAGGCCACACGGGTGACGGAGTCTGCACACCCTTCGGCGTTGCGAGCGACGAGTTTCACTGTATAGGTGCCAGGCGCATCATAGTAGTGAATGGGGCTTGGAACAATGTTAAACCTTCCATCCCCAAAGTCCCAATAAAAGTCAGTGGCGTTGATGGAAAGGTTGTTGAAAGTGACAGGCGAATGGGCACAAACAGTCGCATTGCTCACCGAAAAATCGGCAACCGTAGGCGTGATGTTCAAGGTGTCGCGATGCTTGTGTGTACACCCTGTGGTGTCATTGGTCACCCTTAACTCCACAAAGTACTGCCCAGCCACCGTGTAGGTATGGGTAGGGTTTTGCACACTATCCAAATTGCCATCTCCAAAGTCCCAATACCAGTGATGGGGTAGGAGGGATTGGTCGGTGAAATTAATGGTTAATGGGACATCACAGCCTTTTTCAGGAAACATCCAGAAATCAGATATGGGCGCCACGATGTGGATATATCCCCCATAAGTCACTGTGTCTATACAGCCATTGTAATTCACACTCAGCGTGACGTCAAAGCGTCCTGTATCGCTGTAGGCAGCCGCTGGATTCTGCAAATTGGAACTGAATCCATTGCCAAAATTCCAATTCCAAGCATTGCCTACGCCCGTATAATCGGTGAAGTAAATGCTGTCACCAGGACATGCAACAACTTTGCTCCCTCCAAACCCAATTCCAGGGACTAAGCCCACGCGGATGAGGTTCTCATATATGACCGTGTCACGACAGCCAGAGGCCGTCACCACAACTAAACGGACATCGTAGATGCCGGGAGTAGTGTAGTAGTGTCCAGGGTTGCGCGTCCAAGAGGTGCCCCCGTCACCAAAATCCCATATCCAATTGACAATAGGATCGGCCGGAGAAGTACTTAGGTCTAAGAAATCCACACGCAAGGGCGCGCAGCCCTGAAGGGTATCTGCTACAAAGTCCGCCGATGGCGGTCGGATCTGGGTCCAGTTAGGCACCCGAACGGTATCATTGCAGGAATATATATTCGAAGCAATCAAGGTTACATCATAGAAGCCTGGAAACCAGTAGACATTGGTTGGATTAAAGATCGAGGCATTATTCCCATCTCCAAAATCCCAATAAAAGCTATTGGCACTGCTCGTATCCGCAGTGAAATTGACAACCGTAGGCACCCCACAACCAAAGCTATAAGAACTGCTAAAACTGGCGTTTGCAGCAGGTTGTATACTGAGATAATTGGGACGTACGAGGGTGTCATTACAGCCCCCATCTTTAGCGATCAGGGTCACGGTGTATTGGCCAGGTAAATTGTACTTGTGGCGAGGATTGGCAGAAACGGAAGTCGCATTGTCCCCAAAATGCCAGGTATAGTTAATGCCACCAGTGGAGGTATTGGCAAAGTCAACCCATTCTCCTGCACAGAAAACGGTGTCCAACGTATTGAAGCCCGCGACTGGGTAAAGGGGTTGGACAGATACACTTTGGGTAATGGTTGAGGAACAACCTGTTCCATCAGATGCTGTTAGCGTCACGGTATACGTGCCAATAGCATTGTAGGTGTGTTGGGGATTGGCCCCAGTACCTGTATTCCCATCTCCAAAAGTCCAGGAATAGCTGAAATTGGACTGGCTATTGGGCACCAAGAAGTCATACGTGATTGGCAACTGGCAAGCGTTGAGCTGCTGCGGGATCATGGAAACGACAGGACTGTCAGTAACCGAGACCAAATTATTGATCCTCAGGTCATTGACACAACCATTGCTGTCTGTGACAACAAGTGTCACATCGTATACGCCACTGGTATTATAGGCGTGTCCGGGTTGCTGACTGGTATTGACGGTCCCATCTCCAAAGTCCCAGGTGTACTGGGTGATGGGTGCGTCTCCTGGGACACTCTGGTCCTGGTAAGAGACGCTGAGCGGTACACATCCCGTAGTCGGCGAAACGGCAAAGGCCGCTGTGGGGTCCTTGAAGACTGTGATGAAGGCGGTCCGCCTCATGGTATCACTGGTTGCAGCATTTCGCGCAATCAGCGATACCGTGTAGGTGCCAGGAACGACGTAAATAACGCCTGGGTTGGGGTTATTGGACGTATTTCCATTTCCAAAATCCCAAAGATAATGTGTCACAGGTCCAGTAGACAAGTCACTGAACTGGACCGTCAAGGGGCTACACCCTGCCTGTTTATTGGCAGAGAAGTCAGCATGAATCTGCCCAAGAGCAAGAGCAGGGAGTAAAAACGAAAGACAAAAAATGAGACAACAAAGATGAGGACGACGCGTGTCGTAGCGAGCAAGCAGACACAGCATAAGGATACAGAATTACAAGATAAGTGCTAGGGAAAAAAAGTAAGGATTATTAATTGACTAATTGATTGATTATTGATTGAAGTGGCATGTTATAGCTAGGGGCTTTGCCAAGGATTCAATAAATAATCTCTCAATTAATTAATCTATAATTTCTTAAAAACCAGGGGATGGAATATTGTCGGGGATAAAAAGTATGGTCAAAGATACCTTTGGGGATGGTGATGCAAAACCCCCGAGCGGTTGATTTTCTTACAGGTCCAACATGGGATAGTGGAATGTATAAGTGGAAAACATTTGTGCTTTTTGTTTAACATTTTACTACAGACTGCTAATAGGATTTACATAAACTGATAAGCAATGATTTATCCTTTATTACAACCAAATCCAGTTAATCTCCCCTCATTTAACCATTTTTCATTCTTTTTGATCAGATTTTTATAACCATTGTGTTATTACTTTTTTTAGAAAAAAGTAACCAAAAAATCGAAACGGGCCAACCAAGGCCAACGCGCCAATCCGTCCGCCCGCGCCCGTTTCATCCCAGCCGCACAAACTTCTAATATTGAGAGATTCTTACAGAGACAAGCCTTAAATTTTATCCTAAAATTTCTCAAAAAAAATCACGGACAGCGATTGCTGCCCGTGATGGTATATTGATCGACACTTGATTTTTCGCTAGAAAAAATCAAAACTGGTAATTCACACTCATGGAGAAGGTTTGACCTATGCGATAATTTTCAAAGACATAGTCCATTCCTCTATAATGCTGAACCTTTTTATAATTGGGGTTCAACAAGTTATTGGCGCGGAGGCGAACGCTGAGCTTGTCGCTGAAGCGCTTCTGGAGGGAAAAGTTGAGCAAAGGACGAGGTTGCTCATAGATATTAGGCGTACGCACAGATGCGATGGCAATGCGCTCGGCAAAGCGGCTATAGCTCAAACTGGCTGTCCAGCCTTTGATAGGATTGACGTAGGCAAGCTCGACATTTGTCGTGAGCGGCGATTGGCCTTGAAGTGGACGATCCTGATCATATAAGGAATCCACAGCCAATCCTGCACTTACAATCTCGGGTAGTTGATCTACAGAAGACTGAAGCACAGATACATTGCCGCCAATTTGGAAGTTTTTCAGTTTGTCAGAGATAAAGCTCAAATCCTTCCTTAGCTCAAATTCAGCTCCTAACACAGTCGCATTAGGTACATTCGCCCAGGTAAATTCAATAGCAGAAGCTGTTACAACTTGTACATATTCGATGGGGTTGGTAAAGTTTTTATAATAGGCACTAACAGAGATCAACTCTCCTGGGCTAGGAAAGAATTCCCAGCGTAGATCGAAATTGTCTATGAGTGAACGCTCTAGGTCGGGGTTACCAGTTTCGGTCACATTCCGTACATAGTCCACGTTTGAGAAAGGCGCAAACTCACGGAAAGAGGGGCGGGCCAATGTCCGGAAATAAGCTGCGCGCAAGTTCATTTTTTCATTCACTGCATAAATCAATGAAAGCGCAGGGAGTGGATCATTGGTAGACAGGGTGTCATTGCCCACAGCAGATTCTGTGATGATCTGGGTGGTTTCAAAACGAGCACCAGCAATGGCTTTCAACTGATCTGTAAGGGGTAAAACAGCCATCAAATAGCCCGCTGCCACCCATTGACTAGCGTCATATTGGTTACGGCGTTCTGTGGCGTCCTGTAGGTATAAGCCAAAATCATTGCGGGTATTGCCACTAGGAAGGAGGGTTCGTTCCAAAATTCCTAAATTTTCCTGGGCAAAAAACGCTGTAGGATCTCCAAAATAAGCAGGTGTTTCAGACCCAAAAATATACTGATAACGAGTTTCGTTGAATTGCCTGAACTTCAGGGTATTAGCTCCGCCAAATTTAATAGAAGCTTTTCTCCCATTGAACATAAAAGGCTTTTCAATATTCAAGCGGCTATCAACCTGGTATTCGTTCATGTCTCGGTAAAAGCGGAAAGGGGCAGGGTAGAGGTTAAGTTGGATGTCATAATTCCTGACTTCGCCATTTTGGACATAGTCATTGTTAAAGAAGCGGAGGTCAGGGGTATTGACGGCTGCTGAGGCAAAAGAGGTAATCCAATCTACTTTCAGTTTGCCTTGGGGATTTTCATCAGTACTGCCAAATGTATGTTTTCCATCAAGCTGTACAATATCGAGTGAGCGCTGCTGATAGCGCATAGAACGAGCCTCAAAGACTAGATTGGGGTCATCAGAAAAGAGCCCGCCATTTGCATACCGTGTTTGGTCATTGCCACCTTGGTTATGCATATACATCAAGCCAAACTTGGACTTAGGGAGCTTATAAGAAAGCTTGGCAAGCCCGCCCCATAGTACATTATGTTCCCCTACGGTAGTGCTTAAGTCGCGTTCTGCGAGCAAAGAAGAAGCATTGCCAGGATTGCTCCAGTTGGCGATTCGGCCATCATTTTCTCCATCATAGTATTTATAGGTATTGCGATAGGTCAAACTAGCAATAAAGCCCAAACGTCCTTTTTCAGATACCGCATATTGATTGCCAATAGAGAACTGGTAATTCTGATTGAGGAAAGTAGAATTGTTAAAGGTAGGCGCCATGCCTGTCTCAAAGCTTTTGGTGGCTTCATCTACTTGATTGGAGACATCTGCATCGATAAAGCGCACATTAGGAATAAATCCACCTTCAAAGTTTTGAATGGTCTGAGGAAGCTGACGGGTGCCATCGTCAAAGCCAAGGAAATCTAGTTTCCCAGTTTCGTAGGAAGCGAAGTTGTTGATTAAGCTTGACTGGGTGTTAAATCCTAAAGATGCGGAGAAATTGGCCTGAAATTTATCGGGAAAATCTTTGGTATTTACTTGAACCAATCCGCCTGAGAAGCTTCCTGGTAGATCAGGGGTGAATGTCTTGATGGTCAGGATGTTGTCCACGAGATTGGAGGGAAAAATGTCCATTTGGACCGTATTTCTGTTAGGATCAAGCCCTGGAATCTCTGCGCCATTCAATAGGGTTTTGGAGTAGCGATCTCCCAAGCCGCGCACGTAGACATATTTTCCATCCTCTACTGTGACGCCTACGATTCGCTGCATGGCGCTAGCCACATTGGCATCGCCCGTCCGCTTGATCAGGTCAATCGATACGCCATCCACTGCTTGGACGGCATTTCTTTTTTTGCTGATAAAAGCCACATTACTGCCTTCATTTCTTTTTCCTTCAATGACCACTTCTACTGAACTGGCTTCGGACAACATGACCGTTTCATTAAAAACGACTTCTCCGTCTGCCAAAGTGACTTGGAGGGTATCAGTAATAAAGGTGATATAAGAGATGGTCACTTGATAGGTGCCTGCTGGGAGTTTCATGTCGTAGTTGCCTTCAAGGTCTGCCAAGGCACCGTTTACGGTGTTTTCTCCTTGCATGACACGCACGACGGCTCCGCCTAGGTCTTCGCCAGTTTCGCCGTCTGTGATTTTGCCACGCAAGGTTCCTTGACTGAAGGCAAGGCTTAACCCTAAAATACTTAAAAGGAGGAGAATAATAGTGGTTCGAATTGGAGTATGCATTTGGGTAGAATTAGATGTCAAATTGGAAGTAAAATACTTAAGTAGAGACGCTAGACACCTCGAAGGTTTCAAAAACCTCCGAGGTGTCCTTTTGGTAATATGTTATGGTGATTATTTGAGGTATCCTGCATCATCGAGGAATGACCATCCTTTGAGCCAGTTGTCGCCGGTAGCAAATGCGCCTTTGTAAGAGGCTGCGGTGTACCAAGCGTCGGCGGCAGGGGTTGCGTTTATGGCTGTGGCCGGAACGGGATCGAGGTTGCCGTCAGGATTGTACCCAACGGAGATACCTGGATCAGTTACTGTATTATTGGCAGAAGCAAAATAAGCGAGGAAGTCTGCTTTCGCTGCATCTACTTCGGCAGTAGAGTCTGCTGCACACTGGGCAGGGTCAGCAGCAGTAGTGCAGCCATATTTGGCAGCAGAAATGGCGAAGATTTTGGTATCGTCATTTCCTGCTACATTCCAGAAGACATTGTTTTCCAATTTGAGGTTCTTGTTTTGGTACTGAAGGTAGCTGTCATCACCATTCCCCAAAATTTCAATATCTACGCCTTTGCCCCATTCTACAAAGATAGAGTTGTGGTATTCACCTCCTGCATTGTCACGGAAAGTGAGGGCTCTTTTACCAGCAGCTTCTCCACGGCCGATATAAGTAGCATTGTAAACGACTGGTGTCGCATAAGGCATAGCAGTTTCAGGATCGGTACCACCATCATGCTCACCACCACGGTCACTGCTAGCGTCATCTGATTGGACTACAAACCAGAATTGACCTTTTCCCTTAAATCCTTCATCGTAGTCATAAGCATCATCACCGTTGAAAGCAACAGCCAGATATTTAGTATTTACCGTACCTCCGAAGAACTCAACACCATCATCAGCGTTGAAAATAACTTCTACGTGGTCGATAGTGGTACCATTTCCCACTCCGCCGAGGGTAAGGCCGTTGATTTCGTTACCTGCACCAATATCAGTACCTCCATAGCGAATAGAGCAATACTGGAAAGTACCAGAATTATCTGAGGCATTTGTTCCACCATATAAGCCACGAGGCTCACTGGAAGGAATACCTTCTATCTGTGTTTCACCTGGGTTGGAATTGAGCGGAGCAGCTCCCAAAATCAACACACCGCCCCAAAGACCAGTAGTATTGGGTGCAATATCACTTGGATCAGAAAGGTCATCTTGCTCGGCCGTGAAAATGATCGGCTCGCTAGCTGTGCCAGCTGCGTTTATCTTGCCACCACGTGCTACGATAAGGGCACTGGCATTGGCACCTTGACCGGCACGCCCTTTTACTACTGCACCAGCCTCGATGGTAAGGGTCTGGCCGTCATTGACAAAAACAAATCCATCAAGGATGTATGTATTGCCACTTTCCCAAGTGACAGTGCCTGTACCACTGCCGTCATCTGTAATGACAAACTCTGTTACAGGAGGAGGAGGGGTAACTGTATCGTCATCTTTGCAAGATGAGAAAATCATGCTCAAAATGACAAATCCTGTGATTGTAAGCTTTACAAAAAGGTTGGAGTTCATAAAAATAGGATTGGTTTAGGAAGAAATTTTTGATGTTTGAAACTGGGATGCGTTTCCCATTTGTTTTCGCCTGCAATTTTCGCCTAAAACCGTGAATCCCACTTTATGGCAATGTTACCGAATGATTAAGCTTTTCTTTACCATGTTAGCTTATTGTTAAGAAAGAAGGAATAACGACATCCTAGGGCTAGATTTGGGCAACAATAGGTATAGATTTTGAACGTTTGTACCAATAAACAAATGATGGAATTACAACTGAAAGCTATAACACCATGAAAAACCGACCATTCCACTTAACACTATTTGGCTTGCTCTTTTTAATGTCATCTATCTCTTATGCCCAAACAGGATCAGACTCAGCCTTGATCCCCAAATCCATTACGCGAAGCATGCCTGCGGTTGACGAGAGTACCGGAAACCGAAACCTCAACTATGCCCGACTGTCTCGTGACAAAGAAATCGAAGTCAGCAAGTTGGTAACTTTGTACCAACAGACTGCCCAAAGCGATAAAAATCGGGTCCGCCAACAGATCATTGTCGCGCTCTATGAGCTTTTTGAGCTGAATGTAAAAAAGCGTGAAGCTGAAATAAAGAGCCTTGAGGCTGAACTAGAGGATGTGCAGCGCGGTCTCGAATTTCGGAAAATGAATCGGGACAAGATCATCGAAAAGCGACTTGTAGAGTTGCTCGGTGGATAAGAAGTAAAACATATCAACCTATAGATGGAAATCAGAATAGCCAGTAAGGGTGTTTTGATTTCCATTTTTGGTATAATAGCCTTTCTTTTCCCAAACATCGTTTCCCAGTCATGAAAAGCAGCAAACTTCTCCGCCTCCTGAGTAGCCTATCGGCTTGGGAGTTGCGGCATTTCCGTGACTTTGTGTACTCTCCCTTTCACAATAAACATGAAGGCATTCGACAATTGCTTGACATCCTCATGAAATCATATCCAGAATTTGAGGCGGAGGAAGTCAAAAAGGAAGTATTATATGCACAGCTATTTGAAGGAGCCTATCGCTTGCAGCCGCTGAGTGATGTCGCCTCAGGATTGACAAAGTTGCTGGAGCAGTTCCTAGGGTTGAGTGCATATCAGGCGGATGACTTTTACCCTACTTTTTACTTGCTAGATGAACTAAAAGCTCGCGGCCTGGAAAAGGAATACAGTCAGCACTTTCGGCAATTGGAACGGAGACTGCCCCAGGACGCCTATTATCAGCATTTTTTGATGGGAGAGGCCTATGTCGATGACTTGGCGAAGAAGAAAAACCGTGCGACGGATGGGCGCATAGAAGAGGTCTCTCGCAACTTGGATTTTTACTACTTCCGCACGACACTGCGCTTTGCTTGTGAGCGCCTCAACCGCCAGAAGGTAGTGGCTGTGGACTTTGACCTGAGTTGGCAAGAGCAGGTGGCAGACCATATTTCTAGTCGGTTGGAAGCATTTGAAGCAGATGCTGTGCTGATGGTGTATTATCATAGTTTCAGGTTGTTGCAGGGCAAAGGAGAAGCACATTTTAAGGCACTCATGCATTTATTGCAAACGCGAGCAGCCCGTATTCCGCCCAATCAGCTCCCCGAAGCCTACGGCTATTTGCTCAACCATTGCATCCGCCAGATCAATCAGGGAGCACTTGCCTTTCGCCAAACCCTGTTTGAGCTGTACCAGTGGATGGTGGAGCAGCGTGTCATCTATAAGGGCAAATGGATTGCCATTTCACATTGTAAAAACATCGTGACCGTGGCGCGGCAGTTGGGGAAGTATCAATGGGCGGAGGATTTTTTGAATGCTCATCTTATTTCTATTGAACCCCGATTCAGAGAAGCTACTTATGCCTACAACCTGGCTACCCTCCGATATGAAGAAGGGCGATTTAATGAAGCATTAACCTTACTCCAATCAGCTGACTTCACCGATATCTTTTATGCCCTTGGCGCCAAAACGCTTTTGCTCAAAATCTACTACCAAGAAGGGGCCTACGAAGCTCTCACTTCCTTATTGGATGCCTTCACTGTGTTTCTCAGGCGCAATCGACTTCTCGGTGCTGTACAGGTAGCCCGCCACCGCAACCTCCTGAAGCTCACCAGGCAATTGTTGCGCTTGAAGTTGCGCTCACTTTATAGCCCTGTAGAAGATAAAGTGCTCATTGTCCTTAAAGAAAAGGTAGAAGCACAGAAGCAGTTGACAGAAAGGGACTGGCTGATGCGAGAAATTGGGAGAATGTTGAAGGAGGTAGAGGAATAATTGAGAGAGGTTCTCTTGTTATGAGCACCATGCTTATTTTTGCTTCTTCTTCAGCCCTTCCAAATACGCCTCACTATTGTTGATCTGGAGTCGTACCCAAAGCGGTTTATGATCGGACATCTGATAGGTTTTCCATTTGTCATAGTAATCGGGCATCTCCAAGGGACTCTTTTTCTTGCCAGTCTTGGTCTTCATCAAGTCAGGCAAATACTGTGGCAAATCTTCCTCCCGAAAGACGGAGTCAAACATCTCAAATACCCCAGCATTCTGGTTTTTGGGGTTTCTGCTGGATTTTTCTACATAATCCAATACATTCTGCTGTGTCTTAAAAGCGATCTGGTCATAGAACTTTGTGCGGTCGATATTGGTGGGGCGACGGAGCTTTTTCGGGATGGTGAACCCGTTTCCCGTCAGTGCCTTCATGGTCTTGTGCTCGGGGTGGACAATGTTAAAATCGCCTAATAAAATCAGGCTCTTATAATCGTCCATTTCCTTATCCGCTCGCTTGCCGAGATAACCAGCAATCTCATCAATCTCTTCGATCCGCGTCTTCAGCGCCTTGCCATAAGCTGCGCCATAGTAGATATGCACGGTGCAAAGGTCAAATTTAAACCAGCCAGACTGGAAGGAGACCACAAACGGCGTCCGCCTGAACTGCTTGCCTTCCGTAACCGTTTTGCCATCTATCTCATAAGTTGTTTGGCTGATGAGCTTGCTTTGTGGTAGGACGATCTCGCCTGCGATATTTTTGAAAGAGACTTTGCGCTTGTCATAGACAAAAGCCATCCGTTCCCCATTTCCGCCAGCTTCTCGATCTGCCACATCCGTGGCAATATAGTCCCAATCGGGACCCAAGATATTCATAACATACTGGAAGTCATCCAGTTGATTGACTTCTTGGACAGCGATGAGGTCAAATCGAGAGAGAATCTCAGCGATGTAGAAATGACTTTCTCTCAGCCGTGTCCGTTTCCCAAAATCTCTGATATTCCAAGTCGCCAACAGGAGATTATTCTCCATATCTTTGTCGGGGATATCTGCATCTAACTGCCTTTTGAGACGGAGGAGGTTGTCAATGACAAGGTTGCGTTTGAGCTGCTTGCGGATATCGTTTTTGAGGCGGTAGTAATACGGCATGGTGAGTGAAGTTTAGGGGTTTATGAGGTAAAAAGAGGAAAAGTAACTGTAAGATTAATTCATCGATATATGCGCTTTCTATGTGTTGTGTATTTGTTATGTTGTATCGGTTGTGAAAAAAATGTGCCAAAAGAAATGGATCAGCATGCCTTCCAACTTCCCCCTCGCCAATGGCATCCTGCTGTCAAGGCAAGCCTTGATTCCCTCATCCATGCCGAAGCTGGAACGGGCAAGATCGTCGCCTTCGATTTTGACAATACCCTGATATGCAGGGACATAGGCGAGGCAACGTTCGCCAGCTTAGTCGGAAGTAGACAACTACAAGTGACCCCCGCCCTGGAAAGCATCTCTCCTGAGTTTGTGTTGGAAGGGGAAAAAGTTTCTGTGAAAAGCAGTGAAAATCTCACAGAGTATTATGAAAAATTCCTTCTTTCCACTTCGCATCATTCAAATGATGTAGCACCCTATGCCAATGCTTATGCCTGGACTGCCCAGATCATGGCAGGCTTGACGCCAACAGATGTCATCGCAGCGACCGATCGCGCTTTTGCCGATGGGGTAGGGGAACAGGATGTTGCAGATCCTAACCGTGGAGAGACAAAGGTAGACGGCTATCGCCAGCCTTTTTTCTATCCTGAAATGATAGACCTCGTTGGTGCATTTCTCACCAACGGATATGAAGTTTATGTGATCAGTGCGACGAGTGTCTGGACGGTACGCTGGATGGTGACTCACCAACTCAATCCGCGTTTACAAGCGGCTTATGGCCAAGAGGCCATGATTGCGCCAGACCATGTCTTCGGCGTCAACATGCTGCTCCGGGACCGTCGAGACGGTCTGCTCTACAAAGACCAGTTTCTGGTCAAAGAAAACCCTGCCTACGCCAACAGCGACACGACAGAACTGTCCCATTATCAACTCACCAACCAAATATGCTACCCCCTTACCAGCTATCACGGCAAAGTCGCGACCCTCTTCCAACATATCTCAGCCGATCGGCCTTACCTCATCGCAGGCGACAGCCCCAATGACCACCCCATGCTCAACTGGGCGGAGAATCGCCTCTGGCTGGCAAGGATGGAAAAGCCTGACTATCAGGCGAAGACGAAGTCTCTGATGGAGGATGGGTTGAAAGGGCAGTGGCTTGTGCAGCCAGTGAGGTATAAGAAGGGGCCTGGGTTTGTGGGGGAGCCAAAAGAAGCGATTTAATAGGAGGGGCCCTCATTCCACCACCAATTTCACCCCTTCCGTCCCATTTGCCCCTTGAACCACCACAAGATAGACCCCACCCACAAGCCCTTCCGGGTCAAAAGTCACTTGATAAGCCCCTGTTGCTTGTACCTCATCTACCAGAACAGCGCACAGTTTTCCTTCTAGGTCGATGACTTTCAAGAGGAGGTGTTGGGGCAATGGAACATTGTAGGTGATGGTGGTGACTTCGCGAGTAGGATTGGGGTAAACGGCGAGGTGATAGGCATTGTGAAAGCGGTCACCGAGTTTCGCGGAATCAGGGTGAAACCAGGATGCTAAAGTGGTCGCACCTACCTTATTTTGCGGGGTGAAATTGCGGTCGCAACAGCCGCCAGCGTCAGCCACAGGCTGCCAGCCCCAGACAAATAAGCCCTGGAACCAGTCACAGCTCCCAAACGTCTGCAAGGCAGCCTCATAGCAGGTCGCCTGCAATTCACATTGCTGGGCATAGTCACAGGGCCAGCCGCCCCAGCAATTGTCCCAGGGATTGTCGGCCGTGTATTCGCGGCTGCTATACCCAATCTCTGTGAAGAGAATGTCCTTTTGCATGCGTTCATGCCAATAAATGAGCTGATGCTGCCAAGGCTTCCAGCCTTCAAGTAGGTCATTGAGGGGAGGATTGGCGGATGGACTGAGGGGAAAATAAGCGTCAATTCCGATGAGGTCCATTTGATCCCAAAAGCAGACGCGTTTATAGTGATCCCAATTGGCAGCATAGGTCAGCAGACCGCCGTATTCCGCTTTGATCGCTTCGATGACTTGATTCCATTCACTTTTGTATTTCCCATCTAGCTTATTGAACTCAGTTCCGACACAAAAAAGAGCCACCTTTTCTGCCTCCGCTATCCGTGCATAATGCGTGATGAAGGCTGTGTAGACATCAAACCATTGTGCCACATCATCAGGCTTTACCATGCCACGCCAGGTATCGTCTATGACATCTACCTGCGGTTTGAGCATCACTTCAAGGCCGTTGGCCTTCATCTTCCGAATGGTCGCGATGATCTCTTCATCGCTATGCGTTTTGTGGGCATGCCTGTAAAGGGAATGGGCGTTTATGTCGTCCATATACCATGTCACCAATAGGCTAGCATAATTCGCATGGATGGCTGCGAGGTCGTGTATCGCATCCTCAGGGTGAGTAAATGGGTAACCCCTTTTGTGATCATTGCCCCAACTCACCTCATCTAGCCATATTTTGCCTTCAAATACACCCCTCCAAGTATCATGTGCCCCTATTTTAAGGCCGATGGCAATGACTTGTGTGGGATCGAACCCTTGGTCTATATAGCCATCTACGGGTGCTTCTCGGCGAGGTGTGACCGTCACCTGAAGCCATTCACCTGCGCGAGCGATTGGCACTACTGTGCCATAAAAGCTTCGCCATTGGTGATCTTTGACAAACAGTTGTAACCCATTGGGGTTGGTAGGATTTCCCATAGCTTCAGCGGGACAGTAGACATAAGCTGTGAGGGTCTGCTGGGATAAATTTTCAATTTGGCTAAAACATTGTCCTGTTTCACTTGCTGGTGGACAATTTCGCATGTCTACAAATACCTCACCTGATGCCTGATGGGCATCTCCTCCGATGAGATGTACATCCATTTCTAGTGCAGCGGGCCCTGAAAGCGGGCGAAAAGTGCCTTGCTGTGTGGCTTGGATGGCACGGATGCCATCTGATAATTGGGGCTGCCAACTGGCGGCGGTTGGGTATTGACCCCGTTGATAGGAAATATAATTAACTCCTTTGACGGGAATCTGTGTCCAGGAATGGGTAGATAGTAATAGGTTGATTATCAGTAATATAAATGTTTTTTGCCGTTTCATCCTTTAGGTAAATCAAATACAGAAATGATAGCCATGTCATAAAATAGAAAGATTTTTTTTCAAAAAAACCTTCTTCCACCAACTATTCTTTGGCCAGCTTCCGTGATGTAGGTAAAAGTCGACTTTTTATATTTTCCTAACGAATGATAACAACCTTACTAATCGAAATAAATTTTATGAAAAGGTATTTGCTTCCACTGCTATTTCTCCTCTGCTCGAGCCTTATAGGCTTGGCACAGAATCCCCTCACGATTTCTGGGGTCGTGACCGATAGTTCGGGCGCTCCTGTTCCCAATTATGTCTTGGGCGTATTGGCAACTGATGTTTCGGGGTTTTATGGTAATCCATCTGTCGTGACCGATGCCAATGGGGTATACACAGATACGATTCCCTTGCCTCCTTCCAATTCTTTGAATATTATTTTGAATTACACGGACTGTGGTGGCGTTACACTAGCGATTAATATCCCTTCTGTCACGGCAAATGTAACCCAAAACATCGCCCTTACCTGTACCTGGGGAGGCGGAGGTGGAGGTGGACCATTTCAGTGCAACCCTATTTTTGTCTGGACGCCAGATACGATGGGTTCACTGACGATCGACTTCCTCAATGGAGGCTTTGTACCAGTTCCTCCTAATCAGACATATGCCTGGGACTTTGGAGATGGTACCACAGGTACAGGGATTAACCCCACACATACTTATGCTACAGCGGATACCTATCAGGTCTGTTTGGTTGTAACGGGTCAGAACGGATGTATGGATTCGCTTTGCCAATCAGTTATTGCAGGACCACACTTGCCTCCCAACCTCTGCGATGCTAGTTTTTCTGCCTTGCCATTAGGAAACCTAGTTTGCTTTGTGCCAAATAACCCGATAGCTGCTAGCTATGCATGGGACTTTGGAGATGGAAATACCAGCACGCAATCACACCCTAACCATCCGTATGCGTCTGCAGGTACCTATAATGTCTGTCTCATCATCGATGATGGCAATGGCTGCAAGGATACTTCTTGCCAAAGTGTGGTCGTGACTGGCGGACCTCCGACAGGTTGTAATGCATGGTTTGTACATACCGTCAATGGCATGACCGTCACCTTTACGGACTCTTCCACGCATGCTGGAGGGGCTACTTACCATTGGGACTTTGGAGATGGTGATACCTCTATTGTACAGAACCCTGTGCACACCTATGCCCAAAACGGGATTTACCTTGTCTTGCTGACGGTGACTGACTCTACAGGCTGTACCAGCACCTTTGTAGGCTTTGTGTCAATAGGAAACAGCGGTGGTTGTCATGCATCATTTACTGCTACAGCCATCGGGAACAATCGTGTGAGCTTTTCTACCCAACTTTGGATTGGATATACCTATAGCTGGGACCTAGGGGATGGTAATACACAAACAGATAATATATTTACACATACTTATGCTGCTGCAGGCACTTACACAGTTTGCCTTGTCGTTGACGATGGCAATGGCTGTAGAGATACTCTTTGCCAAAATATAAGTACCACGCCTCCTCCGCCTCCAGGCTTGCCTGTGATTGGCCAGGTCATGACCAACGGTACGCCCGTTCAGGACTTCACCGCATGGCTCATCGTACATGACAGTGCTGCGGGTACGCTGACAGCCATTGATACCTTCGTCAGCGATTCTACCCAAGGCTTTTTTGGCTTTGCGGCCCCTCCAGGAGACTATTTGGTAAAAGCAGCGCTGAACAGTGCTGATCCCGATTATTCCAATTATTTGCCTACCTACTACGGCGATTCCCTCCTATGGAGTGATGCCCTGGTTGTCAATCAGTTCATGTTCCCATTTGCCATCATCAACCTCGTTCCAGGGAGCAATCCTGGCGGACCAGGCTTTGTAGGCGGGTTGATCAGTCAAGGTGCCAATAAAAACGGCCCTGGCGACCCAATGGAAGGTATTCATGTGCTGTTGATGGATCAAAGTGGCAACCCAGTTGCTACCACCAGTTCCAACCATGATGGCGAATTTGGTTTCACCAATATAGCCTATGGCACCTACGAAGTCATCGTAGAGGTCTGGGGCAGGGCGCATGACCCCTATACCGTCAGGCTCAGCGCTGCCAATCCATCCATTGACTTGCTCTTCTTCGAAGTACATTCCACTAAAATCGTAGCTTTGGGCACGACAAGTGTGGATGATCTCTTGGCAGATGGTACAAGCTTGGCGCTTTTCCCAAATCCTGCGCAGCAGTCATTCAATTTGACATTTAACCTCAAGCGAGGGGCAGAAGCTCAAGTGGCACTTTATGACTTGGCTGGAAGGAAAGTATTGGGCGAAACCCAAACCCTATCCGCTGGTAACCAGAAGCTGACTTATCAGGCCGAAGGCCTGACGGAAGGCATGTACTTCCTTCATTTGTCGATAGACGGACAGGCATTTAGGCCAGAGAAAGTGATTATAGAATAAGGATAAATGTTCAGAGTGTAGGGTTCAGAGTTCAGGGGGCGAGCTGTTTTTAGAATTTGGGCGTTGGCCTCTTTTGAGAAACTTACCTCTAGAACTCTAAACCCTGAACCCTAAACCCTAAACTTTCCCTCTTGATAGATCAAGACCTCATAAAACGCTGTATCCAAAAGGATCAGAAAGCCCAAAGCGAGCTCTACAAAGCTTGCTTTGGCTTTTTGATGCCGATCTGTATGCGCTATGCCAGTAGTGAGGACGACGCGCGAGACTATATGAATGTAGGCTTTTTTAAAATCTTGACTAATCTCAAAAAATACAACCCTAAAGCCCCTTTTATCGCTTGGAGCAAAAGAGTCATGATCAATGCTACCATAGACGAAATGCGCCGTCATAAACGCTACAAATCCCATGTGATGGTAGGGAGTGAGTTGCCGCCTGAGCCGACACCCATCATTTTCTCCGAAAAAGAAATATCAGCAGATGACATTTACCGCTATATTCAAAGTTTGCCACCCATGACAGCCAGTGTATTTAACTTATTTGCCATTGATGGCTATAAGCATCGAGAGATCGCCAAACTCCTGAAGATCAGTGAAGGCACGTCAAAGTGGCATTATTCACGTGCCAAGGAACGCCTGAGAAGTATCATCCAGGCACATTCCTCTAAGCGAAATGCCAAATCATTGGAAAAAGTATTGAAATGAGCCCACACGATAACATCGAAAAACTGGTCCAGCAAAAGCTTGCTGAGCAATCTGTCCCCTACGAAGAAGGGGCCTGGGAAGCGGCTGCACCTGTGATTGAGCAACTCTATGCCAAGCGAAAGCGTAGGCGTCGCCTGCTGCTTTTGTTGTTCCTATTACTATTTTCCGTCGGTGCAGGTAGTTTGTATTGGGGGGGAGGAGAAGTTCTAAGTTCTAAGGTGCTAGGTTCTAGGTTAAGTTCAAGCTCAAGTTCAAATACAAGTTCAATTTCCCCTTTATCTTCAACTAATGTAGAACGAGAGGAACAGATCGCCTTGAGTGATTTGAAGGAGGTGTCAGGTGGAGTAAGAGAAGAAGCTAACGCAACTGAAGAAAATGTAGAGGTAGGTAGTCAAGCGCAAGAAGTAGCGGTTTTAGGGCAAAAGGATCAATTTGCGTTACAAAAAACGGTGAAGCAATTGAATATGACGAAGGAGGAGGATTTGGGGAAAAATGGCAGCCAAGAAGAAGAGATAGCAATTGATGATGAACAGGCTAAAGAAGTTCAAGTGAAAAAAGAAGTACTTGATGGGATGGGCATGCTGCCTTTGGGATATGATTTTCCAGATCCGACGAACCGAATAAGTGGAAGGAAGTTCGCTAAAGCTCCCAGGTCATGGCGTTTGTACGTGACGCTAGGCGTAGATCGCTACCGAGAGTTTGATGTAGAACGTGTTGCTGGGCCTACGGCGATGTGGAGCCCTTCTGCAGGAATAGGCGTGAGCTATCCTTTAAGCGGACGTATCCGTCTCGCGACTGGCCTGAGTTACCAGGAACGTAAAGGCATCAACCGCCAAGTGGAATCTATCGCCACGACGTTTGGATTTTTCCGTTCGGAAGATCGCTTGACTTTGCGGCCCATGCGCCTGCATTATTTGGCTGTTCCGCTGGAACTTCACTATCAGGTGCTACCTCGCCATCGTTTCATCGCAGGCGCCAATGTTACCTATTTGCTTACCACCACTAGCGAGTTATCCCAGCGTGCTTTCACAAGTTTTGGGGCAGAAAACCCTACTACAAGCACAGAAATGGGCTATATGGAAGGATTTTCCACATTTGACTATCAACTAAAGGTGGGATATGCGATCCGCCTGGCGCCGCGATGGGAAGTGAGTCTTCACTATTTGAAGGGCTTTCGTGACCTTGTAGATAACGACTATTTCGGTCACACCAGTGAAGACATAAATAGTCGGTGGGGCGTGGGTTTGCAGTATTATTTGCGGTAAGAATTAAAATGAAAATAGAAATGAAAATTAAAATAGATTCCATATTGATATTTTTTGGCTTGGTGCTTTTATTCTTATTAATCGCAAGTTCTTGCAAGCAAGAATTGCCTCCTTCTGCTACAGGGGACCCTGTATTTACCTTGAAGGCGACCTTCGATGGGACGGAGCTTGACCGCTATGCAGGTGAGGGAGATAATATCATGGACGCAGACTTGCGTCGCGATGAGTTGGATGTCAATGAGTTTGTCGGAACGCTGAAAGCCGCCAATTGCATGGACTGCCCAGGGCAGTTTCGGGTTGTACTGCGCGATCACAAGGCGAGTGAAACGGGGGATCCAGTGGATCTGGATAGTGCTTTTATGCTAGGTGCATATGCCTACCGTGGCAACTCTATAGCTGCTACAGCCTCAGAGGGTAGTGCTTTTCGCTTTTCAGGATTCTCAGGCGGTACACCGCCATTTGATTATGAGTGGGAATTTGGTGATGGACATACCTCTACAGATGCACAGCCTGTCCATGTTTATGCCCAATCAGGCGATTACGAAGTGGTATTAAAGCTCACAGATGACAACGGTTGTGCCGATGTGACCTCCCACAAGATCTCGACAGGAGAGAAGTATGAGGATTGCAGAGTGAGTTTTGATTATAAGGCTTTGGGCAATGGGGCCGTAGACTTTTGGGTGACTGAGACATGGCCTAGCAACCAAATTGTGAGCGGCCTATGGAATTTTGGGCCTGGTCTATTTGCACCAGCAACGTTGGATACAGGGCATTTTCTGTTCCACTTCCAGGGGCCTGGTATCTACCCAGTGAGTTTATTGGCAATCAATGATGAGGGGTGTTTGGCCTATGATTCCCAGAATATTTATACCGAAACCTCTCCCAGTTGTGCAAGCCGAATAGAGTACGCAGTGATCCCCAAAGACCTCGAAACCTCCACTGTCTATATTGAGTGGATTAGCGAAGATGGCACCTCCTACACTTCCCACGACCCCATACGTGGTCAACCCACGACAAGCACCTTCACCTTACTCGATGCCGTCCCTTATGGGCCTGATGCCGACGGTCAAGCGACCATGAAGCTTACATTGCGTTTTGACTGCCTGCTTTATAACCTGGATGATCCTGACGATTTTGTAGAAGTCAAAGGGGGAGAAGCGGTAATGGCGGTTGGGAGGTAGTCAGGGAGGTGTCTGATAGCGCTTAAAAAGCCTCTTCCAAAGCACATCGGCAGATAATATTTTTGGTCAAAAAATATTTTTAGCAAAAAAATTAGTATTAATACTAATATATTTTGCTAATTTTCGCCTGACGATGTATTTCCCATGTACCTAAACTGCCATACGTATTTCAGTTTGCGGTATGGTACCCTATCTGTGGAGGAGCTGGTAGAGCTGGCCCTGGCGTTTGGGGTGCGTACGC
Source organism: Bacteroidia bacterium (assembly GCA_030430575.1). Lineage (GTDB taxonomy): Bacteria > Bacteroidota > Bacteroidia > J057 > J057 > JAUIGE01. The sequence continues at coordinate 70,829 of JAUIKF010000003.1, read as the reverse complement.
TTGCCTTGACGGATGTCCACAATACGTCCGCTTGTTATGACTTTGTGCGGCGATGCCGCGCAGTGGATATCGACCCGGTGGTCGGCATGGAATTCCGTAGGCAGGATGAACTGCTCTACGTCGCTTTGGCGCGTAATCTGGAAGGATTTCGAGAGATCAATGAATTCTATTCTACCTATCAACATGAAGGCGTGGCATTTCCCGAATTGCCCCCTAATTGGTCGCAAGTCTATGTCATCTATCCTTGGCATAAACATGACCGTTTGGCCTTGGCGGATAATGAGTTTCTAGGCATCCGCCCTACCGAGCTGAATCAGCTGTTTCGCTCTCGCTATCGCCATCGACAAGAGAAACTGGTCGTCTTACAGCCCGTGACTTACAAAGACAAGCGCAGTTATAATGCACACCGTCTGCTCCGCGCTATTGACCACAATACCCTATTAACCAAATTAAAACCTCACCAATACGCTGAAAAAGACGAACTGATGCTCCCCCAGGAGCAGTTGCAAGGCTATTTTTCCGATTATCCCCAAATCCTTCAAAACACTAAGCAGATCCTATATGACTGTGTCTTTGGCTTCACTTTTGGGGAACGACATACTAAGCAAAACTACACGGGTCACAAATATGACGATATGGTCTTGTTGGAGTCCCTAGCCCAAAGAGGCCTAGAGCGGCGGTATGGCCTCGGGAACAAAACTGCCCAACAGCGCATGGCGCGTGAACTCCAGATCATTGACCAATTGGACTTCAATGCTTATTTCCTCATCACTTGGGACTTTGTGCGTTTCAGCCAGTCGTGCGGATTTTATCATGTAGGTCGGGGGAGTGGAGCCAATAGTTTGGTGGCGTACTGTTTGGGGATAACGGATGTAGATCCGTTGGAACTGGATCTGTACTTCGAGCGCTTTCTGAATCCCAAGCGAACTTCACCTCCTGATTTTGATATTGACTACTCGTGGAAGGATCGGGATCAGGTGATCGACTACGTTTTTAAGCGTTACGGCCAGCGACACACAGCGCTTTTGGCCACTTATCAGCACTTCAAAGCGCGATCGGTGATTCGGGAGATCGGAAAGGTATTTGGGATTCCCAAAGCAGAGATTGATCAGTTGCTGAGCAAGCCTACGCTCAAGGCCAGTGACGTCGACGACGTCACACGTCAGGCCGTGCGCTATGCCCACTATATCAAAGGGTTTCCCAGTCACCTGAGCATCCATGCGGGCGGCATCCTGATCGCCAAGCAGCCCATTCACAGCTATACCGCGACCAATATGCCGCCCAAGGGCTTTCCGATTACTCACTTCGATATGTATGAAGCCGAAACCATCGGTTTGCACAAATTTGACGTCTTGAGTCAGCGGGGTTTGGGACATATCAAAGAAGCTGCGGAGCTCATTTACCAAAACCACGAGAGAAGCATCGACGTCCACGATATTTACCGATTTAAGAAAGACGAAAAGGTCCGTCGCTTGCTTGCCACAGGGCGCACTGTCGGCTGTTTTTACATCGAATCTCCAGCCATGCGCCAATTGCTACAAAAACTGGGCTGTGCAGACTATCCGACACTGGTGGCAGCGAGTTCGGTGATCCGGCCAGGGGTGGCCCGCTCAGGCATGATGCGCGCCTATATCGAGCGCCACAATGGGCATCCATTTCGTTACCTCCATCCGCAACTAGGGGAGATTTTGGGAGAGACGTATGGGGTAATGGTCTATCAAGAGGATGTGATCAAAGTGGCTCACTACTTTGGTGGGGTAGACTTGGCGGAGGCAGATATGCTCCGACGAGCGATGAGCGGGAAATTCCGCACCCATCAGGAATTTCAGGAGGTCTCGGAAAGCTTTTTTCGGGGATGTCGGGAAAAAGGCTACCCAGAACCTATTATTCAGGAAGTCTGGCGGCAGATGGAGAGCTTTGCAGGCTACTCATTCTGCAAGGCACACTCAGCGAGTTTTGCTGTCGAAAGCTATCAGAGCCTTTACCTCAAGGCCCACTATCCCCTGGACTTTATCGTGGCTGTGATCAACAATTTTGGTGGATTCTACGATGCCGAATTGTATTTTCATGAGGCACGGACTTGGGGGGCAACTGTATATCCACCTTGCGTGAATGAAGGAGCTTATATGACCTCGCTGAAAGGTCAGCACATCTATGTGGGATTTGTCCATATTAAATCCTTGGGCCAGAAGCTGGCCAAGCAATTGGAAGCAGAGCGGACAACTCATGGCCCTTTTCGGGATTTGATTGACTTTATGCGGCGTGTGCCGATTCATTTAGAGCAACTGATCCTGCTGATTCGGACAGGGGCCTTTTCCTTTACGGGCCGCACCAAGGCCAATCTTCTGTGGGAAGCGCACATTCGTGCCCCCAAGTATCAGGCGAAGAAACAGCGGGAGACGCTGTTTGACACCCAGCCGAAGGACTTTCAGCTTCCTGACTTGCCGCAGGCGCCCTTGGAGGACGCCTATGACGAAATGGAATTGCTTGGCTTTCCCCTGTGCTCCCCATTTGGGCTATTGACACAGAGCATCCCTAATTGCCTCTACGTGAGAGACTTCCCTCGGCGACTGGGGCAAGAGGTGGAAATTTTGGGCTATTTGATCACGGTCAAAACAGTTAAGACCGTCAATGGAAAATTCATGCAGTTTGCCAATTTTGTAGATGGGACAGGGTACTTCCTGGACGTGACGATTTTCCCTACAGAATTGGAGCAATATCCCTTGCGCGGGCGTGCGGTGTATTGGCTGAAAGGAAAAGTAGTGGCGGAATTTGGGGTATTTAGTTTGGAACTAAAACACCTCAAGAAACTTGCCTATCAGCCTGATCCAAGACTAGAGGCGAAACCCTGGGAGAAGCAGGTAGGGGAGAAGAAGTCAAAATAATAAATAAAGAACAAGGAGGTAAAAAGGGGAGAATGTCTTCAATCTACTTGTATCTTTGTACTTCCTTTGGGTAAAAAATCATTTCACAATACCTTAAATTCAATATGGCAACACTCACATATCTTCAAGGCGACGCGACTGCCCCTATAGGCGAAGGCAATAAAATTATTGTTCATGTCTGTAACGACATCGGGGGATGGGGACGTGGTTTTGTCATGGCTATTTCTAAACGGTGGCCTGAGCCAGAAGCTCAATATCGTGCCTGGCACGCTTCAGGTGAAGGATTTGAGCTAGGAGAGGTGCAGTTTGTACAAGTAGAAGACAATCTCTGGATAGCGAATCTGATAGGTCAACATAAGATCAGAAAAGACGAAAACGGCAACCCTCCCGTTCGTTATGCTTCAATTCGATGGGGCCTCACCAAGGTCAGCCAGAAAGCCCGAGAATTGCAGGCTTCTGTTCATATGCCGCGTATAGGCTGCGGGTTGGCAGGAGGGAAATGGGAGCAGATAGAGCCTTCTATTTCCCATGAGTTGATAGCCTTGGGCGTGGATACATTTGTATATGATTTTGGGTAAAATAAACAAACAATGAAAGCAGATAACCTTAAAAAACACCAAGTCACCCCTTTCCTTGAAGTAAGAGAATACATAGACGCTGGCTACAAATCCTTATTTGCTGCCCAAAATATAGCTCCTGCTACCATCTTGTCGCCTGTTACTTACCAAGAAATTTTGCCTAGCCCTTCACGGTATTCGCTTCAGTTGCAAGATGGACAGCATATTGAGCTTGAGCCTATCTATCTGCGCTACACAAACCACAGCTGCAGCCCAAATGTGTTTTTTGACACAACCGGTATGGTATTGCAATCAATAACTGAGATCAAGATTGGGGAAGAAATTGCCTTTTTTTATCCCTCTACTGAGTGGGAAATGACAGAGCCATTTGACTGTGTCTGTGGAAGCGAAAATTGCCTTGGGCAGATTCAAGGGGCAGCTTTTTTGTCAGATGAAATGCTAAATAAATATAGGTTATCGGCATTTGTCAGGGAAAGGCGGTTTAGATGAGTTAGTTCTAGGTTTTAGGTTCTATGTTCTATGTTGCTTTTTCCTAAAACCTAAAACCTAAAACCTAAAACCTAAAACCTAAAACCTAAAACCTAAAACCTAAAACCTAAAACCTAAAACCTAAAACTTTCCTTAGTTAACCACTACTTTCTTCACCTCGGCAAAACCTTCATTGCCGACATGGAAGAAGTAAATGCCTTTTGCCAAGGAACTTACGTCAACGTTGGCTTCGGTGGTGCCGGCCTGATTGCCCGTAACAAAAACTTGCTGCACCATTTTCCCCTGCAAATCGAGGATAGAAATATGGGCGCCTTTTCCATGTCCGTCAAAAGATACGGTCACGTTATGGCCGTTGACCGGATTAGGAGCAACGGTTACGAGCTGAACAGGAGCTGCCTCAAAAGTGACTTCCATAATGGAGCTAAAGGCGAATTTGCCATCAAAGTCCACTTGTTTGATGCGGTAGTAGTTCTTGCCTTGTTCTGGAGCCTTATCGTAGGCTTGATATGCTTGTGGCTCAGAGGAGTAGGTATGGGCCTCTACCTCGTCAATGGTTATCCATTCAAAACGATTGAGGCGTCTTTGTACCTCAAAATAGGCATTGTTGTATTCCTGACTAGTGCCCCACTGGATGCTTACTTTATCTGTTTCAGGGATGGCTTCTGCATAAGTCCATTCCACAGGAAAGGGAATAGAATTGTAGCAAAAATCGCTTTCGGGAGGTCCTGCACCAGTAGGGGTATAACTCGCATCACGTGTAAGCAAAATGCGGTCAACGATCACCCCATCTTCACGCATCCAGAGATTGAGGGTATGTGTACCTGTACTGTTGACAGGAATAGTCGTCACTGGGCCATCCATGGTTTTGTTGGTCCAGCCCCATTGGTTGTAGGTATCATACGTGATCTTATCAGCGCTTGCAAGCCCTACACCATCCAGACCAGCATGCACGGAATTGTCTTCAAAACTGGGGGCATAGATGCGCATCCAGACGTAATAAGTTCCTGTATGGACAAAATCAATGTCGTATTCTAACTCTGGGCTATTGGTTTGATAGCCTGTGTTGAGGTTTGTGCCTTGATTGGGCAGAGCAGCGAGAGAACTGCCTTCGGCGTTGGGAGTCGTAGAGTGAGACCAGTCCTGGATGTTGCCACTTTGGTACCGATAATAGTGCTCTACTTCCATGACGATAGGCTCCACATCCCCAAAGTAAACGTCCCCACAACGGATCGTCAATAAGGCTGAGTCCGATATGGTGGTCCCAAGAGAATTGGTAGCCTCGACACGAAAATAGGTGCTATCATCAGCTTGAGAAACTGCTGGGAGGACCAGGTCGGTCTGATCGGCACCAGGAATATTGCTCCATCCTTGAGCTGTGAGTCGTTGCCACTGATAGGTGACAGCCGTGATAGAGCTGGCATACACGGAGAAAGTGGCACTTTGCCCATCGGCGGCTGATACATCATCAGGCCCTGTCAATTCTGGGGGACCTACTACAGGAACGGGGGCAAAAAGCTTATCTTGCTCATTTAGGGAAGCGCCCCCAAACAGGCTATTTATCCCAGAAGCGACATAAATGTCTCTTCCAAAAGGCACTGCCTGTGTACCACTACGCGAATGTGGCGCATCAGGTAAATTTCGCCAAGTCTGTGCAATGGTATTAAATGCGAGGGCTGATACTTTCTCATCGGTGCTATTTTCTCCTACCCCTAGCATCACAATGATTTCATGATCCATACGGAGATTGCAGCTTCCGGCTCTTGTGATAGGTAAGTTGGCAGTCGCCGGAAGGGTCGTCCACGTATCACTAGCAATGTCGTATATGTCTACTTGTGCACGCGTATTAGCGAAAAAATTGCCAGAAGTACCTGAGTCACGCCCGCCAATCGCATATATTTTGCCTGTATCGCCTACGGCCTGAAAATGATCACGCCCGATGGGCATGGGGCTGAGGGTGTCCCACTGCCCAGCACCGTTATTGGCATGCGGATCAAATACATCTACCCAATCCTTCACATCACCTTGAGGGCCATGGCCCCCGCTATTGCCACCCAGGATATAAAATTTATCATCTTGAACAACTACTCCTGCCGAACCTCGCCGACGAGAAGCAGGTATCATCATGCCCTGTGTCCACGTGTCTGTCAGAGGGTTATAGGTCCAGACATGAGATACGTCATTTTCAGAAGCATAACTGCCCTCCCAGGAAGCCATCACCCAGATCAGCGAGTCATAAGCGACAGGCTGGATATGGTGGAATCCTATAGGAACATTGCCTTTATCAGTCCAGGTATTGGTGGCAGGATCGTATTCTTGAACTTTGGGAAGGCCTTGATAGGCCCCTCCTATGAGGTAAAATTTGCCAAAGAGTTCTACATAGCCATGCTCATCGCGATTGGAATAACTAGTACTAGAAGTGATGGTTTGCCAAGCTTGACTAATACTTGAAAGGGGAAAACACAGTAACAGACCTACTCCTATGAGGAGGAATTTCCTACTAAAACTAAGGGGCATACTCAGGTTATTTATTGGATGTGAAATGGTTGCGCCAAGGCTAGTGAGGATTAAGTGCGTCTGCTGCTAAATTAGCACATTTTTTTGTGAAAACAAGAAACCACTATGAGGAATGCCATTAGAAAAGGTATGTTATATGTTAAATAGACATATTAAATATAGGGTTAAATAACTCCATTCATTGTAATTTGTAGGATAATAATAATAAAGCAACGAAATATAAAAGGGGAGATTTTGAGGAAATAATAGAATTGGAAATTATGTTAGTTTCATGGGATTACTACTTTTTTAACTTCTATATATTGCCCAAAAGTGAATTGAAGAAAGTAGATACCACGCTGAAAAGAAGAGAGGTCTATGGCTACCATTTCTTTGCCTATATAACCACTTTGAATAGCTATTTTTTTGACCAATTTGCCTTGAAGATTGAGGATAGAAAAATTGACTGCTTCTCCAGGGTTACCATAGGAGACTGTCAGTTTTTTTCCGTAAACAGGATTGGGGGAAAGGCTAAAAATGCGCGTGGGGTAAGTGCTAAATGACAATTCAATGATAGGGCTTAGTGAATAGTGCCCATCGAGGTCTACCTGTTTTAATCGGTAATAATTGACCCCTTGCCAAGGTTGAGCATCAAAGGTGCTGTAAGGGATAGGTTGATCTGAAAACTGCTGTCCCTTTACACGATAAATAGGCTCCCAAGCTGCCTGATCTACACTTTTTTGCACCACAAAATAGGCATTATTGCGCTCCTGGGTCGTCGCCCAGCTTATCTGAACGCCTGCCTCGACGGGCTTTGCGTCAAAGTATTCTAGCTCTACTGGAAATACACTCGGCGTAAAGCAAGAGCTACTTTCATTGGGCCCTGTGCCACTAGGGATAAGGTTGGCATCTCTCGTAAGCAAAATGCGGTCGATGATGACGCCATCTTCGCGCATCCAGATGTTCAGAGAATGGATTCCCGTACTATTGACAGCAATGCTTGCTCTGACGCCATCCATGGTACTATTTGACCAGCCCCATTGCTGGTAGGTATCGTAAGTGATGCGATCACTTGTAGTAAGCGGGTTTCCATCTAGGCCTGCATGGACAGAATTATCTTCATAGCTAGGCGAATACATCCGCAACCAAAGGTAATAGGTCCCCGTCTGGGTAAAGCTGATGTCATATTGCAGCTCAGGACTCGTGCCCTGATAACCCGTATTGAGGTTGGTGCCTTGATTGGGAACGGCTTCCAAAGCGCTGCCTACGGCGTTGCTGGTAGAAGCTACAGACCAGGTCTGCGTCGTACCACTGAGATTGTCCTTATAGTTTTCTGCCTCCATCACGATGGGGTCTACATCCCCCAAATACACATCCCCACAGCGCACACTGAGCATAGCTTGGCTAGACATGACTGTCCCATAGGTATTGCTCACCTCACATCGAAACCAACTGCTATCATCCGCAAGCGTGATTCCAGTGAGGGTATAGGTGGCTTGCTGTGCGCCTGGAATAGCCGCCCAGCCTTGGGCACCGAGACGTTGCCATTGGTACTGGGCATTGGCGGAAGGCGTAGCCGCAACGGTGAAAGTAGCGACTTGCCCTGCAACTACGACGTCGTTGTCAGGCCCACTAACGGTAGGTGGTCCATTGGTTTGGGCAGGAATCGTGAGCTTGTCCTGCTCACTTAAAACGGTGCCTCCATACACGCTGCCAATCCCCGAGGCAATGAGAATATCACGACCGAAGGCTACTGCCTGAGTACCGCTACGGGCATGGGGTGCTTGAGGAAGGGTTCTCCATGTATGGGTTTGTATGTTAAAAGCTTCTGCCTCTCGCTTTTCATCTTCTCGAAAATTGCCCACCCCTAATAGTACAAGGATTTCATCATCCATCAAGATATTGCAACTACCCGCCCGCAACGTGGGTAAATTGGCCGTAGAAGGCAGTCTTGTCCAGGCATTGGTGGCGATGTCATAGATGTCTACTTCTGCCCGAGAAGTGGCAAAAAAATTACCCGAAACCCCCGAATCTCTGCCGCCGATGGCATATATCTTTCCATTGGCAGCAACTGCCTGGAAGTGGTCTCGCCCAATCGGCATATTGGCTAAAGCGGTCCATTGGCCTGCGCCGCCATTGGCGTTGGGGTCGTAGACATCCACCCAATTTTTTACATCTCCTTGGGGGCCGTGACCACCGCTATTTCCTCCCACGATGTACAATTTATTGTTGTAGACAATGACGCCAGCTGATCCTCTACGACGATTAGAAGGAATAGACATGCGTTGGGTCCATGTGTCAGAGGTGGGATTATAGGACCATACATTGGGTACATTTCCTTCAGATCCATAATTGCCATACCAGGAACAGACGATCCAGATAAGGTTATTATAGGCCACAGGCTGGAAGTGGTGAAAATCCACAGGAACAGCCCCCTTGTCAGTCCACGAATTGGAATTAGGATCATAGACCTGGACTTTGGGGCGCCCCATGTAGGAGCCACCTATGAGATAAGATTTCCCATTTAGGGCGACATATCCATGCTCATCCCGATTGATATAGCCAGGATTGGAAGAGACAGTTTGCCAGGTTTGGGCGAAGGTGGAGAGGGGAATACCAAATAAGAGTGCCGTAACGGTAACTAGCACATATTTACAAAAGCAAGGGTACATGTTGAAAATTGTTAGGGGGTGAGCATTCTTCTCCAAAAGTAGGTCCTAATTAGGTTTTTTTGGGCGTGAATAAACAAAAGTTCTTACAGAGTCAAAGGTGCATTATGAGTGGAAAGACCGCTCGCCCTTCGGGCTCGCTGCGAGACCGTTCGGGCTAGCGCCCTCACTGCGAGATCGTTCGCTGACGCTCACTGCGAGACCGCTCGAAGACTCGCTGCCAGACAAGAAAATAAAATGCCTTTAGTCTCGTAGCGAGGCGAGTCTTCGAGCCGAGCGGTCTCGCAGTGGAGGAGCGCAGCGACGAACGGTCTCGCAGGGAGCCCATAGGGCGACCGGTCCCGCAGCGAGGGCTGAGTCTTCGAAGCCCGAGCGGTCTCTAAAGAAGCCCGAGCGGTCTCTAGACAAGCCAGACTAGGGCAGGCAGGAGAAAGACACCGTCTCCCCAACTGCGGTAACGCTCATTTTCGCGGAACCAAGAGGGATTAAATGCAATCAACATAAGAGCGAGAAGCATTAGAATAAAAATGCCTTGAATGACAAATAACTTAGTTTCAGACGTTTGGGTCAAAATTATTACCCCTAATAAGATGATCACCACAGCAAATCCGATGATCCATCGCTGTGTTCGTTTCTGACCGATGGCAAGGACAATAGAAGTGTGGCCATCGCGTTTGTCTGTTTCTGCTTCATACATAGAGAAAAAAAGCAGGTTGATCATCGCCAGTAAAAAGAATTGTATGAGGCAGAAAATGGCACTAGGCGTGATCAATTCAGGATAAAGGATGAATGGCCCCCCCCAGGTGCCTAAGGCATAGACTAGGCCTACACCAGCTTCTTTGAAGAAGAACTGAGAGATTCTTTTGCCTACCCAGACCACTAATCCCAAGTGGATAGCTGCTAGGCCTCCCATGCCAAGGCCCATGAGAATAAGGTTTTTTGGGGCAAAATAGGGGACCCAGGTAAGGCAACTTAGGAGGAGAATTAGCCAGACGGTAGCTAAGGGAGAAAAATAGATGTGGTGAAAAAGATGGCGTGGGGTATTCGCTCGGTCCTGTAGTCGGTAAGCGTCTAGGAGGTGGTCACTCGTGTATACTACCCAGACCGCCATGGGCAAGGCAACCCACCAGACCCAGGGCATCTCTTTGCCCACTAACCAAACGACCATGCTTCCAGATGCAATAGCGCCCAGCACTACATCGAGGCTGAGGTGTCGAAAGAGAAGGTATTTCTCTGTAAATACTTTCAATTCACTTCCACCAACTTACTTGCTTGTGTGGAATCCAGCGTTGCCAATAGCTCTGTGACGGTCATAGTGCCATTGGTAGGAACCCAGTCAGGCTCCAATTCAGCCATAGGTGCGAGCACAAAAACCCGTTCTGGATAATGGGGATGAGGAATGGTGAGGCCGGGAGATTCAATCGTCTCACGATTGAATTCAAGAATGTCTATATCTATGATCCTAGGACCCCATTTGTATTCGCGAACCCTTCCCATTAATTGTTCTATTTGTAGAATCGTTTGGAGGAGTTCTTGGGGTGTCCCTTCATACTTTACTTCAATAACCGTATTTAGAAAACTGTCTTGGTTTTTTTTGCCCCAAGGTTCTGTTTCAAAGATGGGTGCCTGTCGCAAGACTTCCACACCTCTGCTATTTAACTGGCTAAGTACCTCCTGGAGGTTGGCCAGTTTATTGCCTTTGTTTGTTCCAAGTCCTAACAGTATCAAAATTTATTGCGCTAATTAATTTTCAATCGTAAATATACGCCCTTTATTATTAACAATCATTTAGTCTGGAAGGAGTACTGTAATATTTAGTAATTTGCATCGACAAACTCCTGAAAAAATAAAGTATTTCTATATGAATTTCTTCAAAACCTTTTTGGCAAGCCTCACAGCCATATTTGTGACCGTCGTTTTCCTGGTGATTGTAATGTTTGGAATCATCATAAGCGCCGTATCTGGCGCAGGTGGAAAAAGTGAAGTTACCGTTGCGGATAACTCTATCCTGAAAATTAGCCTTACAGCGCCTATCGTTGAAAATAATCCCTCTAATCCTGATGATTTGCCTTTTGATTTTGGCGAGTTATTTCCAGGGGGACCTTCTATGAGTAAACTTGGGCTGTACCAAATAGTTCAAAGCATTCGCAAGGCAAAAGATGATGACCGCATTCGCGGCATTTATTTGACGCCTGGATTTGGGGTCCAAACAGGCTTTTCTAGCCTTAGAACGATCCATGAGGCACTAGCAGAATTTAAAGCTTCTGGTAAATTTATTTATGCTTATGCGGAGGTCTATACTGAGAAAACACTCTATTTGGCGAGTTTGGCAGACGTAGTGCTAATGCCTGAGACAGGCTTTGTGGAATTTAATGGGCTGACTTCTACGCCTATGTACTATAAAGGTCTCTTTGAAAAATTGGGCCTTGAACCTGTCATTTACAAAGTAGGTACGCACAAGTCTGCCGTAGAGCCCTATATCCGCAAGGATATGAGTGAGCAAAATCGCCAGCAAGTTTCAGAGTTCTTGGGAACAATCTGGAAAGCATATTCCGAAGACATGGCCAATGCACGTGGAGGAGAACCTTCTGAATATGACAATATTGCCAATGACCTGGTGATAGGAGATGGGAGCCAAGCCAAGCATGCAGGGCTGGTGGACGAGTTGGGTTATGAAGAAGCAGCTTTTACCTATATGCGTGACAAGTTGGACCTTGATGAAGAAAAAGAGCTGAAGTTTATCACTTTCAAGAAATACCTCAAGACGCCAGATCTGAACAAGAAGTCAGCTAAAGACCGCGTTGCAGTGATCTTTGCTGAAGGGCAAATTACTTCAGGCAAAAGTCAAGATGGCTCTATGGGGTCTGAAACTATTATCAAAGCTATGCGCAAGGCACGCAAAGACAAGAATGTCAAAGCGGTAGTTCTTCGCGTCAATAGCCCTGGAGGAAGTGCTCTGGCATCTGAAATGATGACACAGGAACTGATGCTACTGAAAGCGGAAAAGCCTGTAATATGCTCTATGGGAGATGTGGCTGCTTCGGGCGGATATTATATCGCAGCAAAGTGTGATAAGATTTATGCGGAGGAAAACACCATTACAGGTTCTATTGGCATCTTTGGAATGTCTATGTATACAGGAGACATGTTTGAAGATAAATTGGGTCTTACCTTCGATCATGTGGAAACACATGAACACGCAGATTTTGGAAATCCCAATTTCAAATATACAGATGTAGAAGATGCCATGATGCAAGAAATGATCAACCGTGGATATAGCAACTTCCTAAAAGTAGTTCAGGAAGGCCGTTCTGCTTTCTTTGCTGATTCGGCAGCGGTAGATCAAGTGGCTCAAGGCCGCGTATGGTCAGGTGCCAAGGCGAAGGAGTTGAAGCTAGTAGATGAAATTGGCGGGCTAGATGAAGCAATTGCTGCTGCTGCAGAAGCGGCGAACCTTGATGGGTACCGCATGAACTTATTGCCAAAGCCAAAGTCTCCAATGGATCAAATGATCGAGTCATTAGGCGTCGTCCAGGCATCATCTCACCCACTTCGTGAAGAAATCAAGATGCTGGAAAAAATCAAACGCACGATTCCTCAAAATGGCATCTACATGATGATGCCCTACACTTTTGATATAAAATAAAAAGGGTTCTAGGTTCTAAGTTTTACGTTTTGGGCAAGCCCAGACCTAGAACTTAGAACCTAAAACTTAAAACATTTCCCTTATGGGTCGCTCCAAAACCAACATTTTTGATACCCGCCAAAATGAGCTGGCTGTGTATGCCAAAGCATTGGGTCATCCTGCGCGAATTGCTATCCTGGATTTCCTGATGAATGGAACTTGCGTATGTGGAGACATTGTAGATGAAATTGGATTGGCGCAATCTACGATTTCTCAGCACCTCAAAGAATTGAAGAATGCAGGCCTGATAAAAGGCATCATTGAAGGGCCTAAAACGTGCTATTGTATCAATGAGGAGGGATGGAATAATGCCCAGCAAGCGATTAATTCTCTCTTTGAAGCATATAAAAAGGAAAAAATGCAAACTTTTTGCTGACCCTAATCGTAATATTGCGATATATTTTTTACCTTTGTTTATCGCAATAAAACGATTGATTATGAAAACACAAACCTTTCTTCAACACCTTGCCCAAAACAGCGAAAAAGAGCTCCAATTTGCCTATGCGACAGGTAAATATGTCCCTAACCAATTTCATATTACGGAGATCAAAAATGTTCTGATCGAGTCTGTAGATTGTGGAGGCAATCCTGATACCTATCGGCAGACAGTAGTGCAATTGTGGGATGGCAATGGACCGGATCAACCTAATAGCATGACTGCTAAAAAGGCATTTGATATTTTTCAAATTGTCGAACGGAAAAAGCCCATAGCACAAGATGCAGAGATCTATTTCGAGTATGGAAATGATACATTAAGAACGTCTACATATGCTGTCCAGCATATCAGTTTGGATGGTAAAATTGTTGTAGATTTAGCTGCTGATGCACCTGTATGTAAACCAAGTTTGGTCGCTGAAGATGCTTGCTGTGAGCCCGCTTCTGGTTGCTGCTAAAGAATTCAAACTATGACTCAACATTTTCCAGAATCCCTCTTTGCTACCTATATGCAAGGGGGGATTGCTGTTTCCCAAGAGCGGGAAGCGCGTTTAGGAGAAATCCGAAAATTTATTCAAGAAAGGATAAGTAAAAATGTACCTGTTAAGCTCTTATTTGTCTGTACCCACAATTCTCGACGAAGCCAGTTTGGGCAGTTATGGGCCCAAGTGTGGGGCAACCATTATTTGGGAGAGGGTAGGGTAGCGGCGTTTTCTGGCGGGACGGAAGTGACAGCCTTTCATCCGCATGCGATTCACGCAGTCAAAAGTGCTGGTTTTAGCGTGACGGATTTAGGAGAAAGCGTCAATCCGATATATCGAATAGCGTTGCCAACCAACGGTCAGGTGGGTGAGTTCTACTCCAAACTTCACGACGACCCAGCTAATCCCCAAGAAGACTTTTGTGCCATCATGACGTGTAGTGAAGCGGACCAGGCATGTCCATACATTGCTGGAGCATCTTTGCGGATTGCCCTTCCTTATGAAGACCCTAAAGCATTTGACGGAACGCCATTTCAGGAAGAGAAATACCTGGAACGCTGCATGCAGATTGGGTGGGAAATGCGGTCTTTGTTTGCTGAGTAGTAAAAAAAATGCGCTAATGGGTAAAGCCCCATTAGCGCATGCAATAAAGAATAGTAAGGTTTTTTACTAGTCTTTGTATTGGATTTTGGTACAGTTATCTGGGTAGATATGGTGTTGAATGATCAATAAGAGGGCACCTTTTACCCCACCAGCTTTGCCAAGGCGTTGGACCTCATCAAGCTTATCAATGGAAGAAAGACTACCATTTTGCTGCCAGACTTCTCCATTAGAAGCCAATTTAAAGACAGTGTTGTCAGACGTTTTGATGTAAGTCTCTTGATCAGCTTGGCGAGATTGAAACTCATTGAAAGAAGTATTGTAGCTTCTTCCACTAGGTACAGTGGTTTTTACAATGAATTGATCTCCTTGGGATGCAAAAATTTCGCATAGGCAGGTTCCACTGAACTTCTCGTCCTCTGTACCGAGAACAGTGAAGTGTACTACTTGCCATAGACCGTCGATTCTTTTCCAGGCCATGGTGACTGTTTCATGTCCTTTGACATGAACGCCACCGTCTTGATTGAGTTCATACTCAACCACAAAGACTGTCGTACCGACGTCTCCGCTTACATGGTTACGGATGATTTCTTTCACATCATACTTAATCAGCATGTTTTCAGCTAAAAGAAGACCATCTAGGTAGCCATTAAACCCGTCGTAGTTAGAGGTTTGGCTTTTGGCTTTCTCAGATACACTAAAGTAAAAAATAGTGGATCTGAATTTTCGGGAAAAATACTTCAGTACAGAACCTTTGTCCTTGGTCTCTGGAATACTCGCATATGCTTTAGCAAAAGCATATATGTTATCTTCCAGTTCCTTTTCTGCCTTTGTATTTGCGTCTTCTTGAGCGAGCAGTGCTAGGGGGAACAAAAATGCGAAAAGGGTAATTAGTTTAAAAAAGTTGTAACAGTGTTGCTTCATGACAGCGCTGGTGATAAATTGTAGGGGTAAAAGTCAAGTAAAGAAAACGAGAACAGTGAGCGTAAATGCTCGTATAATGCACGCATATTTCTCTTTTGAAAACGAGCAAATATACACAAATCGCATCTTTATCAACTATTCTATTCCAGATTTTTCCATTCTCACCTATAATGCCTTTTGATTTCTATGCCCAAACATGATTTTACCATTTTATATGTAGATGATGAGGCCCAAAACCTCATTTCTTTTAAAGCGACCTTTAGGCGTGAATATAATATCCTTACGGCCCAAAGCGCTACTGAAGGCCTTCAGATGATGAATGAACGGGGAGCTGATTTGATCATCACTGACCAGCGTATGCCAAATATGACTGGCGTACAATTTCTTGAAGAAGTCCTCCCTAAGTATCCCGATGCTATCCGTATGGTCCTTACGGGTTTTAGCGATGTGGAAGCGATCATTGACGCAATCAATAATGGCCGTGTTTTTCGATATATCACCAAGCCGTGGGATGAAAACGAGCTGCGTATGACGATTGAGAATGCGCGCCAGTTATATAAGCTTCAACAAAAAAATAAGACCTTGATCAATGAGCTGCAAAGTAAGATAGAAGAGCAGGACAAGACCCTTAAGCTATTTATGAAGTATGTTCCTGAAACTGTGGTAGAAAAAGCGCTCAGCACTGAGGACTCGTCTATTTTTGATGGAGAAAGCCGAGATATTGCCGTTCTCTTTTGTGACATTAGGGGATTCACCCCTATGAGTGAGGAGCTCAGTCCCAGGGAAGTAGTATCATTTTTGAATGACTATTACTCTATTATGACTGAGGTTGTCAAAAAGCACGGGGGGGCTGTCAACCAGTTTGTGGGGGATGAAATCTTTGCAGCTTTTGGCGCGCCAGTAGCGATAGAAGAGCCTGAATATCAGGCTGTAGCATGTGCCATTGAGATGATCCAGCGTGTAGAGGCCCTCAACAAAGAGTATAGCGAACGATTGAATCGGCCCATTGAAGTAGGAATTGGGGTAAATAGCGGAGAAGTCATTGCGGGAAATCTCGGTTCAGAAGATAGAATGGAATACTCTCTCACGGGGGATACGGTCAATACTGGTAAGCGAATAGAGACCCTTACCAAGGTGCAAGCAAATACCATTTACATCAGTGATGAAGTTTTTCAGCGGACGGGGGGGAGGTTCCATGTGAAGCCGTTGGAACCCGTCGCGGTAAAAGGCAAAAAAGATAAGATTCAGGTGTATGAAGTTGAAGTGAATGGTGTATAGCCTGAATCCCTTCCTTTGAAAAAACAAAAGCGGCACCTCAATATTCTGAAGTGTCGCTTTCTCTATAAGGGGAGGTTTTATCCCAATTAATAATCAATTTATAATCAATAATTAATTTCCCCCTGCCTTTTCTTTATTCTTTGCCACTAATTCTTTTTGAAGAGTTGTCCACTTCTTTACATCTCCCAAAAATTCAGGCACATAGGTTGAAATCTGAACCAGTCGGTTTACCCATTCTAGGTTTTCAGGTTTTTGCTCATGCGCCTCAAGCATATAGGGATATGCACTACGAAGATTCTCTATTAACTCTTTTTCAAAGGTTGAAATCTTGTCTTCGTCATCTTCAGCCATCATTTTTTCACTGGATTTAGCAGCAGTATTGATATAATGAACGGCAAGATTCACATTGGCATAGTAGTTTGTAGAGTCTTTGTCATAGATATCTTTATACAACTTTAGTGCTTCCTCTGACTTTTCATTTCTTGAGAGCAAATCAGCATAAGCCAATTTTACCTCAATATCATCGGGATCAGCAGCGATTGCACTTTCAAACTTCGCCTGAGCTTCTGAGAATAAGTCTGGATTGCCAGCATAAATACTCAACTCTACACGTGGAAGATCTTCGTTAAAGGAGAATTCCTTTGAACCTGAAGCAGCAGCGTCAAGCGCAGCGCGAATATCTCCTGTGTGCATCAGCAATAATGCTTTTTGGGTATAAGCATTTGATACCAGTGTATCTGGGGTCTCAGGCTTATTGGCCATATAGGTATCTATCCCTTTCGAAATATACTTGATGGCATTAGCTGTATCTTTTGACAAAAGATTGGAATAGCCCAACATGATCAAGGAAGTGATATGATTTTCATCTAATTCGATGGCATTGTTGAAAAGTTCTTTTGCTTTATCATAAGCCCCAAAATTGTACGCATTGACTCCAGCATTGTACAAGGCACTCCAATACTTGTCAACGGCGTCTTTATTGACCAGCTTTTTCGTATATTTTTTCTTAACATCATCTGCTGCAATTGCCTTTTTATAATAATCATAGGCTTTCTCAGCAGCATCAGGATGATTTGAACCAGGAATGGTTGCAAAATAGACATAAATCTCAGCCAGCATAAAATAGGCTTTAGGGACATTTTTGGTTTTTAAGGCAGATGGGTCTGATACACCTTCCTCCAATAGTCCACGGGCTTTTTCGTATGAGCCAGGTCCTTCACCAAAGGCAATTGCCCCGGTTGTCACTTTCGAGTCTTGTGCCATAGCTAATGAAAAGCTGAACATGGCCAAGAGTAGGATTACACTTATTTTCTTCATGATGTTCTTGTGATAGTTCTAATTATTTTATTTGAGTAATGCTTTCTGCTTAGTGGTCCATTTTTCGAGATCGCCACTAAATGCTGGTACATATGTAGCGATATTCACCAATTGATTAACCCATTCTAAATAGTCTGGTTTTTGAGCATGCGCTTCTTTCATGTATGGGTAGGCTTTTTGGAGCTGGGTAATCACCAGCTTCTCCAATTCTATCGCCCTGGTTTCCTCTGTGTCGGAAGCTGTCATCTCCTTACTGAGTTCTGCTGCGGCATTGATATGGTGAACGCCTAAATTGACGTTAGCGACATAGTTTTTAGAAGATTGTTGGTAGATCTCTTTATACAATGTCATTGCGCGATCTTTATCATTATTTCTCGCCAATAGGTCTGCAAAAGCGAGCTTTACCTCTGTATCTCGAGGGCTCTTTTTCAAGGCCTCCTCAAATTTGGATTTGCCATCTGCAAACATTTCGGGCTTTTTTGCATAAATACTGAGCTCCAAGCGACTCAAGTCTTTGTTTTGAGGAAATTCTTTTAGTCCCATAGCAGCCGTTTCAAGGGCCGCTTTGTGATCACCTTTTTGCATTAGCAGTAAGGCTTTTTGGGTAAAAGCGGAAGAGACCACAGGGTCTTTCTTTTCTGGACTTTTGTCTAAATAAAGGTTGATGCCTTTGTCCAAAAACTTGATAGCGCCTGCTGTATCGTTCACCAAAAAATGGGTGAATCCCAAAAGCACAACGGGATTATAATCATTACCATCCAATTGCATGGCTCGTTCAAAGTGCAACTTGGTCTTTCGGTAATCCTTGCTGTTATAAGCAGTAGCCCCTTCATTGTAAATGGCTTGGTACAAAAAATCGTGTGTTGCAGCCAAGGCTTCCTTGTATTTGCCCTTGGTATCGTACTGTTTGGCTTTCACATAACTGTCATGTGCCTTGAGGAATGCCATGGGGTAATTGGCCTTCTTGGCAGGACTTTGGCCTAAGCGAAGGTAAGTCTGCATAAGGTGCACATAGCCTTTTGCTGCATTTTTGGCTTTGACAGCATTGGGATTGGTAAGCCCTTCTTCCAAAAGGGATACCGCCTTTTCATAGTCTTGGTCTTGAAAAGCCGCAACCCCTTTGAGGATGGTATTATCCTGTCCGACAAGGAAGGTCGTTACACATGCTAAAAGAAAGGCCAGTACACTTAGTCTTTTCATAATTAATCGCTTTTTAAGACAATACCGTTTTATTCTTCGGCTTCTTTGGGCGTTTCCGTACCGTTGGACGGCATAGTGTTGTCAGAAGTCACATCTTCTCCTTCACTTTCTTCTTCCTCTTCTTTTTCGGCGACTTTTGTAATAGAAGCAATCTGGTCATCATTTTTGAGGCGAATCAATCTCACCCCTTGAGTATTTCTCCCTTGTTCACTTACCTGCGAAAGGCTCATACGAATCGTAATTCCATTGCGTGTGATGATCATCAAATCATCTTCAGGTTCTACCAGTTGGATGGCCAATAATTTTCCTGTTTTTTCAGAAACACTAATGGTTTTCACCCCTTTCCCACCTCTATTGGTCTCTCGGTATTCAGTGATAGATGTCTGCTTTCCATAGCCTTTTTCTGAAACAACGAGTAGATTCTTGCTATCGTCTGGCGACGCCACCATGCCTACTACTTCATCGTCTGCATCTTGCAAACGAATGCCCCGAACGCCTGCGGCGGTTCGTCCCATCTGGCGGACCAGGCCTTCGGCAAATCGGATCGCCATGCCTGAGCGAGCGCCCAAGATGATCTGGCTATTGCCATCTGTGAGTTTGGCTTCGAGGAGTTCGTCTCCTTCATTGATCGTAATGGCATTGATGCCATTAACACGAGGTCGGCTATACGCTCGCAAGGAGGTTTTCTTGACCTGTCCTTTGCGGGTCGCCATCATGATATAGTGTGAATCCAAGAATTCTGCCTCACTGAGGTTTTCAACCGTGATGTAGGCCTTTACCTTATCTTCACTCTCAATATTGATCAAATTCTGAATGGCGCGGCCCTTGTACGAACGTGCTCCTTTAGGGATTTGGTGTACTTTCAACCAGAAGCAACGTCCCATCTCTGTGAAGAAGAGCATATAGTTATGCGTCATGGCAGAAAAAAGATGTTCGACATAGTCTTCATCTTTGGTGCCAGCACCTTTGTGGCCTCGTCCACCTCTTGCTTGGACACGGTATTCGTCGATATCAGTTCGCTTGATATAGCCTTGGTGAGAGATCGTAATGATCATCTCTTTATTTTCCAGGAGGTCTTCTAAGCGAATTTCTCCTTCAGCGAAGGTGATTTCCGTGCGACGTGGGTCTCCAAATTTGTCCTTTACGACTTCTAGCTCATCTTTGATGATGGTCATTCGTAGCCCTTCATCTTCTAGAACTGACTCGTAATAGGCAATTTTTTCTTGAAGTTCTTTGTATTGCTGCTGAATCTTCTCGCGTTCCAGACCGGTGAGCTTTTGCAGCCTCAAGTCCAGAATGGCTTTTGCCTGAATTTCACTCAATTCAAACTTCTCAATCAGGCCATTTCGGGCGATCTCAGTGGTGCGTGAGCCACGAATCAAGGCGATAACCTCATCGAGGTGATCCAGGGCGATCAGCA
This sequence comes from Bacteroidia bacterium, assembly GCA_030430575.1. Lineage (GTDB taxonomy): Bacteria > Bacteroidota > Bacteroidia > J057 > J057 > JAUIGE01. The sequence goes on along the minus strand of JAUIKF010000003.1, from coordinate 50,374 downwards.
AGCCTTCTAGCAGGTGGGCACGACGTCTGGCTTCTGCCAATTCGTGCTTGGTGCGGCGCGTCACTACTTCATGGCGATGATCGACAAAGTGTCGAATCATGTCCTTGAGGTTGAGCACCATAGGGCGGCCTTTGACCAAGGCGACATTATTGATGCTAAAGGAGCTTTGAAGGGCAGTGAGCTGAAATAGCTTATTGAGGACAATTCGTGCCTGAGCGTCTCGCTTGACATCAATGACGATGCGCAAGCCATCTCGGTCAGATTCATCACGGGCATCGCTGATTCCTTCCAGGCGCTTGTCACTCACTAATTGACTGATATGAACAATCAGCTTGGATTTATTGACCTGATAGGGGATTTCAGTGATAATGATGTGATCGCGATCCTTTTTGTCCGTCTCGATTTCAGCTTTGGCTCGCATGACCACCCGTCCTTTGCCTGTGGTATAGGCAGAGTAAATGCCTGCTGTTCCATAAATCAATGCACCCGTAGGGAAATCGGGGCCTTTGATATGTTCGATCAGTTCATTGATCTCAATATCGGGATTGTCGATATAGGCTTTGATGCCATCTACAACCTCTGTGAGGTTGTGGGGGGGCATATTGGTGGCCATCCCGACTGCGATACCACTGGCACCATTGACGAGGAGGTTGGGGATCTGTGCTGGGAGGACCGTAGGTTCCTGGAGGGAATCGTCAAAGTTGTTGCGAAAATCGACAGTTTCCTTATCGATGTCAGCCATCATCTCCTCGGCGATCTTCCGCATTCGCGCCTCTGTATAACGCATGGCTGCGGGGTTGTCTCCATCTATAGATCCAAAGTTACCTTGTCCATCAACGAGTGGGTACCTAAGGGACCAGTCTTGGGCCATCCGGACCATCGTGTCATAGACAGCGGTGTCACCGTGGGGGTGGTACTTTCCGAGGACTTCACCTACGATACGCGCAGACTTCTTGTGGGCGCGGTTACTGGCCAAGCCAAGGTCCGTCATGCCATACAATACGCGTCTGTGGACTGGCTTAAGGCCATCTCTAACGTCAGGGAGGGCACGGGAAACAATCACTGACATCGAATAGTCGATGTAAGCATTTTTCATCTCCTCTTCAATCACCCTCGTGACGATATTTTGGGGTTGAGAATTCTGAGTTTCTTCCATAGTAGAATAGCTGCCGCAAATTAGCTAATTCTTCCTTTGGATAAAAATTCTAGTTGACATACGAGGCACTATCGTAAGGAGAATCTTGGGGTAAGATACTCCGATCTATCCAATAGTGTTCTAGACGCTTGACCATTTGGACAAAGTCATTGAAATCTATGGGCTTGGCCAAGTAGCTATTGGCTCCAAGCTCATAGCTGCGCTTTACTTCTCGTTGGTTGGTGGAGGTGCTGAGGATAATAACAGGGATATGTTTGGTACGTTCATTTTTCCGAATCTCTTCAAGCACTTCCATGCCATTTTTGAAGGGAAGGTTGAGGTCCAATAATACAAGGGACGGGGTCTGGGCAGTTTGATGAGATCCTGCTTTAGTCAGGAATTCTATGCCTTCCTGGCCATCTTTTGCGACATGTATTTTGACAGGTTTAGTAACGGCGTGGCGAAAGGCTTCTTGGGTAAGCAATACATCGCCAGGGTTGTCCTCTACTAACAATATGTTAAATGGGTTCATTTAAAACAGGAATAGGTAAGGTGGAATTCTCTTCAACAACTGTTAAATCTACAAATTATTGAAGTTGAAATCAACCGTTCAAATACACATTTTGGGCCATTTCATACCAAATAGGTAAAAATACAGATGGGCGAATATTCCTCGACTTTTTATCAAAAAATGCCGCTTATTTCTCTTACCACGGATAAAGATTGCCTTACAAAAGGAGCTTTTACGTGAAATACGGTAGAATCCCATAATTTTGTTAAATGCCTTAATTTTTTTCACTTTTAGTGAATGATTTTTTCGAGGAAGCTTGTTTTCATTGCCATAGGCCCTTTTTTATTTTGTCTGCTGCTTTTGCTGGGCCCTCCTGAAGGCATGGCGTACAGTGCCTACATGGCGCTTGCCAGTACAGTTTGGATTGCTAGTTGGTGGGTGACCGAAGCGATCCCAATCCCTGCTACCTCCTTATTGCCTTTGGTGCTATTTCCCCTTACAGGGGTGATGACGATGAAGGAAACGACTGCACCCTATGCAAGCCCTATCATTTACCTATTCTTAGGAGGATTTCTGATGGCTCTCGCCATGGAACGCTGGAACCTGCATCGACGAATTGCCCTCTCCCTCATCGCGATGGTAGGAACCAATATGCGCCAAATTTTGCTAGGATTTATCCTGGCAACGGGCTTCCTCTCTATGTGGATTTCCAATACAGCCACCACCTTGATGATGCTGCCCATCGCCATCTCCGTGATTGGCCAGTTTGAGACATTTTCTGCGAAAGATTCTTTTGACCATCCGGGAGCCAGCTCTTTTGGCAAAGCGTTGATCTTGAGTATCGCCTATTCTGCCTCCATCGGCGGCATGGCGACCTTGGTAGGCACACCTACCAACCTCATCTTTGCCAATGCTGTCAAAGACACTTATGGCTCTGAAAGCCAATTGAACCTCCCACAAATGGACATTGCCTTCGATCAATGGATGTGGTTTGGGCTGCCAGTATCTTTGCTCTTGCTGGGCGTTTGTTGGTGGCACCTGTCTCATAATGCCTTTAAGCTGGGCACCACAAAAGTGGAAGGCAGCAAGGCCATTATCAATAGCGAACTGGCTCAACTCGGGAAAATGAAACTGGAAGAGAAATGGGTGTTAGCCATTTTTTCCTTAGTCGCCCTGGGCTGGATCACGCGCCGTTACCTGATCACCCCTTTTTTCCCTGCAGTAGACGACACCAATATCGTCATGGTGGGGGCTTTGCTTATGTTTGTGGTCCCGTCTAAATCTCAGCCCAACACCTTTCTAATGGATTGGAAAACAGCGTTGAAGCTCCCTTGGGGCGTTCTGCTGTTATTTGGCGGGGCCTTTGCCGTGGCAGCCGCCTTTGAAACATCGGGCCTTACGGCCTGGATAGGGGAGCAGCTAAAGCTCCTCAAAGGCATTCCCTTCTGGCTGATTCTCCTGATCGTCATCACCACCGTCAATTTCCTTACCGAAATCACCCAAAACATCGCCACCTGTACCTTGATGCTGCCCATCATGGCCGCCCTTTCAGGAGTGATAGATGCCCACCCCTTTGGACTGATGGCAGGTACCTGTATTGCTGCTTCCTGCGCCTTCATGTTGCCCGTCGCTACGGCACCTAACGCTGTTGTTTTTGGTTCAGGACATATCACCATGAAGGACATGGTCCGCGCAGGATTTCTCCTCAATATTCTATCTGTGATAGTGATTTTATTGGCTACCTACTTCCTATTGCCGCTGTTGTGGGGCATAGATATGCAAAGCTTTCCAGCGGTGCTGAGGCGTTAAGAGGTTTAGGGTTCAGAGTTTTGGGTTTTGGGTTTTGGGTCTGCTCTGGCCTCGGCAGTTATTTTTACTTACTACCAGTTGAGAATCGTCAATGAATTCCAACTCCCCCCTTCAAAATTGAAAGAACTTAAGAGGTGACCCCAAACCCTAATTGTTTTTGCTTCGTTATACTTTGTATTGCAAAGTACTTTGATATTTATGGCAAAAACAATCCCATCTCTCGTTCATCACAAACAGTCCTTTCGGGAAGCCCTTTCCTGGAAGCTTGTCAATACCCTCAAGCCCTTTTACTTCTTCCTTCGTCGTCGGCGAAAGCCGTGGGACATCACCCTAGCGTCTCTCCAGGAAATGCCTTCTAAGACGTTAGGACATGACCTCTTTCTATTCCTAAAAGAACACGAACTCGCAATCATGCCACGCGCAGAATTCCATGATGTGTATCATGTACTATTTGGCTATGGCACAGACATCCGAGGCGAGGCACTGGTACAGTTTGTGCCACTTGGGAATGGGAAGCTTTCGCTTCCCTACGTGGCTAGCACGCTGATGTCGGCCCTTTTTTATCCAGAATACTGGAATGACTTCCGCCTCGCCTTCCGGCGAGGCAGGCAAGCGAAGCGGTTTTATGATTGGGACTTTGAAGTGTTGCTAGGGGAGGAGACGAGCGAATTGAGGCGACAGATTTTTGGTAAGGAATGGGAGGAGGAATTAACAAGGAAAAATGGCGAATGAAAATGAGCAGCTCATCAGCTATATTGTTCCAATAATTTATCCACCTCATCTCCATACATTTCCCTAAACCCCAGTGCCTGGGCTTTTCTCAGACTGGCAATCGCCTGCTCCATCTCCTTCATTTCGATATGATAAAGGGCTTTGTTTTTATGGGCAAATGAATTAGAGGCGTCCAGGCTAATGGAATGTGATATATCTGCGATCGCCTGCTCCAATTCTCCCAATTTTAGGTACGCAAATCCCCTGTTATTAAATGCAAAGGCAAAATCCTCCCTCAGCCGGATAGCATGGTCAAAATCTACGATAGCCTTTTGGTAGTCGCCGATCTTTAACCTGCTGAACCCCAGGTTGTTGAGGGACATGCTATCTTCTGGGTTTCGTACCAAAATCTCCTGATAAGTAGCGATACATGCTTCGTGTTGGCCTAGCTTGGAATAGGCATCCGCCAAAAAATAGTAGGCATTTGTGGGATCATCTGCCAGCGCGATGAGCTGTTGGTGCACCTCCTTTGAGGCTTCATACTGCTTACAAGTGTGCAAAAGCCACCCATGGAAGCCCAGGTATTGGGGATTACCTCCTGCTACTGCTACCAGTTTCGTTGTGACGTCCAAAGCTGCTTCAGTTTGCTCATCGGTATTGAGCATGATGGCCTTATTGTAAAGGAACCTCGCTTCCTCAGGGGCCAGTTCCAGGGCCTTGTCCATTGTAGCCAAGGCATCTTCCTTACGTCCCAATTGGTTCTCACACAGGGCCTTATTGGCATACGGCTCTGGCCACCCTGGCACCAGCCCGATCAGCTGATCAAAACAATCAATGGCTTCTTCATATCTCTGCTCGCCAAATAGAGTCGCTCCCTCTTGATACAGGGCTGTTATTTTTTCTTTGTCAAATGGTGTCATGGAGGGATGATACTAGTTTTTGGAGAAAAGGTTTGGGAAGGTAATGAAATCTCATGATCCCCCTCCCCAGAACTGGGGATATGCGCCCCTTTTCTCCAAAAAACGCCACCGAAATCCTGAAATTTCCCTGATAAAATGGTAGTTTCATCTGGTTCCACGGCTTTGCCCCCTCAACACATGTTAGGTCTCCCCACCACCATACTGATAGACCTAACATCTGTTCAAGACTAGGCTATCATATCCAAGGCATCACAACAACCCTATGAGCAACCTGCCCCAATACATCGCCGAGATCAAGCGACTGATCGGCTCAGACTATATGAAGGAAGCCCTTCAAGAAATTCAGCAATTGCTGGCGGGAAGTCCTTTGTTTGAAGAAGCCCTCTTACAGCAGGCGCGGTACCAGGATGTCATTAAGGCGACTCGTCAAAAAGACATTCAGTATGACGAGGGATTTCGGGAAAAAACCAAGATTCGGAAAGCCTTGCTGGAGTTGCTAGATGAACTGACGAAGAGGAGTCAGGGCAATCAGGCGGTAGCAGCGGAAGTCGCTACCTTTCTCGAAGCGCGCACCAAAGCCAATCAAGCCACCGTAGCTGGTCATGGCAATGTCATTGTACAAGATACGACTAACAGCACCATTCACATTCACCCAGGTCCCAAAACCCTTCCCAAAATCCTCGGAAATTCCCCCTTCTTCCCAGAAGTCTTCTTGGGCAGATCGGAAGACCTGAAGGCCGTCCACCAGAAGCTTTTTGAACAAGCAAATCTCCTCCTCCTTGTCAATGGCCAAGGAGGCATCGGCAAAACCACCCTCGCTGCTGAATACTTCCGCACGTATATGTCAACCTATCATCACCTGGCCTGGGTATTTGCAGAAAGGAGCCTCAGAGATGCGCTGCTGACCTTGAGGATACCCTTAGGCTTAAAGATGGACCCTCAACTCACCGCCGATGAGCAACTGAAAGTACTCCTAGCACGACTGGCCCAACTGGAAGCCCCTTGCCTCCTGGTCATCGACAACGCCAATACCTTGGCAGACCTGCAAGCCCATTATATGGCCTTGCGCTCCTGTCCCAACCTGCGCATCCTGCTCACTACCCGCATCACCGAATTTGCGCAAGCCCAAAAACATGCGATCACCCCTTTGCCAGATGACGATGCAAAGGCATTATTTGTAAAATATTATCAAAAGCATAAGCCCCAAAATGATCCCCTGCTATTTCAACTCTTCGAAGCCATCGGCAAAAACACCCTGGTCATCGAACTGCTCGCCAAAAGCCTGACCGTCCTCAACCGCTTTGAAACGGCCTATAGCCTGGAAGACCTCGTCCAAGACCTGCAAGCCAAGGGCCTGCTCGGCGTACAAACACGCAAAGTCTCCATCGTCTATCAAGCCAAGAACCTCACCCTGCGCGAGGAGCGTCCAGAAGCCATCATCTCCGCCATGTATGACCTGGGCCGACTGTCCGAGGAGGGAAAAAAACTGCTTGCCAACTTCGCTGTATTGCCCGCCGAAAACATCCCTTTCTCCACCCTCAAGACCCTCTTGCCAGCAGCAGGCTTAAGCGACACCCTCCAAAGCCTCTTCCAAAAAGGCTGGCTCGACTTTAATGAGGAAGAAATAAGCTTCAAGATCAGTCCCGTGGTACAAGAGATTGTGCAAAAGAAAAATCCTGAATTATTGGAAGATTGTAGGGCATTATTGAATAGCTTGAATGAGAAATTGTTATATGAGCCAGTAACAGGACATTTTCTCCATGCTACATATGAAGAAGCAGACATCTACTCAAGGTACGGGGAATACTTAGTGGAGGTGATTATGGAAATGGAAAATGACTTAGCCATTTTATGTGGAAGGATTGGGAGATATCATCAGACAACGGGCAATTTGGACCAGGCATTAACTTTTCATGAAAAAGATTTAACCTTGTCGAAAGCTCTCTATGAAGCCTATCCGAGTAATGTATCGTTTAAAAACGGCTTGGCCATTTCCTGCCAAAATTTGGGAATCACCCACAGCGCGCTGGGCAATTTGGACCAAGCATTAACTTTTTATGAGAATCAGACTCAATTGTTTGAAACCCTCTATGAAGCCTTTCCGAGCAATGTGTCGTTTAAAAACGGCTTGGCCATCTCCTACCAAAATTTGGGAATCACCCACAGGGCGCTGGGCAATTTGGACCAGGCATTAATATTTTATGAGCAGTACAACTCTTTAGAAAAAGCCCTCTATGATGCCTATCCGAGCAATGTAGATTTTAAGAATAACTTGGCCATCTCCTGCCAATATTTGGGGACTACCCACAGCGCGCTGGGCAACTTGGACCAGGCATTAATATTTTATGAGCAGTACAATAGCTTAAAGAAAGCCCTCTATGATGCCTATCCGAGCAGTGTTGCGTTTAAGAACGGCTTGGCCATCTCCTATCAAAATTTGGGAAACACCCACAGCGCGCTGGGCAATATGGACCAGGCATTAATATTTTATGAAAAAGATTTAGCATTAACAAAAGCCCTCTATGAAGCCTATCCGAGCAATGTGGAGTTTAAAAACGGATTGGCCATCTCTTATTATAAGCTAGGGAAATTGGGGGAGGAATCGGGGAAAATAGAAGCGGCAATTGGCTTTTATCAGCAGGCTGAAGTGCTTTTGGAGGCATTGGCGGGTGATTTTCCGAGCTACGCGGAGTTTCAGCGGAATCTGGGGATTGTGAAGGAGGTGCTTGCAGAGATAAAGTCTGAGAATTCGGGGGGCTAAGAAAAGTTCGGTTCTCTGACAAATTCCATGGTAAGCTTGTCGCTTCTGGTAAACACATCCCCGATCACACAGGCCTCAACCACCCCTTCGGCTAGGCTCAGGGCATGCTTCAAAGGGGTTTTCGCGCGAACCAGGGCGTGTGGGAAGTCCTCTTTGAAGAGAGAGCCTGCCCTGAGCGCAGTCGAAGGGGGGGGGCTGCGGGGTTCAGGAGATGTGAAAGCCCAAAAGTGGACGCTCCACTAAAATTGTCAGAGAACCAAAAGTTCAAACTCAAGCTCAAGCTCAAGCTCAAATTTCAGACTTATTTCAGTGACTTATAAAGGCAAATGGGACCATTTATTCTGGTGCCTTCCTAAATGGAACACAGATTTTCATGGATCAGAGGAGCCATTTACCTAGAACTCAGAACCCAAAACATAGAACACTCCTACTAAAACCCCCCCTCCAACTTTCGTTGAAGAGGGGGAAAAAAGTGGGCCCACAAGGGCTCGAACCTTGGACCTACTGATTATGAGTCAGTTGCTCTAACCAACTGAGCTATGGGCCCTGTGGAGGGAAGATTATTAATTATTGAATTGATTGATTATTAATTAGGAGGCAGAATAATGCTGATTATCAGTTGTTTGCCTTGAATTTATCAATTAATAATCTGTCAATCAATAACCTCGTCCTTCCAAAGCGTAGCAAATATACGGCATGTATAGACACTATCAACGGTTTTTTTGCTTTTTATTTCATGGAATCAGAGACCTCGAAGGATTTTAACCAGTATGGGTGGTTAATCCTTCGAGGTCTTTCTTTCTGACATCCACCCAAAAGCAGTCATGACCGCTTTCATATCGGCAGGCAGATCACCTGTGAGGTGGAGTGACTCTCCAGTGAAAGGATGTGGAAATGCCAGTTGCTCAGCATGCAGCATGACACGTCTTATACCAAATTCCGTTTCGAGGAAATGGTTATGGTCACGGTCACCGTGTTTGCGGTCGCCTAGGATGGGGTGGTTGATGCCCGCGAGGTGGCGGCGGAGTTGGTGATAACGTCCTGTTTGGGGCTGGGCTTGCACAAGTGAGTAGCGTGTCTCGGGATAGCGGTTGATAGGGCGGGAGAGGGCGATTTGATCGAGCTTTTGGAAATGGGTGATGGCAGGCTTGGCGGGCGGTTGGCGGCTTTCGCCGGTAAGTGGGCGGTCGATGACGCCCTCGCTTGGGGCAAATCCGCGCACGATGGCGAGGTAGTGCTTTTGTATATGGTTGTTCAAGAACTGCGCATGAATCAGTTTGGCGGCTGCTTTATGCTTCGCAAATAATAATAAGCCCGATACACTCCTATCCAGCCTGTGGGCAGGGAAAAGGGTCTTTACGCCAAACTGCTTTTTGAGCAGATGCGTGAGGGTAGCCTCGCGGTGAAGCTCCCACTCATTCTGATGCACGGCAATGCCTGCAGGTTTATTGACGACGAAGAGGTCGTCGTCTTGGTAGAGAAGGGGAATCACGGGCGAATTATTGATGTCGAAGGGACCAGTGCGATGGAGAATTGCAAACTCAAGTACAATCTCAATCTCAAATTTTTACCCTTGAACTTGAACTTGTACTTGAGTTTGAACTTGAATTTCTCCTAAAATCCAGGAAATCCACCCTTATAAATAGAAAAACCATGGGGCGTAGCAAACAACTGAAAGTGATACGTATCACGGTCTTTGATCTCAAATACCCCATAGATAAAGGGGAAGTCCGTGGGGATTCCCAATTTCTCATAATAAGGACTGAGGTGGTACGTCAGGCGATAGACGCCAGGAATCAAGGCTACTCCATCAGAGAGCAAGTCATTTACGTAGCCATCGTGGTCAGAAACGGTGCTGGCCATTTCTTGCCATTCATTGTCTCGGATGACTTTGTCCAGGGAGACGGTAACGCCAGCTATTGGCTCTCCCATGGCTACTTCCCAAAGTTGTGCGGTGACTTGTGACATAAGTGTTGTGTGTAGATGCGGCTAATTGAATTAAACTTGATCCTAAATGTGTTACTTTTTTTAGAAAAAAGTAACCAAAAAATCGAAGCGAGCCAACCAAGGCCATCCCTGCTATCCGTCCGCGCGCGCTCGGTTATTCATGATCTGCCTGTTTTTAAAGGTATTCATGAGGGCTTCGCCGTTCACCCCAGCCGCACGAATTTTAATGAGTATTTTCTAATATAACAATATGTAGATACAAAAACCCGAAAGATCAAAAGTTATTGATCAATCAATAATTTTTGATTTCAACTTTCATTTTAATTTTTATTCATTCCCTAACTAAACTTAGCTTCTCCAATAAGATCCAAAGGCGATCCTACAGCAAGTGGTGACTCTGCTTGAAAACCTTCGCCAAAAGCCGTGCCGATCATGTGGCCCATGACCCGCGCACGCGCTTCCAAAAAATGCCAAAAGTCCTGAGTTGAGATATAGGTTTGTGGACCATCGACATCAGGATTGTAAAATTGCGTCTTAAATGCCTCAATAGACGCAACTTTTTGCTCAAAAAAATCCGAAATGTCCACGACAAAGTCTGGCTGTAAGTGCTGGTCTTGTATGTAGAAAAAAAGGCGTTTGGGCCGCCATGGGACCTGAGAGACGCCGTCCCATTCCGTCTCCATGCGGCGAAGACCGCTATAAAACGCAGCATCTCTGACAAGCTTAGACCCTCTGCCATGGTCAGGGTGCCGATCAGTGATGGCACTGGCAAGGACCACATCAGGCTGGTAGCGACGAATCATACGAATAATGGCGAGCTGATGCGCTTCATCTTGGACAAATAAGGCATCGCGAAAGCCTAAGTTTTCGCGGACAGCAAGTCCCAGGACCTTGCTGGCGTCAGCAGCTTCTTGAGCGCGGAGTTCTGGCGTACCGCGAGAGCCCATCTCGCCACGAGTCAGGTCCACGACGCCCACTTGTTTGCCGGCATGCGCCAGCTTAGCCAGAGTGCCTGCACAACCTAGTTCGGCATCATCAGGATGTGGAGCAAAAGCGAGGAGGTCGAGTTTTTTGGGGGAAGAAGTCAATTGAATTGTGTATTGCAGACCTCGGAGGTTTCCAAAACCTCCGAGGTCTTTGTGTGTAGTTAGGTTGCTATTTTATCCCTCAATCCATCACCACCATACGCTTGCTTCCTCGGACGACCTGTCCATTTTCCTTCATGCCTTCATAGCGCAAGAAGTACAGCCCGTCTACGAGGCCAGGGGGCAGTGTGACTTGTCGCCCGCTGAGTTCTGCGGAGTTGAGGGAATGGGTATATACCCTGCGGCCGCTGAGGTCGTGGAGGGTGACTTGGAGGGATGTGAGGGGCGCATCCTTACTTCCACTAAAGCGTAATAGCTTGGATGTGAGCGGGTTGGGGTAGAAAGTAAGGAGTTGGTTTTGGCCAGCTACTTCTCTTTCCACATCTGTAAACGGCCCCGGATTGAAGTTGATATTCCAGAATTCTGGACGGATCATCAAGGTGCCATTGAGGCGACTATTGGTCCATTTGCCTACTGAATCATAATAGACATAGTTGTTGTTATTATACGTCAAATCATAGCCCACGCCGATAGGCGCATCTGTGAGTTGGGTGACCCCAATATAGACGGTGCCCTCCAGAGAAAGCGCCCTTCTCAATGGATAGCGCTGAAAGTGATTAGCGGTGTCCCCATATTCAATGGTCATATCAGAAATTTGCTGATAAAGGACTGAGTCGGGATCTTCATCAAACCATATAGTAAGGCGAAAATCTTGCCCTTCCAGAGATCCGCCCCTGAAAAAGTCGATTTGCGGGGCAAAGCAGATCCAGACAGCCATGAGGGAATCAGGAGAACTCAACTCAAACCGTTGTCCAAATCCACGCGAACGATTTAATCCATATCCTGCGTCCGCCTCGCCATCGTCATATGCCATAATGGAATCTAATCGATAGTAATCGTAGAAGACATCATTTACAGCTACATCATCGCTATTATTGGATAGTCTCACCTGGTGACGGAGGGTAGCTGAGTCTGGGTTGCTCAGGCCCCCGCTGGTGTTGTATGGGGTAAAATTGAAAGTGCTTGACCCCAAGCCGGTTAAGGGGCCAGAGGTTTGATTCTGGAATGTTGGGGAAAAGATGTTTCCGCCCACTACATCCTCCATTTCTGTAGTCACTATGGCACTCTGCGAATTGCCTGTCAGGTTGCTAATGACCACGCCAAAGGGACTTTGCATAGACGTTCCAGTAGTATATTGCTGGAAAGGAATTGCCGTGTAAGGATCCAAAGGAGGATTGGTGAGGTAGCATACTGAGCGGTCCTGATACAAGGTATCGTCTGGGGTACGTTCCAGCCCCAAGCTCACATAATCCAAGTGCCAAGCATTCAAAATGCCAGCTTGGAAGCCTTCGCTTTCAAAGGCGATATAGAATTGAGGATGGAAAAAAATAGGGTTAGAAACCCTTATGGTAATTTGTTCAAAATCTTTTACCCTGCTGCCTCCTTGCTTATACACGACGACCATAGAGTCTTGACCCATGGCAGAGCCCGAATTGAGGGCATTCATATATACTTTGAAGGAATCCTGGGTGGCTGGCGGATCACCAAACCCTTCTGGTTGAAGAAAAAATGTCAACCATACATCACTGTCAGGGTCCAGCCCTGACAGGTCAATATAATGCGTTTCCAGTCGGTCACATGGCCCTCTCGTAAGCCTTCGGCTATACGGATCATTATTGGCACTTACGCCGTCAAATGTGGCCTCTCCAAGGCTTGGAGGCCCTATAGCCGCTCTGCGGTTAATGGTAGGGTAATGAAAACCGTCTCCAGCTCCTAAGTCCCATAAGGAAGAGTCTGGCACACTCCCATGATAGGAAAAGTCATCAAAAAAGGGTTTGGTGGTGGTAAGGAAAAGGGTATCCTTGGTGGTGCTTCTGCGGGGAGCGGTTTCGCTGGGGTTCCAAGTAGCTCGACTCCCCATTTGGCCTGGGCCTATTTGCTCTATTTGTGCATAACTGAGGCTGCATGAGAAGAGAAGGAATAGCCCAATAAATAGGACTTTGTATGGGGTCATAGGAGATGATTGTTTTTTTTAATTACATACTGTTCTGTTACTTTTTTTAGAAAAAAGTAACCAAAAAATCGAAATGGGCCAACCAAGGCCAACCCTTCTAGCCGTCCGCCCGCGCCCGTTTCATCCCAGCCGCACAAGTATATCTAGGGAAAATGACTGGTCTGAAAAGAACAAGGCTTGCTAGATAGAACAACGAAATTAGGAAAATAAAGCAGTCTCCAAAAAGGCAATTCTGTTTCTCTCCTCCTCAGGGAGGAATTGGCTGATAAAATCCCTAACTTTGACTCAGTACAAAACTCCAAATTCTCCTTGCTTTGAAATCCCTCCTTCTTATTCTATCTATTTCCCTCACCCTCGCTTCTCAGACTTTTGCCCAAGAAACCCCTGCCGATAAGTCCCAAGAAAAAGGAAAGCTCGCAGGTATCAATGCTCATATGAGCCGATATGGTACTTATTTCGAAAAGAATCGAAAATTCCTTTACGAAGAGCTTGCCTTGCCTGTACCTGTGGTCCAAGCATATCTGGCCCCTTGGGAATCTGAGGTTAAACCAGTTCTGACCTGTCCTGTAAGCCCGGATCAGGTGATAGAGGTGCAAGTACTAGACGCGACTGATGCGGAGTCGCTTTCTACGCCATCTGCCCAAAAATCATTGACCTATACCATCCCTTTTACTTACCATACCTATCTCGTCAGTGAAGGGCGGTACCTCGTCAAACTATATGATCAGCGAGCATTGCTGTTCTCCAAAAAGGGGGATATAGAAGCATTAAAAAATGTGCAGATAGACCTGCTGGATAATGGCGTCATCAGTTGGCACATTCCCCTTGACGAAGCTACGACAGCAGCATTTCTGGAGGATGCCTCAGTAGAACATTGGGATTCTGCCTTATTTGCCAATCAAGGAGCCATCGTATCTCAATTGCCTACAGGCCCTTTTTTGCTGCAAACAACGACAGAAGAAGCGACATCCTCTTTCTTGTTTGGCACTTTTGCGGGATTGGCAAAATACCTGGGGGTTTCAGAGAAAATGGAGGTAGAGGCTACCAAATTCCTCACCAATCAATTGGTGGACGGTGAGTTGCCCCATACTGTAGACCATTTTCTCTACCAATTATCAAAAATTCAGATCAAAGAGATATCTAATATTCACGGTGGAAAAGTGCGAAATGACTTGGCTGATAGCTTAGGAAATGTCATTGAATTGAGAGAGGGGAAATTGTTGCATTACCATCCTCGATATGGCTTTGCACGTGTCTTTACAGGGGAAGCCGCTTATGCCAATTATTTGGCGCGGATGGATGCTGAAGGAGCACTGCCTACTGTACGAATGAACGATTTGCTCACTCAATTTGAGACTCGGCTAGAAGAGAACCACGACCGCCCCTCACATTTGATGAAGGAAGAATTGCAAGTGCTTTTGTCACTTACGGATGAAAGCCTTGACTATAGCATAGAGAGCTTGATAGTGATTGATGAGGTAATCAAATGGAATAAAGAATGGCTTGACAAGGAATCATTGGTTTTGCCCATGATTGCCTATATCGGTACCATCCAAAGTAAAACATCAGGCGGTAAGTGGGGATGGAAAGAAGATGAGATGGTCGGAAGGAGCCTACCATTCATCGAGGACAAAAATGGAAAGGAATGGCCTATGCCTTGGGATGAAATGCTGGAAATGCTTGAACCGGATGGAGAAATTCTCAGTTTTTATGATTGGTACACTGAGCAGGGGGACTAAGAGAGGTTCAGGGTTCAAAAGTTCAGGGTTCAATGAGACGCATCTTCCTTGAACATTTTTGAACGGTTTAAACTTCTTTCAAGCCTTACGCTTCCACCTTTTCAGGTAGATTGGGGAGCTCTAGCGTGAAAGTAGCCCCTTCACTGTACTCACTATTGACGGTGATTCTCCCTTGCAATTTTTCCATTGTTTCCCGAACGATATACAATCCCAATCCAGACCCCTTGCTGTTATTATTTCCACGATAGAACATCTGAAAAATCTTTTGCATGTGTTCAGGGCGAATGCCTTGGCCATTGTCCTGAATCTGGATCGTGGTGAATTCGTCGTCAGTTTTTACATGAATTTTGACGAAGGATTCTTCTCGGCTGGGTTCGCTATAGCGAGCTGCGTTGGAGAGGAGGTTGCTGAAGATGACGGTGAGTCGTTTTTGATCTGAATAGATGACCCCACTACCAGTGACTTCTACATAAAATTTGAGGTGGTGGTATTCTGAGGAATATTTGAGCTCCTCGAGGATATTACGTACCAAATGGTCTACTTCTATTCGCTCTACCTCAATCTCGCTTCGCGCATTTCTGGAGAAATTAATGATGTCTTTGATGAAGTTGTCCAGTTTCTGGATACTTTTTTCCATCAAGTCAAAATAATATCCCCGTTGGGCATCGCTTTGAGACTTACGTGAGATATTGATCAATCCCGCGATGGACATCAAAGGAGCGCGGAGGTCATGGGAAGTACTATAGACAAATCGATCTAGCTCGCTATTGACCTTGATCAATTCCTCATTTTGTTGACGTAATTGATGCTCTTTTTCGATATGCTCCGTTACATCGCGGATGGCCCCATCAAAATAGACTTTTCCATCTTCTTCCTTATGCATGATACTACTGGTCATGCCATAAAAACGGGTGCCATCTTTGCGCACATACAGGACCTCCTGATTGGTCATGAAGCTGCTCTCATCAATAAGAGAAATGAGCTCTAGCCTGCGCTGAGGGTCATCATAGAGCACGTGAGACTGAAGGGATAAAACTTCCTCGACAGAGCTATATCCAAACATCTCCACAAAAGCTTTATTCACATAAATCAATCCTTCTTCAGGGGTGCTTCGGTAAATACCTTCTTTGATATTTCTGTTGATGGAGGAAAGAAGTTGTTGGCTACTGCGAATCTGGTCCTCGGCGACTTTCCGTTCAGTGATATCCTTGATGTATATGGAGGCGCCTTTTATTTCTTGATCTTTCCCCATAATTGGGTGAAATGAGACTTCCAAAAACCTTTTTTCATCCCCTTTCAGACGCGTTTCAATAGTTCTTTGAGTGATCCCTGCAAATACTTTTTCGTAATAAGGCTTCCAATACTCGACCAGTCGCTCATCCATATACTGAAGGATATGGTCTCCTTCTTGAAGTGGCTGGCCGTATATGTCATTAATCAGACGGCCATAGGCGGTATTCTGGACTAATATGCGATAGGAAGTATCTACGGAGACGATATAGTCATCCGTATTTTCGATCAAAGCAGCTAGATTTGATTCGTGCTCATCTATTTGAAGGCGCCGCTGCGAGTTGATGCGCTGATTCTCTGTCTTGAGCTGATGAATCAGCTGAATGAGTTCTGATTTTGTTAGCTCGTTAAGATCCTGCTCCTTCACCATGGTCATTAATAGATGAGGTTCGTCATGAATGGTAAAATTTACTACTGGGGGCATTTGATTGACACAAGTTATTCAATAAAACCTACCTAATAAATTAATAATCAATGAATTACTAATCCTTAATTAGTGTGGCAATTTTTGTGCCTTGATTGCTAATACAGCATGCCTTTTCCTTTAATTTCTAACTTACTATCCCCATTTTGCCATTTTCCGTGAATATACAACCGATTGTTCCTTTTGTCATGGAAAACACTATTCTTTTGTGAGGATAGCTCTTGTAGGCTTGACACGGCCTTCAGCTTTTTCTGATTCCAGGACACTTTCTTGACTTTCCCCCTGATCCGATGTATTTCAAAAAGAAAAGTGCTGACTCCCGATGCCCCTACATATCCCTTGCCTGTATGATGCATATCAAGGGTTAACTGCTTCTCTTGGGCCATTGCCGTGATATCCCATAAACTACAAGATTCATGTTGGATAGAAGCGGCATCTTGCCCATCATCGAGGTAAAGGGTGGCCGAGGAGGCTGGACGACTTGCAACAGGATAATAATGAAAAATCAAGGTATCCGCATGAAAACCACTCAAGCTTGCATGAGGGGTTGTCATGGGGAGGATCGCTCCACCACGGACAAACAGGGGTATTTGGTCCAATGAAAGGGGGATAGAATGCGTCTCTCCGCCGGAATAAAGAGAATCTGTCCTAAAATCTATCCAAGCCTCTTTGGGTAAATATAGCAATTTTTCTTTTTGTCCTTGCCTGAGAATTGGACAAACCAGTAAATCTCTCCCCCACAAATAAGCGGAATCTTCTTGGGCTAGGGAAGGATCATTGGGATAGTGGTAGAATAAGGGCCGAACCAAAGGGCTTCCATGGGTAGTGTTTTCCCAAGATAGCGTATAATTATAGGGAAATAATTGATACCGGAGGGAAATGGCATCCCGTACTCGATGTTGAGTTTCGGGGCTATAGAAGATCGGTTCTGAAGGGATAAAAGCGCCATGTGCGCGCATTACGGGAACAAATGTGCCGAATTGCAACCACCGTGTATAGAGTTCTTGGTCCATTTCTCCCCCTGTAAATCCTCCCAAGTCGGAATGCATATACCCTATGCCACAAAGCCCCTGGCTCAGCATGATGGCGGGCTGGATTGCCAGCCCATCCCAACTGCGGGAAATATCTCCAGACCACGGGAAAGTCGCATGGGCTTGCATGCCCGCAAATCCTGCCCGGGATAAATTGAATAGACGCTTGCGGGGGTAGTTCTTGCGAAAATATTGAAAGAGATTTCGGTTCCACTCATTGGGGTAGCGATTGTGGACTTCCTCGGCACTTCCGAGGATGTGCTGCATGGAAACAGGATGGTTTTCGGGTTCAGTGAGGTCTACCCACAAGCCGCTTACGCCTTCATCTATGCGTGCTTTGTATTGCTTCCAAACCCACTCTTTGGCGGCTGGATTGAAGATGTCCAATAAGCTTGCTGGACCAGCCCAAAAATTTTCAATCACATAGGTGTCTCCTTCGGAATTCCGGGTGAAATAGCCCATGCTATCCAAAAAGGCATAATGCCGACTTCCTTGGATGAAATAAGGCTCTGAGATCGTAATGAGTTGCACGCCTTTTTTTTGGAAGGCCTGAATCATGCCTTTGGGGTCCGGCCATTGCTCCTTGTTCCAATCCAATTGGCCCATTTGCTCCTTATCTCCAAACCAAAATAGGTCCAGGACCAGCGCGTCAAGGGGGAAACCTGCTTGCTGAAGCGTATCGACCATACGCATGGCTTCATCTTGCGTCTTATATCCATATCGTGACTGAATATACCCCAACGCCCATTTGGGCGGTAGGGGTTGGCGCCCCGTCAGGTAGGTATACCCTTTTACTACATCTCCATAATCATACCCTGGAATCAGGTAATAGGTCAAGCCTTGGGTATCCATCGTGCCATATTCTAGCACCGTTTGCTCACTTTTGCCCAAATCAAAATACCCCCTCTTGTCATTGTCGAAATAAACAGCATAACGCTTGGAGGAGACATAGATGGGAAGGGAAATGTTTAGGGTAGGTTCCCCAGCGGAATAGCCATAAACGGCACTGTGGAAGAGGTTAAACCGCATGCCGCGCCGATCGATCGGCAAGGCCCGAGAACCCGTTCCATAGATGTGCTCTTCAGGAGATAGGGTAAATCTTGTGCCTACGGTTTCATCCTTTGCGTCTAGATAAAATCCTGATTGATCATGAAGTAACTCTTCGCCAGATCGGCTCCAAGACAACCGAAGCGGTGATTTGTTTACCGAAAGGGTATAGCTCTCTGCATAGAGAAATACATAGGCTGACTCACGCTCCTCCATAGTGACTTCTTCAATGGCAGGCCTTGCCTGTACCACTTCTGAGGGAGGCAGCACTTCTGTGCCTGTAGGTAAGAAACTCACCTTGACAATGCCATGATCCATGAACTGCAGATGCATTTCTCCTTCATCCGTAAGGAATCGGTACCCTTTTTCAGGATCAAAAAACATGGTCTTTGTATTTCCCATATACAGGCCGTCTTTACCACTGGCATCGTCAAGGGCTTGATTGGCGAGGTAGGTGAGGCTTGGGTACAATTCAGGCAAAGCTTCTGCATTGAGGTGTTGGATGCTGCCATCGATGTTTTGAAAGGCAAAGGACATTTGCAAAAATTCCTCATCTGATGCTAGTCCATAAAAAGCCCTTGGGACCAGTTCATATTGATATTTATCTTCTCCTAATGGCGTCATCTTGAGCTGAGGGTCGGCTTTCCCTTGCCCTCCCTGGATATGCCTGAGGGGAGACATATTGCTCAATGAGCCTTGAACCAGGCCCGAAATCAAGTAGACATCACATCCACATCCTTTTAAGCGCTGATCGCCCAAGGCTGCATCGAAAACGACCCTGACTGTATCATCGGGTCCAGGATTAGCAGGGGATATTTGGACAAATTGGGCAAAGGAATGGCCTAGAAGGCTCAGGGTGAAAAAGGTGAAAAGTAATAAGGGTTTTGTCATGCCGCAAAAGTATAAAAACTGCCTAAATATGGGGTTGTGGTGTATGGAGGTAATTCGTGTTATTTGAGAAAATTATGTGAATTATGGTTATTTATTTGAAAAAAATGGGTTTCCTGGTTTGTTTGCTCGCTTGTGTTACTCAACCTGTCTGGTCCCAACAGGCTCCACTTGTGGGAGACTCAATGGAGACCTTGAAATTGTCTGAACCACTGCACGCTTACGGCAGGCTAGGAGGGATGTGCACAGATAAACTGGGCTTTCTTTACGTTGCCAATTTTCGTGATGCGGTGTGGCGCGTCTCCACAGATGGAGAGGTAAAGCTGCTTACGGATGCCTTGTACGGCAGCTCTGGCAATGTAGTGAACGCAGAAGGAGACCTCCTTCAGGCTAATTTTTATGGACATACCATTTCCAAAATCACCCGTACGGGAGAAGTCACTACTTTTCTGTCAAAAGAGTTGAATGGCCCGGTGGGGCTGGCATTTGATGGAGAGAATAATCTCTATGTCTGCAATTGTAATGACAACCGCATCTTGAAGGTCACCCCCCAAAAGGAGGTCTCTACATTTGCATCAGGAAAAGGCTTTCAATGCCCCAATAGCATTGCGTTAGGAAGTAAGGGGAACCTCTTTGTTGCCAATTTTAACAACGATAAAATCCTCCAAATCACCCCTGCAGGAGAAGTCTCTACCTTTGCGACAGTTCCTGGCGGAGGGGGAAATGCCCATTTAGCCTATAGCAACAACAATTTTTATCTCACAAAAATCAAGACCAATACCCTCTACCGGATCAACGAAGGAGGAGAATATGCATTGATCGCGGGGACAGGAAAAACAGGGGTAGTAGATGGACCTGCCTTACAAGCACAACTTTCTGCCCCCAATGGGATTACCGTTGGCAGTGATGGGAGTATCTACACGAATGAATTAGATGGTACCTGGTCTACTGCGGGCTGGCTACAAGAGGCCGAGCCGATGGTCATCCGCCGCTTAAAGCGCGCCACGCTGGATCGAATATTCCGAACGACTTATGCCGCTCAAGGCCTTGATTCCGCGCAGGCAGCCTACTGGCGTTATATAAAGGATCCGATGAATCGCTTTGAAAATGTATCTACCCTGGTCAGTTCTCTGGGCTGGCAGTTCATGATTGAACGCAAAGTTAAGGAAGCCATCACAGTCTTTAACCTACAAACTGCCACTTATCCCGACAACTGGTTGGGCTCCTATAATTTGGCAGAAGTCTATAAGATTATAGGGCAAAAGGACCAAGCCAAAAGTTACTACCAAAAGGCGCTAGCATTGGATCCTGACAATGCGACGGTGAAGGCAAAGCTGGAGGCGTTTGAGTAATGGTTAGTTGTTAATGGTTAATTGTTAATGTGTGAAGAGCCTTTGCGTAAGCCGAAATCCACGACGGCGTGCTGTAAGCGTGTTACATGTGCGCAATCCAAATCTATAAAGTCCCCCATTAATTAACCACTAACCATTGACAATTAACCATTTACCATTATCCCCTCAGGCATTACTCCCTTCCCAAGGCTTCACTTTTCTACGTCCTGTGATCCCTTTAGCGATGATGGGAATCCAGCCGATGACAGGGAGGAAATAGGCAATCACAATGGGGTTGTGCCAAATGATGCGCAGAAATCGGAACCAACCTTTGGTGATGTTATGGGGCGGCTTATTTTTCTTGAAATAGAGTCGGTTGAATTCTGTGAATAAGGCGGGCCAGCCTATTGGGGTGAAGTAGGGAAATTGGCGAATGTTTTTGCCAACGGCGCGAAAGAATTCTCCAAGCCGGTAGGGTTTTTTACCGTATGCTTTCACGGCAGCATCCATTTCCGCTTGCATTTCCGCTTGCAACTGGTCTCGGATGGCCCGTAATTCCTTCAAGCTCACCTCTTCAAATGGCTTGTCTATCATCTCATAGACCTTATATCGCTTGCCGCGCACGTAGGTCAGCTTGGCGGGTAAGGCAGCATAGAATAGCCAGGGCTGAAAGATCATCAAGACAGTCAACAGCCCAATGGGCATAAAGGGAATCCCAATTAAATTGAAGAGCTTATTGAGCCTTCGAGAGCTATAGGCGTATGGATTGATATATTCTCCGTTGATACAAAACGCACTGACAATGTCCGTCTCATATTTAAAGGCCATGCGGACGATAGAGGTGGAAAAAGTCTGTAGCTGGTATTTTCGGTTAAAGCCTTTTCCGATGCCTGGAACCCCCTCAGGATAAATCAATAGGTCGGATTCTTCTTGGTTCATCATGGTCTCAAAATTGAGACTAGTGGCGTCGATAGCACCTACTCGCTTCCAAATATCCTCCAGCAAATAAGGGTTCATCAGTTTAGAAGCTGATAGCATAGGCGCCGCCAGCGGCCGGAAGACCTTCCGCATGTCAAAGTCATGCATCTCCATTAATCCCGTCCCAAACATGATCGCATCCCATGGAAACGCCATCCCAGAGTGATTGCTCGCATAGATGAGGGGCCGATCTGGATTGCTTCTCTCTGGTAATTCGTCAAAACCTATGTACTCGGGCCGAAAATAAATTTTGAGAAAATAGGAGACTTCTTTCACCACATTGCGCGAAAAAGTCTCATCGAAATACCCCAAAATCTGAGATTTGTTGATCTCAATTGCTTGAGCCAATTCATCCGCAGACATCTTGCGGGGATGAGGGAAGGTTCGAATGGGGGGAGGGTTCAAGGGGACAATTGGTTCAAAGGTTCAAGTCGTTCAAAGGTTCAAGTCGTTCAAGCAAAAAAGTTATTTTGTTATCTGCCAAACACCCATTCAGATTCAGTAGAATGAGCGGCGAGGTACTGGTATCCTTCTAAATCAAATGCTTTGAGGTCTTCAGGGTCTGTGATGCCCTTTCTGATAGCATAGTTGCTCATCAGGCCTCGCGCTTTTTTCGAGAAGATGGCAATGTTTTTTAACTGACCATTGCGTTCCTCTTTGAAGATGGGCGTGATGATTCGCCCTTTGAGTTTATTTTGTCGGACAGATTTAAAGTATTCGATGGAAGCAAGATTAATTAATACATCATCTCCGGATGCTTCCAAGGCCACATTCAACGCTTTTGAGATGCGGTCACCCCAAAAAGCATAAAGGTTTTTTCCGCGTCTGGTAGGCAGTGGGGTGCCCATCTCCAGTCGATACGGTTGGATCAGGTCTAGCGGCTTTAGGAGACCGTACAGGCCAGAGAGAATCCGCAGGTGCTTTTGGGCAAATTCAAAATCATCCGCCGAATATTCTGCCAAATCAAATCCCAGGTAAACATCTCCCTTAAAAGCCATTAAAGCCTGTTTCGCATTTTCTGGTGTAAATGGGGTCGAATATTGCTGATAGCGATCAACGTTAAGCGTAGCAATTTTTTCACTCACATGCATCAGTTCACTGATCTTTTTGGCCTTCATGCGTGCCAGCTTTTGTACCAATTTTGCCGATTCATCAAGCATCTCTGGCATAGAGTATTGGCTGGAATATCGGGTTTCTTCGGAAAAATCAAGCGTTTTGGCTGGAGAAATGATGATGACCATGGGGAGAATTGAGAATGAAAAATGGAGAATGAAAAATTGATTACAAGGAACTGAATTAATCAATAATCTATCAATTAATAATTCCATCAATTTAAAGGGCGAGCGGTACTTCGACAAGCTCAGCACAAGTCTCACTTCAAATCTCTTAAAAATCTAGGTCAAAACACAAATTTCTTTGATCAAATAGAAGATGGGGATGCTCCCTCACGAGTTTGAATGCCCATTTTCTGTAACATCCCTTCCAGCCGTTTAAACCCTTCAGGATACATGGTGAGCCATGCGTTGGGGTACATGCGATATTCCTGACATTCAAAACAAACCTCAAGGGCACCAATAGGATGATGGTGATCATCATAGAAGATAAATCCATGGCGAGGATAATAAAAGCAAACAACATCAACGTTGTTTGGGAGGACTTTATGGGGAGGGGAAAGGCAGGCGAGGAGTTCATTAGCTTCAGGACCTTCCATATAATTGCCCGTATCAGGTTGCGGTAATTCCTCAGTGAGTCGATCCCCTCTGATCAACCTGAATTGAGCTTCTTCCACTTTTTTACCAAAATTGAAGGAATAAACTTTCACATTGGAAGCCTGAAGAAATGGGAAAAGCTTGTCCTGTTCAAGTGGAGGTTGAGTAACCTTGAGGCTATCATACCAAGTGGATTCAGCCCAGGGAGCTTTCAGCTCAAGTTTAGGAGGAAATGTTTCCGATGGCTTTAGTGGACATCCCCATATGCTCAAAAGCAAGACCAGTACCCAAAGAAATGATTGAGGAAATAGCCTCTTTTTGGTATCTTCCATGAGGTGGAAGATGCAAAATGCATGCCTATCCCATCATTCCTTTGATCCTTCCCCCATCTACACTGATGGTTTGGCCTGTGAAATACCCCGACAGGGGGGAAAGTAACCAGGTTGCAAAACTCGCAAATTCAGCAGATGTGCCTATCCGTCTTACTTCTGTATCAGCTGCAAACCGAGCGATTGCATCGGCTTCAGATATGCCTTCTAACTCACTGACCTTCAGGATAAGGCGATTCATGGCAGGGGTAGCATGGTACCCTGGGGCTAGTACGTTGAGGGTGATGCCTTTTGAGGCAACTTCTGCTGAGAGCGTTTTTACAAACCCTACTACAGCTGCTCGCAGCGAATTGGATAAAACAAGGGCGGGAGAATTTTGAATTTATGCTTCCAGCTCCCAATAGGGCACGGTTTCATGTGCCGTCTCAGAATTAACTTGAATCAATCAATAATTAATTCAAGACGGCAATGCTACGCCTTCACTAGTGGCTCGGCGCTGGAAGGCCTGATTGAGGGTTGTAAAGACATTCGAATTGGAAAGATGGACGATTTCCCTTCCATCAATTTCTACCACTGGGGTTAGTTCTCCCATCGTACCGGTAGTGAATACCTCGTCAGCTGTATAAAATTCGGTTAGGGAAAGGTTTTTTTCAATGGCTTCTATCCCAAGGTCTTTAGCTATTTCCAATATCAGCCCACGCGTAATGCCTGGCAAGCAGCTGTCTGCATGAGGGGTATAGAGTTTTCCATTTCTGGTGAGAAAAATATTTGTCGCATTGGTCTCTGAGACAAATCCATGAGCATCCAACATGATCGCATCATCCACCCCAGCGAGGTTGGCTTCCATTTTTGCCAGGATATTATTGATCAGGTTGTTATGGTGGATTTTGGAGTCTAAGAATTGTGGGCCATTTCGACGGATATGGGAGGTAATCAGGCGAATACCTTGACTGTCATAAACAGGGGCCTTCCATTCCGCTACGATGATCAGGCAGCATCCTTTTTGGTTAAGGCGTGGATCCATACCTGAGGTGATTTTTTCCCCTCTGGTAAGGGTTAGGCGGATATGGACCCCATCCCGCATGCCATTGGCTTCCAGGGTGTCAAACAGGGCTTTGGTAATGACTTCCGGTGAAGGGATGCCTTGAAACCCCATGGTATGCGCGCTATCGCGTAGCCTCCTCAAGTGCTTGTCTAAACAAAAAATGCGGCCATTGTATACACGAATTCCTTCCCAAACGGCATCTCCTCCTTGTACCACACTGTCAAAAACAGATATCTTGGCCTCTGCTCTGGGGTAAAGTTTGCCTCCCACATGGATCAGAAGGTTGTCGTTTTTTGGATTGTAAGTTTGAAGCATGTTGATAAATTACCATTAATCGATCTGCTATTTTGCTTTTAGGGCGAGTGGATATAGCTTTTCATAATATGTGCTCGCTTCTTCGACCAAGCCGCTTAACCCCTCAGGTATCAGAATTTCTTTTTCTTTATATGGTTGAAAGCCCGTAGATGTATGAACATTTTTGTACCAATACGGCGCCCAAACGCCATCTTCTGGCCGAGCACCTGCTTCCCATGAAAGCATATTGTGGTCAAAAGGAATTCCAATGGACTCACATAATTGTCCCAGGACATTTGTAGGATTTAGCAATAATTCCCTAGCATCCAAAACGGCAGTTAGATGCCCTGAGGATTGTAGATGTTGACATAATTCCCATTGTTGTTTGATACCAATATCATCCAGGGTAGGGGAGTCAATGACCTTGGCATACGAAGTGATAAAAGCAGCGGGGTCCCGGATGAGCAGGACATTTTTGCACACTTTCAAAAACCCCCAATCAATCCCTACCAAATGATGCGTCATTTGCTTAAAAAAGACCACCGGATGCGTATGTGTTCCTAGCAACAGGTTCTCAACGACCTTCTGCCCGTTTGTCTCCATAGAAGAAAGGATTTCTTCCTGGCCGGGATGCCTGATCCCGGTATAGGCCAAATAATGTCCATACAAGGGTTCATCAAAGACTTGAGTATCCCTTCGCTGAGCGAAGCTATACATCAATGCTGTGGATACATTGCGTGGGCTTGCCCAAAGGTTTATCCGGTTCATCGATCAATCCGTTGGTAATTTTTCTCTCACCTCAGCAGCTAAGGCTGCCCCTACAATACCAGCTCCATTCTGAAGCAGGGCTGGAACCACCTGGGTGGGGATGTCAAGGTACTCCCCATATTTTTTGAATTTTTTGCTTGCGCCTCCTCCTATAATGACAAGGTCAGGATAAAATAGGGGATAAAGGTATTGGAGATATTCATTAAACCGCTTCCCCCATTCTGCCCACGAAAGCCCTGCTCGTTTACGGGCTGCATCAGAAGCGAATCGTTCTGCAATTTGAGCCTGGCCTGGTAGAATGATGTGCCCCAGTTCTGTATTGGGAACTAAAGAGCCATTGGAAAATATTGCAGTTCCCAATCCTGTGCCTACAGTTATTAGCAAAGTTACTCCCTTAATGGAAAGACCTGCACCATATCGCATTTCTGCCATGGCAGCAGCGTCCGCATCATTGATGACATTGACGGGACAACGGGTCACAGAAGAGAAAATAGTGGATGCATTAACGCCTATCCAGGATTTATCGATATTCGAGGCCGTCCGTACGATGCCTTGCTGGATGGCACTGGGAAATCCACAACCAATCGGGCCGGAGTACTCGAAATGGGAGACTATTTGGTTAATGGTTTGTGCTACAGCATCAGGGGAGGCTGGTTGGGGGGTGGGGATTCTGTATCTTTCTGTGGAGAGGGTGCCAGTAGTGAGATCGACGATGGCGCCTTTTATGCCAGAACCGCCAACATCAATGCCAAGGATGGTCGATGATTTCATGGCCCGAATTACTGAAAATGTCCCGAGGAATCAAAAGCGGAATGGGACTGGAAAAGCGTCAAATCCCTCAAAAAGAAAATCGTCCACTAATTTCCGGAAACTATGATCTCTTTCAGTGGGATTGTGGAGGGACGTGAGGATCATGTAAAAACCATCTCGGTAGAGGATATAGAAATCCATAGATGGA
The DNA here is from genome assembly GCA_030430575.1 of Bacteroidia bacterium. Classification (GTDB taxonomy): domain Bacteria; phylum Bacteroidota; class Bacteroidia; order J057; family J057; genus JAUIGE01. The sequence continues at coordinate 23,650 of JAUIKF010000003.1, read as the reverse complement.
ACCCATTTGCTGAATTTGGAGAAGTCAAGGCCACGGGATTTTTCAAGGCGGATAGCAGAAGTAATGGAGAGCCCTTTCCCATCATTGAGGCTTGTGTCATCAACGTCAAGTGTGGTATTATTATAGCCTAAACCCCGAAGTTGTTGAAGGACAGCCTCTACAGTAGCTCGACCGAGGTATTTCCCTAAATAAACATGTGTAAGTCCATCAGCTGATTTTGTCCTTTTTTTGAGCGATTCTGTACTGAGTTCTCCTAAATGTGTGATAGATACAAAATTATTGAGGTCTACGTTCCCTTCAAAGCCTCCCAAGTCAATTTGGTAGATGGTTCCTGCATCTTTGAACTGAGGCGAATTTTGAGCAAATAGGGTATATGGCACTAAAAAAAAGAAGAATATTGGAATTCTTAATCTCCTAATCATCAGTGATTTATGGATGAAAACGAATAGCGAGTTGCTTTGGCTAAATAGCATCATGATTGATCCTGTTCTGTGAGGTGCTCCCTGTGGTTTAAATGGCGGTATTAATCAAAAATCCTCTAAACGACCTGTCTACAAAATAGCGCAATATTGGAACCCCTGGCGAGGGAATGTGGCGAAAATTCCAAATGTTGATAATCGTAATTCCTAAAACAAATATGCTCAAAGATTATGCCTTTGAACCTACGATAGATTCGTCTGAATATCCTATGCATGAAAGATTTTTGGCCTTTTTTAACTATTTGAGGCTATTATAAAGAACAAATGCTTACAGTCGGTAAATGATAAAAAAATGTGAAAGTGCGTGTTTTTACTGATTTTTCAACTGGGTTCCTTGGTAGAGGTCGTCTACAATTCCGTCTTTATCCAGATCAGCCCATCCCTCAAAAATAGCCGTATCACCTTTTAATTGTACCCCATATTTATAAACTGTTTTAGGCACTCCACCATGATTCATGATGAGGGTATCTTCTCTAGTTGACCAGGTTCCCCCTATTTTGCTGAAAATGGAATCCCCTGTAGTCCTATATTCCATCAGATATGTCCCATTTTCATAATAATAAGTGACAATTGGCTTCATATTAAATTCCTGTTCATAAGATTCAGGAGGTGTCTGTACCACATACGGTGTATCTGTAAGCGCGTGATAAGTAGCCTTGAGTCCAATGGTCTGCCAAGAGCCTATGAGGGAGCTAAACAGAGGAGGATGAGATGTTGGTTGTTCTTGGGTTTTGGTTGGCTTGTTTTCAGAACAGGCCAGTTGGGCTAAAGATAGAAAAAGTAGGGTAAAAGGTAAAATGTAGTTACGATTCATTAGGAACATATAGTATTGAAAATCACAAATTTAGTCACCAATAAATAAGCCATTGACAAGGCGGCCTCTTTTTACTTGCACGCCTTGGTCGTCGTACAAAGTTACAGCTTCTGGGGTACCTTTCCAGGTACCCGTATCTTCTTCTCGAAATTTTGACACAAAAGTGCCTATTCCATCAATTTGGCCATTGTTCCATTTGCCGCGAAAAATACTTCCTTCTTGCCAAGTTAGGGTTCCCTGGCCATGCGGTTTATTATTATCCCATTTGCCCTGATATACCCGGCCATCTTCCCAGCGCATAGTTCCTGTTCCTTGTCGTTTGCCTCTCTTCCATTGACCAATATAGGAACTTCCACTTACCCACTCAAATCCGAACTCACTTGCTCCGCTTCCTTCTCCCGCCATATAGGTGCCTTGCCCATGAGGCAAGCCTTCAACCCATTGACCAAGATACTTGGCGCCATCTTTCGCGATCAGGGTTCCTTGGCCGTGGCGCTTGTCATTCCACCACTCTCCGGTATATACATCTCCCTGACCATTATCATCTGTCCCATTACCGTGACGTTTGCCTTCTTCCCATTCCCCTGTATAGCTGCTGCCATCAGGAAGTGAAAGGTGTCCTTGTCCCCAGAAAGAGCCTGCTTTCCAGGCACCCTCATACGTTTTCCCATCTTCAAATACCGCTTTCCCTTGCCCTGTAGGCACGCCCGCATCTAATTCTCCATCATAAGAATAGCTTTCTCCTGATACAGTCACTAACCCTTCTAGGCTACCATAGGGCAATTGCATCATGGCTTCCTTAGCTAGCTCCCCAAATTTCCCATTTGGATAAGCATGGAGGTAGGCTTCATAGGCTTCCCAGGTATTGGTTGTTTGTGCGCTAGTCCATGATTTTTCTTCTGTGAAATGTTTGTAGGCAAATGGAGCAACTATAGCAGCGCTTCCCACTAGCAAAACAACTATAACCCAAACTCCAACCTTTGCTAATAGTTTGATCTTTAGCTTTTTAAGTAGTTGTACTTGAAGTGACTCAAAATCTTTTAGCGTGCAATAATTTCCTGAAAAAGCAGATACTTGGGCTGCAAGCTTGGGGTGTTTTTCGAGCTTGGTCAAAAGTGTTTCAACCTTGTCTTTTCTATCAGCAATGGCAGATGCCAATGCTTCTTGGGGAAGTTCGGGGATACCAGGTACTTCGTTTTGAATTGGCGCCTTTAGCTGGCGGCATTGCTGCATTTGTTGCTCATAGAATTCAGCCCAAACAGATGTCTTGATATCTGATAGGCCTGCCTCATAAGCCTTGAGGGCAGATTGCCATTGTTGGAAGGCCGCTAAATATTGACGAAAATCTTCAGCTAATGCATCGATTAATGGCTTTGCCTCTGCATTGATTGCATAAGACTGTTCTGTCAACTTTTTTTCTATCAGTAGATAAGATGCCCTTAATTGCTGAAAATGATACGGGTGAAGAAGTTTTTGTTGGGTGCTAATTTGAGCTGTTAGTTGGCGGAAGCTTGAGAGATTTGTCTGATAGTCTTGGGTAAAATGTTTATTATTTTCCTGATAAATCTCCACCAATTCATCAAACAGCGACCGGTTAGTCGCATAGCCTACATAGGTATGCTGGGCTTTCACAGATTCAATCTCCGCCTTTTTGGCGTCAAACTTTTTGCGGAAGTAGGGATCGCGCAGGGTATTGGGATCAAATTTCTCCATAACACTCAAAGCCCAAAATTACGCATTTTTTCTGCCAACAACTTCGCTTCCTGATCTCGGATTTTGATAAAGTATTGGTCTAAATCTTCTTTGATCGAACTGAAATCGGGATCCAGGCTCGCTTTGAGGGTATACAAGGGGTCAAAATGACACACTGCGTGGTCTAGGTAATAAATAGCTGATTCGCCATCTTGCTGAGCCGCGTAATATTTCGCCAGGTTATACCAGGCTTCTGGTAGGCCTAAGGGATCGTATTCGATACTTTTTAATCCCAGCTGAATCGCCTCTTCAAGGCTTTTTTCAACATAGGCCATCCATGCTGACAGAAAATAGCCCAAAGCAGCTAAGCCTTTGTTATTCATGCCCTTAGCATAGGTAGCGCAAAGGCCATAGTGTTCCTTTGCCAAAGTTATGTTGTAATATGCTGCGGCTTCTTGATAGATATGGCCCAAATAGAGGTGACAATAAGGATTGCCGCGATAGGCTTTTATGCTTTGATGGAAGTAATCATGGGCATCCTTCAGAAACTGTGGTTCGTCAGGATGAGCTAGGTATCGCTCATATTCGATTTTGCCGTCAAGATAGCGTTCCTGGGCTGCTGTCTTGCGCTGATTTTCCATTAAGCTTGCTAGCTGCTGAAAGCCTTCCTGAAGCGCCTCACGCTGCAATTCAAATTGAGATACAATGCTCACCATGCCCATGTCCACAGCGGCTTTGAGGCCCGCAATCCCTTTGGCAAGCCGTTCACTTGAAGCCAATACTTGCTCTCCTACCTGATCCACACTGTGAGCCACATCTTCAAGCCCATCTTTTGTGGACTCAAACCCTTTTGTTAGGGTAAATTCTATATTATCAAGCCCTGTCTGAATGACCTGTGTTTGATCGATTAAGGCACCGTGAATCTCCGCCTGATGCCTTTGCACCCCTTCAAATCCCTGTTTCATCGTGTCATTGAGGGCCTTGCCAATCCGAAGGTTAACTTCGGCAATCTTTCGTGCATGGTCATCACTCACCTTCTTGATGCCTAGCCCCAAAACGCTCAAGAAGCGATTCTTCACCCGATACCGAAAATAGTCTTCGGCAGGTGTCTCCTCCTCTTGAATAGGGGATGGCTGTGCTTTTGTGGGATGGGAGTAGGGGACGGGGAGATTCATGGGAAATTGAGAATGAAGAATTGAGAATGAAAAGGCTTAATTAACCCTTAAGAATTGACCATTAACAATTTGCTCTCATCTTCCGCTGATAAATTTTACACTCGTGATAAATCGGCTGATGGCTCTTCGGAGAAATGCTTCTTTTTGCTCTTTGTCATCGCGTTCCTTGGGGCTGCCTAGGGGTAATTGTTGGGCCATAGTGACAGAGATATAGCCGTGGACAACGGCCCACCAGTTAAAGAAGACTTCTTCCAGTTCTTTGGGACTGCTCGTCATATGGAAAAGGATGTCCATCGCGGGTTTGCCAGCACGTTTGAGCTGGGCAGTGGTATTTTTACTATCTACAAATACCCCTTCAAGGTTGAACATGACTTGATAGAGTTCGGGGTATTCGAGGGAAAATTTCCAGTAAGCGAGGGAGATATTCACGAGCTGAAGTTCTCGTTCGAATGCCGTGTGTTGGGCTTTTTCAATTCGTTTTCGCAGCAATTCGAACCCATCATCTTGGAGCGTTTGAAGGAGTTGGCCTTTTCCTGCGGGAAAATGCTGATAGATGACCGGAGGGCTATATTCTATGTGCTTAGCAATCTTGCGGATAGAGACTGCGCGCCAACCGTCCTCGGTGGCGATGCGACGAGCGGCTTGCAGGATGCTATCTCTGACTGCCTTATTATGTCTGATCTTGCGTTCGACGATACCCATATGATCAGTATTAATTATGCTAACAGTGTTTTAACTAAACCTGTTAGCAATTTAGGGAATAATTGACAATAAATCGAGCTATCGCGCAATATTTGTGAGATAATTGTATGGGGGTATATTTTCTAACAGTGTTATCCTGTGATTTTTTGATGCGACATACATGTCAATTCTCCTTGATTCCATTCCCCTGGATGATCATTTTTACTTAAAGCAATCCTTGAATCGCAATCTTTTGATAAAATACCTTAACTTTGCTGCCTGAAATTTTTTAATAGCAATTAAGACAATCCATGAGCTTTAAAGCAGGTATCGTAGGCCTTCCAAATGTCGGAAAATCGACCCTCTTCAATTCCCTCTCCAACGCCAAGGCTGAAGCCGCCAATTACCCTTTTTGTACCATAGACCCCAATATGGGGATGATTCCCGTTCCTGATCCGCGCCTAGACGTAATCACGGGACTGATCAAGCCCAAGTCAACCATTCCGACAGTCGTAAAGATTGTGGACATTGCTGGTCTGGTGAAAGGTGCGAGTAAAGGAGAAGGACTTGGAAACAAATTCCTTGGCAATATCCGCGAATGTGAAGCGATCATTCACATCGTTCGATGTTTTGAGGATGACAATATCGTCCATGTAGAAGGGGGAGTAGATCCTGTCCGTGACAAAGAAATCATCGATACAGAGCTTCAGCTCGCTGACCTGGAAATGCTGGAACGTAAACTGGATAAAGCCAAGAAGATGACCAAGGGCGGCAATAAAGAGGCTTTGAAGAATGTAGCAACTGTTCAAAAATATATAGATCATATCCAGCAAGGCAAAAACGCCCGTACCCTCGAAGTGACGGATGAAGAAAAAGCTTATATGCAAGATGTAGGGCTGCTGACGGCTAAGAAGGTTATGTATGTGTGCAATGTAGATGAAGATAGCGTGGTAAGCGGAAATGCCTATGTCGAACAAATGCGTGAATCCATCCAAGATGAAGAAGCAGAGATGATCATCATTTCAGCAGGATTTGAAGAGCAATTGATCGACTTTGAACCTGAAGAAAAACAAGAGTTTTTGGAATCTGTAGGCTTGACAGAGCCTGGACTCAATTCATTTATTCGCTCAGCATATAAATTGCTGGGATTAGATACCTTTTTCACAGCTGGTGAAAAGGAAGTTCGTGCATGGACCATTCACCACGGTTCTAAGGCGCCGCAGGCGGCTGGGGTGATCCACACCGATTTTGAGCGCGGATTTATCCGGGCTGAGGTGATGAAATACAATGATTTGATTTCCTTGAAATCAGAAGCTGCTGTCAAGGAAGCCGGAAAACTGGCCATTGAAGGGAAGGAATATGTGGTGCAGGACGGCGATATCATGCACTTTAGATTTAATGTGTAACCCAAGTAACTATGAAAAATATCATGACAAAGCCCCTCTTTATTTTTGCCTTTCTAATCGTTCTTCCTCTGTGCCTATTACAAGCACAAACGGAGGAAGAAAAAGCCGTTCAAAAGTGTTTTGATGAGTATAAAGAAAAGATGCTAGCTGATGATGGAGAAGGAGCAGTTGCTTTGGTCTCCAACAGTACAATTGCCTATTACCAACAAGTCCTTGAATGGGTGTTGACCGCTTCAGAAAAAGAGGTAAAAGCATTAGGCCTGCTGGATCGCCTGAGTGTATTGACGATGCGTGCACGCATAGCACCTGAACTCCTAAGAGAGTTGGACGGCGCCAGGCTGCTAGCTTATTCCTATGAGAATGGAATGGTCTCAAAAAACGCTTTTGATAGTGGAGGACTAGGCGATGTATCCGTCGATGAAGACACTGCTCGTGCGCCACTCGTATTGAATGGGGAAGAAGCACCTTTTGATTTTATTTTTATTAAAGAAGACGGGGAATGGAAATTTGATATGATGTCACTTATCACCCACCCGATGATAAAAGAAGGATTGGAAAATGCGATTCAAAGCATGGGGGATGATGAAAACGAAGTGATAATTGAAGTGATCAAAATGTCGACAGACATGCCTGTGACCAAGAAAGTCTGGAAACCCGTAGGGAAGTAAGGGAATTATAAATTGATAGATTATTGATTATTTGTAAATAATTGATAATCAGTTAGTTTGTGATTTTTTCCTCAATCAATAAATCAGTCAATCATTAATCAAAAATCTTTAAATGAACGATATTACTGCGATAGAACTCAAATCTCGCCTGGACCAAGGCGATGCCCCTATTATGATCGACGTCCGTCAACCCCACGAATGGGACATGCAGGTGTTGGAAGGCGTGGAGAAAATTGCTTTAGGCACCTTCGCTGCGCCTGAGGTGCAGCAAAAAATCCGTGATTACGGTGACCAAGAAGTCGTTTTTATCTGCCGTTCTGGTGGCAGAAGCGGCCAGGCTACGGCCTTCGCACGCCGCATGGGCGTCGCAAATGCCCGGAATTTAATTGGTGGGATGCTAGGCTGGAAAGCGGAAGTGGACCCCACGTTTGACGTAGAATAATTAATAATGTTATCCCACGAGACTCAAATCCGCGTAAGATATGCCGATACCGACCAGATGGGGTTTGTATACTATGGCAAATATGCGGAATACCTAGAAGTAGGCCGTACCGATATGGTGCGCAGCATAGGGGTACCATACACTGAGGTAGAGGCAAAAGGTATTCTTATGCCCGTATCTGAGATGTACATTAAGTTCAAAGTGCCTGCGCATTATGATGAATTGCTGACCATTCAGACTTCTGTAGCCTCCTTGCCCCGGGCGAGTTTTAATTTTGATTATATTGTGACCAAGGAGAATGGGCAGGTAGTGCTGGAAGGGCAGGTGAAACTGGCATTTGTAGATAAAGAGAAAATGCGCCCGGTAAGGGTTCCTGGCTTTATTTTGGAGGCGATAGAAGCGGCGATGAAACATGCCTCAGAGACATAATCGAGATTTCTAAATATAATTCCCCAAACCTTTGTCCTTCAAAAAAACCATCGTAACCAAAGTAGTTCACATCAATCGAAGAGTGCTGGTGTGGTTGCGGGGGGTAGAATTGCCAGGATTTAGGGGAATGGGGTTGTATGATGTCTTAAAGTTCTTCTTCACAGGCTTAGGCGATCCTAAGTTTTCCCTGATGGCGGCCGCGATGGCCTTCAACTTTTTCTTTTCCCTCTTTCCCACCATCATTCTGCTGCTGATAGTTATTTCGTTTTTTCCACTTCCCGTCCTGGAAGAGAATATTAAAAATCTGATCGATCAGGTAATGCCTGCTGGGATGGGCCTAGACCCGATGGCGATGGCACAGGGCATCGTCAATGACCTGTTCAAAAAAGATGGCAATAAGCTAGGCATCATTCTCTTGACAGCCTTCCTCGCGTTGCGAGGAGGGACCAAAGGCATCATTGCGATGACCCGTGCTTTTACCAAAAACAAAGAAGTATTTGTCAGGAGAAACCTCATCCAGACTTATGGGACGGCACTGGCCATATTTTTTGTATTGGGAGGCCTGTTGCTCTTATCCATTGGGGTCACGGTGACAGGAGAAGTAATGATAGGGTATTTGGCTAGGGCTAATTTTATCTCCTCGGGTCTTGACTCCTTTTTGCTCAATACCCTTAATTATTTTATTTCCCTACTGCTCCTCATTTTCAGTATTTCTTCCATCTACTTTCTGGCCCCAGCGACCCAGCAACGTTGGAAATTTATCACCCCTGGTTCTTTGTTAGCCAGTATTTTGACCTTGCTCACTATTATAGGATTCAGTTGGTTTTTTAGCAATTTTGGAAACTTCAACCGCCTGTATGGAAGCCTTGCCGCCATCATCTTATTGATGTTGTGGTTTTACTATATTTCGATGGTCCTATTGGTTGGGTTTGAGTTGAATGCCGCGATTGATATTGCTTCCTATCACCATCACAAGCAATTAGCCAAACGAAAATCCCTTGTCTTTAAGTCAACAGTTTCTGATGTTTCTGTTTATGAGGAAAAGGAACCACCGCCACCTCCTTCCTCTCCTGAGGAGGTTCCCCTTGCCATACCAGAGGATGCCGAAGTGGTAGAAAAACGGATTGACCCGCCGATTGAGGATTAAGAACCAGAAATATTAGGCCATCTGCAATTCATGCAACCGAAAATAAGCTCCCTTATTGGCTAGGAGTTCTTGGTGAGTGCCCGTCTCCTGGATGCGGCCTTTGTGAAGGACGACAATTTGGTCTGCTTGCTGGATGGTAGATAGGCGATGGGCTATCACGATGGAGGTACGGCCCGTCATCACGGCGTCCAGCGCCTGTTGGATGACTTCTTCAGACTCTGTGTCGATATTGGCGGTGGCTTCATCAAGGACAAGAATCTGGGGATCATAGATCATGACCCGTGCAAAAGCAATCAACTGCCTTTGGCCGAGTGAAAGGGTAGCGCCACGCTCCTGAACGTTATAATCGTATTTGCCAGGGAGGTTGCTGATGAAACCATGGGCTCCTACTTGTTTGGCGGCTTCTTCGACTCGTTCGCGTGATATTTCAGGATTGTTCAGGGTAATATTATCGTAAATGCTCCCTGAAAAGAGAAATACGTCCTGAAGGACAACCCCGATCATACTTCTCAGAGACTCCAAACTTAGGCTTTCTATGTCTTTCCCGCCGAGTAAGATTTTGCCTTTTTGGATTTGGTAAAAACGACTCAAGAGATTGATGATCGTACTCTTTCCAGAGCCGGTGGAGCCGACCAAAGCTACGGTATTCCCAGGCTTTACTTCCAAATTGATGTCTTGTAGGACCCACTCTTCGTCAATATAGGCAAAGGAAACTTGTTGGAACGAAACGGATATTCCCTTTTGTTTTTCCACTGGCACATCATTTCCAATAGGCGTTTTGATGCCTTCTTCGGCCTTTCCTTCATCGATAAAAGCCTGTGTATCAAGTATTTCAAATACCCGACTTGCACTTACCATGCCTAGCTGTAAATTGTTGAAATTGTCGGCGATCAGGCGTATCGGGCGAAAAAACATATTGAGAAACATCACAAAGGCAGTCAATTTCCCAAAATCCATGGCTCCTCCCATGATCCTAGAAGCCCCATACCAGACTAGCAGGGCTAGCGCCGTGGCTGATATAATTTCCACAACGGGAAAAAAGATACTAAACGCCAAAACCGTCTTTAGGTGGGCCTTTTTAAGGTCTTTATTGATCGCATCAAATTTCTCCGCTTCCAGTTTCTCCCGGTTGAAAATATGTACGATGGGCATACCTGTAATATGCTCTTGCAGAAATGTATTCATCTTAGAGACAGACTCCCGAACACTTTGGAACGCTACCTTGATATAATTTCTGAAGATATAGGTAACCAGGATCATGACTGGCACTGAGGTAAGAATGATCAACGTAAGGCGCCAATCTCGCCAAAGCATAAACCCTACGATGGAGACCAGAAGAAAGCTTTCACCCAGCAGACGTACTAGTACTGAACTGAAAACCTTATTTAAGGTCTCGATGTCATTGATGGTCCGCGTTTGCAGCATGCCGATAGGCGTCTTGTCAAAATAGGAAAGGCGCAGTTTCAAGATATGGCGAAATATCTGGTCGCGGATGTCACGGATGACACTCTGGCCCAGCCAGTTGGTGAGGTAGGTATTGGCGTAGACCAGGAGAGAATGAATAATGAGAACGATGAGGATGACCATTACCATCATCCGAACCCCACTAATGTCACCAGCTACGACATAATTATCCAATAGAAATTCAACCAAGATCGGCCTGACGGCCATAAGCAGGGCACCTATGACCGTGAGAGAAATGGCCGTTAAAAACCATTTCCGATACGGCTTGGTATAGCTCACCAGTCTGCTGGCAGTTCCTTTAGAGAATTTTGCGGTTGAATTGGGGTTTTCTGGTTTGGACATGCAATGTTTTTGCTAACAATCAATCCGCCAAACTACACATAAATGTTATTTTTGTGTAAAATAAATCATGATGAATCAACTGTGTAAAACTCTTTTTCTGTTTTTGGCCATGGTATCGCCCACCATTTTGCCGCTTTGGGGGACGGGAACCCAAACCGCAGCCTTTAAACTTCAGCCAGGAACCGTTATTGAATTGACTTCAATGGAGAGGGGAAAAGTCCTTATTGGGACTTCCGATATTTACTCTCAGCGCTTAAGCGCATTTGACCTACAATCCAAAACGGAGCGAACGGATTCTGTCACGGAGGCAGATTATTTGGCACATGCGCAGGACAATGTATTGGCCTGGGAAAAGGAGGAGGTGAAGGAAATGAAGCGAATCGTAAAGGCTACGGCTAGTAAAATAAAAGCCTTGGGGTTGAAACTGCGATTGCCTGCTAAGATTGAGGTGGTGAAGACTACCGGGAAGGAAGAAGGAGGAGCCAGTGCCTATACGCGTGGCCAATACATCGTTTTGGCAACAGAACTTGGTGAAGCCTTATTTGAGCATGAACTGTTTCACATCTTCTCTCGATACAATCCTGAGATTCAGGCTCAACTCTATGCGGTGCTTGGGTTTATGCCCTGCAAGGAGGTTCCTTACCCCGAATCACTCGAATCCCTCCGCATTTCCAATCCTGACGCTCCGCTCAACAATTATTACCTAGAAGTCAATCTGCAGGGGGAGCCTGTGCTCGTGATGATGGTCTTATTTGCCAGTCGGGACTACACAGGAGGCAGCTTCTTCCAATACTTGAAATCTGGCCTGATGATGGTTTCAGGTGGTGAACAAATGGTGAAACCTATTGAGGAAAATGGCGCAGCCAAAGTGCTGAATTTCAGGTCGGTAAAGAACTTTTTTGAACAAATAGGCCGCAATACGGGCTATAACATCCATCCGGAGGAAATCTCAGCCGAGCATTTTGTCATCCTGCTCAATGAGAAGAAAGATATTCCCAATCCCGAGCTGATTGAAGGGATGATGGAGGTGTTGATGGGGGAGTAGTTTGATTGATGAATATCGAACAAGGATTTATGATTGGAGAAGTAAAGAGTGCTTTTAAATCAAAAATCCTTGTTCTTCAATCGATATTCATCAATCAACCCATTGCCTCACCCCTTCCACCGCACAAGCCAACCGCTCCGAACCTTGGCCTTCTACCACCCAGAACGGGACCTGAGCTGCTTTCAACGCAGATTCATAGCGGTCATACAGGGCTTCCAGCATATGCGGATGTTCTCGTAAAGGATCTGACTGCCAGGGTATATCGGGCTTACAGAGCAAATGGAGATGATAGGAATTAAGGTCCATTAGCGATTCGATAATAGGAGAAATGTTGCCGTATTTGACCTCACTCCAAATTTTGATCACCAACAAATTGGTGTCGCAAATAAGCAGGTCAGTTGCTTTACGCGCTTGTTCTTTTTCAAGGCGTAATTGCCCTACAGCTATATACTGAAGGTCTATTTGTGTATAGGGGCCATTGAGTCTTTCGAGGTATTCCCGCGCATATTCCACCACCATCGGTGCATCAAAATGTGCCGCCAATTGCCTCGCAAGGGTACTTTTACCCGTAGATTCCGGACCAACGATAGCAATCTTCCTCATTCAAAATTCAACATTCATTCATTCAAAATTAAACCCTACCGCTTCACCACCTGTCTGGTGACTCTTCTCCCATCTACCCTTATTTCCACAAAATATATTCCTTCACTAGGCAAAACTGTGGTACTGTCCCATGACCAACTGTGATCGCCTGGTACCTGAGCGGGAAGGTTTTGGTGAATCATTTCCCGCCCTACAACATCTCTGATAATTACTTGAATATCAGCGGCCTCAGTTAAGGTATAGTCAAGGTGTAAGGATTGAGAAAATGGATTAGGATAAGTGGAAAAAGAAGACAAGACAGATGGCTGGTCAAGAGAAGCCGTCACCTGATAGCGCAAGTAAGCATTTAACAAGGAGTCTACAATGGGGCCTACCCCTATGGAGGTTACCCGCCCATCATTGGTGTGGACTGCGATGCCAAGATCCTCTGCCAAGACAAAGTAATCTCGCGACCCAAAAATGATGTCCCCTCCATGGCCCCAGGCCTCTAGCCCAGAGTAGGGCCGCCTCATGGTCCCTAGTCCATAGCTGAATCCTCCGCCTATGGAAATGAAATTGGTGATTTCTTGAAGGGAATTTCCAGACAGAAGGTCTCCTCTGTACAATTTGTGGACCCATAAAGCCATATCTTCGGCCGTGCTATAATAGGCCCCCGCTGCTCCCGCAGCGCTGAAAAGCCCCTCTAATGGGTAGTTCTGGGCCATAAGGTCTACCAGGGTTCCCCCTTGATCCTGCCACAGATGAACCGATGGGTTGGGCAAGGCTTCATGCGGCCAAAGTACGGTTTGGGTCATGCCCAAATGGGTCAAAAAGCGGGTGCGGATTTCCTCATAATATGGATTGCCGGTAGCTGCTTCGATGATCATACCTGCCAAGACAAACCCTGTGTTGGAATAATTCCAGCCATTGCCAGGCGAAAAGTCTGGGGCATCTACGAATCGCGTGAGGAGCTCATCAGGTGTCCAAATGCGGGCAGGATCAGCATTGAGGGAGTCCGCAAAGTCGGGGTGATTTGTGAAATTATAAATGCCTCCCGTATGATTCAGAAGTTGTTTAAGGGTAATATTCGAATTGATGTTAGGGTAGGAAGGAAGCCAGTGATGAAGGGAATCCGTGAGGTTCAATTTGCCATCTTCCACAAGGTCCATGACACATGCTGCAATAAAGGTTTTAGATACACTGCCAACCCCAAATAGCATTTCTGGCGTTACATCTTCACTCGGAAAATCCGATGACTTTCCGCTAGCCCCTTGCCAGGTGTCACCTCCCGAGATCATAACGGCTGCAGATAATCCTTTGATATCCAGGCTAGAACGAGCTTCATCCAGTTCATCTTGCAGCATCTGGGCGAGCCGTGCTGGCACAGCATCGCGGCGACTGCTAGCCTTTGACATCTGTGGATCGACAGCAAGGGATTGATCCATGATTGGGACTTCCAATTGGGGCCGAAAACCTTGATCAGGGGTATAGCCTTGCTGGGCTATTAGGGAGGAAAGAAATGGAAGAATGAGGGTCAAAAAGAATAAGTGGCGGGCGTAATATTGTTGCTTCATTTTAGGTAGATTTAGATAAATAATTGTGGTGTTAGTCGATTTTTTGAAAAAAGGATTACAGCAAAATACCTTTATTATCGCACTTATTTAAATTACCCTACCTAACGATCTCTACCTTCTTGACTGCCATTCCTTTAGCGGTTTTTATTTGAAGCAAATACAGTCCTTCTGGCAACTCGCCCAGTTGAAGCGTCTTTTTCCATTTATTACCCAACGCTAACTGACCCTGAAGCAAAATCTGCCCTTGGACATTCCACAAAGACCAACTAGGCCGATCAGAGAATGGACTCTTCAACTGAAGGACGACTTGGTCTTTGGCGGGGTTTGGGGAAATGGTCAAATGAATGGCAGGTGAATAAATCGCATCATGTGACAAAACCTGATCTACCACGACTACCTTCACCAACTCACATCCCAGAGAATCTGTGATAAGGGCTGAATACGTTCCAGCGGGTAATCCTGTGGCATTTGGACCATTTTGGTATGGGGTGGAATTCCATAGAATGGTATAAGGGGCTGTCCCCCCTGAAGGCATCACAGAAGCTGTTCCGTTAAAAGTGCCATTGTCAGGCGTAGTACTGGTTTGTGCAATCATCGTAGTTGAGGCTGCGACTGATCCAGTAATGGTGTCCTGCCACCCACTGACGAGGTCAGTGACGATGCAGGAATAGTTACCCCCACTGAGGCTACTGATGGTGACCGTTGTGTCACCTGTATTCCACAGGTATGTATATTGCCCACTGCCTGTCAGGAATTTCACAGTCAGGCTGCCATTATTGGTTGCATGGCAAGCATTTTTTCGAAACAGGGTGAGGAGGTTATTGCAAATGCTTCCTGAGGCGTCTTTGATCACCAAGGAATCTTTGATGACTTGCTGACACGCATCGGTCAGCGTGATGCGGTACTGACCTGGCGCTAGGTCTGTTCTATGCGCCCCCACCCCTCCATCATCCCAGGAGATGGTCACGGGTTCGAGGAGGTTGCGGTAAGTGATGCTTCCTTTGCCATTGTAAGGGAACTGCGTAGCGGTATTGGGTTGGGCAAAGGTTTCTGACGCTAATCGTAATACATCTTGGCTGATAGGGCTTGCATAAGTAATGGTGCTGATGCACCCGTCAGCATTTGTAACTGTACAAACCAAGTCCTTTTGCCCTGTACCTGTAATCTTTCGAGTGGTAGCCCCATTGTGCCAACTATAGGTAAATGGCCCTTTTCCACTGATAATATTGACTTCTGCCTGAAATGTGCCAGAATTAAGGCAATTGGTTTCTGGGGAAACGCTGATATATCCGTGGACAGAATGGTCAGGCTTAAGCATTGAAATCGTATCCCTAATAACACACCCTTGATCATCTATTACCCTGATTCCATACACTCCACCAGACAACCCAAATACAAATGAACCACTTCCAGCCCCTGGCCATACATAATAATAAGGGCTTGTCCCACCTGAAGCAGAGGCCGTCAAGGTGCCTTGAGTGGAAGCACAATCATTAGCTGGTGGAGTGCCAGTTAAGGTGAGAGAAAGAGGAGCTGGGTCTACTAATGTGACTTGACTCATGATGCCACAGCCGTTTGCATCGATGATTTGGCAGGAATGGCTTCCTGATGCCAAGCCTAAGGCAAAATGCAAAGTGGATCCATTGCTCCATTGGTATTGGTACGGACTGGTACCACCTGAGACATAAAGGGTAGCATACCCATTGCTATCACTCTGACACTGCGGATGGGAGCGCTTAATGGCAAATGTGAGGGGGGCAGGCTGTGAAATATACGTACTGATGGTGGCTTCGCAGCCATTTTGGTCAGCAACCCACACCCGATGTAATCCACTGTCAAGCCCTGTCGCAGAAGCATTTATCTCTCCATTGTCCCATGAGATGGTATAGGGAGCTAAGCCGCCAGTGATGGTAACAGTGGCGGCGCCATCGGAAAGTCCATGACAGGAAACGTCAGATTTAGTGAGTGGATTAATACTTAATTGTGGACTGCCTTGTTCTTGTAAGATCGCTGTTAACTCCATCTGGCAACCGTGCATATCTGTAATGTTCACTCCATAAGTCCCCCTTGCCAATTGTGAGACTGTGTCGGCGGTAGCATGACCAGCGGCAGCATCCCATTGAATCAAATAAGGCGGTGAGCCGCCTGTCAAATGAATAATGGCTTGACCATTTGTACCTCCGCCACAACTAGGCTGAATGAGCTGCAGGCTATGGGCTTGTGGATTAACCTTACAATTATTAACAAAAGAAATAGGCGCTACAAAATCTGCCTGGTCATAAGTGATGTCTTGTATGTACCAAAGATCCACGGGCGTTTGCCAAATGATGGAGTCATAAGTGGGAATCGCTGTGGGGACACTGAATTGATTCCCATTTTCTAGGATGATTTCAGCCGTTTGATACAGATACACCTTATCCCCAAAAGTAGCATCTCCATCAGTCCAATTGATGACGGGCGTCATGCGGTCGAGATGAACATCATAGGCACAGCCATATAGATTGGGGGCTTCGTGACGATGATTTCCCGTTTGGGTAGAATCCGTATCCACCCAACTGAAAAATACTTTTCCACCCTCAGGTGTCCGACTCACAGTAGGCGTGTGATCGTACCAAATTTGACTTTGATCCTGCCCAAATACCCCACGAATGGACTGCAAATCTGTGATAGGGATCAAGTTCCAGTCTCCATAGGGATCAAGGGTAATGTCGTATAATTTGAGGAATACATCAGGGTAAATGTCATAATTGGCAAGGGGTTGATAAATGGTAGAGGCAGCACTGATCGCGACCAACATGTGCGGATTTCCGAGAGAATCGACGACCATATCGCTTTGGAATGCTGTGGTGGCTTTGCCAGTAGCAAGGGGATGGAGGGTGCCTGAGGGATCTTGCACCATCACTGCTTTTAAGAGGGAATCGCGAAGCGCCGGGAACTTCCGAAAATCTACCTCTTGGGGGGCTTCCCACGTTCTGCCTGCATCAGTTGATTTCACAAAAACGGGGTTATACGTGCTATCTTGACCACCTTTGATGTCTCCCAAAAACGCCATCCAACCTGTCATCCCATCCGGACTGAAAGCTATTTGAATATCTTTCTCTACTTTTTCTCCTTCGATATTTTGGGTAAAGAAGGGCAAATCTACGGTGTCTGGGGCAAACCAATCAATCTGTTGGGTTTGGTGATCATAACTGCCGCTGTATCTGAGAATATGGTAATCAGTAAAATTGACGTACTCCTTGGCTAAAAACCAGAACCTATCAATGGCGCATTGGGGATTGTATTGATGGGTAAAGCTGATAACGGGATAGCCTTTACTGCAACATCGGACGGGGTAAGCAGCCTGAGTGATCTGGAAAGAGTCAACTACATGTTTGGCTAAGCCATGAAACATGCCATAGGTCTCAGCCGCTTGATAATCGACCTGTGTCACATAGGCCAGCGCAAGGCTATCAGCCCCGCCATTTGGATCTAGCGAGAATAAGGTTGCATTAGGTGCTTCATAGGTACCAAGGAGTTTGGTATTTAATGGGCCTTTTCCAAAACATCCCCCAGGTGCGGGGTTGCCATTGCCTGCCCCTATATCCCAGGACTGCCCTCCATCGATAGAGAGCGAATACCGCATAGAGGTCCTGGGCGGAGGAAACGTCCCACAAAATCGATTGGGATTGTAGATAAGGGCCAGGCTGCCGCCATTACTTCCTACAGAAGGGTAAGAAGTAAGGCAACTGTTGTGATACCACATAAATGAATAATAACTACCTGTTGATCCAACTTTTACTGCAGTAATGGCACTGTTACTGACATAGCCATTAGGCATGGAGGCGGTAGAATGGGTACCTAATGGAGAAGTTGGCTCCAATGGTTCCCTGTTTTGCGAAGGCGGTTCGATAAAGGAAACCGAACGAAGGGACTTCGCTTGCTTCAACGTCATGACCGTCTGGGCATGAGTGGAAAGAAAAATGAAGCATGCGATTAGGGTAAGGGATAAATGTTTCATTAGGGAAAGTTTTGGGATTATTACAGTGTAACAGAAGTTTTTCTAAAACAGCATTGCTGTCATTTCGACGAGTCTTCGAGGAGAAATCTAGCAATGCGGTCTAGAAACCTGGGAAAAACTACTCAAAATGGCATTTTAGATTTCTCCCGTTGGTCGAAATGACAACTGTGTTGTAAGGACAAAAAATTTATTTTACAGTGAATTATGGTATTGGATATTAAGTTTTGGGTTGGGCTTAACGCAAAACCCCATACTCGTTTGGTCATCTGACAATTTCGACTTTTCTCACGGCACTTCCAGTCGCTGATTTCACCTGAAGTAAATACAGCCCTTCGGGCAATTCCGCTACAGAGAGCGTCTTTGCCCATTTTTTTCCCACATCCAACTGCCCTTGCCGCAATATCCGCCCTTGAATGTCCCAAAGTGACCAAGATGGCTGGTCGATTTCAGGAACTTCAAGTTGGAGGAAGAGGAGTTCTTGGGCTGGATTGGGAGAAACGGTAAGGTGAATATCACGAAAAATAAGGGGATCATTCGAAACATTTGCCCCTACAAACACTACTCCAAGCGATTCACAGCCCAAGGAGTCTGTGATAAACACTTTGTAGAGATCTGCTTGCAGATTGGTGGCGGTAGCAGTCGTTTGTGTAGGCAAACTGCTCCAACGGTAGGATAGAGGTAGGGTGCCCCCCGAAGCGTTGATAGTGGCGGTGCCATTGAAGGTGCCATTGTCGGGCGTGGAACTGATCGTGAAGGAAATGGGCGGAGAGGCTGATACGGATGCGGAAATGGTGTCCTTCCACCCACTGACAAGGTCAGTTATGATACAGGAATAGCTGCCAGCTCCTAGACTAGTGATAGAGGCGGTGGTGTCTCCTGTGTCCCAAAGGTAGCTGAATGCGCCGCTTCCCCGCTTCATGCTCACGGAAAGACTTCCAGTAGCAAGGCCGTCACAAGCAGGCGTTTGAAGAATCCGTGGAGATGGTCCACACTGATTGCCAGAGCGATCCGCAATCGTTATGGGGACTTGATAAGTACGTTGGCAGGCGTCTGTCACCGTGACGGTGTGTACCCCAGGGGAAAGATCAGTGCGTATATCGCCCTTCCCTCCATCGTCCCAGTCAAACTGGACAGGTCCTTCAACGCCCAGATAAACTACCTGGCCTGCGCCATTAAAGGGGTAGCGCGCATGGGTGTTGGGAAGAGAAAATTTGTGAATAATGGGCTTGGGTGAGACTTCAGAGGCATGGGCATAGGTACTTAGGCAGCCATCAGCATCCGTTACCCTACACACCAAGTCACTTTGTCCAATTCCCTGAATAGTCCTGGTGGTCTGGCCCGTTGACCAGCTATTGGTGAAAGGGGCCTTGCCTTGGGAGATAATCACCTCCGCACTGAAATTTCCTGTGTCGGGGCAGGTAGTGGGAGGCCTTACGTTGAGCCTAGCTTGAGTTGTGTTCAGTGGATTGGGATTTTCGATCCCATTGAGGACCGTAGAGCAGCCATTATGATCTGTAACCCTGACAGCATAAGTGCCCCCTGTTAAGCCAAATACAAAGGAACCTGCCCCAGCTCCTGGCCATCTATACGTATAAGGAGGTCTCCCTCCAGCGGCTACGGCGGTCATGGTTCCATCATCTTGGGAACAATCACTGAGTCCTGCTGCAGTAAAAGATACGCTCACAGTTAGGGGTAAAGGTTCAGTGAGCACCACTTGCTTCATGACATTACATCCAGCTTTATCAGTTACCTGGCAAGAATAAGTGCCTGCTGATATCCCTAGTATGTGTGGAAAAATGCTCCCATTATTCCACAAATAGCTAAATCCCCCCTGCCCGCCTTCAACCTGCAGGCTAATGCTTCCCGTCGAATCCCCTCCACATTTGGGTTCACTGAGGGTTTGGGTAATGGTGATAGGAGATGGCTCAAAAATGGTAACTTCAGCTACACTGGAGCAGCCATTTTGATCAGTAACTTGAACTACATGAGAACCACCGTTTAATGCTGAGGCTGTCAGCCCCGTTTCCCCATTGTCCCATGAAATGGTGTAAGGAGCCATGCCACCTGTGATTGAAACGGTGGCTGTACCGTCCGAAAGCCCATGACAAGACACTGCTTGAACAGTAGCTGGCGCAATATGCAGTTGGGGACTCCCCATTTCGTCAATAACCGCTGTGAGTTCCACTTCGCAGCCCTTGGCATCTGTTATTACCACATGATAAATTCCAATCCCCAATTGGCTTACTGAATTGGTGGTCGCAGAACCTGCGGCTGTGTCCCATTGGACGGCATAAGGCGCTACGCCTCCTTGAAACTGGATGGCGGCTTGGCCATTAACACCGCCTCCGCAACTTGCGGGGGTGAGGAGGAGGCTATGGGCCTGTGGATTTTCTTTACAATTGTAAAAGAAGTTGGTGGTATCGGTGAAGTCGGCTTGGTCGTAAGTGATGTCTTGGAAGTGCCAAAGGGAGATGGGCTGTATGGGGTCGTTATGATCCAAGGTCGGTACAACAATGGGCTGAGTGACCTGGCTCCCTGTTTGAAGGGCAATTTCTGAAGCTTGGTGAAGGTAAATTTTGTCTGAAAAATTGGAGTCATTGGCTGTCCAGTTTACTATTGGTGTCAGATGCTGACTTTGAATGTCATAGGCGCGGCCTATTAAGTTGGGGGACTCATTGCCGGTCGTAGTTGCTGCCACAGAATCTGTATCAGCCCAACTGTAAATAATTTGTTTGCCAGAAGGAGATCGGCTGATCATTGGATTATTTTCATGAATAATCGGTAGGCCAATAACTCCTCCTAGATCTCCCCTAAATGTCTGCAGATTATCAATTAATAACATGTTCCAGTCTTTATGGGGATCCTTCGTGATATCAAATAGTTTGTTGTAAACTTCTGTATAAATGGAATAATTTGCTTGAGACCAGAAAATAGTAGAAGCCGCGCCTACAGTAGTCAAAAGATGCGGATTCCCAAGGGAGTCTACAACCAAATCACAGTCAAAAGATGCTGTGGCTTTACCAGTGGAGACGGGAATCAATTGGCCATTGGGACCTGGGACCATAGCTGCCTGCAGAAGGGAATCCCTCAAGGCAGGAAATGTGCTAAAATCCACTTCTTCAGGTTCTCCCCAAGTCTCTCCACCATCACTGCTGTGAATAAAAATAGGGTTTAATGTACTGTCCTGTCCACCTTTTATATCCCCCAATAGGCCAATCCAGCCATCCTGCCCATCAGGACTAAATGCTACATGTAGGCTTCTTGAAATTGAATTCCCATCAGTATTATTGGTGAAATAGGGTAGGTGAATGGTCTCTTTTACTACCCATTCGACCTTTTGCAGAAAGGGATTGTAAATACCTTGATGGAGGTAAATAATATTGCCGGGTTTGGTCCCATCAAAATCTCGCGAGAGGAACCAAAGCTGTTCATACCCGCAAGGGGATACCACCTGATGGGTTAGGCTGTATACAAAATAATATTGCTCCCCTAAGACCTCATAAGCCTCTTGGGTGATGATTGGTTTGCCAGTTACATTTTTTGCTAACCCTGTCAAATAACCACTATATCCATTTCCACTTGGCTTTAGAACTGGCCCAGCAAACACTAGGGAAAGACTATCAAGACTAGAAGGGTTTGGGGAAAATAATGCATTGCTGGGAAACCTCGGCGATCTAGTATGTCTAGGATTAAGTGGCCCTTTCCCATGACACCCTACAAATTGTGGTGGAACAGTGACTACCCCAATATCCCATAATTGCCCGCCATTTGTTGAAATAGAATACCTTATGTTATCAAACCAAATACCGCCACATTCTTGGGAATTTCCTCTGTAGATAATGGCAATACTCCCCCCATTACTGCCAGACCTTGGGAAGGCAGTGATTACGGGTGATTCATTGACTATTATTGTATAAAGATTGCTTGATTCTCCCATTTTCACTGCTGTGACAGCACTACTTGTCACTGTACCTGAAGGCGTAGCCGAAGAAGTCGATGGAGGGGTACTTGAGGAAGAGGGAATCCGCTGATCAAGCGGCACAAATGGCACTCCCCGCATAGCTTTCGCTGCCTCCACAGAAATAATTCTGCGAGGCGACTGGGCTGTGACACAAAATACACTACTGACGAGGATAAGAGTCAGGTAAATACGCACCATGTACATTGGGTTTAAAGCGTAGTTTACCCTGCAAGCTTTTGTTTCCTAACGCAACAGATTCGAAATCAGTTGTTTTTGTTGGCAATACGGGTGCCTTAGGCAATAAATAGCTAGTTGTCCCTAAAGGAATTATCCTTGAACACGTGTTAGGTCTATCAGCATGGTGGTGGCTAGACCTAACACGTGTTGAAAGCTCATCGAAGCACGGAAACCACGGATTTACGCTTTGATTCAAGAAATAGCGAAGGGATTCGTTGTTCTATCAGTCAAAACCCCTAATTTGCATTGCCAAATTAATTCTTTTCTCACCGCTTAATTAATTTTTTGTGAAAAACCTGATTTCAATTTTCCTCATTGCCCTGATAACTCTGGCAATTCCTACCGCTACATTTGCAGCCGCAGAGGCTAGCCATGCGACTACCCTGACCCAAAAAGAAGCGCGCAAACAAGCACGCCTCGAAAAGCGAATGGCCAAATTGGAGAAAATCCTCGCCAAGAAAGGCTATTCGGTAGATAAAACGACGCAAGGTGACAATAGCCAAACTTTTGGGAAAAAGGCGGGGCGCGGGATGTTGTTTGTGGGATTTGGCCTGCTTTTCTTGGCCTTAGGTCAAATAGCTCCCTTCTTTACCATCATGGCAGCAGCGTTCCTGATCGTAGGGATCGCTTATCTGATAGCTAGTGTATCTGATACTGGAAGAGGTTAGGGGAGAATGATTAAATGATAAAATGAGTAAATGAATAATTGATCCTTCTATTCAACATTCATCATTCAATCATTCAAAATTGATTTCTCATGCAGAAACTCAACCTTTTTCCCGACGGCAAATTGGACGTGACACTTCAGCGGCTTTGCCATCAATTGATCGAAAATCATCGGACTTTTGAAGATGTCGTCATGATCGGCCTTCAGCCGAGAGGCGTCTACCTCGGACGCCGTCTTCATGCCCAATTATCTGCGCTGATTGAAGGGCAAGAGATCCCCTACGGGGAATTGGATGTCACCTTCTTTCGCGATGATTTTCGCCATAAAGGCGAAATCCTGGAGCCAAACCGCACCCAAATCAATTTTTTGATGGAAGGGAAGAAAGTGATCTTGGTGGATGATGTACTTTATACGGGACGGACGATCCGCTCAGCCATGGACGCCATGCTCGCTTATGGGCGCCCCGAGCAGGTAGAACTGCTCGTATTGGTGGATAGACGTCACAAACGAGAATTGCCCATCGAGCCGAGCTATATCGGCATCGCTGTCGATACCATCGAGACGGAGAAAGTCCGTGTACAGCTCAAAGAAAGCGGCGGAAAAGACGAAGTCTTGCTGGTGGAGAGAGAATGAGAATGATAGAATGAGGGAAGGATAGAATGAGAGAATGGAATGAGTAAATGAGTAGGTGAATAAATGAGAAAATGTAGGTTTTTTGTCAAAAACTTTCTTCCCTAAACCCTAAACCCTAAACCCTAAACCCTAAACCCTAAACCCTAAACCCTAAACCCTAAACCCTAAACCCTAAACCCTAAACCCTAAACCCTAAACCCTAAACCCTAAAC
>JAUIKF010000053.1 GCA_030430575.1 Bacteroidia bacterium | reverse complement strand
TTAGTGCTTCCATTTGGGCGTCGCTCAAGTGTAATTGAGTAGGCAAGTTTTTTGTTTTTGATAATCCAAAATTCTGCCTACTCTTTCTCTTTTCCAAAAAGGTTATTCACTAGGTCTGAGGTATAACCTGACAGCAAGTGGCATCCATATGCCATTTACTTATAGCTGGAGTAATGGAGCTACGACCCAAGACATCAGTGGCCTCAGCACAGGCCGATACACAGTCACGGTAGTCAATGCAGTTGGGTGTAATGAAAGCGCTTCTTTTTTTGTAAATGAACCTTTGCCTATCTCTCTGAGTGCAGTAGTGACAGATACATGTGGGACAGGGGATATCGATTTAAGTGTAGGAGGCGGAACACCTTTCTATCAGTATCAGTGGTCCAATGGGGCTACTAGCCAGGATGTGAGTGGCTTGTCATTGGGCTTGTACACTGTCACCGTGACGGACTTTAAGGGATGCCAGGACAGCTTGCAGGTGTATGCCAATGTCCGCCCCCTTCCAGGGATGCCTTTTGTGAGTATCGGGGGCAATGATACGATCTGTCAAGGGGATAGTGTATTGCTTACAGCTACCATGACACAAGGGGGACTCCTATGGTCCACAGGAGCGACAAGCCCTAGTATCTGGGCAGGAAGTAGTGGAAACTACACGGTTACAGTTATGGATACCTTTGGCTGTACCAATACCTCTTTACCTATTGCTATCACTGCGCTCCCAAAAGTGGGCATTCAGGCTACTGGTCCTACGACCATTTGCTTTGGACAGACGATTACCCTTACTGCTGGGCCTGGAAGTAGTTTCCTTTGGTCTACGGGACAGACGGGCGCCAGCATCACCCCTTTCCCTTTTGTGGATACAGACTATGTGGTAACGGCAACAAATAGCTTTGGATGTGTTTCTTCAGATACCTTACGGGTAATGGTCATCCCACCTGTTGCTCCAGGGGCTGTAAGCAATATGCTTCCTGTAGATAGCGCCAACGCAGTAGCTCTTCCCTTAGTCCTCTCATGGGCTCCTGGAACCAATGCCACCAGTTATGACCTCTATTTCTGGCCTGATAGTGCCAGTCCCCCTGCAAACCCAACGGTTTCGGGGATCACAGGCATTTCTTATGCCTATTCAGGAAATCTCTCCTATGGGGTGACCTATAAGTGGCAACTTGTATCGAAAAATAACTGCTTTATCACCCCAGGTCCAGTCCAGCAATTCACCGTGCGTGAACTGCCAGATCTTGTCGCCCTCAATGTCCAAGGACCTGCCAATGCCCTATCCGGTCAACAGATAGTCGTGACTTGGCAAGTGGACAATATTGGGAGTGGCCCTACAGGTAGTAGCCTGTGGCTAGATAGAGTTTACCTGTCACGTGATGCTGTCCTAGGGTTGGGAGATATAAACGTAGGGGCAGCCACGAACTTCAGCGCCCTGCAAGTAGGGGGCAGCTATACCAATACATTGACCTTTAGCCTGCCAGATTGTATTTGGGGGGATTATTATGTGTTTGTGGCAGCAGATCACGGACGAAATATTTTGGAGGGGAATGAGCAGAATAATGTAGACAGCACCGCAACGCCTATCATGGTGCAAATATCTCCCAAACCTGACTTGCAGGTCGATTCGGTGCAGGCATCTCCTGCTTTTGCTTTTGCCGGAGACCTCGTCACGGTGGTTTGGCAAGTCACCAATTATGGCACATCAGCGACACGGGCACAGTCATGGCATGACCGCTTGTACTTAACCCAGGATACGGTTTTTAGCGTGGCGAATTCCATTTTGGTGGGAACATTCTCTCATGTTGGAATTCTGGATACCACCCTTGCTGGCCGTAGTTATTTACAGACAACCCAATTCAATCTCCCTCCATTTGCAGATAGCAGCTGGTATGTTTTTGTAGAAACAGATGTATATAATAATGTGAATGAATGCGCTTTTGGGAACCTCAATGAGCAGAATAACCGCAAGCGTAGCAATGTGATTCAGGTAACTGCTATTCCTCCCGCTGATTTGGTGGCCACAGTCCTTAGCTGCATTGATACAGCTTCCAATGGTCAGGTGATCAATCTGACATGGCGAGTGGATAATTTAGGGCTTGATACGACCAATGTCCAACAGTGGCAAGATCAAATATATCTTACGACACGTCCTGATTCCAACCTCAGTCAAGCGATCTATCTAGGGGCCATTAACCATACAGGGGCATTAGGGCCAGTCGGAAGTTATCAGCAGACCGCCCAGATTACCATCCCAAGTCGAATCAGCGGGGCCTATTATTTTTATGTCAAGACAGATGCTAATAATAGGGTGTATGAAGGTGTTTCTGGAGAAAATAATAATATCGCCCGTTGTGCCCAGCAGACTCATCTCATCCAACCCGATCTGGTTGTCAGCCAAGTGACCTTGCCTGCGGTCGATAGTACGGGACTTCCATTTCAAGTATCATGGGTGGTGAAAAATCGTGGCCTCGGCGATAAAGGGAGTGGCGGACTTCGAGACAATTACTATTTGTCTACCGACCCAATACTCGATCCAAGTGACTTTTTCCTTGGTGCAAAGTTTTGGAGCAGTTCCCTTGCTCAAGGGGATTCCATTTTGCATACTGCTTCTCCCCAAATACCTCCTGGCTTTCAAGGAAGCTATTACCTCATTGTATTTACCGACTATTTCAATAACATATTTGAAGGGGTAAATGAAAACAATAATATAGGTGCTTCTACCTTTCCAATTGATATTCGCCGCCCTGATCTCATCGTCCGTACAGTCAGCGTTCCTGCACAAGCCGTGACAGGCCAGCAGCTCAGTATTCAGTGGGTATTAGAGAATCAAGGGATGGTAGGCATACCCCCTAGCAGTTGGATAGAACGGATTACCCTGTCTACAAGTCCTCTGTATCATGCAAGTACTGGCATTCAGATCAGCCAGGCGACTCTCAGCGCATCGATGGGTATGGGGGATACCTTGGCGAGGATGACTACAGTTCCTTTGCCCTTTTTACCCCCTGACACTTATTACGTCCATGTATTTACAGATTACCTAAATGATGTAGACGAAGGATTGGGGGAAAATAACAATACCCAGGTGAGTGGGCCTGTGGATATTATCCTGGCCCCTTATCCAGACTTGCAAATAACCAGCATGAATTATCTGGGAACGGATACGGTTGAAGGAGGGGATTTTGTAGATGTGGCGTTTACGGTCATCAATCGAGGTACTGGGCCTGCCCAGGGGGTAGCTTGGCTCGACAAGGTATATCTCAGTCCCGATACATTAGGCCAAACCCTGATTCCCTTAAGTCAAGTGAGCCGTTCATCTACGCTGGAAGTAGATTCTTCCTATACCATTCAGACCCGGATCACCATTCCCTATGGCCTGGTTGGCGGCCATTATTATTTCTGTGCAAGGACAGATGATCCCAACAGGGTTTATGAGTATATTTTTGAAAATAATAACATTCGTAAAAGCGACTCTATTTATGTAAAACCCTATCCCCCGATAGACCTGCGGCTAGATCAGGCACAAAGCGTGGCAACAGCTATGTCAGGAACGCTTGTACCTATCACTTGGGGCGTTACTCACTTGGGAGATACTATTACTGCTGCCAACTATTGGTTTGATGGAGCCTATTTGTCTACGGACACGGTGCTGGATGCCTCCGACCGCTTTCTCGATGACTGGACGGTATTTGGCCCCATAAATAGCAGCACGTCCTACTTCCGATCCGAGCAGGTGCGCCTACCAAATGGCATTGCTGGTGCATATTACCTCCTGATGGTGGCCGATCACCTTGACCTCAATCCAGATGCTGATCGGAGCAATAATGTATTGTCTATTCCACTACAAATCACCCTGACGCCACCACCAGACTTGGTCGCTTCACGCTTCTCCATCCCCCCACAGGGGACTGCTGGCCAGCCGATTATGGCGAGTTGGGAAGTGGATAACACTGGTTCAGGGCCAGCCAATTCATCTTGGTTTGATGAAGTGTACCTCTCGACAGACTTTGTGTTGGATCCAGGCGATACCTATTTGGGAGGAAATCTGCACAACACTACGTTAGCATCAGGGCAAAGCTATATGGATAGCTCCCAGGTATTCTTGCCAGTGTCTGCGGGAGGAAACTACATTTTACTGTTTAAGACCGATGCACGAAACCAGGTATTTGAAAATGGGCTGGAGCAAAACAACCTGCGATCCATGCCTATCATCATTACCCAACCTCCCCCAGCAGATCTAATCGTCCATAGCATTGTGCAGCCAGACAGTGCCGTGATAGGGGACACCGTTTGTTTTGACTATATCGTGGAAAACATAGGCCAAAACCCAGCTAATGGCTATTCGCGAACGGCGATTTTCCTCTCCCGAGACAGCCTATGGGATGTGAATGATGTCCTGGTTTCGGATCAAAGCATGATCCTTTCGTTACCCCCACAACTGACTCTCAACCAACAAGTATGCGCAGAGATTCCTGGGGTGTCACTGGGGTACCATCGTGTCATTGTACGTGTCGACCTGCACAACAATATTTTTGAATCTGATGACGGGAATAATGATGGGGCCTCAGTTGATAGCATATACATAGATGTGCCCGAATTACCAATCGGTTTACCTGTCACGCCAGATATATTGGTGGACAATAAAGGTCTGTACTACCGCATAGAAGTGCCTGCCAATCTGGCTGGCGAGACGATGCGTGTCACGCTTGATGGACCCTCTCCGCATGGCATCAACCAGCTTTACCTCAGTGACGGTGATATCCCGAGCCGTACGGTATATGATTATGGCCCTTTGACGCTGCTTCAAACCAAGCAGGAAGTAATCATCCCAAGCCTACAACCTGGTACTTATTACTTAATGGGATATGGAGAAGATACCATTGGCACTAGCCAGAACATCACCCTATTAGCGGAGATTTTGCCCTTCGAAATCATCCAAGTGACTGCGAATCGAGGGGGGAATACCGGAGGCGTGACTGTGAAGATAGAGGGAGGGAAATTTGAAGTAGGGATGACACCTTATTTGAAACACGATAGTTTGGGGATCATCCAAGGTGTGATTGTACAATATGTCAATCCCTCTACGGTATTTGCATCATTCAACCTGTTTAATGCAAGTATTGGCCTATATGATGTGAAACTGGAGAAAATAAATGGGGATACGGCAGTTCTAGTCCGTGGATTTGAGGTCGTACCAGGACCTGCTGGTGGCACAGGCCCGTTGGTAGGAAATGGGAGTTGCGTGATCCCTGCTAGCTTGGTAGGTCAGGCGTTGGTGGTCAATATACAACACCCCCGTGCTACACGGCCCAATCGTATTGCGAGTATGATCATTGAGTATGAAAATACAGGCTTGATAGACTTGCCTGTCCCTACGAGGTTCGTGCTTAGCCTAGATGGGACCCCTATTGCATTCCAGGTGCCAGACCTTGCTCGGCAAGATACGAGATTGTATGTGGAACTGACAGAGCCAAATGGTCCGCCAAATGTGCTGCGACCAGGCGCACGGGGCGCTATTTTGATCTATACCAAGGCCACAGTAGTGAATAGCATGGGCTTTAGACTAGTGGAATAAGCAGGTCCTATTTATTAATTTTTTATCCCAAATAGCATAAAAGATCATCATGAAGACTATATATATCGGCTGGCTAGTTCTTATTAGCGCTTTCGTCACAAGCCTTTCAGCCCAAAACATCAACAGACCCAATATCCAAGGCCCATCGGGCATGGAAGTCAATAGCTTTACGGGCAATTATTTCTACCAACGAACAGATCTATTCATCCCAGGGAGGGGTATGCCATTGGACTTGTCATTTTCCTATAACAGCTTTCGAGATACGATGGATTGGGGGTTTGGGCGAGGCTGGACTTTCCCTTATAATATGGGCTATGATTATGATAGTTCAGGGCAAAATGTCATCGTGGAGAGACGGGATGGGCGCCGTGATTTATACACGTTCAGTGGAGGACAATATGTCCCGCCTGTTGGATTCTTTGATCAGTGGGAAGCCTACCAAAGTGGAAAGTTTCGCCTTACCACCAAGGAAGGAATGGAATACTATTTTGATGATGCTGGCCACAAGCGACTTACCTCCATAGTCGATCCCAATGGAAATAATCTCACGATCACTTACTCCAGTAACCGTCCTGTATTGATTACGAATGCCTCAGGACGCACAGTACAGCTTATGTGGATAGGGAATCATTTAGCCCAGATCATCGATAATAATGTCTCGCCTAGCCGAAGTTATTCCTACACCTATGATGCCGATGGCTATCTCATCAAGGTGCTAAATCCCCTCAATGGGTTCATGGAATATGCCTATGATCCCGCTTATGGAATGATCCAGATGACTGACGAAAATGGGAACCTTTTCACCATAGAGTACAATTCTGCTGCACAAGTCAAACGGCTCAATTCATGCCTGTCCACCTTGACGATGACCTATACAGGACTGAATGAAACATTGGTAGTAGAAAAAGGGCAATCCGGAACTCAGGTGACCAGCTATACTTTTGATGTTGATGGAAAAGTACTGGAGCAAAAGGGCAATTGCTGTGGATTCCAGACGGAATATGCCTACGATGCAGCTAATAATGTGGACCAGCTCAAGGATGCCAATCAAAACCGAACCTCCTTTACGTATGACAACCTCGGCAACCGTATTTCGGAAACGGATGCTGATGGCAAAACTGCTACGTATACCTACGATCCTGTCTATAATCGATTGACGAGTGTCATTGACAAAAATGGCAATCGCAGCCAATTTATATATGACAATAAAGGCAACCTCACCCGCGTAGACCGCCCCAACAATATATCTGAAAGCTATGGATATGACAGCCAAGGCAGGATGTCATTTGCTACAGATGGCGAGGGCAATATAGTCACTTTTGCCTATAACAGTATGGATGACCTCACGATGGTCACCTATCCTATTGGCAATGAGCAATTTACCTATGATGGGCTAGGCAATCTCCTCACCGCTACTGATGCAAATGGGCATTCAGTGACTTATACCTATGATGCCCTCAACCGGATGACTACCTCTCAAGATGCTGAAGGAAATATCTTGCGCTACGAATATGACCCCAAAGGGAATCTCACTGCAAGAATTGACGAAGATGGGCGGCGTCATGACTATGAGTATGATGCACTCGACCGTTTGGTAGCGGTAAATACGACTGCTGGGCGAACGGAATACCGCTATGATGAGCTGGGCAATATGACGGGTTTGATAAATGCCAATGGTCATACCACTTCTTTTGCCTATAATTCCCAAAACCTATTAGCAGAAGAAGTGGATGCGGAAGGAAATACGACAACTTATATGTATGATGGGAAAGGTAACCTGTTGCAAAAAACGGACGCCAATGGCAACCCCGTTACCTATACGTATGATGACCTCGATCGACTCATCGGACGTAGCTATGGCAGCACCAGTGACACCTACGAATACGATGCTGTAGGCAACCTCACCCGTGCCGCTAATAGCGCTCTGACTTTGAGCTTTAGCTATGACGCGAACAACCGCCTAACTGGGAAAAATGCCCTTAATTGGGGCAAACAGATCTATTACACTTACGATGATGTCGGCAATCGGACTGGCATGACAGACCCTGATGGTGGGGTGACTTCCTATCAATATGACGCCAACAACCGCCTAACAAGTCTTTCCAATCCCTTTGGCGAAACTACGACATTTACCTATGACAATGCAGGGAGAATCACTCGCCTCGATCAGGCAAATGGTAGTTATAGTCTATACCATTATGATGATGCCGATCGCTTGGACTCCCTGGTCACCTATAGTAGTGGGGGAGGGGTGATCGATCGGTTTTCCTATACCTATGACAGTACAGGCAATCGCCTGAGCATGACAGACCTGACGGGTACGCACCACTACCGATATGACGGCGTGAGCCGTCTAGACTCGGTCGTGTACAGTGATGGTACAACCGAAATATTTCGCTACGATGGGGCTGGCAACCGTCTGCTGCGCATATATGCGGGCGATAGCACGGTGTACACCTACGATAAGGCGGACCGACTGATCTCGGCAGGGGGGATCACTTATACCTTCGATGCCAATGGCAATATGACCTCCAAGACAGATACGAGTGGAACGACCACCTATGTCTGGGATGGGCTGGACCGCCTCATCAAGGTCACCATGCCCAATATGGATGTCCACCAATATGCCTATGACGCCCTAGGGAACCGCATTTTGCATATCGCCCCAGGAGGTGTGGAAACACGTTTTTTCTGGGATGGGGACAATGTCCTTATGGAGCTAAATGGAATGAACCAGACTACTACGCGCTATACTTCCTATATGGCAATGGACAGTTGGGTTTCGATGCGCCAAGGAGCCAATAGCTACTTCTATCACAAGGATGGCTTGGGCAGCATTACTTCTCTTACCAATGCTACAGGAAATGTCCAAAATACCTATGCCTATGAAGCTTTTGGGAAAATGAGGCACCAGACTGGGGCAGTGGCTAATCCCTATACCTATACCGGGCGTAGGTGGGAAGGGACGATGGGCTTGTATTATTATCGGGCGCGGTATTATGATGCGGAGGTGGGAAGATTTGGGAGTGAGGATATATTTAATGACATATATGAGCACCCATTATCGCTTAATCGGTATACATATGTGGAAAATAATTCTTTAAACTTTATTGATCCAACTGGGGAACTATTTTTTTTGCCTATAATTGGAAAGGTCGTAGGGGCGGCGGTTTCAGGTTATAGAATTTATAGAGGGTTAAATAAGATTTATAGATCTTCAAAGGCTATTTATAAAGCAGTAAAAGGGTTTTATAAATACAGGCTTCTTCGAAAATTAGTTTCTACTAAATTTTATCGGGCATTAAGCCAAAATAAATTATATAGATTTACTAGAAAAGCTGGAAGATTTTGTAATAGGCTTAACAAAAGATATGAAAAGTTAAAGAAAAGTTTAGGAGCAAAAATACCAGGGGGAAATAAATTTCAGAAATACTATAAAAGATATAAGGAAGAATCAGAATTGGCTAGAGATTTATATTCCGTCTTAGACGAGGCAGTCAATGTCGAGTCTGAAATGGAAGAGGCTGACGATAATTATATATTAGAAAAGGGGGAAGATTTTATTAAAAGTCACCCTTGCTATAAAACATTTGAGGGTGCACAGGAATTGTATGGTCTTTTCAAAAACATTAATGAAATTAATGATTGGGTAATCTCCATCATCCAAGCCTACGACCCCAATGACATTACCGGCCCTGCCGGTTATGGCCCTGAGCGCTGGGTCTCCGTTCGAGACCAGGTTCCCTACCAGATTCGTTTTGAAAACGATCCTGACTTTGCGACGGCTCCCGCTCAGGAGGTGCTTATCAGTTTGCCGTTTGACGACAATATGGATCCGCGGACGTTCCGCGTGGGAGACTTTGGCTTTGGCCCCTTGACCTTTACCGTACCCCCCAATACCTTATTCTATACCCAACGCCTGGACGCAAGGGATTCTCTTGGACTGTTTGTGGATGTACAAGCGGGGATAGATATAGGAAACAACCGCGCATTTTGGCGGTTCCGATCTATCGATCCAGCTACAGGATTGCCGCCAGCCGACCCTACGGTTGGGTTCCTGGCAGTCAACGATAGCCTGCTCGCCAATGGGGAAGGCTTTGTGGACTTTACTATTGGTATGGATACGGTCCTGTCACAAACGGGAGATACCCTCTCGGCACAGGCCAATATTGTCTTTGACATCAATCCCCCCATTTTCACCAATATCGAAAAGCATCTCATAGACGCTGTAGCGCCTACTTTGCAAATAGGCAACCCACCCGGCATCATCGATTCTCTGATTTTGCTGGACTTGATCGTCCAAGACGATTCGGGAGGGTCCGGGGTACAGGCTTTCGACGTATTTGTGTCAGAAAATGGCGCGCCCATGCGGCTGTTGGCAGGTGGATTAACCGCAGACACAATGCTTGCCTTTCAAGGAGACCAATTGAGTGAATATTGCATCTATTCATTGGCTCGCGACAATGTCAACAACCTGAGAGACAATACCGTCCAACCCGATTTTTGCTTTTTCGTTCGAGATACCGTTTATATGGACATCTATAGCCCCATGGCAGGCCAAGTATTCTGTGCCGAAGATACGGTCAACATTCAATGGCGCAGCCGTAATGTGCAATCCTTGGATGTCTATTATTCCGCAGATAGTGGGCAGACTTTCATTGCCTTGGCACTTGGCCTAGCAGCGGATGATACTGCTTACCAATGGGCCTTGCCTGACAGCCTAGCAGGTGGTACAGCCTACCAAATAAAAATAACCACCACCTGGCCAGATAGTACTTTTGCTGGGTTCAGTGACTCGACTTTTACCGTGATTAAATTAGCCAAACCCATCATCACGGCACTGGACCCAACGGCCTTTTGCCAAAATGATAGCGTCCGGCTTTTGGGGCCAAACGCATTTGCAGGGTATCAATGGACTTCTGGAGACAGTACACAGGGCATTACGTTAAGAAATAGCCAACCTATTGCGCTGCAAGTCGTGGATGTTTACGGTTGCAAAAGTCCTTATTCTGATTCTCTTTCCATTATCGCCTATCCCTTACCGCCTCAACCTGTGGTCACGGCATCAGACACGTTGACTTTCTGCGACGGGGACTCCGTCACCCTGCAAGGCCCTGCGGGCTACGCCCATTACACCTGGGGCGGTGCCGACACTTTGCCCAGTCTGACAGTCTATCAGAGCGGTACTTACGCTTTGACCGTCACTGACAGCAATGCTTGCGTCAGCCCAATCTCAGCAGGTACCCTCGTGACAGTAAATGCCTTGCCGCCTCAGCCGATGATCATGGCCCAAGGCCCTACAACCTTCTGTGCAGACGACAGCGTCCTGCTGGCTGCACCTACCAACTATGTAGACTATCGCTGGAGTACAGGATCGACAGATTCGTCGATTTGGGTGAATACCTCTGGTGGGTACACGGTATCAGTGATTGATGGCAATGGGTGCGAAAGCATTACCTCCGCCTCGCAACAGGTCATAGTAAATGCATTGCCTCCTCAACCCCTGATCACGGGGGATGATGATTTCTGTGCGGGCGACAGCACAGCCTTGATGGCGACGACTGGTTATGTGGGCTATCATTGGTCGAATGGAGATACGACCCAGTTGACGACTGTATATACAGGTAACCTCTTCACCGTCAGTGTGATCGATACAAATGGCTGTGAAAGCCCCATTTCGGCTGGTTTTGCTACGACCGTTTACCCCTTGCCCCCCCAACCGGTGGTCACGGCTTCAGACACGTTGACCTTCTGCGCAGGGGACTCCGTCACCTTACAAGGACCTACAGGCTACGCCCATTACACCTGGGGCGGTGCCGACACCTTGTCGAGCCTGACCGTCTATCAGAGCGGGACCTATGCTTTGACAGTCACTGACAGCAATGCTTGCGTCAGTCCGACCTCAGCGGGGACCCTTGTGACGGTAAATGCTTTGCCGACTCAGCCTATGGTCATGGCCCAGGGTCCTACGACCTTCTGTGCAGATGACAGCGTGTTGCTCGCAGCACCTGCGAACTATGTGGATTATCGCTGGAGTACCGGCTCGATGGATTCGTCGATTTGGGTGAATACCTCTGGGGGGTACACGGTATCTGTGATTGATGGGAATGGCTGTGAAAGCTTTACTTCTGTTGCCCAGCAGATTACAGTAAACGCATTGCCACCTCAACCCCTGATCACGGGGGATGATGATTTCTGTGCGGGCGACAGCACAGCCTTGATAGCGACGGCTGGTTATGTGGGCTATCATTGGTCGAATGGAGATACAACCCAGTTGACGACTGTACATACAGGTAACCTCTTCACCGTGAGTGTGATCGATACGAACGGCTGTGAAAGCCCCATTTCGGCTGGCTTTGCCACGACCGTTTACCCCTTGCCGCCCCAACCCGTGGTCACGGCTTCAGACACCTTGACCTTCTGCGCAGGTGACTCCGTCACCCTGCAAGGCCCTGCGGGCTATGCCCATTACACCTGGGGCGGTGCCGATACGCTGGCTAGCTTGACCATCTTCCAAAGTGGTACCTACGCCTTGACAGTCACTGACAGCAATGCTTGCGTCAGTCCCACCTCAGTGGGGACTGTGGTGACAGTAAATGCTTTGCCGCCTCAGCCGATGATCACTGGAAATCTGGAATTCTGTGCAGGAGATACGACAGTCCTGACGACAATAGGAGGGATGAAATCCTATATTTGGTCAAATGGTGGAATATCTGCTTCGATTATGGTGGATTCAGCTGTATCGATATATGTTACAGTCGTTGATAGTAATGACTGTAGCAGCCTTCAATCAGATTCTGTACAAACCCTGATTAACCCGCTTCCACCAACTCCTATAATTACAGGAGATTCTGTTTTCTGTATGAATGACAGTACAACATTGATAGCACCGGCAGGTTTTGCCACTTATTTATGGTCAAATGGGGATACTACCGTTTTTATTTCTGTTGCGATTTCTGATACATTTGATGTAGTGGTTACAGATCAAAAAGGATGTAGCAATAAGTCCATAATCCTGTTTTACACAGTTATTAATCCCTTACCTGCAAAACCAACGATCACGCCCCAAGCGCAAACACGCTTCTGTGATGGCGATAGTGTACTCCTGACTGCACCTATGGGATTTTTAACTTATAATTGGAGTAGTGGAGATACGATAGACGCTATTTGGGTTGATGCTAGTGGCATTTTCCAAGTGAGTGTTGTTGATTCGAACCAGTGTGAAAGTATCTTGTCAGATAGTCTTGAGGTAATCGTGGACAGCCTTCCTGCCCAGCCTGTCGTAATGGGAGACCGAACCTTTTGCGAAGGAGACTCAACGACCCTTACAGGCCCTTTAGGGCTAGCAAGGTATTTATGGTCAAGTGGAGATACTACTGCAAGCCTGACGTTGAAGGCTTCTGATACGCTTACCTTATGTATTACAGATCTCAATGGATGTAAAGGCCCTATTTCCGATACTGTTTTTGTACAAAAGAATCTTCTTCCACCTACCCCCACTATTCTAGGCGATACCATTTTATGTGAAGGAGATAGCTTATTATTAACAGCTCCTCCCGGATACACTCTCTATGATTGGAACAATGGGAAAATGGATTCTGTAATTTGGGTTGCACAACCAGGCAGTTATAGGGTAAGTGTTACTGATCAGAATGGCTGTACGAGCGATTCATCTGATTCCATTAAGGTAATTCAACTTTCGGTACCTGCAAAGCCTGTGATTTCTCGTTCGAACCCTGATAGTTTGCGTGCATCAGTAACAGGGACAAAGTACGTGTGGACTTTTGGCGGGATGATCCTGCAAGACTCTACCCAGACCATTTTTGCCACTCAAAATGGTACCTATACAGTGACAGTTTACAATGGACCTTGTCCTTCGGAAGTCTCCGATACTTTCAGCATCACTACAGCGCTTGAGGATAAATTAGCAGGCGCTATCATTCGCGTATTCCCTAATCCTAATAATGGTTTATTCTATGTAAAGGCTCAATTTGATCAATCTACCTTAGTAGAGATTGCCTTGTTTAATGCTATAGGGCAGGAAGTTTATCGCCAAGATGCTTATGCTAGGCAAGGAAGGCTAGATGAAATGATTCGGATCAAAGGACTAGCTGCTGGTGTGTACCTGCTTCGCTTTAGGGTGAATAATGAAAATTTGTACAAAAAACTTGAGATAAGGTAACCTAAATTTCTACAGACGAGGTAATGGCCCAACTTTTTATGGAAAAAAGTTGGGCCATTAACATAAAAAAAGGCTACCCGAGTGGATGGATAGCCTGCTGGAACATTGGAGTGGGGCGAAGGGATCGCCCATTCTGCTAAAATAGATGAGTAAGGTAGTTAGAAGGTAGGTCAAAGGTACTCAGGAATAAAATTCGAGTAAAGGTTAATAGTGGTGAAATTCTAACACCTTTGTTTATTAAATTTCGACAAGAAAACGTACTTTTATTGGCTTACATTTTACCACAAAAATCAACAAAAAAAGGATATGAAACCCATTCAATGGATTAGAGTAAGGTCAGAATTAGGCGCAGGGACACGTGGAGCTAGTTTGGGTATTGATGCGTTGAAAATTGCTGCCATTAATGCTGGAGACCTTGATTTTTTCTCTAGATTTGAAGGCATAGAAGTAGCGGATGAAAACCACCTGCTTCACATGCAAGCCGACCTCAATTATGCCAAGCGGATTGCGGGCATCCACACGATGTATGAACGCATCAGCCAGACGATCCTCCGATCTCTTCATACAGGCCACTTTCCCGTTGTGATGAGTGGAGACCACAGTTCTGCAGGCGCTACGATTGCAGGGACTAAGATGGCCTATCCTGACAAGCGGATTGGAGTAGTGTGGATCGATGCACACGCAGATCTCCACTCGCCCTATACCTCGCCTTCCGGCAACGTTCATGGTATGCCCTTGACCTTATCACTCAATGAAGACAATTTGGATTGTAGGCATAATGAAATTCACCCTTCAACCCGCGAATATTGGAACAAATTGAAAGCCATAGGCGGTATTTCCCCTAAAATATACTATAATGACTTGGTATACATTGCGTTGCGTGACACGGAGGCCGAAGAGGATTACTTAATAAAAAAGCATAATGTACGGGTATTTCCAGTAGAGGAGGTAACGGACAATGGTGTGACCAAGGTAGTAGCTGACACATTAGACCACCTGAGCAATTGTGATTTTATCTATATCTCCTTTGATGTAGACAGCATGGACGCAGGATTGGCGCGTGGGACTGGAACGCCAGTGGCCAATGGCCTCAGCAACAACCAAGCACGACATCTCCTAAATGGCTTGCTAGCCTCCCAAAAGGTTTGCTGCTTAGAATTAGCAGAAATCAACCCTTTGCTTGATTTGGAGAACCAAATTGCCCGATTGACTTTCCCCATCTTGAAATCTGCTGTAGAAACGATTGTAGGGGAGGAGAGGGAAGTGAGAGAATGAGAGAATGAGAGAAGGATAGAATGATAGAATGAGAAGAGAATGAATAAATGAGTAGATGACTAAATGATAAAATGGTAGGGTTGTAGACCGAATTGGAGCTATTTGAACCCTGAACCCTGAACCCTGAACCCTGAACCCTGAACTT
Organism: Bacteroidia bacterium; assembly: GCA_030430575.1. Lineage (GTDB taxonomy): Bacteria > Bacteroidota > Bacteroidia > J057 > J057 > JAUIGE01. The sequence goes on along the minus strand of JAUIKF010000053.1, from coordinate 44,153 downwards.
CCTCCCCGTTTCCCCTATGAACTGCTTGCTCCTTTTGTTCCGAAAAACCTGTAAAATGCTCATTTGGGGTGTTTTTGCTTGTTTGATATGGGGAAAAGTGAGCGCTGCAAATGTAGATAGCTTAAAGCAGGTAGTAGAAACCATGGGTAGGGATACCAGTAAGGTCAATGTCTTACTTGAAATTTCCTATCATCTGATGCGTAATGACCCCGCTATTGCGCACTCCTATGCCCTACAAGCAAGGGCTCTCTCAGAATTGATTGATTATCAGCCTGGCCTGGCTAGGGCTTTTAGTGACCTGGGCGATGCGCAGTGGAATCAAGGCCGCTATGATGAAGCAATGGAGCATTTTGTTCAGGCCCTTAACCTCCGTACTTCGCTCAAGGACTCCCTGGGGATGGCGCGGTCACTCAGCAATATAGCCTCTGTACACTATCGGTATGGCAATTACCCTGAGTCGATGAAATACCATTTAGTGGCGTTGGAATTGCGAGAAAAGTTCCGAGACAGTGCTGCGGTGGCACATTCTTACCTTTCTCTTGGGATACTAGAAGAAGACCTGCACAACTATCAAGAAGCATTGGTGTATTATGACAAAGGCTTGCCCATCGTGCTGGCATTGGGTAAAAAACGCATGCTTCAGGTGTATTATAACTACATCGGAAGGGCCTGGCGAAAGCTAAAACAATACGATAAATCCTTGGCTGCCCACGAGAAGTCTCGTGTACTTCTGGAAGAACTCAATGATTATCGGGGATGGGCGAGCTATTACAATAATATGGGCAGTATACGCCGCCGTCAGGGGGATTTGGAAGAAGCCAAAAGATTGTTTTTCCGAGCCGCTGATATTCATGAAAATATCAATGACCAGGAGGGCCTTGCAGATGGGTATAATGACATCGGGAAAGTATATTACCAATTAAAGGAATACGACAAAGCCTTGGAGTATTGCTACCGCGCCTTAGAATTGGCGCGAAGACTTGGCCTCAAGGACGATGTCAGGTATGCTTATGCCACCCTTTCCAGTATATATGGAGCTACAGGAGCCTATCAGCAGGCGTTTGAGTTTCATCAAAAATATGGCTCTATGAAAGACAGCTTGCTGGACAAGCAAAAGGCCGAGCAACTTCATCAATTACAGGTTATCTACGAAAGTGAGAAGAAAGCACAGCAAATAAAAATGCTTGAAAAGGACCTGGAATTGGAAGCTGAGCAGAAGCGGTTTGGCATACTGGCGCTCGTGGCTGGTCTGATCGTAATTGTGCTTTTTGGAGGATTTACTTACAACCGATATCGACTGGAAAGCCGCCTGCTGCAAAATATTTTGCCCAAAGAGACTGCCTCCGAACTCCGGCGATATGGCAAAGCCAAGACCAGGAGCTATCAGCAAGTGACAGTCCTTTTTACAGATTTTAAAGGCTTTAGCCAAATAGCTGAGCAGATGTCACCTGAGGAACTGGTAGAAGAACTGGATCATTGCTTCCGCAATTTTGATGAAATTACGAGTCACTATGGTCTGGAGAAAATCAAGACCATAGGCGATGCCTATATGTGTGCAGGAGGCCTCCCTACTGCGAACGAAAATCATGCGATAGACGCCATCCAGGCAGGCCTGGATATTCAAGCTTTCATGGCCCAATTGAAAAAAGAGCGCCAGGCAGCAGGTAAACCCTTCTTTGAAGCCCGACTGGGCATTCATACAGGCCCTGTCGTGGCAGGAATTGTAGGCGTCAAAAAATTTGCCTACGACATCTGGGGAGATACCGTCAATACCGCATCACGTCTTGAGTCCTGCGGAGAAGTAGGGAAAGTCAACATTTCGAAACAGACACATACCCACGCAAAGGCCCATTTTGTCTGTACACACCGCGGAAGACTTGCCGCCAAGAACAAAGGAGAGATCGACATGTACTTCGTGGAGAGACCGCGAGGGGCCTAAGAAGGCCCCTCGCTGCGAGACCGTTCGGCCTAGCGGCCTCACTGCGAGATCGTTCGTCGCGAAGCTCCTCACTGCGAGACCGCTCGAAGACTCGCTACGAGACTAAAGACTGGAAAAACTTCTTGTCTCGCAGCGAGGCGAGTCTTCGAGCCGAGCGGTCTCGCAGTGAGGTGAGTCATCGAGCCGAACGTTCTCGTAGTGAGCGGCAGCGAACGGTCTCACAGCGAGCCCGCAGGGCGAGCGGTCTCCTCCCAACTTTCCTTCGACTCAGGCGTTTTTGTCTTATATTTGCATACCTATGAACAAAATTGTCACTCCTTATAAGCGCGAAGGCGCTTCCAAGCGGGCAGAAGTAGAAGAGATGTTTGATAGCATCGCCCCTCGTTATGACCTCCTCAATCGGCTGATGAGCCTCGGAATCGATATCCAATGGCGAAAGAAAGCTATTCGTATGTTGAAGCAATACCAACCGCGTGTTGTCGTTGATATAGCTACTGGTACGGGGGATTTTGCGATAGCAGCCCTCAAACTAGAACCTACCGAGGTCATCGGAATTGATATCTCCAAAGAAATGCTACGCGTGGGACGCGAAAAAATCAAGAAACAAGGCTTGGATCAGCGGATCGATATGCGCCTCGGTGACTCAGAGGCATTGGAGCTGGCAGATGAATCAGTCGATGCCGTGACGGTAGGATTTGGCGTAAGAAATTTTGAAAATTTGAGGCTGGGATTGGGAGAAATCCTTCGCGTATTGCGCCCCGGCGGGGCTGTAGCCATTTTGGAGCCTTCCTTTCCGACGCGTTTTCCGTTAAAGCAATTGTTCCAACTTCACTTCCGCATCCTTACTCCAATCATGGGAAGGCTGGTGTCTGGAGATAATGCTGCTTACTCGTATCTGCCTGCCTCAGTCAAGGCATTTCCAAATGGTGAGGAGTTTGTAGCAATTTGTAAAGAGGTTGGATTTAAAAAAGCTACCTATAAACCGTTGACTTTTGGAACATGTTCGCTTTATTTGCTGGAAAAATAGGAGAATCCAACATATGACATAATTTTACGCAATTTTTCAAAATAGCCAACAACCTGTACAAGTGTAAATTATGTCCATTAAGCAGTATTTAATCCTCCCTTTCCTGATCGTCTTGCTCCTTATCCCTGAATTCGCACAGGGACAAGGGTACGGACGGAGACACCCCTTTGACTTTAAGAAGTTTAATTTGGGGTTCCTCATGGGGCTTTCCTATAATACCTATAACCTCAAGCAACAAGTCAATATTCGTGATGGGGGCATCCTGTTGAAGCGAATTCAGATGATCAATAACCCTGGGATCAACCTTGGGATGATCACAAATTTAAACGTTGCAGATCAATTGGCCCTCAGGTTTGTGCCGATGGTTTCATTGGAACAGCGGGATTTCGATTATCTATTCTCAGACCGAAATGGACTGGATTCCCTCGTAAACCGCCGAATCGAATCTTCCTATCTCAACCTACCTGTGATGTTTCAGTTTCGCACGAAGTATTATAAAAAATACCGTGTCTACCTTCTGGCAGGCTTCCAGGTAGGACTGAACCTGGGAAGTAATAAAAAAGTACGAAACGACCCCAACCTCTTGAAGATTGCCTCACAAGACTTCTCTATTGTATTGGGAACGGGCATGCTCCTCTATGGAGACCGACTGAAGCTCTCGCCTGAGATTCGGTATTCCTTTGGCCTTACCAATTTGTATGTGCCAGAATTTACGAGTCATGCGTCGGCCATTTCTCAACTTTTTAGCCAGGTGCTGGTGATCAATTTCAATTTTGAGTAGAGAAATTCGAAGATATTGGTAAATTGTCCAAGGTATGGTAATTATCCATAGCTGATTTTTCCCCCCTATCCATGCTGGTTCAGTATTATTTTCCCCAATCCCTTTCTCCTGCTCGGTTGGATAGGTACTTGGCTGCTGGCTGGTTCCGCGGTGCCAATATGCTCTACAGGTCACAGCTCATCTGCTTCAAAGAAGATCTCTATTCCGTTATCAATATCCGCCTGAAACTGGAAGGGTATACCTTCAGCAAGAGCCTGCGCAAAGTGCTCAAGCGAAACGATGCGCGCTTTCGCATACAGGTAGGTCCTGCGCAAGTGGATGAAGCACGAGAACGCCTGTACGAAGCTCATAAGGGGCGATTCAAGGGATTTGTGTTTGACAACCTATATCAATTCCTCTATTCTGATTCTTGGTCTAGTGTATTTGATACACGAGAGATTGCCGTGTATGACGGAGATGTATTAGTGGCGTTGAGCTATTTTGATGTAGGGAAAAATAGCATGGCTAGCCTGTTGGGCTTATATGACCATAGCTACTCAGCATATAGCTTGGGGACCTATACCATGTTGCTAGAAATCCGTGAAGCCATTCAATCAGGCCTCAAATTTTATTATCCGGGCTATGTGTTAGATGGGTTTGATGGATTTGATTACAAATTGCGATTGGGAAATATGCAGTGTTATGATTGGAAGGGGCGGTGGCGCCCTTTTGAGAATCGAGGACGGATTCTATTTTCTGGTCAACAAATTAAGGAAAAGGTAACCGAACTCTGTTCTGCTTTAAGCAACGCTGATGTTTCTTTTACCTACCGAGTGAATCCCTTCTTCTCCATCAGCTATTTGGAGCACCTTTTTGGGGAGTTTATCCAAAGTTGTATTTACCTGGATTGTCAGGTAGTCCAGGAACCTGATCGCTCATTGATCATTGAGTACATATTTGAAGAGGATGCCTACCAACTCTCCTGGGTGATGGAAATCTATAAATACCAAGATTTCTTTGAGGCGGAATTGCCGAATGAATTGGTAGAATCCAATCCGCGCCTCTTGAGTTATGAAGATGTTATTTATCGCACGTCTGATTTGGGGCAAATGGTGCAAAAAATAAAGGAAATCCTAATCCTCCACTTCTAGCAATTCTGCTAAGTGTTCTACTTCGCTTTTGGACTGTACCGACTGGTAACGAGAGCGCGTCAAATACCCCGCGGCTGTCACTGCTAGCGTATCTGATGGCTGAGGCCCACTAAGCCCTACCAGCCATTTTCGGCCAAAAGAAAATTTAAACAAATACACGCGACTGCTATCACTTTCTCCTGTGACCTCTACGGGATAGGCACCCAGACATTCGATCTTTTTGGGAAATTGACCCCGATGGTCAGGATCATGGAGCCATACGGCGAGGTCGCTTTCTGCAAATGCCTGTTGCGAATAGTAAGCTTTTGGGAAAAGCGACAAGGCATCGTGCGCTTCCAAGAGTTGGAACAGCCGTGTGCGATAGCGAAAATCTTCTGCCAGGGTGGTTAAAGCGCCGCTTAAGCGGCTTGTGTCTACGGCCAGCGCTGCGTTCACCGCTGCCAATTGCATCTCTGCATCTTCATCTGCCAATGCCAAGTCTAGCACTTGTTCGCCTACTGTCTGATCGGCAAAATAAACCAAGCAACGCATGCTAGACTCCATGAGGGAAAAAGCGGTCTGGTAGGACCTTGACCCAGCATGTAAATGGTCCTTGCGGCGTTTCTGAGCGCGATATACCTCACGGATTAGAATGAGGCTGTCCTTCATCGACTCCTTTTCTACGACTCCTGCTTCCAGGCCTGCAAATAAGGTCTCCAATACTGGGTAGGCATATTCTCGCTTCCGTAGCAAGGTGAGTACTTCGGGAAATAAGGCTCCAACATGTCTCGGATACTGATAGAGAGGTTTAAATAAAAGGTGGACGTCTGTCGGCACTTCCCCTCTTTGGTCGACCAATAATTGTCCGAGGACATCTAAAGAGTTAGGGGTGCTGATATGCACCAGCACTTGCAAGGCTTCGCCTTGCAGCCAAGGGTAGGCTGCAAGGGTAGGATACAGCTTTTTGATAAAGGCTGGGGTCTGAGAATCATTCACATCTTCCAGGATCATCAGCAAGCGATGGCGGGTGTTGAAAACCTGAACGCTGTCATCTGGATAAGTGCGTTCCAGTGCCTCATATAAGACCGGAAGGTCTTTTTTGAGAAACAGATAATCGTTTAAGTGCTGACGTGCTGAGTCTCGGAGGGTGGGGTTGGGAGAATTGAGCGTGAGGATGAGTCCCTCTGCATCTCGACTATTGCCTCCTGAGACGCCACAACTTATCATCAAAGTGGACATTAACAACCAGAAGGAAACACACAAGTGAAAGGTTTTTTGCATAAAAGATATAGGATCAAAAGCTTATTACGCCAAAAATAAGGCTTTTTAATGAAGGATCAGGTAAATTAATAACCAAGCTGCTACAGCTTTGCTGTTAAGGTTTTAGTCCTTCATTCAACATTAGGCATTCAATCATTCAAAATAATCTTTTGAAGGGATGATGTGAAAGTTAAATAAACGACTGTATCTTAGAAAGGAATAGGAATCATGCTTAATTCCCATCTATGATTAGATATCTACGCTTTAGTATAATCGGAATTCTCCTATCATTGGCAGGGTTTCTTCAAGTCCAAGGACAGGATTCATTAGCCATCCAGTCCCTCCTGGATCGCGCAAAAGTCCATGCAGATGCTGCTGCCCATGATAGTGCTATCCATACCTATTGGATAGTGAAGGAGCAAGCCGATGCCCAGGGGTTTCATGTATTAGCCCTACAAGCGGCTACGGGCCATGCCAAAGCGTATCGACATAAAGGGGCGTACCAAAAGGCAGATTCCTTGATAGCGGCTGCGTTGGCTCAGTTTATCCCTATCCTGGGGCATACACATGTAGCGGTAGGGAAAGCCTACTATCAGCAAGGCATCATTCACCATTTTCTGCAAAATTTCCCCAAGGCGAGAACCTTATATACCAAAGCGCTAAATGTGGCCCTGCTCCATTCGGATTCTCAGGAATTGGAGATTGCTAATACCTATACCAGTATTGGATTGACCTATTCCTATGAAGAAAAAATCGACTCAGCAACTGTCAATCTGACCCAAAGCCTGGACCATTACACGAAAGCAGATTTGCTAGACCACCCCTATATCGTGGCTACCTATAACGCGTTGGGTATCGTCTCGGAAAAAAAAACGGATTATAAAGGTGCCCTGGAGTATTATGAAAAAGCATTAGAGGTCTCTCGTATCAATCCCGATAAATCGAAATACCAAATCCCCAGCATTTACAATAACCTAGGGGTAATCTCACAACGCCTGGAAGACTACGGACAAGCCATCCTGTTCTTTAACTATGCGCTGGCACTCTATCGGCCATTGTATGGGGATAATCACCCCCTCATCGCTTTGACTCAAAATAACCTGAGCGTCAGCTACCAAAATAAAGAAGACTTCAGGACTGCCCAAGACATGATCGATCAGGCGATTGAAACGTACCTCAAAATAGGGGGAGCAGGTTTTATAAGATTAGGTTCTTGTTATAATAACCTGGGCCAACTCCACATGAAGGAGGGAAACCTTCCCAAGGCGTATGAAGCTTTCTCTAAAGCTCTTACTGTCTACCGGAATGCAGAAGGATCTATCCATCCAGAGATGGGATTGATTTTGGCAAACCTAGGCAAGTATTATGGGAAAGTAGGGCAACATAAGCAGGCCTTGGCCCACTTTGACGAATCGCTCGTCATTCGCAAGACGCACTTGGGACCATATCATCCACGAGTGGCTGATACCTATTTGGAGTGGGGAGAATACTACCGCAATAATGGCCAATTTGAAGCAGCCATCGAACGGTTTGAACGATCACAGGAGGTATGCTTGAGAGGAGACTCACTCACCTTTGACCACATGAAGGCGGTCTATGCCAAGCCTACGCTCTTGCGTGCCTTGAAACGGACCGCCGCTTCCCAGTTGGCACTTGGGAAAGAAAGCGATCCGGCTTTCCTTACTCAATCGGCGAAGTCGTTTGAAACAGCCATCCACTTGTTGGACCTGTTGCGGCTTGACTACCAGCAAGGTATCTCCAAGCAGACTTTGCTATCAGATGCACGTGCCATTTATGAAGGCGCGTTGGAAGTCACCTGGGCACTTTTCCAGGAATCTCCATCAGATCAATTCTTGCAAGATGCATTTGAATTGATTGAACGAAGCCATGCAGTCCTCTTACAAGAGTCTTTGCATGAATCCGAGGCACGCCAGTTTGCGGGGATTCCTGACTCCTTGATCAGCCAGGAGCGCGACCTAAAAGTGGCTTTGTCTTATGCTGAAAAACGCTTATTTGACCTGCAACAATCAGAGGAACCCCAACAGGCAGAACTTGACCAATGGAATAGTGAGATTGTCCAGTTACATAAGAAACACGACGCCCTCATCGCCAAATTTGAGCAGCATTACCCCAATTATTTCCACTTAAGATATCAACTGCATCCGCCCGACATCTCAGAAGTTCAGGCTCAATTGTCAGGGGACCAGGAACAACTGATTACCTATTTTATGGGAGACAGTTCCTTGTTTGCTATGGGGGTGGCGAAGGGGAAAGTGCTTTTTAATCGCATAGAAGTGGACGATTTGCTCACAAGCAGTCTAGATCGATTTATTCATCAACTAAGAGATCCCTTTGTCGCTGATAATCAGGGGAATGACCCTGCTTTATTTAACCAATACCTTACGGACGCCCATTTCCTGTATTCGCGCTTATTGGGGCCAATGGTGGAAGAAAACCAACCCGATTCTGGACCCACAACGCTGATATTGGTTCCGGATGGTCGGCTGGGCTATTTGCCTTTTGAAGCGCTATTGAAAGAAACGGTAGAACCAGGTACCAAGGTCAATTATGGGCCTTTGCCCTATGTACTCAAAGCGCACCGCATCCGCTATACCTACAGTGCCAGGTTACTGGCAAACAATCCTAAAAAAGGCTATATGGGGAAAGGGTATCTAGGCTTTGCCCCGAGCTATGATGCAGCCTTCCTTGCCTCTGCGCGAGATGTGCTGGGAGAGACATTTGTGGGATTGGGAAATCTCCAGGGCAATCAGCCTGAGGTCAGTCATATTCGTGACCTAGTGGGCGGCCAACAATTTCTGGGAAACATGGCGACCGAAGCCGCTTTTAAGGAAAATGGCCCGCAACATGGGATTCTTCACCTCGCCATGCATGCCTTCCTACACCCTGAGTCGCCCGACTATTCTGGCCTGATCTTCTCCAATCAGCCTGAGGCTGATTCGATAGCGGAAGAGGATGGCATCCTTCATGTCTACGAGCTATACAACCTGGAACTAGAGGCTGAACTCGCTGTCTTGAGTGCCTGCAATACTGGAGGTGGTCAACTCGCCCAAGGCGAGGGCATCATGAGCATGGCACGTGCCTTCCGCTATGCGGGCTGCCCCAATATCGTCATGAGCCTTTGGCAGGCCGACGACCATTCCACGGCAAGCCTGATGCAGCAATTCTATACGCGCCTCAAAGAGGGATTGCCCAAGGACGAAGCCCTTCGTCAAGCACGCCTCGACTTTTTGGAGCAAAATGCCCAAAAGCATCCCTATTATTGGGCGGCCTTTGTGCTCACAGGAGATGATAAACCTTTATTCTCTCCTTCGGAACCATCCATTTTCTTCTGGACAGTTCTTGTCTTATTGATTATAAGTTTGGGCGGAATTGGCTGGAGGGTTTTGAAGAAGTAAAAAAATGAGAACTTTGTGGGTAAATTTGGAAGACCAAATTTACATTTTAATTCATTCCTTAATGGAAATTACCACAGCCACCTTTGTCAAAAGCAGCCAAAAAATGACCGGCTTGCCCGCCCCAGACATGCCCGAATACGCCTTTGTAGGCCGTTCCAATGTAGGCAAAAGTTCTCTTATCAATAGCCTCGTCGGTCAGAAGAGCCTTGCCAAAACCAGTTCTACCCCTGGCAAAACCCAATTGATCAATCATTTCCTGATCAACCATTCCTGGTACCTCGTCGACCTGCCAGGCTACGGCTACGCCCAAGTCTCCAAAAAACTGCGTGCGCAGCTGCAAGACATCATCACGACCTACACCACTCAGCGCGAAAATCTGATGAACCTCTTTGTGCTGATCGACTGTAGGCACAAGCCGCAAGAAGTAGACCTGGAGTTTATGGAATTTCTGGGAATCAATGAGATCCCGTTCTCTATCGTCTTTACAAAAATCGATAAGCCCCGACAGAAGGACCTCAACAACAACCTCAAATACTATAAAAAGGCGCTATTGGAGAAATGGGAAGAACTCCCGCATATCCTCCAGACTTCTGCTGTCAAAGGCCTTGGCAATAAGGAATTGCTCGGCTATATTGAGTCGATCAATCCGCTTTTTGAGAAATGATAAAATGAATAAATGATAAAAGGAGAAGATGGTAGGAAATAGACCAATTCCCCTTTATTTACTCATTTTCTCATTTATTCATCTACTCATTTTTCCCACCATTCTATCATTCACTCCTTCACTCATTCTATCATTGGATAAAAAACAGAAAGTACAATTCGTCATAGACACCCTGGAGCGCCTCTATCCAGAGACGCCGATCCCACTTGACCACAAGGATCCATACACCCTCCTGGTGGCGGTTCTACTATCGGCTCAGTGCACAGACAAGCGTGTGAATACCGTCACCCCAGCCCTCTTCGAGTTGGCAGACAATCCCGCCGACATGGCGCAGGTCTCTGTGGATGCTATCCGCGAGATCATCAAGCCTTGCGGGCTGTCGCCCCGCAAGTCCAAGGCCATCAGCGAACTGTCGCAGATGTTGATTGATAATCATGGGGGAGAAGTGCCGAAGTCATTTGAGGCATTGGAAGCCTTGCCAGGCGTAGGCCATAAAACGGCCTCTGTGGTGATGTCACAGGCATTTGAGGTGCCAGCCTTCCCTGTGGATACCCACATCCACCGCCTCATGCACCGCTGGACCCTGTCCAACGGCAAAAATGTCGTCCAGACCGAAAAGGACGCGAAGCGCCTTTTTCCAGAAGAATTATGGAATAAACTGCACCTGCAGATTATCTACTTTGGGCGTGAGCATTGTCCAGCGCGAGGACATACGCCGTCGGAATGTCCGATCTGTAGCGTGATTGGGAGAAAGGGGATGAAATGATTGAAGAATAATGATTGCGGAACAAGGATGAAGTGATTGAAGAATGATGATTGCAGAACAAGGATTTTTGATGGCTTAACCCAATTACCCATCAACAATCTTCAATCCTTGTTCAATATTCATCAATCTCTTCCCTCCCTAAAACTCACTCTTAAAATGAAATTTCACATCGGGAAATAGGTCCTGCGTAGAGTTCAGGTCCCAGGCGGAAAGGGCAAGATAGACGTCACTCCCGTGTTTGTCCTTGGCCATGTTTCTGGCTTTTCGCGTTTTGAACGCCTTGAGGGTCGCAGGGTCCTCGCAACTGATCCAGCAAGCTTTGTATAAGGTTGCAGGCTCCCAGCGACAGGAAGCACTGTATTCATGCTCTAAGCGATATTGAATCACCTCAAACTGAAGCGCCCCTACACAGCCAATGATTTTGCGGTTGTTGTATTGGTGGTAAAAAAGCTGGGCCACGCCTTCGTCCATGAGCTGGTCGATGCCCTTGGCGAGCTGTTTGGACTTCATGGGATCGGCGTTTTCGATGTAGCGAAACATCTCTGGCGAGAAGCTCGGAATGCCTTTGAAGTGCAAATCTTCCCCTTCCGTAAGCGTATCGCCAATTTTGAATTTGCCTGTATCATGCAGCCCGACGATGTCACCCGGATAGGCAATGTCTACGATGGACTTCTTGGAAGCCATGAAAGTAGTGGGGTTGGCGAATTTGAGGGTTTTGCCCAACCGCGTATGCAGGTAATTTTTCCCCCGCTCAAATTTCCCCGAACACACCTTTACGAATGCCAGCCTATCGCGGTGCTTGGGGTCCATATTGGCGTGAATCTTAAAGACAAAGCCCGAAAAAGTCTTTTCATTAGGCTTGATAATACGCTCTTCTGTCTTGCTCGGTAGGGGAGAGGGGGCGATTCGCACAAAACAGTCCAAGAGTTCTTTTACCCCAAAATTATTGATCGCACTGCCAAAAAAGACTGGGGATACCAGTCCGCCGAGATAGTCCTCTACCTCAAATTCAGAGTAAATCTCCTCAATCATTTCCACCTCCTCACGGAGGATGCCCGCATCTCTTTCGCCTATATGCTTAACCAAAGCATCGTCGTTCAGGTCTGCGAACTCAATCGTGCTTTTGCCCGTCTGCTTGCCGTGGGCGTCAAACAAGACCAGTTTTCTGTCATAGATGTTATAGACGCCCTTGAATTCGGGGCCCATATTGATGGGCCAGCTCAGGGGAAGGGGATTTAACCCCAATTTAGCCTCCAATTCATCCAGCAATTCGAAGGCGTCCTTTCCCATGCGGTCGAGCTTATTGATAAAGACGATCATAGGCGTATCGCGCATGCGGCATACCTCGACGAGCTTCTCCGTCTGTGGCTCGACGCCCTTGGCGACGTCGATGACGACGATGGCGCTGTCCACCGCGGTGAGCGTGCGGTACGTGTCCTCCGCAAAGTCCTGGTGACCAGGCGTATCGAGGATATTGACCATGCGGCCTTCATATTCAAATCCCATGACAGACGTCGCCACCGAGATTCCCCGCTGCCGCTCGATTTCCATAAAATCAGAGGTCGCCCCTCGCTTGATCTTATTGGACTTCACCGCTCCCGCGACCTGGATCGCACCGCCAAATAGCAGCAGTTTCTCTGTAAGGGTCGTCTTGCCCGCATCCGGGTGACTCACAATGCCAAATGTACGTCTGCGGAGGATTTCTTTCTCAAAGGTCATTCAGGGATGAAATTATTAATTGATGGTTTATTGATTGATTAATTGGAGGGAATGCTGATCGGTAGGATGTTGGTTGAAGACGCAACAGATTCAAGAAAATCTGTTGCGTCTTTGAGGCTATCGACATCTAACAGATTTTCTTCAATCTGTTAGATGTCCAAGCTACGTGTCCTACTTCACATACTGCCCAAATATGAAAGTTGCTGAATCAATAATCAGTCAATTAATCAATAATTTAACAAGCGGCAAAGATAGGGAAATTCGGGGATTTCGAGTGTAGATTTTAGAGAAAGCTCAAGTACAAATTCAACCTCAACCTCAATTTCAAAAAGAGGAAATGGAGGGTGAAACCTGCTCGTAAGTTTGCGCTTTTCTTCTGACTTAGTAATTCAGCTTTTCGAGGCGAATAGTCACTTTTTTCGCTTCCTCGTCGTGTTCTATGAGCATAATATAGCCAGGCTTAGCGGGTAGAATGTTGATATCTTTCCCCTCTTCTTTGATGACCATTTTGTCTTGAGTGAATTTTCCTTCATTGAGGATGATTCCCCTAAACATAGTCTGCTTGTCACCACTCTTTGACTGTTCGGAGTCTTTATACCCAATGACAAATCCATCATTTTCTGCAGCCATTTGAAGGAAAGAATATTTGAATGACTTCCTCTTTTCGGCATCAGATTCAGTTTTCCCATATAACCTAATGTCTTCTAGTTCAAAATTGGGAGAGAACTGAAAAACAACTAGACCTTTTTTCTCTGTTAAGTTTGTTATTTGCTTCAATAGCTTATTGGATTTTTTTCCTTTTTTTTCTGATTTCTTAAACTGCGTGCCTACTCCATAAATTTTCCCATTCGAAAGCCTCGTCATTGTTTGGAATTGGACAGGATTAATTTCCCCCATTTTATCCCTTCCGTCTTTCGGTGAAAAATGATTAAGGTCTTTGGACCAGGAAGCAAAAGACTTGCTAATTAATTCTCCTTTGGGGTCTATTTTTATTGCAAAAAGCCCTTCATTTTGGGTGATTGACTGTGTATTTGCAGCTTTAGTATATTGACCCATTGCGATGAGATTGCCTGTTTCTGAATCAATATCCACCTTGTAAGGCTGTAGAAAATGGTCTTCATCACCAAAGGGAATCGAAAACAATTCTTCTCCTGTTTCTATGTCTAAAGCTTTCAAAGACACTTCTATATCCCCCATTTCCATATCCATTAATCCAGGCATTTTTATTACCATAATTAACACCATTTCACTATTTGCAGCCTGAAAACGCGCCATTACCATCAATTTTGAGTCTATAGGAGAAGTATATGTCCATCCCTTATTGGTCCTATCCATGCTTACAAATTGGACCTCATACCCTACATCATCAAACCCCATAGAACTGGCTCCCGATTTTTGGGATGTGACAGGCCTGATATTGATAAACCCTTGGTAGGGAACGGGAAAAAGGGCTCCCGCTCGAACCTCATCAGATGAGCTTTGGAACATCATCAAAGAAGAAGAGGAATTGACCTTCGCGGTGGTTTCATTGATCAGCTCTGTATCTCGATTGTATTGTCGAAGAATCAGCTGCTCTTCCTTCGAGTCATAAAATGCCAACATCAAGGTCACCCCATTAAATGACCCTTCCAACAAGCTGAAGTCCTTCGACTCCTCAATCACCTTGCTACTCACCTCTTTGAGGTTCGCATCATAGATTTTGAGCAGATAAGATCGTGTCTTCCGATCCACCTTGGCGAGTTCATAGAAGAAATAATAGCCTTCGATCTGGTTTCCACTCAGGATCAGGCCTGAGTTTCGCAGCTCAAAGTCTGTCACTTCTTCGAAGGTGATTTGTTGGGCTGGGAGGGTGGAAACAAGAAATAGACTGAGGATTAAGATAAAGGGGTAGCGAAGGTTTTTCATGATAAAGTGGGTTAGGGTAAAATACTGGAATATAAAAGGGCTGGAATCCCGTTTTGCGGAAGCCCAGCCCAGCTGTTTTTTAGGGAGATATTACAATTTGCAAAAGATCAATTGCAAATGCCCTAATAATTGATTTGCTCTAAGCGCACAGAGATGGTCTTTGTTTTTCTGGTATACTCATAAATCATGACATAGCCTGGCTTGGCAGGGAGTACAACGAGTCGATTGCCTTTATTGTTAAAAGGAATTTTATCTACACTATATTCCTCATCATTGAGTACAATTGCCCCAAAAACGGTCCGGTTCTTTTCTCCTTTGATTTTCTCATAATCTACATATCCTATTATGAAACCCTGTTCATCATCTGCCATCTGGGTGAATGAATAATCGAAAGCATCATAGGCTTTTAAGACATGACCAAGTTTGACGACGCCTATGTTTCCATACCCTTCTGGTAGTTCTATATTGGATTTGCTTTTATCAAATATCTCTATGCTTTCCAGGTTGAAATCTTCTGAAAACTGGAAGATCATCATGTCTTCTGTGACAATTTTAAAGGCACTGGCACTTCCGCCAAGCATTTTCATGGCCACACCGGCACCACTGACAGCTTTTCTATATTGTTCGCCAATGGCATAAATTTTTCCATTTTCTAACCGCGTCATATAATGGAAATAAATAAACCCAACGTCTTCAATTTTTCCCTTTTTATCGATCGGTACAAATTTGCTCACATCTTTGACCCAGCCGACATAAGATTTATTTACGATATTCCCTTTGGTGTCAAAAATATAGGAAAACAAGCCCAGACTTTTGTCTTTCATCGGATTGTCTCCCAATTTAAAGTATTGTCCCAATACCATAATATTGCCTGTTTCAGGATCGACATTTCCCTTTAATGGAAAAAGAGAATAGCTCTTATCGATCATGGGGGCAGTGAATAATTCTTTTCCAGTCCCAACATCAATTGCTTGTAAAAAAGTACTCAGTTTCGAAGATAAAAGGCTAGGCTTTTTCATCACGATAAAAGCGGCTAAATCACTATTCCCATCCATATAGCTTGCGACTTCCAGCAATTTCGAGTTAGTTGGAGACTTGTAGGTCCAACCCTTATTGGTCCTATCAATACTGATAAACTGGATTTCGTAGCCTATTTTACTGTTTTTGACAGTTCGCATATTGATAAAGCCTTGATATTTTATCGGATGGAGGAAATCTGCCCGAATCTCAGAGCCTTCTTGTTGCATGAAAACAGGGGAATATTTGGGGTTGACAGCTGCTTTTGTTTCATTGATCAGCTCAGCATCTCTATCATACTGGTGCAAAACGATTTGCTTGGCTTTGTAATCATAAAATTCAAGCATTAATGTAACGCCATTGAATGACCCTTCCAAAAGGGAATAGTATTTGGGGGCATTGATCAATTTGCTAGCGACCTCTTTGAGGTTGTCATCATATATTTTCAGCAAATAAGCACGTGTTTTACGGTCTACTTTGTCTACCTGGTAGAAAAAATAGTAGCCATCGATCTGATTGCCACTATAAATAGGCCCTGAATTCCGAAGCTGGAAATTCATTACTTTACCAATGTTGACCTCTTGGGCCTGTAGCGAAGAAAAAAGGCATATACCCATCAATAGGATGAAAGTAAAAACGAGATGAAGTTTTTTCATAAAATCGGAATTTAGGTTTGGTTTAATAGTTTTTGTGGATTTTGGTTTAATGAGATATGTAGGGGGAATCCTGGTAATCCAGAAAATCGGCCACGGATTACACGGATTTGCACAGATTAAGGAAAAGAATCCGTGTCAATCTGTGCAATCCGTGGCTTTTTATTTACATGTATAGTCTTCAATGGATCTGATAAATTAGATCATTCATCCTCCGTCTCGAACAGCTCCTCGGCGTACTGCCCCTTCGGATACATGTCCTTATACACGCCTTTGGCTTTCTCCATGGTCTCGGTATCGTCATGCATTTCTGCCACGAGGATATTGGCATAGACAAAATGCTCGTCGGGCAAATAGGCAGATTTGTGCTTTTCGAAATAGAAAGTAGCCAATTTCCGGTAGTCTGACATGGTCATTTCATGGAGCATGGTGTTGAGTACTTCATAAGTAGGCGTCTGGTCTTCATCTGGGATGGCCACCACTTTGCCAAACTCATGGTCTTGCTTAGCGACCCAGATATGGTGCAAGCAAGCGACAATACGCGCATGGAGATAGGCATTGTAGGGGTATTCTTCTAAGTACTGCAAACATTCATGCAGGCATCGTCCATAATGACCAAAGAAGTAATAACTTTCAATGATTTCAAATTCGGCAGATCGAACCATGTGGACAAATGTACTTACAGGCTGTAGAAATGCAGCTTTCTCCCCGACTGCCCGGTGTTCAACCAAGCCATAGCGCTTTTTACAGCTGGGATGTGTTTTGAGAGAGTCTATATCCCAGACGTTGACTTTTTCCCCTTTGATAAATACATCTCTTTCTACGGCTAGCCATTCCTCCTCGAACGGTGAACCTTCCCCATCAAAATGTGCCTTGATGTCTATATCGGCTAAATATTTAGGCTTGTCTACCTTGTCTAGCAGGAGCAATGTATTGATGGCTTCTTTGACATCATAGGGGGTATTTTGGAGAAAAAATAACCCTATTGAATCCGCTTCCAATTCTCGGGAACGGTCGTGACGGCGACTGCTATATAGAGATGCCCCAAACATCTTTTGCATTTTTGTGTATTGCCCATAATCACTCTTAGCAATCTTCTTAAGTTCCGCTTGTGTCTCTTTAGAATAAAGATAGGTGATGCGATCCTTGATGCGCTTATTGACATGATTCTGGACATAATGTGCCATTTCGTGACAAATGACAAAGGCGAGCTGACTCTCATTTTCCAATCGCGCTAGCAGCCCGATATTGATGACGAGGCTACCTTCGCCAAAGCAGGATGCATTGGGCCAGGACTCTCTACTCACAAAGAGGCGTAGCTCCTCTTTGGGCAAATCAGGATTAGCTTTCAGGACATTGGAAAAGGTCTTCTGCACTACCTTGTGGATGCGCGAGTCGGCAAGGAAATGGCCTTCCTTTATTTGGAAAAGGATGGTATTTGATCGATTTTCGTACAGTTCAATGATTTTTTTCTCTTCTACCTTCTGTAGTGCTTTATCATTTTTGATACCCGACTCATCGGAAGAGAGCCGTGCTTCTATGGCGGATACTTCCTTCGCAAAATTCTCTTCAGATGAGAAGGCAGCAGGAGAATAGGTATCTACTGATTGAGCAGAGAGAAAAGGAGAAAGGGACAAAAAGAGAAAAGAAAGGAAAAGAGTACACGTTCGGGGCATGGGATTAAGGATTTGGGTAATGATTGGTATTAAAAGCAAAATACGCAATTTTTCGGAAAAAATGAGGATTGTTCATTCATTCTTGAAAATCGCATCATAGGCTTGGACCCCACGAGACAAATTGAAAATGGCCTGGGCCTTATTTCTAATAGATTCCGCCAGGAAGTGTGAAGGGCTATACGCAGCTATGGCAGTTTGAAGAGAAGGGATAGAAAAAGGGTCAGCGACGATAAGTCCGCCGCCCATAGCGCGGAGCTGCTCCGTAACGTCTCCTACGCCCTCATTGGCGATGAGGGGGATGCCCATGGCGAGGTATTCGGCCATTTTGGTGGGGGAACTGGCCGTTTTGGCAAAGGAAGGCTGGATGAACATCAGCCCCACATCAGATGTCATGAGTAGGTTCGGTACTGCTTGACGCGAAGCGCTTTTGATAAGGATTTTTGTGAAAGGAATCTGCAACTCATTTGCCAATGAATAGATCACTTGCGGGTCATCTTGCGTGATTACAAGGAGGTGAGCATGAGGATGTTTTTGGGCAAAAAGGGCAAAGAATTGCATCATCTGCTTGGGCAAGTACCACGTGCCAAGCGAACCCAAATACGATACGACGAGGGCATCAGTAGACAGCCCAAGGGCTTGTTTGGCCGCTTGTTTCTTTGGGGGAGTTTGTAGGGGGAAATGGGCAAAATCCGCACAGCAGGGGATTACGGAGGTTTTAAGTTTTATGTTTTGGGTTTTGGGTTCAGGGTTTTGGTACTTTTCCCAGAGCACCTCTTTTGCTTTTGCCGTGAGGACGACTATATGATGCGCATTGGCGATAAGTTCCTTTTCTTTTCGCTTAAAAAAGCGATAGAGCAGCCGGTAGAGCCATTTTGCCTGCGGCCATAAACCACTTTCTGCCCGCTCATCCGCCCAAAAGCCCCGCATGTCAAATAGGAATTTGATGCCCTTCCTTTTTGTCAATTTTTGCCCTACCAATCCCGCCAGATAGCTCCTGCAATGTACCCAGTCAAACGTTTCTTGCCTGGCAAGGGAAAAGGCTTTTTTCCGCATCGCTCGCACATTCCGCCAACCTGATACAAAGGGGATCCCCTGATGGTAGGGGAGGGGATGCCACTGGATGCTATGGGTGATACATAAGGCTTTGATGTCATCCCCCCACTGGACCATACGGTCGGGCTTCTCACAAGAGACCAAGTGGAAGTGATGCCCTTTCTGGCTAAGACCTATCAAGTAGGGCAGGACCTGTGACTGGCCGAGGGGGTCGGTCATGCCGTCGTGTGATAGATAGAGGATATGTGCCAAAATTCGAAGAAAAATTCAAGTGCAAATTCAAGCTCAAGTTCATTGGAGGCTTTCAAGGATGAAATATTCAAAATTCATCATTCAATCATTCAAAATTAATCACTAATGATGATGCTTATGTTTCCCATGGTGGTGTAGCCACTGCCAAATGATCCCATGTCGGCTTTTGGACCAGTCGAGGAGGGTTTTTCCATCGGTTGCGTGCCCCTGATAGATGCCATTGGCCTGGCCGTTGTAGCCTGGAATGGAATGGCCATGCGCGCTGAAGGCATTAAAAATGTCTGCATTTCCTTTAAGTTTTGAATCGTCATCGAAAAAATCTTTTACTGTCGCGGCACCTGTGCTAAGGAAGCTGTTGGGGAAAAGCGTCTTTTTGATAGAAGGGGCACTTTTTCCATACCCTAGCAGAAGACTCTTAAGGTATGCTTTTGAATCACTCGCAGATTTGATGGCCGTTGTCTCTATCTTCACCTGGCCTGAAGACCCTATGGAAGCTTTACTAAACCCTTTGGGACCCTTCCAGACTTTGCCTTTAAATTGATAGGCTTTCTGCTTTATCCCGCTTTTTCCTGCGCCTGCTGCGCCAAAGATCCCTCCCACCACAGCGGCAATACCCATTGTCATCCCCCAATTTACTTTCTGATGGAATACATTCTGGGCGAGTCCGTTGGCTGCGGCTTGACCCGAAGTCGCTCCTACTACGCCCTGGATCACCCCAAAACCGATGTTCAGCGCCTGTGCAGCCCCCGCACTGATCCCCCGAGAAGCGATCATCAGGAAGGCACGGGATAAAACGGAACTAGCGAGACTCCCCGCTTCTGCCCCCACAGCTCCGCCTAAGGCTCCTGTGGCCGCGGCGATACCGAAGCTGAGCCAACTCCAGTGGGCACCCGTGAAGGCCTGGAAAGTCGCATTGAGTGCTGCACTGATGGCAGCTCCTATAAGAGCTCCCACGATGAGAGAGATCAAAAAGTGCCCGCTAGGATCGAAGTCGTCAACGGGGTTATTGCCGGAATAGGCATATCGGTTGAAAGCATGAGGAGAAAAAGGATCTGTGCCCACTTGGCTATCGGCACTGATAAATCGCCCTAGCTGGGGATCGTAGAATCTGGCGCCGAAGTGGTAGAGCTTAGCGGATTCATTGTAAGCAATGCCCGCAAATTCAGGCTCAAGGTGATCTGGATTTGCAGGGGCTGTATCCTCATCCCCAAATACAGGGACTGTATACAACTCTCCATAAGGTGTATAGTGTGCTTGATAGGCAATGTCTCCCGAAGCATCAGTAATCATGGAGACACTGTGGATCTGGTCATGATGGTAGTAATATACCGTGGCTTGTAGCGCATTAGATGGCACAGGCGCGCCGACCAAGGAAGTATTGGGCCAGGAGAGGCTGAGGAAGACCAAAGCAGCCAATACGGGCGGCGTCATATAGGCGACCCATCCTCGGCGGAAGCTATATTTCCTTCTACGCCAGCAAATGACAACACCATACGCCAGGAGCAGGCAGAGTAAGGTGATGACCAGCATCATGCCTTGGTAAAAGGAACGCACAAATTGAGGATCATGGAGGGTGATCCAAAAGTCATAATGTGGACTGTGAGGTGCAGGAGGGGTAAAAAACCCTCCGATACCGCCCTTAAGAACGGCGGGTTCCAAAGAAGTGGAACCGGGACGCGCAATTGAGGCTTCATGCCCATCGGGACCTGTGAGGTACGAGAGATAGGTTTTTTGATTGCCTTTTATCAGGACTTTAAATTGATCACTGATATGTAAAGTGGTGGTATCTTTACCTTGCTTTTCACGAATCAACCGGCCAGTATGGTCATAGGTAAATTCGTTTTTAAGTAATATATGCTGCGTGGTGGGGATTTTTTGGTAAGTTTCAACCAAAAGATTCTCTTCATCATAGACATATTCCCTGATCACATAAGGGGAAGTTTTAGTCAGGGTATTTCCACAATTGTCATAGGTAAATCTATTAGAACCAGCGTTTTGCAGGCGATGACTCACGTGAGCACCTGTAGGATAGGTATAGTGATTGCCATTTTTCGAGGTGATATTGCCTCCCAGGTCATAGCTGTAGGATTTAGTACCATATACACCCATAGCTACTTTTAACCTACTGACTTCGTCATACATGAAAACTTGATCAAATTTCGCATGAAGGTTATCCGTGATGGTGTCTATATCGTAAACTGCATTCCACGCATAGCTTTGATCGAGATATGCCTTCGGCAAATAAGTGCCATCTCCCTGATTGTATATGGTGTGCTCCCTGAGCAATCCTTCCTCAGAATAGTCCAACCCCTCGGTTACATTGTTTTTATACACCATGCTATCTGGCTGCCCCATAGCCGTATAGCGTTGATAGGTCACGCTGGCAAAAACGGTCGTATCTCCACCAGAAGTTGCAAATCCTTCTATGGTCTTTAAATTTCCATCCTTCCAATAAGTAGGGTAAATATTGGTGCCATCTGGCAAAACTGATCCCGTAAATTGACCATTTTCGGTATAAGAGGCATATTTAGCAAAGGTGCCTTCTGGAAGGGTGATCTCTGAGGCAATGGGATGGCCATATAGATCATAAGCATATTGATAGGTACAAATCGGGTCATTGGTAAGGCTATTTTGGACCGTTACCTTCGTAAGATGCCCCTTGTTCCCAGCGGTTGGGTAATTGTTCTGATCATAGGTATATACTACCTTCTTCCCTCCTTGGGCACCAGCCGTTTGTTTATTTGATAACCTTCCTAGCAAATCGTACTGGTAGGTCGTTGTTTGGTGTTTGGCGTCTCGCTTCTGATGAAGGAGACCGTTAGGGTAATGGGTAAAGGTCGTTAAGCCGATGTCATTGTTTTCCACCTTTATTTTAAGGCCTAGCGAATTATAGGCTGTGATGTTTTTTACCCCCAAGGGGTCAGTCAGCGTATCTGGCCTGCCAAGCAAGTCATAATGATAGGTGGTAATTCCATG
Source organism: Bacteroidia bacterium (assembly GCA_030430575.1). Taxonomy (GTDB): domain Bacteria; phylum Bacteroidota; class Bacteroidia; order J057; family J057; genus JAUIGE01. The sequence goes on along the minus strand of JAUIKF010000053.1, from coordinate 21,940 downwards.
GTCTGGATCGACACGCTTGACGATTTTGCCTTTGCTATTGAGGGTAATAGTAGTGGACGCAGCGTGTTTCGTCTTATAAGCCACCGTTCTGGTAAGCCTTTTGGTCCCTGGATGGTGGGTGATATGGGTCCGTTTTTCATCCTTGCCCCCAGGATTGATGGTTATATCCTGTACCTGTCCTTCTCCATTGTATTGATAGACCGTCCAGTGGATGGGGTCCCCTTCATAATAAGCCAAGGATTCCTTTAGCAATTGCCCCGCAGCATTATATTTTTTCTCTTTGATTATGGATTTCCCCTCAGGACTGGAAACGACTGTTTTATAGAGTCGCCCTAAGGCATCTCGATATTCGGTGGTGGTGCGCCAATTAGCCTGGTCCGTATTTCCACTAGCGGTATTATAGTGTTTATCTCCCTCCCAGATAGGTTCTTTCTTGGTGAATATGGTCCCTAGATTGGTCGTAAAGATATCCATGGTGGTTTTCTTGTTATTCTGAAGCTCGTATGATACCAGCTTGACAGAAGGCCCTCCTGAGAGATTGGGTCCATACATGGCCGTAGTCCTCCCAAATCCATCGATATGGTAGGTATACTGACTGCCATTGGCATCCGTTTGACTCAACAGCGCACCCGTCTTAGGGTCGTAAGAAAACGTAGTAGTGAGCGCGGCGGCGTCCGCCTTAGGCGCAGGGGATATTTTCTTTAAGATAAAGGTATTATAGACTTTGTCATATTGGATGGTAGCTACGCTCCCCATCGGGTCGGTCGTATGGGTAACATTTCCGAAAAGATCGTGCTGGAAGCTGCTGCCCACCCAGCGATGATGCTCGTCGCTCCATTTTTTCTTGGCGCTGAGTGCGGTACGAAACCCTGCCGGATTGGTATCATAGACCCTATGCGCCCAGCTCAGGTCATTGTCTTTATCCCAGGTCTTAAATTGACAATGTGGCCCCTTAGTCACTTTCATAGAATCCCATACGCCAAATTGCCAGGTGTTCATGGTCTGACCTGAATAGGAATAGTGGGTGTAAGTGATCTCGTCAGTCGTACTGACATCTGCCGTATCCGCATGCATCGTAACATTGCCGAAGGCATCATAGGTAGATCCCACGGCGCTGGTAAAGGCTTTTCTCCCTCCAGTATAATGATCTGTCTTTTGATGAGTGCTGACAACCTCAATTACATTGTGATATTTCGAGTTGTCGCCATACGCATAGAAGGAGGACTCCATCCCATGCGATTCAAAGTCATAATAAGAGGAACTCTTTGATAGGATATGACCGGTGAAGGGATAGGTTTGACTGAAAGCGGTACTTTGAGTCGTAAATCGCTGGTCATTTGTTTCGTCCATTCGTTTGAACCCTAACCAGCCACGTCCTGGCCCCTTTTGCAAGACTTTGCCCTCATAATAATGGTAGGTTTTTGAGTGAAAATGCGTGGGGTCTTTATCCCAACGTGTTGTATCGTGGGCTACTAGGAGCCGAGAATCTTGGATATTTTTATAGGGATAAGTGTCATAAGAATCCTTATCAGTGCCCAAAGGTGTTTTAGTATAGACACTGATGTCTGTCATGGGCTTATAGACGACCTTGATGCGCTTGCCGATCCCATCTTCGATATGGGTGATGACATGGCGCGGGGCGCTGCCTAGATAAGCTTCAGGGCTCCACCCTTCGCTCCCTTCATAGCTTAAAGTAGATCCCTCAGCACTTCCAATACTATAAAGAAGGTCAGTAATGCCATCTCCATTGAGGTCAGCTAAGGTGCCTGTCTGGAGGGAGGATTTATTGAGGTTTAGGTAGAATTCATCGGACCCCATCCCAAATTCCTTCAAGGAACCAAAGCCATTTCCATGATTAAAGGCTACTTCAGCATTCCGATTTACAATGCGGATGTAGTCAGGGAGACCGTCACCATTCAGGTCAGTAAGTAGCCCATTGTGTTTGAGGTATTTATTGCCTTTTGAGCCATCTTCTGCAATAAACAGGGAATTGATAGGGGAGTTGCCAATTGTATTGGGAAGGGTAAAAGACGCTTTCTGGAATCCTTTTCCAGAATTTAGGAAAACGTCTCCACTCCCTGTGACATAATCTGTCAGATGATCTCCATTGATGTCAATGAGGACGGCATAGGGGATATCATAACTTTCCCCTAAATCATTCGTGAACACGCCATTTACAGGGCCAGGCAACTGAATCGAATCCTTGTCAAAACCATCCCCATGATTTAATACATAAGCTGTGCGCGCATTGACCACCATATCTGTCAACCCATCCCCGTTCATGTCTTTTAAGATGAGGTTGGTGCGGTTATAAGATTGGGGGTAATCGAAATGTCTGGGTTCAATCCCAAGAGAGCCTTTCGTTTCGCTGGTGGAAAGGGGAGCAGACCCTAACGCAAAAGCAGGAGTGGTTTCAAATCCTTTGCCATCCATGAATCCTTTGCCTTTATTGAGATAGATGGAACCCGGTGCCTGAGCCTCTACATAGTCAGGCAATCCATCCCCATTCATGTCCTGAAGGAATGCTTCTGTTAAGGTGTTGTAGGAATCAGGCCTGCTTCCTGAATGGTCTTTATTCCCATACATTTTCATATAATACAGCAGCATATATCTTTCCTGACTATCCTTGAAGAAATAGGGGACTTTCTCAAATTTGTCTCCTTGGTTGAGGTAGGTGCCAAAATTCATCTGATTTCCTTCCCCACCATTCCACACAAAATCCATTAACCCATCTCCATTTAAGTCTGTCAACATGCCTTCTGTCGTTTCATAAATTCCTATATCAAGGCCACTCATGGACCATTCCCAATGATATTTTCCTATCCAATTGATATAATTAGGCACATTATAACTTTTCTGAAATCCTTTCCCGTGATTCAGAAAGGTGCCCAAATATTGCCTGGTGGTATAATCACTATAGCCCGACACAAAATCTGGCAACCCATCCCCATTCATATCAGCTAATCTCCCTTGCGTGGCTGAGAACATCAAGGACTCATCGTCTGCATCTTGTTCCTCTTGGGCTACTTGGTACCAAAGGGTGTTTAACCCATTTTTATTCATGCTTTTTTCAAAATCAGAAGCCCTTTTCATCACAAAGGCTTCGCCGCTTTGGGCCAGATCAGCAGGATTGTCCCAGGTAAACTTCGTCGGGTCCATCGAATTCCCTGCGGCATCACTGAGCGTGATGGAGGTGAGCAGGCTCCGCGTGTTTAGCTTGCTTTGCTGATAAGCAAATGTATAGGTATGGACCAGTTGGCCACTGACATGGGTAGAAATAGCCTGGAGCCGTTTGGTGCTTTTGGTCATTCTCCCGCCCTGGTAGTGAATGGATATATCCGGACGAGGTTCATACGCAAAGTTGACCATGTGGGTCGGCCTGGTGCGTCTGCCATGCCCTGTATAATTAACAGTCGCTGGAAGTATTTCTCCCGTAGTTCCGTCAGGTTGGTAGTCAATAGTGTAATAGTTTCCATGAAGATCTTCTACCCGTGTGAGGTACCAGGCTTTGTTGATTCTATTCTTGTAGCGTAGCATCAAGGATGGGCCCTGATAGGTCATCTTGATGCCCTCCTTGGTCGTCACTAGAAACTGGTCGGGGCCGAGGGATTCACGCCTTCCCTGTGAGTACATCGAGACAATCTTGCTCCAGGACTGATGGTGGGTGAAATAGACCGTGCCATTGTTCCCATAGGCTGCATTTTGTTGGGCAGTTGTGGTGTATTCCGTTCCAAAACCTGCAGAATAGACTGCTATGAGGCGTTCGCCGTCGATGGAGAAACGATCATTAGCATCTAAATTAACGGCACCTCTGTACCCGTCAAGCTCCTCTGTGGCAGGGACACGGCTGATGACCGAAAGGCCATTGAGCTTAAATCCTTTTCCCAAAATCCCATTCCCATGATGGCTGTTGTAGACAAGTGATATATGAGGCTGCATGCCTTTGCGTCCGGTAGGCACTTCGATAGGCAAGGTATAATTGGCTGCACCATTATGATCCACATGGTAATTGCCCTTGATCGTGCCAGCGACCGTCTGACCAGAAACCTGGTCTTTCTGCTGGACCTGATCAGGAATCAGGCTGATAAGGGCTGACGGTAAGTCAGCATAGTTGGGGAGAATCAGTAAACAGCAAAAGGGCAATAAAAAAAGGACATGCGATCTTTTGATCGAAAGTGAGGTGAGGGTGTTCATAAGAAAGGTATTGTGGTTTTGTTACCCCTCAAATATAATGAAATTTTGATTATTCCAAAAATTCAAACTAAATGCTATTTGCTTTTTTGGTTGGTTACTCCACCACTATTTTTTTTATCAAAAAAAACTTCCCACTCGTCATTTTTAGCGCATAAATTCCTGCAGGAACACTAGGCAATTTCGCTTCATAATGAGTTGGCGTCAGGGGATTAATGGATACATCAGTAATCAGCGTGCCGTGAAGGGTAACTAGTTGAACACTAGATAGGTGTGGGGCAGATGGGGGCAATTGGAGGTGGAACATGTCACTGGCTGGCTGTGGCCAGATCTCTAATTTTTGAAAATGCTTGAAATCCTCTTCCACTCCTGTACTCGCCTTGGTTACCCCCTTCAGATTCACCACAAACCTGTTCGCCGTACTGTCTACATTGCGAAAGCCTAGCTGGGCAGTGGTGCTATCAGGAAGTTGACTGGAGTAAAAATAAAAGGTAAACGGTTGATTGGAATTGGGAGGTAGATAGACAAATGTTTCATCCTCAAATGGCGCCAAACATACGTCTACACATAGCGCCGTCGTCCAGTTGGGGGCAAGGTTATTTCGTAAGCGCCTGATCTGCACATTGACGCCTTTAGCTGTATAGTTGGAGAGTTCAGCATGAATGGTGAGGATATCACCCGGCGTCCCCGTCACCACAGGATCATCGATCAGTTGGAAGTCAAATCCGCCACCAATGCCGCCTGTCCCCCCACTGCTGGAAGCACCCGCCAATAAACTATCGATGGCAGCCCCCATATCGGCAGGCTGACGGTTAAACCATCCCTGCTTTTCATATACCCTTCCTGTCGTATCGATCAGGTAGGCATTATTGGGCGCAGGGCCGAAGTGGGTCCACCATTCATTGCAAGGCCCATCGATGAGGATATCGGCATCGATTTGTAGGTCATTGAGCATGTCAGTTACGACTGCTTTGCGGTCACCATAGGTGGCTGGCTGGCGGTAGAGGATCCCTGCCGAGATATTGGAAGAGTGTGTCCACACCGTCCCGCTATAAGGAGAAATGTCTATATCTGGGTGTGCCTCTACCGTGTAGATGATGCGAATCGCCACCGCTTGTCCATAATCGGCCACCAACTGGTTGAGCTCAGCGAGGCGGTTGCGAAATACAGGACAGGTGTAGCTCCCTGCTACCAGCAAGACGGGCTTGCCATCACTCAACAGGCCACTGAGGCTTGTCCCTTGACCGTTTAGGTCATAGAGGGTAAAGTCAGGTACTTGTTCCCCAATTTGGTATCCAGACTGGTCAAAGCTTCCTAGATACAAAGGGATATTGCAGACAGGGTCTGTTACAGCTGGTAGGGAAGGCAGGCCGATGGTGGGCAGCAGTTGGGCGGGGAGATGGAGGAGTTGAATGCATAATAGGAGGAGGAGGGTAAAGTTTTTCATGCTATTGGGGAGTTGAGATAAGACAAAATAATGAACAAGAAAGTAAAAAGTAAAAAGGGATGAGGCGTCTCTGCCTATTGAATAGACAATATTTTATGGCTCTCGTTTAAATTGATGGGAATTTTTAGGCAATTTTGAACGCTCGAACGCTGAGTTCACTCCGAAAACTCCTTTTTAAAGGAGTTTTGCTCAATTGCGACGGGCTAAAGCCCAGTCGCAATAGTTTAAATAGGCGAAAAAAGCTATTGCGACGCGACTTTAGTCCGTCGCAATAGGAGAAAAATACCAATTTTTACTTTTCGGAGCAGACTCGAACGCTCGAACCATCGAACGCTCGAACTTCCACCTTATGCCTTTTTCTTCTTTATCAGAATTTTGGCGAAATGTCGTGACGCTTGCATCAGGCACCTTGGCCGCCCAATTACTGGTGTTGGCGTCTGCGCCAGCTCTGGCTCGACTGTATACGCCAGCGGAGTTTGGGGTATGGGGCATCTACCTGGCGGTGGTCATCACCCTCACCGTTGTGATCAATGGAGGTTATGAAATCGCCATTATGCTGCCCAAAAGGGATAAAGATGCCCATCAATTGGTCAAGTTATGTATCCTTATCGCCACAGGCGCAGCGGTATTGGTTGCACTTTTTATAGGCATTTGGGGGCCGTGGGTGTTCCAAAAGAATGAAGTGCCTGAGTTGATTGACTGGCGATTGCTATTGCCCCTTAGCCTCTGGCTAGAAGGCATTTACCAGCCCCTCTATCAACAACTGAACCGCCTCAAGCGATACCGTACCCTTTCCTTAAGTAAATGGATCAAAGCCATTTTTCAGGTAGGAATCAGTCTTTGGCTGGGCTTTGCGGGATATGACTGGGAAGGCCTTTTAGGGGGATATGTAGCTGGGCAAATCAGTGGAACGGGATGGCTCATCTGGAAATATGCGATGATCGCTAGAAAAGAAAAATGGTCATGGAAAATGCAATTGACTTCCCTCCACAGAAGAAGTCAGCAGTACCGCGATTTTCCGACCTATGGCGTACTGAGCGCCTGGCTCAATACCGCCTCCAAGCAGTTACCCTTCTTCCTCTTGCCAGGCTTGGTAGCTCAGGGGAAAATTGCCCTCGGCCATTTTCAGCAAACCCAAAAGCTTCTCTCTCTTCCAGTAAGCATGGTGGGCATGGCTATGGGCAGCGTATTTTATGAGCAAGCCGCCAAAGCCTTGGCGGAAGGCGAAGCGCAATTAGCTCAATTAACCCGAAAAACCGCACGTGCTTCTTTCCTCCTGGGCATAGGGCCAACCCTCCTTGTCATGGCTTTTGGGCAGGAATTGTTTGCTTTTGTCTTAGGAGAAGAATGGAGAACAGCAGGCTATTATGCGCAATGGCTCATGCCCTGGATGTTCATGTCGTTTATCACACTTCCCTTGTCCTATTTGGTAGATATTCGGAGAAAACTGGGCGTTTATCTGTTATTTAACCTACAGTTTTTTATCTGCCAATTGTTAATTTTATGGCTCGGTGGGAAGTTTTTTTACTTAGAAGCAGACCAATTAATAATTATTTATGGACTCGGAGGGTTTTTATGGGTAACAGCACAATTTTTGTACTTCTTATTTCTTGGTTTATTTTTTGGAGGAACCAAAAAATAAAGTGAAACATTGAAAATGTCATTTTCTAAAACCCAGTGTTCTTCCAAGACTGAAATGTGGAGCAAAAGAGGCGCGGATTACACACAACCCCGTCCTGCTATCCGGAAATCCGCGCCAGCTTGCCTAAGGCAATCAATTAAAAATGCTAGGTCGGATTTCCAGATGGTGAGTTGGGTCTTCGCGCAATCCGACCTTCAACTCGACAATTCACATTCGAAAGAACTCTGAACCTAAAACTTAGAACCTAGAACATAGAACTTCTTCTTCCTATGCCTAACTTACTCCCCTTTCTGTTGATGATGATGGCTTGTATCCAACTGCAAGCCCAAAGCGGGAAACCCGCGTTTTTAGTATACCTCGGTAGTTTTGACACAGAGGCTGTCAGCGAAGAGCTGCGAGAATTTGACCCTATTGAGTTACATAAGACCCCGTCAGGCGCCTATGAATTCTATGCCGGCGCTTATGGAGATGAGGCGCTGGCCGACTCTACAGCCGCCAAAGCCCAAAGCATGGGCTATTTAGAAGCGCGGGTGATTACTTACACCGCTTTTGCTGCGCAGAAGCAGTTGAGTGAAGCCCTCAAGCCTGAGGACGATCCCCGCACGAAACTAGGGCTTCCAGATGTAGCAGGTGGTAAGCCTGTCAGCGTCAGCAATTTGTTCTTCAGCTTTGACAGCGCTAGGCTGACTGCAGAGGCCCGTTCTGAACTGAACAAACTAGTGACTATCTTGCGGGCCGATACAGCATTTTCGCTTGAGGTACGTGCACATTGTGACGCTTTGGGGGATGAATTGTACAATATCCACCTGTCTGAACGCCGTCGCGATGTTGTGGTCAATTACCTGGTCAGGCATGGGGTAGCGAATGATCGGATAGAACCCCATATTTTTGGGGAAGCCAATCCCATCGCCACCAACGATGATCGCGAGAGCCGCAAGTACAATCGCCGTGTCGAGTTAGTCGTCATTGATCCAGGAAAATGAAAAAATACGGATTTGTTACCTTAATGGTGATTTTGGTGGTGGTCTTGGTATACACCATGACCACTGCGGATAAGATGGAAGAGATAGCTGCAAAAGAAACGCAGAAACTGCAAACGCAAATCTCTGACCTTCACACCCAAAGCCAAAATGCCTATTTGGCCTTATACCAAGACAGCCTGCCCCCCGCGCAGACACAGACCCTGAATCGCCTCCAGGCAGAAGTCAACAAAACAGACGCATGGATCGGACGTCTGATGGTCCGCCTTGATTCCGCCCAAGATCGACGCAGCCACAAAAAGTATGGCTTTTTGGTAGAGGACGGCACCTTTTCCCAATTAGAAGCACGCTTTCGCTTCCTCGATAGCCTCATGCAGCAAGTTGCTACCCTTCCTGATTCCGCCCAGTTGGGCTTTTATCCCATAGTAAAACACGATACCTGGGATAAAAAAGAGCTATCAGGCACAGCCTACACATCGACTTATTTCCTGACGCATTGGCTGCTGAAACTGCATAAAGCTGAAGAAGGCGTATTGTCAAAAATGAAGAATTGAGGCAGGAATGAAAATTAAAATCGAAATTAAAATCAAAATATAAACTGGCTATCAGGGAGTTAATAATTACAAATCCATTTAATCATTTTCTCTTCCTTCTATCCTTCTCTCATCCTATCATTCACTCATTTTCTTCCTCCCCAACAGCACCACATTCTCCACATGGGCTGTATGTGGAAACATATCCACGGGCTGCAATTGCAATACCTCGTATTTCTCGCTCAATAGCGCCACATCCCGCGCTTGTGTAGCAGGCTTACAACTCACATAGATGATGTGATTGGGAGTCATCCTGAGGAGCTGCTCGACGACGCGATGGTCCATCCCGGCTCGCGGTGGATCGGCGATCACGACGGAAGGATTGCCCTCCTTTTGCACCAATTCATCCCGCAGCAGTTTCCGCATGTCCCCGGCATAAAAAGAGAAATGGGAAAGGCCATTGAGGCTGACGTTTTTCTTAGCGTCTGCCACGGCGGGCTCGACATACTCTATGCCCACGATTTTTTCCGCCAAATCCGACACAAAAATGCCGATACTCCCAGTACCACTATAGAGGTCATATACAAGCTCATGCTTAGACGCACCTGCAGGTAAGACTGCCTGAAGCATATCCTTGGCGACTTGGTAGAGGTTTTGGGCTTGCTTGGGATTGGTTTGAAAAAAAGAGGTCGGACTCATCCGAAAATCATACGTGCCAAGTCGCTCAGTAATATAGTCTTTGCCACTCCACACGCGATAAGGAAGATCATTATAGCTATTATTGAGCTTTTCATTGACAATCCAAAGCCAGTCGGTGACAGCAGGAAACTGGGCCTTGAGGGGCGTAAGGAGCTGGTCTACCAGTTCTGGCTTATCGGCAGCGACGATGAGCGTAACCATCAGCTCTCCCGTATGCTCCGAGGAGCGGAACATGAGCTCCCTGAGAAAGCCCGTATGGGCACGAGTATTGTAAAAAGGGATGCCCTGCTCAATAGCGAGGTCGCGAAGGGCGTTTCGCACGTCATTGACAATGGGTTTCTGAAGGTAGCAGGTCTCGATGTTGAGGGATTTGTCAAAAATACCTTGCACATGGAAGCCTAACGCAGGCTGATCAAACACCTCATCAGACTTCATCTGCTCAGGCGTGAGCCAGCCCCGATCACTGAAGGAGAATTCGAGTTTGTTTCGGTAAAAATAAGGCGTCTCCACCCCAAGGATAGGAAATTTTTCCTTTACCTCCACTTTGGCGATCCGCTCAAAGGCATCTTCTACCTGCTTCTGCTTATAGCGCAACTGCGCTTCATAGGTCATCATCTGCCATTTGCAACCGCCACAGATGCCAAAATGCTGGCAGCGGGGCTCGATCCGATCAGCTGACGGCTCCACAACCGCCGTAATACGGCCGATAGGCAGCTTTTTGTGCTTGCGGTAGACGTGTACGTCTACAATGTCGCCTGGTACTCCCTGATCTATGAAGATCACTTTTCCGTCATGACGAACTACTGCCCGCCCATCAGAAGCTGCGTCTACGACTTCAGCTCCCGGTATATCATAAGGTTTTATTCTGCGGCCCATGTTAGGATTATTGATGAGTGATTATTGATTATTAAAGGAGGAGCATTCAATCAATAACCTAGGATTTTCTATTGGGCGAAATTAGGACAAATTTTTCTAAAAAAATTATCATAAAATTTGGGAGAAATGGCGGAATTTGCTTGCTTTGTACCCCGTAAGAAAAACAAGCGAGAGTAGCTCAGCTGGTAGAGCACAACCTTGCCAAGGTTGGGGTCGCGAGTTCGAATCTCGTCTCTCGCTCAAAAGCAAAAGGCTGAAAATCATTAGATTTTCAGCCTTTTGCTTTTGAGCGGAGGGGAAGAAAATGATAAAATGAGTAAATGATTATATGAATAAATGTGGATGGGAGAAAGTGACCTGAAAGTTATGAGACTTGCTACATTTTATCATTTACTCATCTATTCATATAATCATTCTCCATTACTTCGGCCTATGCACCGTGAACACCCGTGAGATGGCAAACCCAAAGTGGATATCCCCGTTATCCCATTTGCCAGTGGTCTCGGTGAGAAAGAGGTTGTCCGTCATGTTGCGCGAATTGGCGAACATGAGCTGGAAGACGTGACCGCCTGTCTCAATGTCAAAGCCGATGGCAAATGAATTGGTGGTATTAGGTGCCACCTGTTCGGTGAGGCGATAGTAGTACTCAGCGTTGAGGCTGACGCCTTTGGTGAGTTTGTAGCGCCCCCCTATGCCGACGGCGTAGAGGTCATTTTGGATGTCGCGTGTTGCGACGAGATTTTGGTGGACCATCGTCGGCATGACTTGGATAGAGAGGCGTTCGCTGAATTTACGGGCGATCAGGATTTGGTAATAATAGTCCAATCGGGAAGAGAAAAAGTTCTCTCGCGTGGTGTCTTGGAAGCGCAGGCTATTGGCGGCGATGCCTGCCACGGCCGTCACCGAAAAAGGCATGACGCGCTTGCCCGTGCTTTGGCGGAGCAATTTCGCCTTGGCGTAGCCATCATAGGTCTTGAAGACATTGCTACGGCCTACGCCGATCGTCAGCCAGTCTGTGACGCCATAAGACAGCCCCACACGTATATTGGCCTGATCTAGGCCAAATAGCTCATATAAGCCCCCATTGATACGCCCAAATCTATGCGAGATCAGCATTTGCATCACGCCATGAGCAGGCGTCTCTATCGTATGGCCATTAACCAATCGAATTGATTTGAAGGTCGCAATGGTATAGTCGGTCGTTTCTTCTGTTTCGCTTTCCAAGAGGTCCATAAGGTCATCTTGGGCATTCAGGAGGCTGCAAGCGAAGAAGAGGGAAATCGTGAGAAAGAGGGTTTTCATATAAAAGTAGTTTAAGGTCTGATTGTCTGATCGTCTGAACAGCAAGTATGAGTCTGAATGTTCGAGTGTCTGAAAGTCTGAATGATAGGAAGGGAAAGTTCCCTAAACCTTGGACCAATCAGACACTCGGACATTCAGACTTCGTCTTTACTTCTTATATTCCTCATACTTCATCACTGCCGTGACCTTGAGCTCTTTCGCAATATTGTCTTCCACCAATTTGGGGATTTTGATATCGTAGTCAGCAACAGCGAGGGGGAATTCAGCATTGGCTAGGATAAGCCCATCCTTTACCTCTATCGTTCCTTCTGTCATTACTTCTTGTGTGACGCCGTGAATAGTAAGTTGACCTTTCACCTTAGCGGTATACTTGCCATCTTTGCTAAAGTCGATTTCGTCTAGGTTGGTGATTTTTCCTTTAAACTGAGCCTTGGGAAATTTGTCTGACTCCACATACTTTTCGTTGAAGTGTTCCTGCATCAAAGCCTTTTCAAACTGAAAGCCTTTCATCAAAACGGCAAATACCATGTCTCCTGTGGATATATCCAGGAAGCTGGTTGTCTGGTTGTTGGTGGCTTCTATATTCTCTGCTGGTGTTTCGGAGAAAAATGTGAGGGTGCCTGTACGGGTAAAGTACTTTTGGGCTTGTAGGCTCACGCTCATAAGCGCGATCATACTGAATAAGATGATGGACTTTTTCATGGAGGTTATGATTAATGTTGAATGATTGAATGATTGAATGTTGAATTTTGAATTTTGAATGAAAAGGGATAAGAGATCGCTTTGCTAAGGGAAAAGGGAGAAGATGTGCTTCTTATCTCTATTCTCTTTTCCCTGCTCCCTTCTCTGACTAATTATCTAAAACGCCCTGGTCGATCCAGCATCGAAACAGCTGAATCTGATTCTCAGGGAGCTTTTGGCCCCCTTGGGGCATAAATGAGGCATTGCCGTCACGTTCAATGGAGCTGAGCAGGTCGCCATTTTTGGCGGGGATCATGGCGTTGTCATAATCTGCTAGATTGACATTGCCTGAGGCACCGGCGCTGTTGTGACAGCCGACACATCCCGCGCTATTCAAAATAGGCATGATGTCGTTGGCAAAAGATACTTGCAAGGTATCGCAGACTGGGACGGGCGGAGGCGGACCGTAGAGATCTTCTTCGTTGTCATAATAACAACCTGAAAGATAGCTGAGGGCAACTAGGGATAAGATCAGGGTGATGAAGGAGGTTTTCATGGAGATATGATAGAATGATAGGATGATAGAAAGAGAGAATGGGGAGAGGGTTCTATGTTTTATGTTCTATGTTCTATGTTTTACGTTGCATTCTCCTAGAACCTAGAACCTAGAACCTAGAACCTAGAACCTAGAACCTAGAACTTTCCTTTAAGGAGCCGTCACGCAACGCGCAAGCGCTACGTCCATCAAATAGCCCGAACACTGGCCACGGACCGTGATTTCACTACCTACTTCAAAGTCTTGATGTTGGAGGAATGCGCAGTTTACGCCAAACATGTCCATTTCTCCCTTCAAAATGATGGAGACACCGCCATCAGAGGTTTCAGTGATTTCCTGTACCGTTCCTTTCACCTCAACCAATTTGCCCAAGTACTTTTCATTGGCAGATGCTTCATCGGTTTCGAAATCGCTGAATAGCGCTTGCGCATCCAAGACGAAGTCTGGGGTGGCACTTGAGAGGTCTTCATGTGGCTTATTCCACATCATATAACCGACAGTTCCCCCGATTGCGAGGCCAGCTAGCAATAGCAGCAATAGCAGTTTTTTGGTAGGCATAGTGAGATGTTTGAGTTGATGTATCGAATAACGTAAGGGTTGACTAAAATAGGAAAAAAATCATGCTGAAACGGGAAAGGTAGCTGTTGAAATGGGCACAGAGACCGCTCGCCCTTCGGGCTCGCTGCGAGAGGCGAGACCGTTCGGCCTAAAGGCCTCACTGCGAGATCGCTCGGCTCGAAGACTCGCCTCGCTGCGAGATAAGAGACTTCTCCGAAAGCTGCCTTTTGGACCAAAAGTATGCTTCACTTTTCACTTCCTTGTTCCTTATTTCTTATTTGTACTTCTCAAAGCGCCACTCACTTCCAATATCCTAAATCCTTGTTCGATATTCTGCAATCATTTACCCCTTCAGCCATTCTTTGAACCTGCTTGCGCGTTCCGCGCTCACGATGGATTCTCCATCAAAAGGAGGCGTCAACGTGAGTTTGACGCGAGATTTGGAGTAGGCGTGCATTTGGGCAATGCATTCAATGCTCACAATCATCTTTCGATTGATGCGGAAGAAGCGCTGGGGATCCAGCATGCACGCTAGCTGATCCAGATTCTGATCGATGGGGTAATCTTGCCCACTTTGGGTGCGGAGCATGGTGACCTTGGATTCGATGAAAAAATAGGCACTGTCTGCCACTTCGATCGCTTTCAGCTTCTGGCCATAGCGGATTACGATCCGCTTCTGGTAGGAGGGATGCGTCTGCTGTTGAATCACAGCTGCAAGTTGCTGGTAGTCTATTGCGGGCTGTGCCTGCGGGCTTCCTTGTAGCTTTTGGTACTTAATAAGGGCCTGTTCCAATTGGGCCTTTTTGATGGGTTTTAGCAAGTAATCAATGCTATTGAGCTTAAAGGCATCTATGGCATACTGGTCATAAGCCGTCGCAAAGATGACAGGCACTGTCACTTCAACTTCTTCAAATATGTCAAAGGATAAGCCATCTGCCAGGTGGATGTCAAGGAATATTAACGCTGGCATCTGCTCAGTAGAAAGCCACTGGATGGCCCGCTCCACGCTATCGAGGATACTTACAATATTGGCTGAAGGCAGGAGGTCAAGCACCATTTGCTTCAGCCTGCGCGAAGCCGCTGCTTCATCTTCTATGATAAGGATATTCATAAGAATTATATATTATTGATTGACTGATTTTTTTTTTGGTAAAGCTGAATCAATAATCAATCAATTACTCAATCAATAATTAAGTTATTAACGGTATCCACACTTCAAATTGACCTGCCTCTTGACTGATCCGAACGGGATGTTCGCTGAGCAAAGCATAACGTCTGCTGATGTTTTGAAGGCCAACCCCAGTAGAGGCGACTGGCTGCCGTTTTTGCTGGACCTTATTCTTTACACACAAATATCCTTCTTTGCTAAAGATGTTGACAGTCAGGGGCTTATCTTGAGAAATGACATTGTGTTTTAGGGCATTTTCAATCAACATTTGCAGGCAAAGGGGCACAATCTGTCGCTGGTTCAGGGGAGGGGAGAGGTCAATGTTCAAGGTGAAATTATCCCCGTATCGCTTTTGTTGGAGGTAATAATAGTCTTGTAGCAATCGCAATTCCTCTTCGAGCGAAATCGTCTGCCTGCTTCGGTATTCCAGCATGGCGCGAAAAAAATCTGAGAGCTTTTCCACATAATCTACAGCCGTTTCCTGATCCTCCTCAATGATGGTAATCAAGGTGTTGAAACTATTGAACAAAAAGTGAGGATTGACTTGACTGCGCAAAGTCTCGAATTGAAATTCAATGCGCTCTTTTTCCAATCGCTCTGTTTTCTGGAGTCGCTTTTCCCGTTGCCTGACAAGGGCCGTAATACCCAGCCCCAACGCGATCAGACACAAAACGATAAACCATGCCTGCTGCCAGACAGGGCGAAGGATGCGGAAGGGGTATCGTACCAAATTTGTATAGCTGAAATTTCCATTAGAGGCGCTTTGGAGTTCAAAGGTGTATTTCCCGGGATCAAGCTTAGGGAAACTCACTTTTCGGTCTTTGGTGGTGAGCCAATTGTCTGAAAGGCCTTTCAGACGGTATGCATATTGTACTTGATCGGGGGCGTGATACCACAGCCCTGCATAGTCAAAAGACACAAAGTTCTGGTCATGTGTTAAGGTCATAGGGTCTTGGGACCCGATGTCTGAGAGGAGTACTTGAACAGCTTTGAGGCGGGTTGTGGGGTGAATTTGGGTAGAAATATCCGGGGGAATAATCCGGAGCATCCCCTTTTGGGTACCTACCCAAAAATGGCCATTGGGGCCTTGAGTGACGGCATTGAGGTCTGGTTGGATACCATTCAATAGCAATTCTGGACCGTAGGTAGTAAGCTGATTGGTAGCGGGTGAAAGCAGGGAAATGCTATTGGGGCTGACAAGCAGTATCCGTCCTTCTACATCGGATGCGATAGCCGAAATATCATGAATGGGGGTGAGGTCAAGATCTTGGTAGGGGCGAATGCTGTCATTTTTGTAGAAAAATAGCCCTTCCGTCCCTGCATTGAACCAGAGGGTTCCTTGGGGATCTTCTGTGATGCCAAACATCGTAGCGGATGCGATGGAAGGGAAAGAGCGAAATTGCCCTTTATCCCAGACTGATACCCCTTTACCATCCGTCGCAAACCACACCCTTGATTTACTATCTACAAAACTACAGTAGATATAATTGGCACCAAGGCCATCTGTATGGTCAAAATTTTCAAAGACAATTTCCCAATCTTCTACCAATTCACAACTGGCCACGCCCCCAAGCGTCGCAAACCAGACGTTGGTCGAGTCTCCTTTGATAGAAAGCACATTTCCATTGACCAATCCTGACGTCTCATCATAGGCCTCATAAAGCCCTTTATCGGGTGCCATGCGATAAACGCCTTTTCCAAAGGTGCCTATCCACAGATATCCCAGCATGTCTTCATATAAGCTGATGATATTGAGCGAAGAGAAGGTGGGGTGCGATTCAAAAACCCCTGTTTCGGGATAATAAGTATAAAGCCCGCTAGGCGTGCTATACCATAGCCTTCCGCGTCGACCTATGGCCAGCGATTTTACATTCTCCTGAATGTCAGGGATATAGGCGAAGGATGCTTGAGCAGACACCAATCCAAAAGGTTTGCCGGCAGCCCAGACATTGCCTTGATGGTCACGCATGAGACATGCTACTTTGCTCCGCTTGCCTGGGACCAGGGGGAAAAGAAAATTCCCTTCCAACGCCCAAATGCCACGGCGACTGGTGCCGATCCATACTTCGTCATGGACAGAAAGAAGGGTCGTCACTTCCCCCAATGGCCACTTCTCTGCTGAATAAGGGACAAAAAAACTATCAGTTTCTGGGGCATACCGGCAAATCCCGCCTTCATACATGCCAATCCAGATATGGCCGTTTTTATCTTGGGCCAGGGATCGAACGATATTATCGGGCAAGCCATTTTCACGATTGAGAATAGATGCTTTTTTGATGCCATTATTCACCTCACAGATACTAACGCCACGGTCACTTCCCGCCCAGATGCGGCCTGACGGTCCCGTTTCGAGGGTATAGATGTCATTATCTGCCAACCCATCGTCTGTATCAAATGAATAGAGTCGGTTGTTTTGATAAAAATATAGCCCTTCGCCATAGGTAGAAAACCACAAAACGCCTTGCCCATCACTTGCAATACCTGTGATGGAAACTGCAGGCATGCCCTCTTCTGGAGAAAATCGATGGAGCTTTTTGTTCGCCAATCTCCACAAACTTCCATCTTTGCCCCCTGCCCAAAGCTGGCCATCAGACAGGACCGCTAGCGCGGTGATATGGGCGATCAACCCACTATCTGCGAGGGGGATTGACTCCCAGAGATACCCATCATAGCGAAAAAGCCCTTTGGAAGTCCCAGCCCAGATAAATCCTGCTGTGTCTTCCTCCATGCAGATGATGGGGAGGTCTTGCGGGAAGTCATGGGATAGGAAATGAGGTACCTGCCCATATAGGCAACCGACATAAATAAGTATGGAGAAGAGTAGGTGTTTCAATCAATTATGGGTATTTACATAAAAAAGTGCAAGATTTTGTAGCGACCGGAGGCTTTGCGGAGGGAGAAAAGAAATCCTGCACTTTTTTATCTTTTAACCAACTCCGCCTCCACCAACACTGCAATCTCCTCCGCAATTTTCTGATAGACAATCTTCGGGATGCGAATCCCATGATCGTCTAGGGGAACGGTGAAGGTAGTCGTAATAGAAATCTCCCCGTTTTCGCTGACAACTATTTCGCTGCGGATAATGCGTTCCTGTTCCATGCCATGAATGGTTAGCATGCCTTTGGCCCGCAACTGGTAGGTGCCAGGCAGGCTGAAATCGATTGCGTCTATGATTTTTCCCGAAAAAGTGGCTTTGGGGAAATCTTTGGTTTCGAGGTAATTTTCGTTGAAATGCTCACGCTGTAAAGGGCTATTGAACCCCTGAAAGGTGTTCATGTGGATGGTGAAGGCAAAGGTAGCTTTGGAAACATCTATCAGACCCTTCAGCTCAGTCGAGGAGGCTTTGATCAGTTCCAATGGAGCATCAGAGGTAAAGTCGATTTTTCCATTCGTAACAGAGTAAATCTCCTTTTCCTGGGCAGATAGGGAGGTAAAGATGAAAGAGAATGAAAGGAGGAATAAAGATATTCGCATAGGTTAAATGTAAAAAATTATCGAATTTAACGCCTGTGAAACGACCATTTTTTTTGATCTATTGTTTTTCCGCTTTGGCCTTGTATAGCTGTCGCTCTACAATTGAACCTTCAAATCAGGCGATTCAAAGCCTGACGCCTATAAAGGCATTACTTCCTGTGCCGCGCCTCGTCACCCCTCCCATTATCGACGGAGACCTCTCAGAATGGGCGGATCGCGCCTTCACCGATGGCCTCTGGGACCTTGAACGCCTTCAGCATGCGCCTTGGTATCATCCGGGTCGTAACCGTCTGGCCAACCACGGTGAGACCGCGTCGCTCACGAAAGACCTATCGGCTCGCTACTATATGGCTTGGGACAGCCTGTATCTCTACTTAGGCGCTGCCGTCCACGACAACAAAAACGACGTCACCGAATCCCGCCACGCGCCCAAGCGCTGGTATTATAAAGATGCGATTGCCTGGTTCATCGAGGCGCCGCTCGATACGGTAAACGAAGTTTTTGGGGAAGGAGACCATGGCTTTGCCTTTGTGATCGACACGACGCGCCCAGATTATGGGGCGTGGTGGCGCCACGGGACAGCAGATACTACTTTTCTGGAAGAACCGTTAGCTCCAGAGGCTGTGGAATACGTGATTCGGATGAATCCCTGGGGCGAAAGCCCTGCTGACTATATGCTGGAGGCACGCATCGACATGGCCAAGACCTTTGGGCAAGGTGATCCTGCCTGGCATCCGCCCAAAATAGGCGATCAATACGCCATGATGATTGTGCATTGTGATCCCGATGGGGGCGAATATGGCGGGCACCTGCTCATCCACGGCCAAGGCGACCCCGACAGTAGCTGGACGCCTGTCCAGCTAGTAGCTGAGAAAGAACCGATTCAGCGAAAAGAAAGATGAAGAAGGGCAGATGGGCAGATAGTTCTAAGTTTTAGGTTCTATGTTTTAAGTCGTTTCTTTGCCCTAAACCCTAAACCCTAAACCCTAAACCCTAAACCCTAAACCCTAAACCCTAAACCCTAAACCCTAAACCCTAAACCCTAAACCCTGAACCCTGAACATAAAACTACCTCCATGCTACGCACTTTTATTTCCCTCCTTTTTCTCTTTCCAACCCTTCTTTTTTCTCATTCGGCCACTTATGATGTCAAAGACTATGGGGCTACAGGCCGCAAAAGCGATCTGGCAACACGGGCGATTCAAGCAGCTATAGACGCCTGTGCTTCAGCGGGCGGAGGGACGGTAGCTTTGCCGCCAGGCGACTATCGGAGTGGGACTTTGGTCCTGAAAGACCATGTGAACTTTCACTTGCACGCTGGGGCTACTTTGTACGCCAGTCATGAGGCTTCCGACTACGATACGACCTGTGTCGATGTGTTTGGCAATCCGATATTGCTTTATGCTAAAGGAGCGAAACGCCTGTCTATCAGTGGGAAAGGGGTGGTTAATGGTGAGGCGAGGCGCGAATATCGCGACTTGGAACGGGTGGATAGATTTATCGCTGAGGAGACGGAAATTGCACGAGCGGCAGGCGTGGAGATGAAGATGTATTACAAAATAGCGCCTACCACAGGGTTACTGTATTTCACAGATTGTGAGGACCTAACCATTACTGATGCCTCTTTTTTGGAGTCAAATTTCTGGACCGTACATATCGAAAAAAGCAAGCGCGTGTGGATTCGCGGAATATATGTCTATTCAGATTTGGAAAAAGGGGTAAACGCCGACGGTATAGACATCACCTGTTGTCAGGATGTCACGATCTCGGACTGCATCGTGGAGACAGGAGACGATGGGATTTGCCTTAAAACCAAATATGCAGACCGCCCTTGCGAAAATATTACGGTGAATAATTGTATCGTCACTTCTTCTTCTACTGCCCTGAAATTGGGCACAGAATCCCATAGCGACTATCGCCATATCATCTTCAGCAACTGCGTGGTGCGCAATAGCAATCGGGGACTCAGCATTGTAGTCAGGGACGGGGCCAGGGTAGAGGATGTGATGTTTACCAACATCACCATCGACTGTAGTCGCCGGCATTTCAATTGGTGGGGGAGTGCAGACCCGATATGGCTGGTCGTCACCAAGCGCAAACCGACTTCTCGGGTCGGGCAGATAGATGGTGTTGTCTTTGACAATATCATAGCGAAAGGGCGTGGTACCAGCAAGATCGAAAGCCGCGTTGGACGCAATATCAAGAACGTCACGCTTCGTCATGTCCAGCTGCATATGCAACCAGAGGATGCCCCCGATAAACGTGCAAATCATGCTTTAGAAGCCAGTTCTGTTGATGACTTGCGCCTGGATGATGTGCGTATCACCTGGGATGAAGAGGCCCCTGAACCCAAATGGGCATCTGCCCTTGTGTTGCAAGAGGTCCATGGCTTGGAGCTTTTTGGCTTCCAAGGCCGCCAAGGGCTCATCGGCGCAGATACGCCTGTGATCCAGATGCAGAATGTCCAGCATGCGGTGATCCGCCATTGTGAGGGCGTCCCCGGCGCCAATACCCTGATTCGCTTCGAAGGGGAAAACACGAAGTCGATCTATATCGGCATGATCAATAGCAAGAATCTCCTGAAGCAGTTCTGGGAAGCTGGGCCAGAAGTCGACGAAGGCGAAGGAGGGGCGATCTATATGGAAAATTAAGACCGCTCGCCCTGCGGGCTCGCTGTGAGACCGTTCGGGCTTCGCCCTCACTGCGAGATCGTTCGCTGGCGCTCACTGCGGGACCGCTCGACTCGAAGACTCGCCTCGCTGCGAGACAAGAGACTTCATTTACGTTGCCCATTTTATCATATACTCCTTTTATCATTTATTCATTTCATTCTTCCCATTCTCTCCTTCCCTCATCCTATCATTCACTCCTTTCCCTCCTCCCCAATGATATAAATCATTGAATGGACTGCGTATTCGCATTTTCTGTCATCTAATAAGTGTCTTATTTAGAGGTGTCATAAAAGAACAGCCCCAGAAAACGTATCCGCCAAACGGTCGATAACGGTTTCTTAATTGAGATGTGAGAGGAGGATGGGAGTCCGCCATTTACCAGGTATTTGTGCGGATTCCCTCCATTTTTGGGGGGAAATGATAGGATGATAAAATGAGAAAATGATAGAATGGAAGTTTTGGCTTCCTTTTTTTCCCTATTCCCTATTCCCTATTCCCTATTCCCTATTTCATCGCCCTATTTCGACCACCACATCGTCTGTAAGGGGATGTGATTGACACAATAGCACATACCCTTTGGCCACTTCATCTTCTGTAAGGCCTTCATTTTTATCCATTTTCACTTTTCCTTGCGTCAACTTGCCTACGCAAGTAGAACAAATACCCCGTTGGCATGAGTAGGGCAAGTCGTAGCCTTGCTGTAAGGCGCTTTTCAGGATGTGGGTATTGGGGGGGACCGTAAAGGAGAGTTCTTCTTCATGGAGCAAGATGCGGATGGGGCGAGCCTTCGCATCTGGGTCGATGTCCATCAAGACCTCTTCAGCGGTGAAGCGTTCCACCTGGAGGGCTGACGCAGGCATGCCTTTCTTCAACAGGGCAGTTTTCACCACGGCCATGAAGGCTTCTGGACCGCATAAGTAATAGGCATTCTCAGTGTATTGGAGCAAATGGGAAACATGGAGGACTTCCGCAACAGCATCCTCGGTTATGCGCCCATTTTGGTATCTTTCTCCGACTTCCTGCTTTTCTTGAGACGTAACTATTCAGCCCTCACTTGACTTGGCCCCAATATGAGCCTGTCTTTAATCTGATCTGGGTTTAGAAAAAGCTCATTGAGTGCTTGGAAAGCGGTATACCCTTGCATTCTGGCGGTTACGAGGA
>JAUIKF010000110.1 GCA_030430575.1 Bacteroidia bacterium | reverse complement strand
AAAATTCCCCTTGTGATATTATTTAAACAATATAGCATTATTTAACCCCATAGTACG
Organism: Bacteroidia bacterium; assembly: GCA_030430575.1. Lineage (GTDB taxonomy): Bacteria > Bacteroidota > Bacteroidia > J057 > J057 > JAUIGE01. The sequence continues at coordinate 9,804 of JAUIKF010000110.1, read as the reverse complement.
ACTTTTTGAGCCACCTACCTAGCACGACTTAATGAGCCAATTCCTTAGCACGACTTAGTGAGCCTTGACAGAGTTTTAGGATTAATTCATTAACAACAAGCTCTATGGGATTATTTGACCGATTTAAAAAGAAGAAAAAAACTCATTCGAGTTCACCCCTACTAGATTCTGAAAAGCCATCGAAATGGACGACTCCATAAAAGAAGATGCTAAGACATATCCAGAACTCAATAATCTCACAGAAAATTCTGATTTCTTAGAATTGCTTAGCTAGTAATTTTGACGGCGGGAAAATGGTTTTCCATTACGCCAAAACCATAATATTTCTGTAAATTACAGACCACAACTGGGCAAACAACATACATCACAATGGATAGCCTATTAACCCGTATCACTATCAATCCTGAAATCCTCTTTGGAAAGCCTTCCATCAGGAATATGCGCTATCCTGTAGCCATGATCTTGGACCTAATGTCCGCAGGCATGACAAACGCTGAAATTCTTGAAGATTATCCTGATTTAGAAAAGGAAGATATTCAAGCTTGTCTGGCTTTTGCTGCGCAGCTTGCGCGTGTTAGTAGTGTTATGAAAGTAAAAGCTTGATGAGGAATGTGGATGTGCATTTCCCCAAAAGACTATCCGATTGGTTAATTGAAAATGGAAATGATTCGATTCATACGTTGGATTTACCCAATAAAAACAATAGTTCTGATTTAGAGATAATCGCAAAAGCAGATTTAGAATCTAGAATTGTGATTACCAAGGATAGTGATTTTATCCAATATCGAATCCTGAAAGGGAAGCCTGACAGGTTGTTGATGGTTACGACAGGCAATATCGTCAATAAGGAATTGATTGCACTTTTTGAATCGAACTTTCCTACGATCAAAAGCCTATTTCAAGCGGGGAAGAAGGTAATTGAGATTGATAATACTTCTATTACAGTTCATAGCTAAAAGTCTTTGATTATATAGGGGGAATTTGCTTCACTATTGCGACGGGTTGAAACCCGTCGCAATAGTGAATTTTTTATTTTTCAAAAAATAAGGTGCTTTTATCTTGCTTATTTCGGTGATTTTTGGGAGTTTTAGGGAGTGGGGGTTACTTGCTTAGTTCAGAATAACTCATATTTTGTAAGCGCGAAAATTGCAAGTAAAATTATTCAAAAAGATAGTATACATAAGTGTTCTCCTTACTTGGAAAAAATTAAAAAAATGGAAAATACAGAAGAAAAAATTCAACAACTCCAGGAAGATATAACTGTTGAAAGGCGAAGAGTTTCAACAGACAGATTAGATATATCTTTTGGTGAGTTAATAAATCTATACAAAAACAACGAACTGGTAATTCGACCTGAATATCAAAGATTATTCCGCTGGACAAATAAACAAAAGACAGCTTTAATTGAATCAATTTTGTTATCGATTCCTATCCCACCAATCTTTGTTTCGGAAGATACGGAAGGTATTTGGGAATTAATAGATGGACTCCAACGAGTTTCTACATTCATCAGTTTTTTCGGAGAGTTGCAAAGAAATATCTCAGAAATTGAGTACTCTTTTCAAGACGAAGAGGAGGAGGAGCTTAGTCCTGAAGAAGAACAACTACGACAAGAAAAAATTGGAAACAAATGGGTGCTTGAGCCAGGTGGCATTATTGAATCGTTAGAAGGGTTTAATATTGATACTTTACCATCAAAACTAAAAATAAACCTGAAACGAGCAGTTTGCCGCGTAGAGATCTTGAGAGGTGATAGTAGCACATCTATGAAGTATGAACTTTTTAAGCGATTAAACTCTGGGGGATCAAAATTAAAACCACAAGAGATCAGAAATGCTATTTTCAGAGGTATTGACTCAAGACTTAATGAATTATTATTAAAACTTAGTCAAGATACAAAATTTCAAAGCCTCACTAATCTTAGCAGCAAAAAGAAACAAGAACTTTATGACCAAGAACTAATTTTGAGGTTTATAGCATTTCTGAATAATGCAGAAAATGTAAACGATAATACAGAAAACTACTTGAATGATTTCATGGAAAATGCTGTTTCTAATCCAGGTTTTGATTACGAAATGTACGAAAATACTTTTATGGAAGTGTTGGATATCTTGACAAAACTGAATGATGATAGACTGTTTAGAAATGCAAGAAACCTATTTGTACCCGCAGAATTTGAAGGCATCACAATTGGAATAGCGCAAAGCATTGAACGTTTTCGAGATAACGATGAATTGCTGAAAACAAAAATTCAAGAATTGAAAAGTGATGCAGATTTTAGAAAGTTTTCTGGTTCAGCATCTAATAGCAAAAGTAGAATAAGAACCAGGTTAAAGAGAGTTCAAGATATCTTCAGTAGCTAAATTATTATGATCCTTGAATTTGAAAATAAATCATTACTTCTAATTGAAGAACGGCAAGAGGTAATAAGGGAAATAGAAAGAGCTATTTTTACTCGTAGATACGAATTAACAAGTAGGCATTTTACTATTTTTTCGACTAATTCAATCTCTATTCTTTATTCAATTTGGGAAGGTTTCGTACAAAAGCTCTTTGGTTTATACATTGACGAAATAAATAAAGAAGGAATTGAATTATTCTCATTGTGTGATAACCTAATAATATTTTGTAAAGAGAGGAATTTTCGACAATTAAAGGAATACCCTCAAAAAAACAAGAGGAAAATATCTTATATCAAAAAACTAAAAACCTTTTATTCTAACGATGTGCATTTAATTCCAAGAGTAATTGATACAGAAAGTAATATAGGATTTGAAGTTTTAAATAGGCTTTTAGAACAATTTAATATCGAAACTTATCCTGAACATTGGGGCGTATATAAATATCCTAATCCAAATTTGAAAGAGAATTTACTTCTTTTTTTAAAACTTAGAAACACAGTAGCTCATGGAGGCGAGCTACTTCCTGAAGAGTCTATTGACCAAAAAATGTATAAAAGATTCAAAAAGCTATCCTTAGATTTAATGTATGACCTGAGAGATAAAATGCTACATAATTTACATAATGGAAAATACAAAAACTAATCATGGCGAATGCGCTTGGTGTACCGTAATCAGTTTTTGCTAATTACAGCAGGTTAGCAGGATAGTTGAATTGAAGCGGCAAAACTATATAAAAGGTTGTGTTTCTAAAATTTTGTTATTATTTATTTTATCTTGCAATATGGCCAAAGTTGTCAAAATAGTCGGCCTGCATGAAACTCAATCAGACCTAACATATTGGCTGAGTAAATCCCCTCAAGAGCGCTTGGCAGCAATAGAAATACTACGCCAACAATATGTCAAACTCAAGCACATTCAGCCTAGACTTCAGAGAGTTTGTAGAGTTATTAAATCGACCTAACTAAAAATCTTCCTACCTTGTAGCTATATGCTACCCAAAAACAACTCCCGCCTCATCAATGCCTGGGCCTCCTTTGACTGGTCCAACTCCGTCTACAATCTGATCATCACCACGGCGATCTTCCCGATCTACTACTTGGGCATGACCCAGGAGGCGTTTGGGGGCGAGATGGTGGAGTTTTTGGGGATGACAATCAAGAACTCCGTGTTGTATTCCTATGCGATCTCCTTCTCCTTTTTGGTGATTGTGTTTATCTCACCGGTGCTGTCGGGCATTGCGGATTATGGGGGCATGAAAAAACGCTTTATGCAATTCTTTACCTACTTGGGTTCAGCGGCGTGTATCGGCTTGTATTTTTTTACGGGGGAAAATGTAGAGTACGGCATTGCTTGTGCTGTGCTGGCAAGTGTAGGGTATGCGGGTTCCTTGGTGTTTTATAATGGCTTTTTGCCAGAAGTGGCGTCAGTGGATCGCATGGATGAAGTGAGCGCGAGGGGCTTTGCCATGGGCTATGTGGGCAGTGTGATCTTGCTGATCGTCAACCTGGTCCTCTTCCAGCAATTCTCCACCTTTGGATTTGAGACGGGGGTAGCGGCAACGCGATTTGGCTTTATCCTTGTGGGCATCTGGTGGTTTGGCTTTTCGCAAATCGCCTTCTACTACCTCAAGGACCGCTCGACGGGCAAAAAGATCACCATGGACATCCTGGGCAATGGCACCAAGGAGTTAAAGAAAGTCTTTGCCGTCGCCCGTAAGAAGCAAGTGCTTTTCCGCTTCCTCAGCTCCTTTTTCCTGTTTAGCATGGGTGTACAGACGGTCATGTTGCTAGCACCGCTGTTTGCCGAGAAGGAAATCGGCATGGAAGCCGATGAGATGATCATTGTGGTGCTGATCATACAGATCATCGCGATAGGCGGTGCCTACCTCTTTGCTTGGATTTCCAAGCTGAAAGGAAACGGCTTTTCCATCAGTGTCATGCTGTTGATTTGGGTTTTTATCTGTATTACGGGCTATTTCCTCCAAGAAAAAGTGTCCTTCTACGCCCTTGCAGGACTCCTGGGATTTGTCATGGGCGGCATCCAGTCCATTTCCCGATCTACCTATTCGAAACTGATTCCCGAAGAGACCCAAGACACGGCCTCCTTTTTCAGCTTCTATGATATAACAGAAAAACTGGCCATCGTGATCGGTTCCATGTCCTATGGCCTCATCGATCAAGTCACAGGCAGCATGCGCAATAGCATGGTCTTTATGTCGGTGTTTTTCATTGGCGGCCTGATCCTGCTCCGCCTGGCCAACCTCAAGAAGAACATGGCATGATCTACCGTTTGTTAAGGCGTATTGTCAGGATATCGCTTGCCGTATTTTTCAAAAAAATGGTGGTGACAGGCGAGGAACACATCCCTTCCACAGGGCCGCTCATCATTGTCGCCAACCATCCCAGCACCTTTATGGACCCGCTGATTTTGGCGGTGTTGGTGGATCAGCGGATAGGGTTTCTGGGGAATGGGGGATTATTTGCGAATAAGCTATTTGCCAAAGTCTTAGGCTATTTTCATGTCATCCCCATTTATCGCAAAAAGGACGTCAAGCCCGGAGAAAAGCGTGACAACAAACAATCGTTTGCCAAATGCCACGAATACCTGGCTGCCAACGGCACTTTGCTCATTTTCCCTGAAGGCAATAGCTATTATGAGTTAAACCTCAGACAGATCAAAACGGGTACTGCGCGCATTGCCCTGAGCTTTGAGGAAGACGTGCAGATCTTGCCCATCGCCTTGGACTACTCGGACTCCATCCAGTTTCGGAGCATGGTATCTATTACGGTGAATCCGCCGATCTCCATGGCTACTTACCGCTCCGCTTACGCGGAAGATGAAGTAAAGGGCGTCAAAGCCCTGACCGAAGGAATCAGGGCCTCGCTGGCCCAGCATATTCCCCAGACCTCTGGCAAAGAGCAAGAGGCTTTTCTCATCAAGGCACACGCCTTCTATACCACCTTCCACGAGCCAACGGCAGACCTCCATCGGGACGCCAAGCGCTCCCTGGAACTGAGAAATCAGGTGTCCCAAGCACTCACCTTCCTGCAAAAAGCGGACGAGCCTCTTTACCAAACCTCCCAAGCAAAGGTCTTCTCCTTTTTTGACCTGCTCCAAAAAGAAGGCGTCACCGCAGGCTTTTTCACCGAAAAATTCCTAAAAAAGAACCGCCTGCTCGTTTGCCTCGGCTATTTCCTGCAATTCCTCTTATTACTCCCCGTCTACCTCTTTGGCCTCTTCACGAACTATATACCCTATATTCTCCCTTCCCAGGTCTTTAACGCGCTCAAGATCGACATCGAGTACAAAGCCCCCATCCAGATGGTGGTGGGGATCATCACGTTTCCGTTGTTCTACTGGCTGGAACTATGGCTGTTCAGGAAATATGTGAGTGCGGATATGGGACATAGTTTGCTGTTTCTGGCAGCTATTCCCATTGCTGGATACATCACCATGTATTACTACACGGAGGCCAAGCGCTTTATGCGGGTATTGCGCTTTTACTTTGTGATGAAGGCGCAGCGAAAGGCGGAGCTGTTGGCGTTGCGGGATGAGATTTTGGGGATATATGAGAAGATAAGGAAGCAGGAACTGCTCAAGGCACTATTTGGCGCTTGGGCCGATACGGAGGAGGATCTCGTAGATGTGATTTATAAATCGAGGACTTCTTCGGATCGGGAGATTAAATTTGATGATGAATAGAAAAGAGGTAGGCAAATTTGCTCAATCACTACTCATGATAACATGAAACAAATACAATTCACCCACATCAAAAATTTGATTGCTACTGGTAAAATTGAAGAGGCACTTGTTGAATTTGAAAAAGTAATTTCGAATACTAGTTCAACTTATGAAAATATGCTAATTACCCTTGGTGCTGAGGCCAAAGAGTTGAAAAATAATTATATCCGAGGAGTAATTATATATGATGAATATCAGCGGCAACGAAACAAACTAACCTACCGAAGCTTAGAGCTTCTCAATCAAGTTTGGCAAGATTTAAGGGAGAAAAAGACACCTTTGAGAAAAGAAGATAAGCATATTGCTGACCCCATCGGAAGACAAGAAATGCTTGGATTATTTGCTAAAGAGCTTTGGGAAGCGGGTGAATATGGAATAGTTAGGCAAAGGGCAGCCTTCAGCTCTTTTGCCATACCAAATCGGGAGGTGAGTGATCCAATTTGGATAGAACGAGATGGGAATGACTCAAGAGCGAGTCACCACTATAAAAGTTCATGGGCTGAAAGAAAATGGTTTGAATTGCATGCTAAAGCGACTTATTGTAGGTTGATCATCAAGCCCTCCATAGCAAGGAAAATTGCAAGAAATAGAGGGAAGAAAGCAGCAATTCTTAGACTTAAGTGTTTGCAAGAATTTGTAGAAGTGAATAAGGATAAAGTTGATATAGTCTCCACCGATACGTTAGGTGAAAATATTATCATACTAGGAAATTGGTTTATATCAAAATCCTCCACTCCTACTGATAAGGGATATGAAAATACGTCTTTTGAATGGGAAAATTCCCTGGTTGAAAAACAAATTCAGGAGTTCGATTCGGTGTTCTATAAATTGTTAAAAGTGAAAAAAATGGATATTTACGAATCCAAGCAAGACACACTTGAGCAAATTCGGCACTTGATAGATGAAATTTCATAATGCTATTAATAGTTCATAAGCTCCTCTCCAGAATCACCCCCCGAAACCTCCTACTAATCGATGGCCTAGGCGCGGTGGTATCTGCCCTCTTTTTAGGGGGAATCCTGGTGAAATGGAATCTCCTGATAGGCATGCCGATAGACGTCCTGTACATATTGGCAGCCATTGCAGGCATCTTTGCTGTGTACTCTCTGAGTTGTCATTTCTTTGTGAAAGCGAATTGGGCATTCTATCTGAGAATGATCATGATTGCCAATTCACTCTACTGTGTCCTCACGCTACTTTTGGTAGGCTACTATTTCCAAGAATTGACGGCACTTGGGGTAGGTTATTTTGGGCTTGAAATGTTGATTATCGTTGGATTGGTAGGGATTGAGTGGAGGGGAATAAATACGGATAAGTCAGAATCCCTATGATAACATTAAGCAAAACTATGAAGTATCTAAGGAGATGGAAACCTTACGAGCAGGCATTTATTTCGGCCAGGAGATGAAAACCCAGGAAAATAGCTTCCTGAAGCTCAGCCTGACGCGGTATGATGAAAATAGCGTTATCCAGACGCATAGCCACGCCAACAGCTACTTAAGCCTCCTGACACATGGGAATTATGTGGAAAAAAGCCCTCAGCACTCAAGCTTGATCACGGCTGGGGATATGCTGTTTAGACCAAGCGACTATCGCCACCAGAACAACTTCAAAGGCCCTCGTGGCACCTGTTTTAACATCGAATTCAAAAAGGGATGGGAGGAGCAGGTTGCTATGGAACTTCCCTTGCCAGAACAGTATGCACAGTACAGCGCGGCCAGCTTTCCCATGCTGTATAAGCTATTGCTCCATTTCAAATTACATGATGATCCTTACCTCTCGACCGAGTATATCTACGATTGGTTGTGTACGATTAGTGAACTCACCTGTCGCAGCTCCTATCAGCCTTGGATAGCCAAGGTCGCCAGCATCTTGGAACATGAGTTGAGCACCTTCCATTCCCTGAATTCGCTTGCAGATCGTGTCAATGTCCATCCCGTCTACCTGGCGCGGGCCTTCAAAGAGAAGAAAGGCCAGACGATAGGTGAGTACCAATTGCGGTTCAAACTCGCACATGCTGTTTCTCTACTCCTCAATACCTCCCAATCCATCACCAGCATTGCCCAAGCCAATGGATTCTTTGACGATCCTCACTTCATTCGCTCCTTCAAGGCGGTTTATGGGGTCTCTCCTCATCGATTTAGGTTGCGGGTAAAAAGTTAATGTGATACAATTTTGGGACTCGGAGTTGCCGTAATTTTTGCAAAAATTATCCTGACACCTTATGCAAACATTACGACCTATTTCCCTGCTCATCATCTTCCTAATGGGATGTGTAGCCCTATTTGCCCAGAAACCACATCATTCGGCCAATGCGCTTCCTTACCACCAAATCTACGCCTACGGCTTAGATGCCAATGTAAGCCCCATCCTGGCCTTACTGGAGGCTGCGGATACGGCCTTGACCGACAAAGACCGACACTTCAAAACGGCGTTTGAAAAGCGCTTTAAAGGCTCCGAGGATGAAAGCTCTTTCCTGGAGGATAAGGCGTCCAGCCTTAACGAATTGTTGGCGATTTTTCGCGACTATTGGCGGGCTGCCTTGCTGGATACGAGCAGAAATTACGAGCCAGAATTGGCGATGAAGGTGATTCCATTTCTTCAGAAAAACTATCCTCCAGTTCAAGGAATCAACATCACGAAAGACAGCCTTGGTACTTATGTAAGCAGATATATCAAAAGTAAAGGCCTGTATACAACAGATGCCGCAGGCAAAACAGGTCGGCTCTTTGACCTGCTGGTCTGGCGGGCGCAGAAAGACACGACCTACACTTTTTCCTTAAACAAAGAAGAATTGACAGTCAAAGTGGTGATGATGCGGGACTTCATTACCTTGGGATGGGAGGAGTATGCCACGCTTGGCAAGTACTATCCAGGTGGATGGACCACTCCAGAGGCGCTTTTTTGTGTAGCGGATGCTTATGATTTAAGCAGTGAGAATTTCCAGATTAGCTACCTCGCGCATGAGGGTAGACACTACGCTGACTTTCAGCTATTCCCAAACCTCCAAAGCGCAGACCTGGAATACCGGGCAAAATTAACGGAGTTGAGCCTAGGCCAAACAGGGCTTTTACATACCCTCCAATTTTTTATCAATAATGCCAACTACGACAGCAACAATGGACACTCAGTGGCGAATTATTGCGTGATTCGTGATCTTTCGAAAGTGTTATTTAAGAATGATTTTGAAAAGGATTTTGAGAAATGGAAACAGCTTAAGCCCAAGAAGATCAATAAAGCAGCGCTTGCCGTTTTGAAACAAAACACCAAAGCGCTGAAAGCTATTGGGCCAGGAGTGGAGCGGTATATTAAGGATTGAAAGATGATTACCCTAAAAAATGAATACTGATGTGAGCAAAGAATTAGAAAAAGAAGAATAGAAATTGTCTCACCTTAAGACAATAAGTTGTGCCAAAATGAGACGAGTAACTGGATGTATTTCATGGAGTGCTGATTTTAAATAACTGATAATCAATATGTTGCGAATTGGCTCATGACTTGTATATATTAGGGTAAAGAATCATCAAGACCTCGGAGGTAGGGAGTTCAAAAGAATAAAAAAAGACTTCCTACTTTTGTGAGATGTCCAAATCTCAAGCGGAAGTCTTTTTGAAGCAACTCAGGGTTGCCGATGCCAATTTAGCAAAAGAACGGGAGAAAG
>JAUIKF010000052.1 GCA_030430575.1 Bacteroidia bacterium | reverse complement strand
TTGGCAATGGCGACGTCGCTATCACCCACAGGAGTGAGGGTATGCGTAGTAGCAGGCGCGGGGTCAAAATCAGTAGCCGTGCTATAACTGCAGATAAGGTAAATGGCGCCCACCCCGTCAAAAGCAACATCAGCGACATATTCATCTTCGGAGCTACCCACTGAAAAGGCCCATAGGAAATTACCGTCTGGATCGTATTTGGCTACAAATATGTCACGTGTATCATAATACAATGAGGTGGGGACAGCAGTGAGGGAAAATACTGCGGGCCCAGGATCAGCATCAAATGTGCCAGCAAAAGTTCCTACGATGTAGGCATTGCCCAATAGATCATGTGTGATGGCTTGGGGAGTTTCTGATTCTGGGCTGCCTAAGTCGAAGGCCCATTCGTAATTTTGAGCGGTGAGGGAAAGTGTGCAGAGGGTAAGGGTGAGGAGAATTAGTTTTTTCATAATGGTACTTTTGGGGAGGGATTAAATGGAGTGGCATTAGGCATCCATAATATCTTCTGTGATGAGGTGACAGTAGTCCATGGCTATAGGCGTTGATTAAGGTGATGATGACAAATGCAGCGTCAATCAATTTGTTAAGACCTAAATTAGGGTAGAAACATGCCTCAAATTCAGAAAGGTATTGGGGGAACACTTTCTGTCAATGAATCGCCCAAAAATGTCAATGAACTTTTTTGGTTGACACTTTATTGATACTTTGAGGGAGTGAATGGTATACTAATCGGTTCCTCCTACATGATGCGCCACCTCATCATGGGATGTTTGATCATAATACTTGGCATTTCTCCAGTCTATGCCAATCTGCCGCCTATTGTGCGAATGGATAGTACGCTTACTGAGCTGCCTGAGGGCGCCGCCAAAGTCGATAGCTTCCTGACGTTTGCCGGAAAGGTGCAGTATGACTCTATAGACATATCTATTGCTTGGTCTCAGAAAGCACTTGCCCTTGCCGAAGAATTGGCCTTTGAAGCGGGGATATTAGAAGCCCACCTCAAATTGGGATTATTTTTTTACAGAAAAAGGAACCTGGAACCGTCCAATGTCCATTTCGAACAAGCCATTCCCATGGCCAAGGCCCAAAAGGACGATGTCCGACTGGCAGAAGCCTACCACGGCAAGGCCAACAATTTTTTCTATGAAAATAAGCTGAAAGAAGGCATCTTTTGGCTCAAAGCATCCCACGCATTGATCCCCGATGTGGCAACCAATATGCAGGGAAGGACAAGAAATATTATTTCTATCGGCTATTGGTATGGGCAATTAGGTGACTTCGAAACAGCCTTTAACTACTTATTTGAGGCATTGGATATTGTGGAGAAACAACTCACTACAGGGGAAAAAAACATGCTCCCCTGGAAACCTTATTTGCTCACCCTAATCAGCAACACTCATATGGCAAAAGGGGACTTTCCTAAGGCATTGGCGTATGAAGAGCTGTCTCTGGGGGCTTCTGCGGCATACGGCGACTCCATGCGCATGGCGATTAGCCGTCATAACCTCTGCGATATCTATTGCCACCTGGGTGATTATGCACGCGCACTGGAAGAATGCAAGACCATTGAACGCCAAAAGCTTTGGATCAATGATTTGCGCGCAGAAGGAGAGTATCATTTGCGTTTAGGACTTATTTATTTCCAAATGGAAGATCCTGAGAAGTCCCTCGCAGCTTATGAAAAAGGCAGAGAGATATTAGAATCGGCAGGAGATGAACGGGGCCTGCATGGATGGCCTGCAGATATAGCGCCTCTGCTAGTATCTGAAGGGAAGTACGACCTTGCCTTGGAATACCTCACCGAAGCTATGACAGAGTTAGAAGAGTTGGAGGATTCGGTTCTTCTCATGCGCATAAAAATATCCATGGGAACCGTGCTGGAGGGGAAGGGGCAAATGACGGAAGCAAGGGAGAATTATAAAGAGGGATTGGCCTTTTTTTATCAAACAGGCGATCTATATGAAATCGCCACCACAGCCAAAAACCTCGCCACCCATTTCTATAAAAACCAACAACTAGATTCTGCCCTTACGTATGCGGAAATAGCCTTGGAACACTATCAGCAGACAGGGATCAAACTGGGCATGATAGAAATGTTTCAACTAGTCTATCAACTTCAAAAGGAGGCTGGCAACCTGCCCGAAGCACTGGAGGCCCACGAGCTTTATTTTGCCTATACCGATAGCCTAAAGAACGCGGATGCCAGGCGACGATTTATGGAGGAAAGCGTGAAGCAAGATGTGGCCAATTTGGAGGAAAAAAGAGCGGCTGCTGAGCGGGAAAACAAACTACTTACTACCCAAAACTACCTCTTTTTAGCATTGGCTATCTTGGCTGTGGTAGGGCTGGGAGCGGTCCTCTGGTTTTATGTAAAAATGCGCCAAGCCAAATCAGACCTGGCGGTTCAGAACCTACTGTTAGGTTCTCTTAACCAAACGCGTAACCGCTTTTTTGGCATTATCGCCCATGACTTGCGTAGTCCCATCACTGCCCTCACCAGTGTCGGTATGCAAATGGAGTATTTCCTCAAAAAAAATGACCAAAACAAATTGGAGAATGTAGCGCGACTGGTGGACACCACCACCAAACGACTCAATTCCCTATTGGATAATCTCCTTGCCTGGGCCCTTGCCCAGACAGGGTCTTTGCCCTTTGAACCGAAATATCATCACGCTGCAGAAATAGCCCAGGAAGCAGCTAGCGCATTTGAATTGATGGCTTCTATGAAAGGGGTGGAGGTGACCCTGGCCGTTCCTGAGGACTTAGAAGTGTGGGCGGACGACCGCGCCTTACAGACCATTTTCCGCAATTTATTGTCCAATGCCCTCAAGTATACATCGGAGGGAGGAGAAATCCTGTTGCAAGCTAGTTCATCAGAAGAAGGTATAGCATTTGCGATACAAGATTCGGGAATTGGCATTGAAGCTCACAAGATGGAAACCCTCTTCAGCCTGGAAAGCGGCTCTGTCAAAGGCACCAGCGGTGAGAAAGGGACGGGCTTGGGCCTGGTTTTGTGCAAAGAGTTGGTGGAAAAGCATCACGGGAGTTTACAGGTCACTAGTGAAGTGGGAAAAGGAAGTACCTTTACGGTCTTTTTGCCCCATCGGAGATTAAGAAAGTAATTTTGAATAAATACAGCAACATCGAAAATGGATGAATTTGGGGTGGGACGTGTGGCTCAGACACCTAACAGATTGAAGAAAATCTGTTAGGTGTCAGTAGCCTCAAAGACGTAACAGATTTTCCTCAATCTGTTACGTCTTCAGCCACCATCTGCTGATCAAGACAATAGACTACATGAAAATACTGATCGTAGAAGACGAACCCTTGATGGCTCAAAGCCATGAAATGATGGTAGAGCTGCTAGGCCATGAAGTGGTGGGCGTAGCTGACAATGCTGTGAAGGCCTTACAACTTGTGGACAAAAATATACCTGACCTGGTCCTGATGGACATCCAGATTGAAGGGGAAATGGACGGAATAGACCTGGCCGCGACGATATTCCGTCAATATGCGACGCCCGTTATTTTCATTACCTCCCTACGAGATGATGCCACCTTTCAGCGGGCATCTGCCGTGATGCCACTGGCTTATATCCTGAAGCCTTTTGACCGCTTTCAATTGAAGCTCCATATCGAGTTGGCCCTCAGGCAGCTTCAAATAAAGAAGCAAGCACCTGAAATGCCTCCCTTGGAAACTCCTCCCAGTAAAATTGAAAACTCCTTTTTTGTCCGATCTAAAGGAAAACTCCTCAAACTGCTATTCTCCGAAATCGTCTACATGGAAGCCGATGGAAGGTACTCCACCATTTTCATGGAGAGCGGCCATAAACATACGGTTCGCCAGACCCTGGGCGAGCTGGAAGCCAAAGTCCCCAATGACACCTTCTTCCGAACGCACCGCTCCTTTGTGATCAACCTAGATCATCTCGAAAGCATTGATACCTCCGATATGGTGGTGTGGGTACGCGGAGATGCAGTCTCCTTGAGCAAGGAGAAAAAGACAGCCTTGGGCGGGATGTTGGCACGGATTTGACATCAACGCCCCTACGACCCATATCATTCCTTCACCAATTTCCCCTCATACACTTCCTCGCCGAGTCTTAGACGATAGAAATAAAGCCCAGCAGGAAGTCCATTGAAGTCCACTGCAATGGTATTATGCCCTTGAGGAGCCGAATGTTCGATGGCCTTCACCTTTTTTCCCGCAACATCAAAAACCGTCAATGAAATGCTAGCAGCCTTTTCTTGCCAGAAAGTGAGGTATGTACGCTCCATGGTAGGATTAGGCAAAAATTTCGGAGAAATATGGTCTAAAAAAAGAGAGACAGTTTGGGTCTCAAGTACATTGCCAGAGACATCGATCAAGTGTAATTGATAATGGTTTTCTCCGCTGGAAGGATGATGGTGGGTAGTGGAAAAAGTAGTTTGGTCGGCTGTGTAAAATGTCTCAATTGTGTGATAATCCATATTATCAGTGCTGTGGCGAAGGACGATTTGTTCGTCCTTAAGCACTTCTGACAATGCCCAATCCAACTGCACCTTTTGCCCTAACCCTGTCGCCTCAAAATCTACAATTTCTATCCCCAAAGCAGTGATTGTCAGCAGCACAGAATCCGTCAGCATGCAAGTGCCATTGTCAAGGGTGACATAGAACCAGGTATCTACATTTACGGTGGCCGTTGGGTCCTCCAAGGTAGGGTCGTTGAGCATGCCAGCAGGTGTCCAGGAATAAGTGACCGCAGCAGGCTGGGGTTCAAAGCGTAGGCCTTCATTCGTGGCTGTCCAGGTCGCTAGACTGCGGCCACTATAGACCGTACTGAGTGTCCCGGTAGCATTCTCTATCCCCTGAGACATCGTCCCAAACCAGCCTGGATTTAGGTCACGTGTATGAATCTCAATGGCGCCGTCATTTTCATGCAAAATGACCTGCAAGGTCACAGGGCAGGTTCCTCCCGCACAAAAAGATGCGAACGTATGCTGTACATTCACATCCAACACAAATGTCCGATTTGGAAAAGTGCCTAGCGTCTGGTACTGGATAGATCCGCCAGCTTGGCTAGGATCCAGGTCTGCCCAGCAAAATGCGATGAGGTCATTGGGCGTATTGGCAGAGGGGATGGCAGCAGCATTGGGAAAGGAATTGGCAGGAAGGGTAAAGGAAAGCCAGCCATTGGAAGAAATGTATAACTGGGTATACGTATTGCAAAAAAAATCGAAATCAAAGCCAATGGGGATGGCGCCACTCACCTGGTCATTGCCTAGCGTGACAGCGGTGGGAGAGGTAAGCGTGACTGGAGCGTAAGTGATGGTACTTACGGGGTACAGCATACAGTTAGGCGCAGCGGGAGGGCCGTAATACGTGCTATTCAGCATCGTCGGTTGGCCAAAGCCCACCAACTGGTTGGGGCCTGCGTCTACAGTGGCCACCTCTACGATGATGGAATCCGTCCACACGAAGCTGCACACATCTGTGATCGTGACATAATAAGTTGACGTCGTATCTGGCGACAACGTAGGATTGCCGATAGAAGGATTGCTGACTCCAGCAATAGGGGTCCAGGAGAAACTGTTTCCAGGTGATACACTTACGGGAGCCACATCGCCCTTGCAGATCGTCGTATCTGTCAGTCTCCTTGTGGTAGGTGTATACTCCATACAAATTTGATGGGCATTGGTCAGGGCGCCTGTACTGGCGGTGAAGCCCCAGTAGACCGAGGGGTTATTTCCAAATATCGTCGAGACGATATTGGCGGTGTAAGTAATCCGCAGATTGCAGTCGACATAGACCCGAAGGGTGGTATTCGGCGCATCCCATGCGATATGTACATCGTGAAAACTGCAGTCCTCTGCATTGCCTCCACCAGAGAGTAAATCTACTGGCCCAGCCAGGCTTCCAAGCGAAGTGTGGTCTGTAGTTCCATTGCTAAATACCCCGATATGATCGCCTATTGGATCACCAAAGCCCCCATTTTGATAGGTATCAAATTCGACCCCAAGGGAAGGAGTTATCCCCCCATAACCGATCCCGTCGCCACTGATCCCTGTCGCATTCAAGCCTGCCTGTTGCAAGGCAAAGGCCATCCCATCGGCACCGCCATCTGAGCAGCCAAAATTCATGCGAATATAGAGGTTGAAAGAATTGCTCAGGTCCAATTGCGTCTGACTCCATATCGAGCCATTTTGGGCAGTAGAGGCAGGGGTAATCTGATAACATTCATTGCCGAGGGAAGATGAATTGCCATTTAATTGGAATTGGGCGAAAAGCCATGAGCAAGAGAGACAAGCAAGGAAGAAGAGGAATAAGCACCTAAACATGAAGGGAAGATAGGGAAAAATTGGGATTTAGGGGAGGAGGGAGGAGAGAATAGGGAGAAGGGAGAAGGGAGAAGGGAAAAGCTTTTTGTCTCTTTTCCCTATTCTCTTTTCCCTATTCTTTTCTCCAAAATCCTTATCTTCACCTACTACTTTCACCAAAAAATCCCCAAAATGGCCATTAACCTATCAGATTTGGAAAACCAACCCCTCACACGAGGCCGAAACTTTCTCCTAGTGATAGCCATAAATGCCTATCTTCACCTTTCTCCCCTCCGCAATGCAGTGCTGGATGCAAAACGGTTGATGGCTGTTTTAACGGAGAAATACACCTTTGACATGGAAAATGTCTATGCGTTATATGATAGCGATGCCACTAGGGACACGATCTATAAGGCGTTGGATGAATTGTCATCCAGAATAGACGCTGATGACAACCTGCTAATGGTATATATCGGCCATGGAAATACGGACCCTTCTGGGGATAGGGGATATTGGGTGCCTGTGGATGCAGAAATAGAGAAACGTTCCACCCTAATCCCCTTGGACGAAATCACTCGCTTTATGGAAACGAGCAAAGCTAAGCATATTGCGATCATTGCTGATGCAGCTTTTCAAGAATCCCTCTTGATAGAGCCTCGAAGGAGAAGTAGAGAACCTGGTTCCAAACAGCGAAGTGATCCCACCATTGATTATCAGCAAAAAAGAAGGCCCAAAACCAAAAAATAATCATTCCTATAAACAATAATTCCATGGCTGCTCCTCCCGATCAACATACAAGGCGCATTTCAGAAAACCCCTCCCGTTGGGCCTTAATTTCAGGTCAAGGGAGTTCTATTAGTGATGGTGAATCAGGGAAAGGAACGCCCTTCATGCGAGCGATTACGAGGTTTTTGGAACAAAATGAAGATGAATATTCTTCTTTTGTGGACCTCGCCCAATTTGTAAAGGAAGCAACAGCAAGCAATTACAGACAGATTCCTATTAGCGGCCGTATTCGAGAGGCGGGAGATGGAGGGGGCGAATTCTTTTTTGAAAAAAGAGAAAAAACTGCCTCATCTCTTGAGCAAGATGAACCTCAGGAAAAATCCAATATTGAGGTTACAGAGGCCCCAGTTTCCAATATCGACACCGTCCTCGGTGCCTCCTACAGTTCGGATTCCGACAAAGGCGAAGACAAGCTCGGCATCATGCCTGACGTCTGGGCATTCACCAAATTGGTCGCTTCTAAAGAGTTGAAACCACCGCTTTCTATCGGGCTATTTGGCGATTGGGGTTCGGGGAAAAGTTTTTTCATGGAGAAGCTCAAGGAAGAGGTGGATACACTAGTTGGGGGGGTGAACAATTACCTGGAAGCCGAAGCCGAGAAGGCATTAGAAACCTTTTTGGCACAATCTCCCGCCCAGCAAGCCGATGCGTTGGAATCCCTCATGGTGTCTGAGGAAGTTCAATACGACAAGCTCCGGAAAGGCGTCCTCGAAGGCAAAGCTAAAAGCGTCTATCAGGTCCAACAACTGATCTATGAGACAGTGCCACAAGCGGACAAGACTGATTCCCTATCTAATGCAGAAATCACCAATGCTACCACAGAGGTGCAAAAAAAGCTCACGCCCGAGCAGCGAATGGCCAAAGCCAAAAATCAGACTGAAGCCATCATCCGTGAGTGGGTAAGGGAGGGAGGAGACACTGCAAGCGACGCTTTTTTACACTTGCTCGCGGAGAAGAAGTTGAAAGAGCGTGACCGCATCCTAGAGAAGATAAGGTCTGATAAACCAGAAAAGAAACGGCATGGAGTTCACATTTATAAGCGTTTGGTATCTGACAAAGAAGAGGAAAAGGCTGGTTTTTGTAGGAATATCGCCCAAATAGAATTCAACGCATGGCACTATATGGACAGTAACTTATGGGCCAGCCTCATCACTTTTATCCTTTCTCAACTCTCCCTCTATGTAGGCAATAAAAGCGAGGAGGAAAAAGAGGAAATAAAACTGTATGAAAAACTGGCGACGACTGAGGCTATCAAGGCCGAAGCAAAGGCGACTCGGCGGCGTATGGCGTCTGAAAAAGCGGAGTTGGAAAAACAGTTAGGGACGTTGACCACTGATAAAGAAAAAATTAAGAATTCCCTCGAAGGTATTTCCCTCACCCAAACGATCAAAACCTTAGTTCAGGAGGATGATACTGTCAAGAAGATGATCAAGGAAGGTTCGGAAAAACTGGGAATGACTCCTCTTTCTGAAACCTCTAAAGACCTTATCGAAAGAGGGATGAAAATAGATGAGGTCATCAAGGATTATCATTCTACCTGGAAGCAGACTGCCATGGTCATGAAGTCGTTTAGCCCAGTCAAGGGGTGGAAACCCTTTTTGGCACTGCTGCTTGTAATTGTGGTGCCGTTACTGGCCATGTGGGGCCTGACGAAAGTAGATGACCTGAACCTCACGAAGGTTGGAAGTGGGATCGTTGAGTTTGCCACTATTGTGGTGGCTGCCATGACAGGACTGCTGGGGTTATTGGGTAAGGTCATCCCGCATGCTGAGACGATATTGGACACAGCTAAGGCTGGTTTGACTACCCTCGAGACAGCCCGAAAGCAATTAGAAGACCAAGCTTCCCATCAGATAAATGCTCAAATTGACGCATTGCAGTCGAAGTATGATAGCCTTATAAAGCAAGAGGAAGACCTACATACAAGGCTCTCCCAGGTTGATCTCGATAGCAACAAAGCCATAGAAGAACTGGACGATATTGAAAAGGGGCGTCATCTATCTCATTTCCTCGAAAACCGGATTGGGAGCAATGAATATCAGCGGTACCTCGGTCTCGTATCCATCATTCGGGAGGACTTCAACCGTCTGACAGATTACCTCCACAATAAGGATGTGGTCCAAACCAGCCGCTTTGAACAGATGGATGAAAGTGAAAAAATTAGGGAAAAAGAGTCTTTGATTCGAAAAATTGCGCTAAATCCCAAGAATAAGATAGACCGCATTATCCTATACATTGACGACCTCGACCGATGCCCACCGGACAAGGTGGTGGAGGTCTTGCAGGCCATCCACCTGATATTGGCGTTTCCGCTGTTTGTCGTAGTGGTAGGTGTAGATGTCCGTTGGATCTCCAAGTCCTTGTTGAAGCAATACGGAAGCATGCTCCGACCGTCGGTCTTGGCGGTAGATGACCTTTTTCCCCAAGATGACGACCATCCAGAAGAAGGGGGACTGATCGGAAGTGGCACCCAATACGACTACCTCGAAAAGATTTTCCAAATCCCCTTCCGCCTCAAACCCATGAACCAGCAGGCTAAATTGGACTATATCGATGATTTGTTGAAGGGAGATATTGAGGAGGCAGAAACGCCCAAGACAACGGATTCATTATCCCAATCAGAAGTTGATGCTTTATTGGATAACGTTAATTTGCCTGAGCAAAAACAAATGGCAGAAGATGAGCTACCTCCTGTCTCTAACCTTGATCAAAAACAGGAATCTCAAAGCATTATCCCACAAACAAATGAAACTCCCGAAGGGGAACCGTTGGAAAACGAGGATGCACCTGTTTCTACTACACCTGAGCCTCCCAAAAAGTCGGCGAAGGCCCCCCGCCACTTTGCCAAAGCGAAGCTCACGCCCGATGAGAAGCGTTTTATCAAAACGCTTACGCCTATCCTCAGCGACAGCCCCCGCGCTGTGAAGCGCTTTATCAATACCTGCCGCCTGATCAAATCTCACGACAGATGGGGGAAATCATCCACTAAAGCTGAGGACCAGGAAGTGCTTAGCTCCTATGAATCCATGGTATTTTTGCTGAGTATGGTGACGGGCCTTCCACATTTTTCGGCTTGGTTTTTTGAAAAAATGGATCAGGAAAGGGTGACCATGACCCCTGAACAGATCAAGGCAACCACGCTACAAGAATTGATTATCTCTACCAGAAGCACATTCCTTGAGGGCAAATTCTGGACGCAGGAAGAACTTTGGGGTGAATGGGCGGCCTTCTGTCATTTGATGCAAATAAAGACGGGATTAATTGAAGAAGACGATCAGCACCCTCCTGAGCCGCCCACGCCTGAAACTACTGCCCGCGTCGATCAATTAAACCAATTGAGCATGGCGCGGCTGATCAAAGACGCCGAAGTAGCAAGTCGATTCTCGTTTCGCTTTGCCAGGTATTAGTAAGAACGTTCGATAGTTGAGTCTTCTCCGAAAAGTCCTTTTTAAGGACTTTTGCCTTCTTGCGACGGGTTGAAACCCAGTCGCAATGGCAAAAGGAACTATTGCGGCGCGACTTATTAGTTTTCACTAAATAACTGTAAAAATCTAAAAAGTAATGCTTTGGCGGATTTCGGCTCGAGAATAGGCCTATAGCGTAATCCGCCTGAAAACAACAAGCGAATGCTTGCAAACAAGGGCGCGGACTACGCAACAAAGCCAACCTCACAAGGCCGAAGTCCGCGCTAGCATTTTAATTTTGACACATTCCCCAATCACTTAAGAATCCCCAAATGCAGGATTCTGCCTCCTGATTGATTCACAGGGCTTACGCTTTTTCCAATGACAATTCCATCTTCTGGCGCAAAGTATTCACGCGTGAGGTTGCCAAACACATCTCTGAGGCTCGCAATAAGATCGCCCTTTTTTACCTGATCAGTTAAATTAACAGGGATGGTGAGCAAGCCCCCCGTGTCGGTATATATCCAATAGGAACGCTTACAAATGACAGCTTCATTTTCAGGTTTTTCAATTTCGTCTTCTGTCATTTCTAAATAGGAAAGGACATTGTGAATGCCTTCTACTCCGCTTCGGATGAGTTTTTTCTGGAAGGTATTCGGATTGCCCACCTCAAGGGTGATAGCGGGGATATCCAAAGACTCGGCAGCCCCTCGGAGGGTCCCGTCGGAAGGAGGATTGTGAACAATGATCTGGGCATTTTGAAGCAGGGCCAGTTTACGCGTGATAGGATGTTTCATGTCTGCCCGAATGTAATAGGAGTTTATCCGCCCAAAACTAGCTGTATGAAGATCGAGCAAATAGTCAAAGTGTTTTACCACCCTTTCGATGAATCGGTACCCATATACCTGACTGACATTCCCGTTTTCCTTGCCTGGCATAATGTGATTGAGGTCTACGCCATCATTAAACCGTCGCTTTTTTCTGATAAATGAAGGAATATTTACCACAGGGACGCCAACAATTGTCCCTTTTAGGTCCGCTACGTCAATTTCATTGAACAGCCGTTGGATCACGGGAATTCCGTTTAGCTCATTGCCATGTACTGCAGCAGTGAGTCCCAAAATGGGAAAATCTTCTTTCCCTCTCGCCACCATCAAGGGTACAGAAATGGGGCTTCCCAAGCCATCGGAGATAATCTTTAGCCAATAGTGTCTGATGGATTGCCTAGGAGTATCCTCAATATTAAATTCAAGGACAATCGGAATATCTCGGTCAGCGGCTAATTTTTTGGTCGACATGATTAATGATTAGTTGAATGGTTTGTGCAATAATGGGCTTACCACTTTGTTCTTGTATGTTGAGAAATCCGCCTACACTGAGGGTATTGATTTCTGAAAGAATCCTTTTTCCCTCATCTCCCATCAGGGTATCAATCCCAGCTATCAAGATGCCCTCTTTTTCCAAAAAGGGCGCAATATGTTCAATAATTTGTTCTTCCTCAGGTGCCACTTCAGCAGGAACAGAAGTCCCGCCTTGAGCGACATTACACAGCCAAGATCCATCTGGGGGCAGGCGCAAGGAAGCTCCCATAATGGTCCGCCCCACCAGGAGGATTCTTTTATCCCCCTGAGAGACTGCTTCCATAAACTTCATCGCCAAGTATCCCTGGTTTTGAATATAAGCCGTTTGTTTGTTGAGAAAATCGTGTGCCTGATGTTCACGACCCCCTTCATAAAGCGTTTTCCCTTCAATCTTCAATATCCCTTTTCCCCCATACTCTTTAAGCGGCTTCAGAACGATGGGAAAATTTGCAGCAAATTCCAGAATCTCTTGTACTGAGAAGCACAATTTGATAGGAGGACATAGTTCTGGGAAATTGAGCAAAAATGATTTGTTGCTGGTTTTTTCAATGCCCAGGGGATGGTTAATGATGACAACGTCTGCGGCTATATCTGCCAAAAAAGTCATGAACTCCGCTTCTACGGGTCTAGGAAGCCGCATCAAAATGCAATCATACGTATCTAATGGCTTTATTTTCCCAGTTTCTACAAATTGCTTTCCACTTTCATCAAAAGTGAAGCTTTCATCAACTTCAAGTATTTCCAAATCAGCTTGGGTTCGATGAGCAAAAAAAGCGTCGTTGGCGGGATTGCCCCGACTTGCGATATGCACACAGGTGCAATTGGGGTGCGCATTGATTTGCCGGGCGAGGTAGTAGATAGGATTCCTGGGATTGTGAACCCGATGATCTGTCAGGATCAAGAAAGCGTATTTTCCTTTCATGCTATTCAAGTTTTATTTCCTCAAACAATGAAGGATCATCATTCAGTGACCGAAACAAGCGCGACTTAAAGCGTCCTTTTTTATTGATCAACGTAGTAGCCATCTTGTCGATCGCAATGGTAGCCAGGACAGATTGAATATACCCTTCTATCAGGTCATCGACACTGATTCCCAGGCGATTAAAGTCTTTGCGGTCCATCATGATGAGCCTAGAACTGTCTGTGGTAAAAGTGCCATCATCTTGCTTGATAGAGAGGTTGGTACCCAGAATATCCCAAGAGCTTTTCCCTTCTTGCAACTCATCTATAAGTGGCAATCTGGCTCTTCGCGCATAAACGCATAAGGGCTTCAACCCATCTTTGGTCCCGTGAACCACCATCCGTATATCTGCTGCATAGGAGAAATTTCGACGGTCGGGCATAGTCCCTACGTGAAAGAATTTGCCTTTCACCCCTGTAGAGCTCCATTGGTAGTTGCCTATGAGGCTCTGAACGATAAACATGTCATAGGAAAAATCCATTTCCATGAACTCATCCAGCTCTTTCTCATTCACAATCGTGTAGACGCCTTGGCCGGCATTCCCATACGGCACCTTAATCACTGCTTGCCCGCCCATTTTTCTGACCCAAAGCGGAATTTCATTTTTGCGAACATCCCAGATGGTCTCAGGGGTTCGAATTTCTAATCCAAAGGGTCTAATTTCTGCATTAAAGAGATCATAAGCTTTCGCTGCGATCATCTTGTTTCGGCCTCCCGCAAGACAGGTAATGATGGGGTTGAGGATTACTGTCCTTGTATGCACAGGGATGCGGTTCCAGGGCCTTTGGGTGACATACCGGAAGGCCGCTCGAATGGGTACCCAGGTTTCATCTTCCAGGCGAATTTCCATCACATGGTCCACAAAACGCACAGGCGGATTTTCGTCAAACCTAAAAAAAGGCACCAAATAGACAGGCTCTTGAAATACATCAGCCATGGCTGATGCATACCCCGAAGCTTCCATCTCATTTTTGTCATAAATCACTGCCAATCCTCCCTTGATCTTGGGCCGTTTGGCTTTGAGATAAGGCAGAAAACTCTCCTCCACATAGCGCAAATACCCGCCTTGCTCTTGATTGTCATCAAGAAGCGGAAGGGACTTCTGGCCAGAGGGGCTTGAATTGGTTTCAATCACGACCATTTTTCGGTTGCCTGCCGCATTGGTCACGTGAAAAAGATCTGCCCCCGCATGCAGAAAAAACCGAGGCCTATACAAGATCAATTCCTGTAACTTTTCTTTATTGACAGCTGGGTTCAGGTGACAATACCTGTTAATGACCTTTTCAGGCTTCAGGTTCATAAAATAAGCAACCATGGGGTGAATCTGGGCATTCAGTGCTTTGGGATACCAGTGGTTGCTCGGCTCAAAATCGCCAGGTTGAATGACCCTCGTTGGTTGGATGTTCATGGTGACAATTTAGCTTAAGACACATCAAAAAATGAAAGTGTGCTAATGTAGGTTTCTTTTGTCTAATTCCAAGCTACTCAAAGAAAATAGGGTCACTTTTTTCGCAATTCATAAATGTCTTCTCGCCTATCCTGGAGGTTCCTCACAGCCCCAAATTCATGCAGTTCGCGCAAGAGGTCTATATCCACATCTGCAATGAGGATCATTTCCGTATTGGGGGTAGCTTCGGCCTTGATGCCATTGGTAGGGAAGGCAAAATCACAGGGGGTGAATACCATGGATTGAGCAAACTGAATGTCCATGTTGTGGACATTGGGCAGGTTGCCGACACTGCCTGCTATGGCGACATAGCATTCATTTTCAATGGCACGAGCTTGTGCACAATTTTTTACCCGTGAGTACCCATTTTGGGTATCTGTCAAGAATGGGACAAACAGGATATCCATTCCTTCTGCTGCCAACAATCTGCTAAGCTCAGGAAACTCCACATCATAGCATATAAGGATGCCTATTTTTCCGCAATCTGTGTCAAAGGCTTGGATGTGACTGCCCCCTTGCAAGCCCCATACTTTGGCTTCATCAGGCGTCACATGAAGCTTTTCATACCTTTCGATGGAGCCATCTCTTTTACATAGATATCCGACATTATACAGGCGGTCATCTTTGATTTCGGGCATGCTACCAGAGATGATGTTAATATTGTAGGATATGGATAATTCTGACAATTTTTGCACGATTCCTTCAGTATGCTGGGCCAATTCGCGGATAGCTGCTGGCTCGGATAGATGGTTGTTCTCAGCCATCAATGGGGCATTGAAAAATTCGGGAAAAAGGGCAAAATCCGAGCGGTAGCCCGCTACGGCATCAATAAAATATTCCGCCTGCCGCATCAAATCCTCTATATGCTGATAAGGCCGCATTTGCCATTGGATCAAGCCCAAACGCACGATTTTCTTTTGTGTTTGCGCTTTTCGAGAAGGTTTTTCATAGTAAATATTATCCCACTCCATCAACACAGCAAACTCATTGGACGCTTCATCTCCTTCTAGGTAGCCTTTCAGGATTTTGACTGGGTGAAAGTCATTGGAAATTTGAAAGTTGAGCACGGGATCGTGGATTTCCCTTCTCCTTACCTTAGCGATATATTCTTTTGGCGTTAATTCCTCAGCATATTTGTGGTAATTGGGAATACGGCCCCCAAAGGCAATGCCTTTGAGGTTGAGTTTTTCACACAACTCCTTTCGATAATCATATAAACGTCTGCCCAGGCGGAGGCCTCTAAATTCAGGTTTGATAAACACATCAATGCCATATAGCAGATTGCCATCAGCCGTGTGCGTATCGAAGCTATAATCAGCCGTGATGGCCCGATAGGTATGCTGATCTTCAAATTGCTCGTCTTCGACGATGATCGATAGGGCGCACCCAGCCACTTGTTGATTGATTTTGATGACGACTTGCCCCTCAGGAAACTTTTCAATCAAGGATTGAATATGGTGCTCTTTCCAATAGGAATTGGGCATCGTCGTATAGGCTGCCACCATGGCTACCTTGAGTTCCTGGTAATCATCCAGGTTCAAAAACAGCAGCTCAATATTGTCTATTTGCATATCCATGATGAAAGTAATTTTTACCAGCCCAATAAATAAGCAAATATCAATGGTGCTACAATCGTCGCATCAGATTCAATGACAAACTTAGGCGTATCCACAGCCAATTTGCCCCAAGTGATTTTCTCATTGGGTACCGCCCCAGAATAGGAGCCATAACTGGTCGTAGAGTCGCTTATCTGGCAGAAATAAGACCACATCGGCGTGTCTGTTAGTTCCAGGTCCTGATGCAGCATGGGCACTACACAGATAGGGAAATCTCCTGCGATGCCTCCGCCAATCTGAAAAAAGCCGATGCCTTTTTTGCCCGCCTCTTTGCGATACCAGTTCGACAAATACATCATGTATTCAATGCCTGATTTCATGGTAAAGGGCTTCATTTCCTGATTGATACAATAGGAGGCAAAAAAATTGCCGCAGGTAGAGTCTTCCCATCCAGGGACGATTATCGGCAGGTTCTTCTCAGCTGCGGCCAGCAACCAGCTGTCTTTCGGGTCTATTTGATACTTATCTTTCAGTTCTTCGCTGAGAAGGATTTTGTAGAAATACTCATGCGGAAAGAAGCGATCACCCTGCTCATCGGCCTGCTTCCATGCCTGATAGAGGTGCCCTTCTATTCGCCTCATGGCCTCTTCTTCGGGAATACAGGTATCTGTCACGCGATTGAAGTGCTGGTCGAGCAGTTCTTGCTCGTCTTGTGGGGAGAGGTCTCGATATCCAGGGATTCGTTTGTAGTGGTTATGGGCAACGAGGTTGAAGACATCTTCTTCCAAATTGGCCCCTGTGCAGGTAATGATATGGACTTTGTCCTGACGGATCATCTCGGCAAGGGACTTGCCTAGTTCTGCCGTGCTCATGGCTCCTGCGAGGGTGATCATCATTTTGTGCCCCGCAGCAAGCTGGGCTTCATACGCCTGAGCGGCATCAACCAGGGAAGCCGCATTAAAATGCTTGAAATGGTTCAGCATAAAGGCTGTGATAGGTGCCTCAATTACATTTTTCATTGCATACTTTCATTTTAATTTTGATTTTCACTTATACCCTAAAATAGTGAGCATCTCATCTACCGTCTGTTCATTGCGGTAGACGGTATCCACAAAATGGCCTTTTTCGTCTCGGTCAATCATGATCAACTTAGGCGAAGGAATCAGGCAATGCTTGATGCCTCCATACCCACTGATGGAATCTTGATAAGCACCTGTATGAAAAAAACCGATGTACAAAGGTTCAGGGTCTGAATCCTCATAGCTAGGCAAAAAGATTTGCTGGTTCATCTCTTCTGAGTTGTAGTAGTCAGAATGATCACAACTGATGCCGCCGATATTTACGCGGGCATATTCTTTATCCCATTTATTGACAGGCAAGAGGATGAATTTCTCCAAAATAGACCAAGCATCTGGGATCGTATTCATCAAACTATTGTCCACCATATACCATTTCTCTGCATCGTTTTGCTGTTTTTGCTCCAGTACAGAGAAAATGATCGCGCCGCTTTCCCCAACCGTATATTTCCCAAACTCGGTAAAAATGTCTGGCTCCTCTATTTCCTCTTCTTGGCAGACAGTCTTGATATTGCCTACAATCTCATTGATCATGTATTCATAGTCATAGTCAAAACCTAGGTTGTTGCGAATAGGAAAACCGCCTCCCAGGTTTAAGGCTTTGACGGAAGGGCAAAGTTCCTTTATCTGCACAAAAAGCTTAAGTGCTTTCTGAAACTCGCCCCAGTAGTACATGGTGTCTTTGATGCCTGAATCGATAAAAAAATGCACCATTTTTAAACTAAAACTTTCATTCCCTTCAATTTCATTTTTATAAAACTCCAGAACTTCTGAAGGCCGGATCCCCAATCGGGAAGTGTAATAGGCAGATTGTGGTTCTTCGTTGATCGCCATTCGAATCCCCAATTTGATCTGCTGGTGTTCCTCGCCCAGCATTTCCTTGATGCGTTTCAGCTCATTTTTAGAATCTAAAACGATGATGGAATTCTTAAAACCAGTCTTTTGTAGGGCTAGAATTTTTTCCAGATAATCCTGGGTCTTATAGCCATTGTGGACGATAATGGTCTTTTTTTTCAACTCCCCTTCAGCATATAATTTCAAGATCAAATCAATATCGAAAGAAGAGGAGGTCTCTAGATGGGTTTTTTCTTTTAAAGCAGCCTTGACCACATGGGAGAAGTGAGAGCATTTGGTACAATAGCAGTAGTGATATTTGCCCTTGTACTTATGCTTTCTGATGGCGCGATTAAACAGATTTTTTGCCCTTTTGACCTGCTCCCCAATTCTAGGCAAATACAGGATTTTAAAAGGCGTCCCGTATTTTTCAATCAAGTATTTGAGAGAGATGCCATGAAAATTGAGGTAGTCATCTTTTATGTCAAAGCCATTTTGAGGAAAGTAATAGCTTTGATCAATCAGGTCAAAATAAGTGTTTTTCATTTGGCAAAAGCAGTTTAAGTTTGCGAAAAAAAATTTGCGCAAATAATGCTTTTCTCCAGATATATCAAACAGTTTTTTTAGCGAAAAAAGAGGTGAAAAATCATGGGGTATTTCCTGCCAAGGCTGGATTACGTTACAGGCCCATCCACTTCCGGAAATCCAGCCCAGCGCATAAAAAATGCGCAAATAGCACGTTTTATACGTGCTGTCGTGGATTTCGGCTTGTGCGGTCCCTGAGCCTGTCGAAGGGGCTTGTGGGTAATCCGCGACAATGTCATAAAAACGGCCATGCCTAATCAATAACAGATTGAACAGCCTACACCTATGCCCCTACTCAGCCGCCAACAATTCCCCCAGCATCCCGAGCAATTCCTTGCTATGTAGGTTCTTCGCAATGATCTTTCCATCCTGATCGATGAGCAGGTTGAACGGGATAAAGGTCACATTATAGTCATTGGCGGTTTCGGAGGCCCAGCCTTTGAGATCGGAGACATGGGGCCAGCCCATCTCATACTTGACGATAGCCGCCTTCCAGCGGTCTGCCTTCCTGTCTACCGACACACTCACAATCTCAAATCCACGGTCGTGGAATTCGGTATAGGCTTCCTGCAAGTCAGGCACCTGAAGCAGGCATGGCCCACACCACGACGCCCAAAAGTCCAGCAGGGTATATTTACCCTTTAACTCATCGAGGCTGCGGTTCACGCCTGCCGTATCCGCTAGCGAAAAAGCCGGTGTAATGGCGCCAATTGCCACTTTCTTATAACGCTGGACCTTGTCCTCCATCGCTTGTGTCATCTTGAGGTCTGGATGCATGGCTTTGAAGGCACTTACCAGGGCCTCCAACTTACTGACCTCATCATCACCTGTCCAGCGCAGCATGGTCCCATACAGGGCGATAGAAGTTCCGATGTTTTTGACCGTGTAGTCGATCAATTCCTTCCGGTGTTCCTCGCTCCCCTCTGCATAAGCTTTCACTGCAGCCACTTCTTCTTCCTGGTTGCCAGCCTTGGTGGCGGCGCGCATGGCGGCATAAGGCGGTTGAATCAAGCGCGCATTCGATTCTTGTCGAAATGTTTCATAGCCTAGCAATTTATCCGAATCGGGAGAGCCCTCGATAGAGACTTTTCCTTTGCGAATGCCTTCGGCATTGACCGTGATGCTGGACTGCCCTTCATCAATGGCCAACATGACCTTTTGTTGTTTTTGGATATTCAGGCGGAAGAGGTCTGGCTCATCAAAGGTGAAATTTATGGCATAAGTCCCTGAAGGTGAAATGGTTGCTGTGTCCAGCCCTGTGCTCTTTTGCATCACAGGATCGTACAGGGCTAATATGACCTCGCCATTTTCCATCACCGTATCTACAGTTCCGCTGATGATGTAGGTAGTAGGCAGCGGCGCCTCGCCTGCATGTGATTGCTGATCACAGCTTTGCAAAAAGAGGCCCAAGAGGATGCTAAGGGGAAGGAGGGTGTAAACGAAAAATTTCATTGGTAAATAAGATTAGGAGGAAGTAGTTCAGAAAAATATTGGGAAAAGTTCGCTCATCAAGACATTTAGTGGAATGATCACTTTCCGCCAAAAATTCACCACGGATTACACAGATTTACACGGATTAAAGAAGAAAATCTGTGAGAATCTGTGTTATCGGTGGTTTTTTTTCTTTCCTCCACTAAAATCCTCGATGAACCAAAAAATCAAACTCAAAAAGATACTTCATTCAAAATTCATTCTATCATTCCCTCATCCAATCATTCCCTCATTTCCCCTCAAAACGCAATGAACTGGTCCATCTGCTGGTGGATCAACTTGAGGGTAGTCTCATCTGAAAATTGGCCGTTGTCATCCAAAAAAGTCTCGATACGTGAGATTGGAAGCTTATTGGGCAAAACGTCCATTTTGAGGTAGTGAAAGATATTGGTTAAAGTGTCTAGACCACGCAGATTGCCGGACCTCCCAGAGGATATACCCGTGATACTCGCTTTTTTACCCCAAAAACAGGTCTTGATATCGCTGGCATCTAGCATGAGTTTGAAGATGCCAGGGATGCCCCCATTATACTCTGGGATGATGATGACATATTTTTCTGTTGGCACTAAATATTGATCCTGAACCTGTACAAAAGAAGGCGCACGGTCATAATACATCTCTGGACTGATAAAGTCTGTGGGCAGGTCTCGAAGATCTAAAAGTTGGGCTTTTTGGCCTTTTTGAAGGAGGTAAGCTAAATAAAGGCTAGCAACCTGATAGGAGATATTGTCTTTGCTATTGGTGCCTGAGATGACTGTGACCATAAGGGAGAGAAGTCAATCAAAATGAAAATTAAAATCAAAATCTAAACAATTTCGCCCAATTGACCCATATTTGCAATTGTGTTTCATGCTTTCATTTTCATTTTTACTTTCATTTTTATTTTCCTCCCTTCTTCTATGGTCGCTACTTTATCCGAAAATCCCATTCTTTTTCTTTTTATTGTAGCTGCTCTTGGCTATTTCATTGGAAATATCAAGATCAAGGGCAATTCTTTGGGGGTGGCAGCGATCCTGTTTACAGGGCTGGCTTTTGGCACGATAGACCCCAGTCTGCAAATCCCTGACATCATTCTCCAAATCGGCTTGTCGATTTTTGTCTACTCTATCGGACTGAGTTCGGGACCTGCCTTTTTTGCGGCCTACCGTAAAAACGGCCTCAGAGACTTCGTTTTCATCACTGCCATCTTGACGATGGCAAGTGTCGTCGCAGCCTTGCTCGGCTTACTATTTGGCTTTTCAGCATCTGCCGTGACAGGCATTTTTGCAGGGAGCACCACGAATACGGCAGCCCTGGCAGGGGTCATCGACCTGATCAGCAATAGCTATGAGACAGCGGCAGCGACTCCCTTACTCGAAGACGTCGTGGTAGGCTATTCTTTTTCCTATCCGATGGGCGTTTTGGGGGGAATGATTGCCATTGTCTTATTTGAAAAATGGCTGAAGGTCAATTACGATAAAGAAGCCTATGATCTGCGAAAGGAATACCCTGTCGCCAATGACCTTTCCAGCACGTCCGTTTTGGTCACAAACGCTGAAATTACGGGTATTACCCTAAGAGATTTATTTAAGCAGCACGATTGGAAGGTGATATTTGGGCGAATTAAACAAGATGGACAAGTCAGTTTGGCCCATTGGGATATGGTGTTGTCAGCAGGTGACACCGTCATGATTGTGGGCAATCAAGAGGAGCTGGCACAAGTGACGGCTGTTCTGGGAGAATCCATTGATTCCACCCTCGCATATGATCGTAAATTGTTCGACGTCCAGCGGATTTTTATCTCTAACCCCAAAGTGGTGGGCCGTACCCTTGCATCGCTCAACCTCAACGAGCGGTATAATGCCATCATTACCCGGATTCGAAGAGGGGATACGGACATGCTAGCTACAGGCGATACGGTGTTAGAGTTAGGCGACCGCATTCGTTTTATCGCAAGGCGGGAAGACCTGAAAGCCCTTTCTGCTTACTTTGGCGACTCTTATTACGCCTCCAGCAAGATCAACCTCTTTTCCTTTGGCCTGGGCATCGCCCTTGGCCTCATCCTCGGAAATATCGAATTTGAATTTGGCTCCCAAATCAGCTTCAAACTAGGCTATGCTGGCGGGCCACTGATTGTGGGCCTTATCCTCGGTGCCTTGCGCCGCACAGGTCCTATCGTCTGGACCTTGCCCTACAGCGCCAATGTCACCCTCCAACAACTGGGGCTGATCCTTCTGCTCAGCACCATAGGCGTGCGCTCAGGTCACGCTTTTGTCGATAGCCTATCGCTAGAAGGATTGTGGTATTTCATGGCTAGTGGGGTGATCAGCCTGCTCACGGCTTTCTCTATTATGGCCCTTGGCTATAAGCTTATGAAAATCCCCTTCAGTCTGCTTATAGGCATGGTCGCCAACCAGCCCGCCATTCTTGAATTTGGGACAGTCCGTGCAAAAAACAGCCTGCCGACGATTGGCTTTACGCGCATCTTTCCGATTGCGCTGATTCTGAAGATTGTCATTGCGCAGGTGGTGTTTTTGGTGTTGCGATAGACTTGAAAAATCGAATAAAAGATAGTATATTTGGGTAAAAGTGTAGCAAATTGCGTTTTTTCTACAAAAACACCCTAATATATGCTATTAAAATTCATTATTGAAAATTATAAATCTTTTAAGGAAGCCGCAAACCTCAACGTATTAGCAGCCTCCATGACAGATTTTGAATCGACAAATGTGATCTCAATAGCCAAGCTAAGGGTATTGAAGACCCTTGCTATTTATGGAGCCAATGCTAGTGGTAAATCCAATCTCATCAGTGGGATAGAAACCATGAAATGGCTAGTCATCAACTCCTCAAAAAATATGCAGCAAGGGGAAGGGTTGAACGTTTTTCCATTTGTTCTCAATACCTCGACAGAAAATGCTCCTTGCAAGTTTGAAATCGAATTTTTTTACGAAAATATCAGATTCAGATACGGATTTACGGCAGATGAAAATAGGATTCACGCTGAGTGGTTTTTGGAAAGCCCCAAGAGAAAAGAATATCCATTATTCCTTAGAAAAGGAGACGATATAAAAGTCTTTGATCGGTTCAAAGAAGCAAGAGGTCTTGAGAGCAAAACCAGAAACAATGCCCTATTTTCCTCAGTATGTGGGCAGTTTAATGTAGAAAAAGCGGTTTCCCTAATTGATTGGTTTAATCAATTAGAAGTGATCCATGGGCTTCGAGATACATTATATGCTGCAGAGACGCTCGAATTTTTGAGCAATGAAGAGAATTTAGCATTAGTTTCTCATATTATTGGCCAAGCAGATTTGGGTATTGAAGGCATCTTGATTGAGGAAAATGAACCAACTAATGGGAAATATTACCCTGCGAGGCCACCGGCAAGGGGGAGGAACTATTCTTTTCTGCAAGATGTGTCCAGGGTTCTTAGGGAGGGAGAAACGCCAAAGATGATCAAAACACGTCATAAGACATTTGATGAACATAATCAGTTTCAGGGCCATGTAGACCTTAGTTTGGAGATTTCTGGCTCAGAAGGCACTAAAAAGTTTTTTAATCTGTTGGGCGTTTTTCTGACAGCAATTCTCCAAGGAAAAACCATCATTGTTGATGAATTGGATGCGCGTATGCACCCTTTGCTTACAAAGGGAATTATCGACCTATTCAATTCAACCAAAAACCCAAGTGGCCAGATGATTTTCACCACACATGACACCAATCTGTTAGATCAAAAAATGATCAGAAGAGACCAAGTTTATTTTCTCGAAAAAGACGAATTTGGAGGCTCTCAGCTGTTTTCCCTCGCTGAATTTAAGCCGCGAAAAGAAACACCATTTGATAAAAACTACCTAAAAGGAAGATATGGTGGGATTCCATTTATTGAGGACTTGACCCAAGCCATGCCCTGATATGCCAAAGAAACAACGCTCGGAGGCGTTCAACTTTTCTGCCTTCTTGAATGAATTAGCTGAAAGCAAAACGCCCGACAAACGAAAGGAAGGAGAAAAGAAGGAGCGCAAGTACTTCTTGATCGTATGTGAAGGGGAACGAACTGAACCTTCCTATTTTGAGGCATTTAGGCAAAAACTCCCCCCTAATATGCTCGACACAATTGATATTGTTGGTGAAGGGGCTAATACCCTTTCTGTTGTCAATAAGGCGATTCAATTCCGAGAGATTCGAAGTCGTAACCCTGTTAATCCCAATTTTGATGAAGTGTGGGCTGTTTTTGATAGGGATTCCTTTCCCTCACAACGGGTAAACGAGGCAATAGCTATAGCAAAAACGCAAGATGTTCACTGCGCTTTTTCGAACGAGGCTTTTGAACTTTGGTACCTGTTGCATTTTATCTATTTTGATGCAGCGATTAGGAGGCATCGGTATATTGATATGCTAAATGAGGTCTCTGCCCAACAAAAGGATGAAATGTCTCACATTTTCTAAGCGAGTTTCAGGTTGATATACTGGGCATAAGCCAAGCTATATGAATCAGCGAGTTTTTCTTCAGAAAAATCATAAAGCCCATGAAAGTAAATATGCTGCCAGGTCATTGGCGATTTCGACTTGATGGCTTTGAGAAGTTTCTGTCTTCGTTCTCCTAATTCTGTCTCCGCAATTTTCTTGGATAGATATAAATAATTCCAACATACAATGGCACTTTTGATCAGCCTTTTACAGGCCTCAGCAAGCCGCTGTTCCTGGCGAGTAGGAAAGATCATTTCACCTCCATTATTGAAGAAGATCGCATTGGAAAACCTATTGGCATGTTCAATTTTGTTGAGTTGTTTCTGAACCATCTGGCGGAGTTCTAGGTCATCAATATATTGAAGGACATAAAGGCTTTTGATGATTTTACCAAATTCTTTGAGGGCTTGATAGACAGGATGCTGACGGGAATAGGAGTTTAACCGCTTAAAAATCTGGGAAGCTGTACAGACCTTCAGCTTAATGGAAGTAACCAATCTGAGTATCTGATCCCAATTTTCTTCAATAAGTTGTGTGTTGATATAACCATCTGGCAGAATTTTGTATTTCAACTCTTCATAGTTTTTTCGTTTGGTAAAACTATAGATCTGTTGTTTATAGAGTTTAGCAATTCGTGGGGCAAACCCAAAACCCAGCAAATGCGTGAGGCCAAAAACCGCTTCAGTCTGTCCATGGGAGTCGGTAGGGATTAAAAGATTTCGCATAAGAGGCAGAGTGCGAATTAATCAGCCATATTTTTAAGAAAAATGCTTGGCACTTCTCTCAAAAACCGCTACCTTTTCGCTTCTCAAAAATAGAATGCGAAATGGTAAATTCCCCGGATTTTAAGCATATCATCAATCTCATTGCCAAAAAATTCGCGAAGGAGAATGTTACTTATAGCCAATCACAGTACATTTTTAAGGAAGTCAGAAAAAAGATTGAGCTAAAACCAGGGAAGAAAAACAAGGGAACGGTAAAGCGTATGTCCAGGCAGGAATATCAAGCCTTCATCCATGCAGCCTATGAAAAATCATCGCAGATTGGCCTGATGATGCAGACCTTGTTTGAAACGGCGACAAGAGTAGATGAATTTACCTCCTTAAATGCAGATGATATTTATTTCGAGGAATTGAGAATCATTATTCGCTCTGGAAAGGGGGAAAAAAGGAGGGAAGTACCCATAGAGCAGCAATTGATGCGCCTTTTATCAACACATCTTAAGGAAAGAAAGACGGGCCCTGTTTTTAGAAGTCAGCGAGGAAGTAGGTTTACTAATCGTAGAATTCAGCAGATCGTAAAAGAAATTGCCCACTCAGCAGACATCAAGTCTATAGAAGTAACCCCTCATACCCTACGACATACCAGGGCTACTTTTTTAGCAGAAAATGGAATGGGAAAGGATCATTTGCAGGTATTTTTAGGCCATGAACTCCCCAATACAACACAGGTGTATACACATACAGCTGCTATTGACACGCAAGAGGCCTTTCGAAAAGCAACCCATAAAATATCGTATAAATAATTTTAATCTATGAATAGAAAACGGACTACCATACTACTGATCTTAGTAGCTTTTATCTTAGTAGGATTTAAAGTTGTTGAGGAACTGGGATTACATTTATTACAATCCCCTGGAGCAGTTATCGAGAATTACCAAGAGCCTGATTATGGCCTGGGCTCAGGTCATGTTGATTCCTTAATGCCCTATCCCGATGTTAAAAAAGGAGAAAGAACCCCTTTTGATTTATGGAGATATGCAGGAAAAGGAAATACTTCATTCATGAATCCAGAACTGCCCATGAGCTGGGATGAATGGGTAGCATTTCACAAAAAACAAAAACCTGAACTGATGAAGGATATTAGGGCCTACATGAACTCTAGGTTTGATTTTAATGGAGAAGCATATCCTAACAAGTTCATGTCTGGGGGAAGGAATAAAATCATGAGAGGTCCTGTTTCCCGCTTGCCCAAAGGAATAACATCTTATGAAGAATTAGCCAGCCTATCGCCTGAAGAAATAAAGGAAAGGGATCTTTTCCCCTTCAAACCCTTAGCCCATCCATTAGCATCTACTGCTCACATGGTTTTTCCCGATAATTGGAATGAGGCGCATCCAGAGCATATGCGAATAGATGTAGATCATGATTACCCTGATGAATACCTGCCAGAGTTTCCACCTCCTATGTTCCTGTCTAATCATAAAGAACTCGGAGATGTAACCAAAGGCCAAGAAGTAACCATAAGCAATTATTACGAAATATTTAATGGTTTGCTCACTCCTGAACAGATGGAAGGGCTAAAAGAACTGGTCAGGCCTACCCCTACAACCTGGTTCAATCATACTACCCACAGGGTAACTTTAGAAGCTAGTGCAGGTGTTTCTTGCTTCTCCTGCCATGTAAACGGCCACACCAATGGTGCATTTGAATTATCTCCTGATAGTCGGCCACATTTGGCAAGGCTTCGGGTTGGAACTCCTTCTATGAGAGGGAACTACAATTTGATGCAACTAGGTTCCAAACGGTCGATCAGAAGTATGGATCATTTTGCAGAAATTGAAGAATATTTTGATGGAGATCCAGGGATGATGCAACATATTGGACCAAGAGCACATCAGAAATCTGTTGCAAACAGGATGGGAGATTTTAATGCCATGCTTGATTTTCCGCCTGCACCTAAATTAGACCCTTTAGGAAAATTGATTCCTGCTAAAGCTACTGAAAAAGAATTGCTGGGAGAAACGCTCTTTTGGGGAAAGGCAAAATGTGGAACATGTCATTACGGGCCAGCTTTTGTAGATGATCAAATGTATGACCTTCAGGTAGAAAGGTTTTATAAGGGCAGACCAGAAGGCCCAATTAAGAATTTCCCGCTAAGGGGAATTAAAGATTCGCCGCCTTACCTGCATGATGATCGACTCCCTACCCTTGACGATGCCGTAGAATTTTTTAACCTAGTCCTCGAACTTAAGCTTTCAGAAGAAGAGAAGGATGCGATTGCAGAATACCTGATGTGTCTGTAATAGCATCACTTTTAGCCATATCTGAAGACATTCTTACTTCTTCATGAGTAATAAGACAATCATTATGTGCGTAACAATCAACATGGGTACATAAAAGTTTAATATATACAGATTAAACCCCATCGACATATCAATTAATCCTGCTCCAATGCCTTTAGCAGAGGCTACCACCACATCTGCAAATCCTACAAGGGTAAATAACCAAACTAGCATTTTTGCTCCTTTTACCTTGTGCCAAACCATAATGGCTGCAATAATCGCCAAAATGCCTGAAACTAAATCGCCATAGGCGATGGTTTGCGCTATATCTACCGGAACTTCGGAACCGACTTGGCCTGGCATCAATAGCGTCAAAGGACCATATCTGAAAGCATGGACAAGCAGGAGAGGAACGATCGCTTTATACCATTCTTTGTCTTTTAATCCAGGGTATACATACCAAATGGCAATGCAAGCATAAACGATTAGCGAGAGGGTGAATTGGATATTTCCGATTATAAATGGTGTCATCATTTACTTGTTTAATAACCAGTTAATTGCCTCTTGCTTATCTTCAAAATAAGCTTCCTCGAAAGTCCGTTCTACAGGCTTCATCGTATCTTTCATTTTTGAAACCACCCCTAATGGGACAATGTATGCGAACTTGGCCAAGCCAAACTTGGAGTATCGCGGAGAAATATGATCATCTCTCCAGGTTCCCAATTCTGGGCTCATCTTGTATTTGAAGTTTCGAACATCAACCAGCATGGCAGGCACCTGATATTCTGAGCCAAAGCCAGCATAGTTGTGCAGGGCTTCCTGATAATCTTCACCGGACATATTTTCAGTAGCATCTGTCCAGTTGAAAAGCAGGATTTTACCGTTTTCTATTAAGTCAAAAGTATACAGTGAGTGATTATAAACTGTCATTTTTACAAGTTTAGGTGTTAGAATCACTCATTAGACAATTGAGGAGTCAAAAACGGTCGGGAATTAGTCGAGATTATTCACCTTTTTTAAATGTTGCATAAAATAGTCATGCAAATCAGTCCCTTTTCCCTGTAGTGGATCTATTTGTTTGACCAATTCTTCTCGCAAATCATATAACGCATGCTTATCGAAAGCGGCTGCATCCTTGACCATTTGCAGTTTATTCGCTTCTCGATGAAAATCTACTTTAGGGTTAAATAAGCCTTGCAATTCAGAACACTGGTGACAGGTTCCGTTTTGATTGATTAACGCGCAACGACCATCAAATAACTCGGTCATTTCTTTTCGGGCATCCAACAGCAAGTGCTTTACCTGCCCCATCGTTTTACTCATGATTTCAGCGACTTCTTTCACCTTGAATTCATAGACATTTTTCAACAGTAAGGCGATTTGTTTATCAATTGGTAAGGTCTTATTGATACAGGTAAAGCAAAAATCTATATGCTCTTTTACTTCATAGTAATTGTATGTGCTTCTGCTAACTTTTTCTACAAAAGATTTTTGCTCGATCGGGTTATTTACCAGACTATCTCTGCATTCGTCTTGAGCATTTAGGCTCCACCTCTTTTTTCGGTTCAAATGATTGAGGGATAATCGAGTAGCAATTGAAAATATCCATGATTTGAGTTGGGAAACCTCTCCGTTGAATGTGCCTAGCTTGTCAAAAGCTGTAATGAAAGTATTGTGATAAAAATCTTCAACATCTTCACGGTTCGTCAGTAACCTGTATAAATAGGATTTTAAGGGCTGATTGTATTGCTGAAACAGTTCATTAAATACTGTAATATCCCCTTGTTTCGCCAACTGTAGTTTTTCGACCATTATTTTCTTTTCAATTTAGACAATTTTGTCTGCATTTTTGGTCGAAGTAGTTGCTATGGAGTCTATCTGGTTCGATAGTTATATATGAGACATTTTTGCCTTTTGTTGGGCAGAGACCAAATGAGCAGTTATCAAAAGCATTAGGGCAATCATTTCGATATGAGAAAAATCGTCAAGATATCTACGAATTGCTTGAAAAGTATGGGGATCAGGCATTAGCCGTACGATATGCCAAGCGATTGGAGGAACAAGTAAAAGGATTAACACCAGCTGATGCCAAGCCTTCTACTTCTGTATACCAATTGGTTGAAAATCTGAATGAGTATCTTGATTAAGAAATCCCTTACCCCTCCGCCAATGGCGCTTTCAGCGCCTCAGCAAATGGCTGCACATACAGCCTCCGGCCAATCGCTGCTGAAAGCGCATTCGCTATGGCGCCGCCAGCAGGTGGCAAGGCAGGTTCACCAAGGCCCGTAGGGCTGATGGTACTCTCCACGAAGTGGACTTCCACATCAGGTACCTGCATCATCCGAATCAATTGATAATTGTGGAAGTTCTGCTGTTCGGAGGCTCCATCTTTGATCGTCAGAGCACTATACATCGAGTGGCCAATGCCGTCAATGACGCCGCCTACGACTTGGGTTTCTGCCCCACTTTTGTTTACCACAATCCCACAATCCACCCCACAATAAATTTTCTGAATGACGGGTTTATCATTTTTCATCACGACTTCTGCTACTTCTGCTACATAGCTATTGTGCGAATAATAGGCGGCAAATCCTTTGAAGACGCCTGGCTTGGGCGTATCCCAGCCAGCCTTTTCGGCAGCTAGTTTGATGACACCGATGAAGCGGTCTGGCTCATAGATCAGTTCGCCTATAGGCGCATTTTTCGCCTGTTCGAGGAGTTCGATGCGGAAGGCGACGGGGTCTTTGCCCAGTTCATGGGCTAGCTCTTCGAGGTAGGCTTGTTCGGCAAAACCGACATAATTATGGCCTGGCGCACGCCAGGCAGCGGTGGTGACTTTGGAGGGTTCGACATGG
Organism: Bacteroidia bacterium; assembly: GCA_030430575.1. Taxonomy (GTDB): domain Bacteria; phylum Bacteroidota; class Bacteroidia; order J057; family J057; genus JAUIGE01. The sequence goes on along the minus strand of JAUIKF010000052.1, from coordinate 30,959 downwards.
CTCTCAGCGAGGTAGTGGGTCATCGCCCCTGCGGGGAAATTGTCTTGTCGAACGGCGCGACCGTTCATGCCTGCCCCACGAACGTGGAAGGCCAGCAGTTCTCCGTTTTCGCCGATGGCAGCGCGATAAGTGGAGGTGAGATACGGGCGATACAAGCCCTTGGTCATGTCATCTTCGCGGGTGTAAATAAGCTTGACAGGTGCTTTAATGGCTCTTGAGATAAAGGCTGCTTCAAAGACAAAGTCGCCGTATAGTCGTCTGCCAAAACCACCGCCCATGCGGGTGAGCATAATAGAGATATTCTCTTCCTCCATCCCCAATTCCTTGGCCAAGCGACGACGCGTGCCTTCGGGGGTCTGGATAGGGCCTTCGAGGATGGCTTCCGTTTCGCGGACATCCGCGAAGAAGTTCATCGGCTCCATGGTATTGTGTGCCCAATAAGGAGCTTTATAGGTCCGCTCAAAGACTTTGGCGGCTGAACTGAACACCTGTTCAGGATTTCCGTCTCGACGGGCGGGTTCGTCCGTTTTCCGTCCTAAAGCGGCGGTAAGCAATTCATCTTGGTCCGCCGTACTTTCTAGCGGGTCATCGGCTTCCCATTCTACCTTCAGGGCATCTCGCCCTTTTTTCACCTCCCAGGTCGTTTTGCCAACAACAGCCACAAAATCGTCTAGGTTGACGACATGGAGGATACCGGGCATGGCCTTGGTTGCGGTATCGTCAACCGACTTCAGCTTCATGCCAAAAGCAGGCGGAAACGCTGCCATAGCGATCAACATGCCTTCTTTTTTCACATCAATCCCAAACAGCGGCTGTCCTGTGACAATCTTTTTGTTATCGACATTGTGGATGGCCTTTCCCAATAATTTAAAATCCTTCGGATCTTTTAGCTCCACTGTTTCGGGCACTTCCAGCAAGGCGGCGGCTGAAGCCACTTCACCGTAACCAATCGATTTGCCACTCGCTTCGTGCTTGACTTGTCCTGCGTCCGTGGTGCATTCTGCGGCTGGCACCTGCCATTTCTGAGCGGCAGCTTCGACAAGCATTTTGCGGGCTGTACCGCCTGCCATACGCAAGGCTTCCCAACTCTGACGAAGGGATTGACTGCCGCCAGCGACTTGGCGTTTGAAGGAGTTCGGTGCCAAGGGTGCTTGCTCTACGACTACCATTTTCCATGGTACATCCAGCTCTTCGGCCACCACCATAGGCATAGAGGTCTTCACCCCCTGCCCAATCTCAGGATTGGGCGACATGATGGTCACGAGGCCGTTATCAGCGATTTTGAGGTAGGCGTTTACGTCAAACCATTCCTTGGGAATGCTTTGCACCTCTTTTTCAGGCGAGGTACAGCCCGCAAAGAAATTGAAGCCGAGCATAAAACCACCTCCTGCCAAGGCGGAGGCTTTGAGGAAAGAGCGGCGGTCGAAGGTTATTTTTGTTTGCATAGCAAGAGAGGTTCAAGGGTTCAAGGGGGTGAAGAAGGTTCAAGTTGTTCAAGGGTTCAAGGGGAAGTCTCGCAGTGAGGTGAGTCTTCGAGCCGAGCGATCACTTAAGAAGTGCGAGGTTGAGTCCTTCGACAAGGCTCAGGACAAGTGTGGGAGTGAAGGTGTCTCTTGTCTCATAGCGAGTCTCACCGTTTTTCGTAGGGTCACGATATATCGTGACCCTACGAAAAACGGTCTCACTGCGACGCAGCTTTCACAGCTTTCTTGATACGTAGATAGGTGCCGCAGCGGCAGATATTGCCGTGCATGGCTTGCTCGATTTCGGCGTCTGTCGGATTGGGGTTTTGGGCCAAAAAGGCGGAAGCCGTCATGATCTGTCCTGCCTGGCAGTAGCCGCATTGGGGGACGTCAACCTCCATCCAGGCTTTCTGGACGGGGTGTGTCCCGTCAGCCGATAAGCCTTCGATGGTGGTGATCTTTTTGTCCGCAACTGCTGACACTGGAAAACTACACGATCGGATCGCATTTCCATCCAAGTGGACCGTGCACGCCCCACATTGGCCTATTCCACAACCATATTTAGTTCCAAATAATTCCAAATGGTCTCGTAGTACCCATAAAAGGGGGGTATCTTCACTTACTTCCACTTGAGATTTTTTTCCATTAACATCGAGGGTATAATTTGCCATAGGATTGGTTAGATTTGCAGAATCAATGATAGAATGAGGGAATGATAGAAGGAGTGAATGAAATGATTAGATGAGAAAATGAGTAGATGATAAAATGGTGTGGAAGATAGCGGATTAGGAGAGCCACATAAAGTATCTTCACTTTGTACTTTTTTGTTTCTTGTTATTTATTCTTACTTCTCTTTAGCCTCATTGCCCCATCAAACTAAAAATTAATTCCATGAGCCACAACACGCAACAGAAAAATTCGCTATTTAAGCCGCATATTGACAATTTTACCTCAGACCTCAACCAAAAAGCAGGTCGTACTTCCAGTGAGGTCAAGGATCTCCTAAAGGGCAAAAAGCTCTACAAACTATCGTCTAACGAAAATGCCATGGGACCATCTCCGAAGGCATTAGAAGCGATACAGGAGGTGCTTCCCACGCTGTATGAGTATGGTTTTCGGACAGATGATGTCTTTCGTGATGCTTTGGAAGAAGCATTTGACCATGAAATCAAGGAAGACCAATTTATCACAGGGAATGCGGGCCTGGAGGTCATCGATATTGCCTGTCGAGGTTTTTTGGAGCCAGGCCTGGAAGTCATTGTCACCAATCCTACTTTTCACGTCTATGAGATTTTTGCGAAGGTAAATGGGGCCAAAGTCATCGATGTGCCGCTGCTGGAAGGGGCGTTTGAATTGGATGTAGAAGGCATTCTCGCAGCAGTGAATGAGCGCACCCGCCTCATCTTTATCACCAATCCCAGCAACCCTACGGGTACGATGATCACCAAAACTACGCTAGATAAGCTGATTTATAACCTGCCAGATCATGTGGTGGTGATTCATGACGAAGTGTATTTTCACTTCATGGAATCAGATGACTTTCCATTTGCGAAAGACTATATTTTGGAAGGGAAAAACGTGATTGGCTTGCACACCTTCTCTAAGGCCCACGGTTTACCTGGGCTTCGCGTGGCCTATGGCTTTTCTACCCCTCGCATAGCGCATTATCTCAGAAAACTACGACGCCCGTTTTTCATCAATACCCTCAGTATGACTGGGGCTTTAGCTGCGATGAAAGACGAAGCGCACATCGAAGCCTCCCGTACCCTTGTCCAAACGGAAAGGAAATGGTTACAAAAAGAACTCGATAGACTTGGCATCCACCATTGGGATAGCCATACGAATTTTATCCTATTCAAATGCCCTATGTCTACTGATGAGATGATCGCTAAAATGCTCGAATATGGAGTCATGATCCGCTCAGGCGAAAACAATGGTGCCCCTGGCTGCATTCGCGTGTCAATTGGCGTTCACGAAGCTAATATGGCTTTTGTGACGGCGTTGGAGGAGATCATGGGGGGATAAGGAAGGGGCAAGTACAAACTCAAGTTCAAGTTCAAGTTCAAAAAAGAATAATTGCATTTGAGTTTGAATTTGTACTTTTTCTTGGTGGTGTAGGAAGCTTTATCTTCTTTAATCTGTGTAAATCCGTGTAATCCGTGGCCAATTGTTAAGGGAAAAGGATATATTCCTTTAAATGCCTTGAAGAACCAAAATTGATTTCTTCATGAAAAAAATCCTCCTCAAAACCTGGAAAATCAGCCGATGGGTACTCTTATCAGCTTTTATCATACTCGTCCTGCTGTTGTTGGCTGTAGAGATATTTGACCGCTATATTTCTTCAGAAAAGGGCACCAGATGGCTTTACAATGAAGTCCCTTATCGTGACATCAAGATCAAGTTTACAGCTTCAGGCGTACGCTACTTAGAGATTGGGGACTTTGACAAGCCTGCCTTGCTGCTCGTTCATGGAGCGCCTGGCAGTGCCATGGATTGGAAGGCTTTTGCCCAAAATCCGGACGTTTACAAAAAATACCGCTTGTTGATTGCGGAGCGTCCAGGTTACGGAGGGACTCGGCCCAAAGGGCCAGAGAAATCTATTTTGGTCCAAGCCCAGCGCGTCCTAGAAGTTCTCGACAAAGAAACGCAGCCCGCAGTCGTCATGGGGCATAGTTATGGGGGGCCTGTCGCCATGGTCATGGCAGCCTTAGCTCCCGACAAGATCACCAAAGTGGTAGGCGTTTCTGGTCAATACGACCCTGACAATGAGAAGACTTTTCGCATTTCTTACTTCATCGATTTCCTCGTTTTCAAATACCTGCTGCCCCGAATGATCTGGACATCCAATGTGGAAAAGCTTTCTCATCCAGCCGCTTTGCGGGATATTTTGCCTTATTATGGGCAAATAAAGATTCCTGTAATCCTGATTCATGGGGATAATGACGCACTTGTCCCTTATGAAAACTCTACTTTTCTACAGACCCACTTAACCACGGAAAACGAGCTTGTAACCGTCAAGGGAGGAGATCATCCCCTTCAGATGACCCAGCCAGACTACTTGCGGGAATTTATGATGGAGTTGGATTTTTGAGAATAAATGTAATTGAGAAATGTGTTGGGGTGGGGTAGCTTGAAGGACTTTCAAGCCTTTCCCCTTTCCTTGAATTAAATCCTACCATTTCTTCAGCGCTGGACATCGACAAGCTTGGGTGTTCAGTGCTTCTTGTTTATTTTGTCCAGATGAAATCTATTTTCTTACTGGGCATGTTTATGGCCATTTGTTTTTCTTCCATCGCGCAGGACCTGCGATTCATGACCTATAATATCCGTTATGACAATTCTCACGATGGAGCGGATGCTTGGTCTCAACGTAAAGAATATCTCGCAGCACAAGTACGCTTTTATGCCCCCGATATTTTGGGCACCCAGGAAGCGCTGGCCCAACAGGTTGCTTTTTTAGAAGAACAGCTTCTTGCATATACAAGGGTAGGGGTAGGAAGAGACGATGGGGAAAAAAAAGGCGAATACTGCGCCATATTTTTCAAAACGGAGGTATTTACTTTGCTTGAAAGTGGGACATTTTGGTTGTCAGAGACCCCTGAAAAACCATCCGTAGGATGGGATGCTTCCATGGAGCGCATCTGCACCTTTATTCTAGTGAAACGCAAAAGGAGCAAGCAGAAGCTTTGGGTATTTAATGCCCATTTTGATCATATCGGCGAAGAAGCCAGGAAGCAAAGTGTATTGCTGATCTTGCAGAAGATAGAAGCCTTGACAGATCCCACAGACGCGGTCGTCTTCATGGGCGACCTCAACCTGGAGCCATCCGCAGATGCTATCCAATTGCTTAGAGGGCAGTTATCAGACTGCTATGAGATAAGCGCCGAAGGCGCTTTTGGGCCAGAGGGCACCTTCAATGCCTTTAAGTTTCAAGAGCCCGTCACCCGACGGATTGACTATATTTTTGTGAGGGAAGCCCAGGTTTCTGTTCGGAAATATGCGGTTCTCAGTGACGCTAAGGACCTTCACTATCCGTCGGATCATCTGCCTGTGCTGGTGCAGGTGAAGATAGGGAAAAAACATCATAAAAAATGAATGGCCCGATTCACACATTGCTGAGGCGCGGATTACCCACTAACCATCGCCCCAAGTCCGGAAATCCACGCCAGCTTCCTAAAGAAAGCACTTATATGAACTCCTTGTTAACTTATGACGCAATCGTGCTTGACCTCTTTGGTACATTGGCCCAAATTCCTCAGACCTATGCTCGCTATGACTGGCTCTATGAGGAACTGAATATCTCCAAGCTTTACCTAAAAAATATCCTCCTTACCCAGAACTTCCAAACCCTAGAAAGCCTTAGGATTTACCTCAATTCTAAGCCATCAAATAATTGGTCCAAATTGACAAGCCAAATAGAGCAAGAGATTGACAATGCCTATCTATACGAAGACGCCCAACGCTTTCTCAAAACCTATAAGGGCGTTCTGCCGATTTACCTCCTCTCTAACCTTTCTTCTCCCTATAAAGCTGTTTATGAGCGACTTGCGTTATTTAAGTGGATTCAAACCCCTTTCTTCTCTTGCGACATTGGCCTAAAAAAACCAGACTCAAAAATTTTTGAATTCGTGAGCCAAATGATCCGTTCCCCTAAGGTCCTGATGATTGGAGATAGCCTCAATTCAGATTATCGAGGGGCAAAAAATGCTGGGTGGGATGCCTTGCTGCTAGATCGCAAGGGAACTAAAAAAGGGGATTCAAGCATTCGATCATTTGAGGAATTATTGGATTAATATGGTAACTTGGGACCTTTATTCCACCCTAATGATCAACTGATGAAATCAAGCCTTTTTATTGCCCTGCTAGCATTCCTATGCCTACATGCTTCCGCCCAAATCAAGTATGAACCTGGCTACTTCATTGACAATGAAGGCAACAAGATAGACTGCCTGATCAAAAACCTCGATTGGGTCAACAATCCAGACCATTTTAGCTATAAACTCGACCAAAACTCAAAGCACCAGGTGGTAGACATCCTACAAGTGAAGGAGTTTGGGGTGAGCCATTATTCCAAATACCAGCGGGTCACAGTACTCATAGACAAATCAAGTGATGAGGAAGCTAATTTGAGCAAGGATAAAGCCCCCTCATTTGAGGAAGATACCCTATTTCTCCGCGTATTGATAGAAGGAAAAGCGACGCTGTATTCCTACAGGAAAGGCAAGCTGAAAAGATATTTTTATCGGCTAGAGAATGGCCAAATTGTGCAATTGGTCTATAAGCGATATAAGCAATTAGTTGATCAAATCTATATCTATAACAAGAGCCATGAGGTTCGAAAAAATGAGCAGTATAAGGAACAATTATGGGTTGATATGAAGTGTGGGGACCTTTCTATGAAGGAAATAGAAGGCCTCAGTTATACGAAGAAAAGCCTCTCGCAATTTTTTGTGACCTATAATGAATGCGCTAATTCCGCCTATGTGACCCATGAGTTAAAGGGGAAGAAGGACCTGTTTAATATAAAAATTAGACCTGGAATAAATGCTTCATCTCTAGTGATCAAAAATCCTTTGAGTACAAGGAAGGAGGCTGATTTTGGGCGTAAATATGCATTTAGGATGGGGATAGAAGGGGAAATTATTTTACCCGTTAATAAAAATAAATGGTCAATCTTTTCAGAAGTTACCTACCAATATTTCAAGTCAGCAGCAGTCTCAGCTACCAGTCCTGTCACCCTTGATTATCAATCCATAGAACTTGCTTTAGGGGCAAGGCATTATTTCTTTTTACGTGATGATTTGAAATCATTTGTTTCACTTGGGTTTATGGTTGACGTCCCGAAGGCGGGGATTTTTGACTTTGAATCGGGAACTGATCTAGACATTTCCACAGGGAATAGCCTCTTTGCAGGTATGGGGGTCACTTATCGGAATAAGTACACCATTGAGGCGAAAATAAATCCTAGCCGCCAGTTGCTAAATAAGTACATTTCATGGACTGCCAGGTATCGTACCTTAGCCATCGTTTTGGGATATAGGTTGCTATAAATTATCTGGCCATGAGGGGGAGTTTCTGCTATTTGTTTCAAAAAAGTGCTATTGAGGTCCGATGAGATAAAATGAAAGATTTTGTTTAGATGTCTTTTCCTCCTTCGTCTAATGAAGCCAAAGACATTTAACCTTCAATTTCTAAATCATGCAAAAGAATTTCCTCATCCTTCTGAGCCTCCTGTGTTGCCTCCATGTCCATGCTCAAATCACTTTCGATCCTGGCTATTTCATTGACAATGAAGGTAAAAAGACTACCTGCCTGATCAAGAACCTGGATTGGGACAATAATCCCACCCAATTTACCTACAAACTGACTGAAAGTGATGCGCCCCAAACTGCGACCATCGAAAGGGTGCGAGAGTTTGGCGTCTTGAATTTTTCTAAATACCTACGCCACACTGTTCAGATGGATAGGTCCAGCGATCAGCCCAGCCAATTAAGTGAAGTCAAGGACCCTGAATTTCAGGAAGAAACGCTGTTTCTGAAAACATTAATTGAGGGAAAGGCTAGCCTATTTGCCTACCGAGAGGGAAACCTGAGGCGATTTTTCTACCAAATGGATGGAGGGGAAGTGAAGCAGTTGGTCTACAAAAGCTATATAAAAAAGCCTAAAGAAGCCTACTATAGTGCCACCCAGTACACGACTGCCAACGAAATCAAGCAAAACAATAAATACAGGCAGCAACTCTGGATCGACATGCGCTGTGGAGAGATGACGATGCGGGATGCGGAGCGAGTCAGCTATACCAAAAATAGCCTCATCAAATTCTTTCATGGCTATCATGAATGTGCAAATGCGCCTTACGAAAACTTTGATATCAAGTACAAAAGAGACCTCTTTAAGTTGAGATTGAGACCTGGAATGAATGCTTCTTCTTTGGTCCTTACGAACCATATCCTACCTCATAGAAGTGCTGACTTCGGGATGAAATGGAATTTCAGGATGGGCGTTGAAGGAGAAGTGACCCTTCCATTTTTGAAAAATAAATGGGCGATTACTGGCGAGGTCAGTTACCAATCCTTTCAAGAAGAAATGTCTTCAGAAGCAGGAATTGGGCGTGTGGATTATCAATCCATAGAGTATTTATTTGGCGTTCGCCATTACTTTTTTTTGAATGAACAATCCAAGGTATACCTGAGCGCTGCCTATATCTTTGATTCCCCTTTATCTAGCCATAGTACCTTTTATGGTAATCCCTCTTTCTATGATCCAAACTTAGAGATCCGCACATTTAATAGCTTTTCCCTCGGAGGTGGCTACACTTTTAAGGACAGATACAGCCTGGAAGTGAAATTCGACCCAGATCGTGGGGTGTTAAAAAATTATGCCTACTGGACCTCCAGCTATAGGACCATCTCCTTTATTTTTGCTTATAAGCTCATTTAACCTGCCCGCTATTCAAAATTCCACATTCATTCATTCAAAATTATCTCCTAACTGCTATCTTCGGGCCACAATCTGAAGTTTATGCAACTCATCCCCGTCACTGACCGCAAGACCCGCAAAGCTTTTCACGCTTTACCCAAAAAGATCTACCAGGACGATCCCAATTGGATACGCCCGTGGAAGCACGAGATCGAAAAAGTGTTTGATCCTGCTCAAAACCCGTTTTTTGAACATGGGGAAGCCACCCGTTGGATTTTGAAAAATGATCAGGGCGAAGTGATCGGTAGGGTAGGGGCCTTCATCAATCGGGAAGAGTGTGACACCTTCGACCAGCCTACCGGTGGCATGGGCTTTTTTGAATGCATAGATGATCAGGAGGCTGCTTTTGCCTTATTTGACCAGTGTAAAAAGTGGCTTGCTGAGCGTGGAATGGAAGCCATGGATGGCCCCATCAACTTTGGGGCGAAGAACAATTGGTGGGGCTTGCTGGTAGAAGGCTTCACGCCCCCCCCTTATGGGTTCAATTATCATCCGCCTTACTACCAAGCCCTCTTTGAAGCCTATGGCTTCCAGACCTACTACGAACAGTACAACTATTACCGCCCTGTGATGACGGACTTCCGTCCAGCTTATAAGCGCATAGCAGGGCGTATTTTGAAAAATCCAGCCTATACCTTCCCCAAGTTTTCTCGCAAGGAAAAAGACAAATTCTCTCACGCTTTTCGCAAAATCTATAACGAAGCATGGGTGACCCATGAGGCATATAAGCCGATGTCCGAAGCTCAGTCCAAAAGCATCATCAAGCAGATGCTACCGATACTCGATGAGGATATGATCATCTTTGCCTTCTACAAAGACGAGCCTGCTGCCTTCTTTGTGTGCATCCCTGAGATCAATCAATTGATCAAATACCTGAATGGCAATTTTGACTTATTGGCCAAGCTGAAGTTTCTCTACCATCAGCGGCGAGGTGCGGTGAAGCGATTATTCGGCATCGCCTACGGCGTCGTGCCGAGCCAGCAGCGCAAGGGGTTGGAAGTGGCCATGGCCCTTCATGCGCAGGAAGTCTGCCAAGCCCTCAATCGCTATGACGATTTTGAGATGGGGTGGCTGGGTGATTTCAACCCAGTCATGCTTAAGATGGCCGATATCGTGAACTGTACACGGTACCGGACCTTTATCACTTACCGTAAGTTATTTGACGAATCCAAACCCTTTAAGCGTAGACCAGTTATTGGGGAGTGAGACCGCTCGGGCCTAAGAAGGCCCTCGCTGCGAGACCGGTCGCCTTGCAGGCTCCCTGCGAGATCGTTCGCGCCTTCGGCACTCACTGTCAGACCGCTCGAAGACTCGCTATGAGACAAGAACCACTCTCACACTTGTCCTGAGCCCCGTCGAAGGACGCAAACTCACACTTCTTAAGTGATCGCTCGGCTCGAAGACTCGCCTCACTGTGAGACTAAAGCCAGCCCCTGGACCCTGAACCCTAAACTCTGAATCTTCTTATGACCTCTGCCATCATCCTTGGAAGTTCCCGCAAAAACGGCGATACGCGTATGCTCGCGGAGGCTGTAGCGGCGCATACAGATGCTGTGATTATCGATTTATTGGGAAAAGACATTCATCATTACGATTATGAATATCGGCATATGGATGACGATTTCATTCCTACCATTGAGCAGATTTTGCCTTATGATCACTTGATCTTTGCGACGCCTATTTATTGGTATGCGATGTCTGGAATACTCAAGACCTTTTTTGATCGGATGACGGATCTGATCAAGGTGCGTAAAGACCTGGGCTATCAGTTGAAAGGGAAAACTCTTTCGGTCATCAGTTGTGCCTCGGATGAGACCATTCCGGAAGGGTTTGAGGTGCCTTTTCGCAATACTGCTGAGTATCTTGGCATGACCTATGGCAGCCATGTACATGGGTGGGTAGAAGAGGGAAATATCCCTGATTCTGTCGCGCATTTGTTAGCCACATTTGCCAAAAATGAGACCACTAGGGCCTAAGAAGGCCCTCACTCCGAGACCGTTTTTCGTAGGGACACGATATATCGTGCCCCTACGAAAAACGGTCCTTACTCCTTCACCAACTTCCCCGTCGCTGGCCCATCTGCTGTCATGGCGCGGATCAGGTACATGCCCGCAGGATAATTACTTAAATCCCAGGAAAAGGAATCCGTCGGGCCTGTGATCTCTAAGTGATCCATTCGCTTCCCTGAGAGGTCAAAGACCTCAATCGATTGTAAGGAATTATTTCCATAAGGATCTGCGATGGTAACTTCTCCTGTTGTAGGATTGGGAAATAGTGTCAGGTGAGTGGTTCCTTCTGGACCGCAAATGCACTGAATGATGGCAATGGGATTGGAGACTGTGTTGGTGATTATGGGCGCGTTGAAGTCAAAATAAATCGCTGCGCGGTTATCGATTTGGTTGCTGACAAGGGAGTCGCGGAGATTCAGCGAAAACTGAATGTGTCCATGACTTTCGGGTTCGTTGACGTTGGAGTCAGGGAGCAGGATATTGGCAAATGTAAAGACAAGAATAGAGTCTTCTTCGATGACGGCATCGAAGGGATGACTGGCAGTCAATGTCTGGAAGGAAAACGGATCGAGATTGGCATCAATGGTGTCTCGTATGACCACGTAGAAGGCTGTATCCGTTCCCGTATTCTGGAATCGTACGGTATAGATGAGGGTTTCTTGATCGGGGCCAATATCGCCAATAGGTTCCACCTGCTTGTCATTGGGATCATAAGCGCCTTGAACAATCGCATGCAGGGTGTCAAAGTTATTCGCTGGTACGCTATCTCCAATAACAGGCGTCACTGTTGCATAGAGTGGAATGACGGTTCCTAAAGGGACAGACTGATCTGTTCTCACATGAAGTCGGATGGTATGACGGTGCAATACGGCAAGCGGAGATAAGTTCCAAACAGCTGTCCTTGTCATCGAGTCATAACTTGCTGGAGCAGGCGTAGCGCCAAGGAAATCAATGTCTGCATTATGTTCCCATGAAACAGTAGGAGCAGCAGAAAGAATGGTTCCCTTATTGATGACATTTAAATAAGAATAGATCCTAAACCCAGGCCTAAATCTGCCTCCAGAGGCACGTATAGCAAGGTCAACCAAAGTATCTGCTTGAATCCCAAAATCAAAACCAGCGGTATCCGTTTCAAGATCAGAGATGATCACTTGATAACTTCCACTGGGGGGACAAAATCCCGTGATAGGCCATGAAATACTAGCTAAATTGGGGAATAATTGAAAGGTATCCGCTTTGAAAATATGAATGGCAAATTGACCCGTAATATTCGTGTAGGTACTTAGTGAATTATTGGCTTTAAAAGGAATATAAGGTACACCTGGCTCTCCCATATCCTGAACACAATTTTTATTATAGTCCAAATAGACCTTTCCTCTTACCACGCTAAAACAAGTATCTGCATACTGTGGAATGATCGGGCGATGGTTGACACACCCTGCTGCATCCGTCACATATACCGTATATCCTGCGACACTGTCAAAACTCGCTGTAGGCGCCAAATCGCCATTTGTCCATGAATAGCTATAAGGGGCTGTCCCACCTGTGGCAGTCACCGTAGCGGTAGCACCTGTCCCGTCGCAATTGGCTTCAGTTGATGTAACGCTTAGTCCAAGGTTTGCTCCTCGAAGGGTATAGCTCAACGAATCGGAACAGTTTGCATTGGTGAGAACAACGGTATAGGTGCCAGCACGGAGATTGATGCGTGAAGCGGTGGTGTCTCCATTATCCCACAAGATACTTACAGGACCATTTGTGGTATCGGGGTTGAGAAAAATGCTGCCATCAGCCGTATTGTCGCATGTGGGATGGGTTATGGTAGGGAGGACCCCCAAGCCCAAAGGCAATAGGATGCTATCTGATCCCCAACAACCATTTGGGTCTAAGGCAGAGGCACAGAAAATTCCATTGAAAAAAGGGGGGCACGTAATGTGCGTATGACCAATACTTCCATCACACCAATTGACAAAGACTGAAGACGGGGTCACCGTCAAGGTGTCGCAACAGTTAGGGCCTTTTGATCCATGAATGGCAAAGGGAATCTCCGCTACAATAACTTGTTTGATGATCGAGTCAGTGGAAGTCCCGTCAGATACAATCAATTTGACAGAATGGGTGCCAGGCAAAAAAAGATGGGTCGGATTATTGATTGTATTTCCTTGTGTATTGGGACCAAAATCCCATGACCAAGACGTCGGGCTTCCTGTCGATAAGTCTGTGAAGGCAACTTCGCAGGTAGTATTAAAAGTAAAACTAAAGTCCGCCGTCACTTGGCTGAAGGAGGCAGAGGTTGTCAAAATAGATAGAACTAAGGTGAGTAATAATTGTCGCATTTGGGTTGGATTTGAAAAGGTTTAAAGGAACCCTGTTAATTTGAACAACGGTAGTTTAACTGAATGCGTCACCAGACCTACGCTATTTTTATTGTATTTTCGACTTTTCCTAGAATGATTTTATGTAAACAAATGAAACGAATTATCTTTCTCTCCACAGCTCTATCTCTTCTTTCTTGCTGCTATTTTTCCTGCCAGCCTACGGCCCCGGCAGCTAGTGAAACTACCGCCCAAGCGGCCGACTCCCTAGGCTACGATGCAGAGCTCGCCGCCCAACTCGGCGCCGATCAGTACGGCATGAAGACTTTCATCATGGCCTACCTCAAGCGCGGCCCCAACCGCAGCCAGGACTCCACTGAGGCAGCCAGGCTACAGGCCGCCCACATGGCGAATATCAATCGCATGGCAGAAGAAGGTAAGCTAGTGCTGGCAGGGCCATTCCTAGACGATGATTCCGTCCGCGGAATCTATGTCTTTGACGTAGCCACGATAGAAGAAGCACGTGAACTCACCGCCACCGATCCCGCTATCCAAGCTGGAAGACTCACCATGGAACTGCGTCCTTGGTATGGCACCGCTGCCCTTGTGCAGCTCAATGAGGTAGCGAAGCGGATCGCAAAGGAGAATCCTTGAGGAGAGCGGCAAAGTCGTTTTATGCAATTTCCCGTAGGGTCACGATATATCGTGACCCTACGGGAAATTGTAAGAAACCTCGAAGAGTCAGTAGGTCTATTTCTCCAAAACCACCTTCTCCGTATACACCTTCCCTTCCACCTCAACCTGTACCAAATAAAGGCCAGCAGAAAGGTGAGCAAGCGAAAGCGCATTACTTCCCTGATGTAACGATTGCTGGAGGACGATGCGCCCCATTGGATCAAAAAGCGATACATGGGCATGTTGAACCCCTAATGGCAATTGAAGCCTGACATAGAGTTTTCCCTGTGTAGGATTGGGGAAAATGTGCAAATCAAGGCGGTCCTTGAGGGATGGATCAATGGAATTAGGCGGGTCTACAACGATCGGTGGCGTATAGACAGGCAGGGTATTGAACAAATACAGCCCACCGCGCTCATTGCCGATCAAGATCGTCGGTGAACCCGTGCTGTCCAGGACAGCGGCAGCCACCGTAGCATAATTGCCTGCGTCAAAGTTGAAGAGAGAGCCGACTGTCGGCAACGTGTCCGTAAGGGCTCTCGCCACATCCTCAAAGACCTCCACATGGCCTGTGATGGTTCCTACCAGCATTTCGGGTGCGCCATCATTGTCAAAGTCCATGAGCATCGGACGTGCACTGCCTGTAAACCGACCGCCGTAGTCGTCGGTCACGCGGATGAAGCCCCACTCATTGGTAACCAATTGGAAATCAAATGCTTGCGGAGTGCCTACATTCTCATAATAAGCAATTTGCCCGATTTGATTTCCCACAAAAAGGTCCAAATCCATATCCCCATCTATGTCATAGAGACAGGGCGCACTATTGAAATTCACATCGATCATTTCAAATTGACTGGTGACATAGACATAATTGGCCGGGCCGCCACCTGTGGCATCATTTCGATAGTATGCAATCTCGCCTGAGACAGATCCTAGCAACAAATCCATGTCATTGTCGCCATCCAGGTCACCTACTGTCGGTTGAATCCTTGCGAAGACATTGGTTCCTCCTATTAATCCCAAATAGTCGTCATCAATCAGCTTAAAAATCGGCCTATCGGTAGAGCCTACATTTTCGAATAAGTGCAAGCCAAATTTGTAATCATTGCTCACTGTGTCGAAGATGCCCCTATTGCCCACGAGCAGATCCATCAAACCATCTGAATTATAATCGAGGAAAGCAGGCGATGACCCACCGCCAAAATCGAGGTTGTCGTCTTGAAGGAAGCCTGCTCCCTGGAAGCGAAAGTCGGGATAGTTGTCCATCCCACGATTCACGTAATGCTGAACGCTATTTTTATTCTCCGTTCCTATAATATCAAAGGGCGCAATGATGAGGTCTCGAATGTTGTCATTGTTGACATCTACGTAATAAGGGGCTGGGAAAATCTCGATATAGGCGGGGGTATCATAAGATGGAAATCCATAATCTGTAGAGTCTAGGTAGGCATAGTCAGGCCTGCCACAATTGTGGCCTGCCACGAGGGTGCCAAAAGAGACATCGCCAATAACGACGTCTAGGAGATTATCCGCGTCGAGGTCGAGCAATAAGGTGGTGGAACCCGTATGGCGGGGATTATTGAGGGGGCGAGAAATAGGCTCCTTTTTCCCGGCTAAGCTCAAGCATTCGGCTGAAGGAGAGAAATTGCCCAGGGGGCAGAACATCACGGTATCGTGGAGGATCAAGTCATTGGTGGCATTGGCTTCATGCATGTGGCCCCAGCAGCTAGACTCCTGCCGCCAAATGATGGTGTCACACCGCCCGACATCCTCCATCGCAAAGTTGCGGTGGTATTCGAGGTAGTTGGCATTTTGCATCCAGACGAGAATGTCCATGTCGCCGTCATCGTCGATGTCGGCAAGGGCTGGCAGGTCTACCCGTGAGGAAAATAAGGGGAAAGTGAATCCACTATTGTAGGTGGAGAGAGCCTGATCGTACGTTTGGGTAAAAGTGACCTTGCCTCCTACGGTATCCTGATCATATACATCAACATTGGACCCCGATCCACAAAAAAGGTCAGGCAGCCCATCACAATTATAGTCCTGAAATAAGGCCCAATCTTCGCACACACAGTTGAGGAAGATATCGTAATGTTCGGGCGAAAAACGAAAGGCGGTCTCGCCGCTATCCCCCTTATTGACATAAGGCGTGAACCGATGCCCTTCTCGGTCAAATGTGACTATATCCAGCTTCCCGTCGAGGTCTACATCTAGGTTTGAGAACCCTGGGGCATTCATCCCACCTGCCCAGGCACTGGGTAAGGTGTCGCCTTTTACCACGACCTGGAGGTTGTTTCGGAGTTCTTGTTTTTGGGCTAAAAGGGAATGGTAGCCTAGGAAGAGAAGGCTGATGGCGAAAAGTCGAAAAATGTGCATAATAATCGTGTAGGAATGATAAAGTGGGTTTTTGAAAGAATGCTTATGCCTGAGTGAAAGGTCGTATTAATTGAACCATATAAGGATTATAAGAACATTTAAGAAAATCACTTTTTTGATCTTATATGCCCTTAAATGTCTTATATGGTTCAAAAAATGAAGATAAGTCAACAGACTATTCATCTGATTTTAACCATTATACCATGCCTGTAAATGCCAATTTATCCAAAAATCAATGTCTGATCAAAAGCTTTTCCACATAACGTAGCCCTTCTACCTCTATTTGTACCAAATACAGCCCCTCAGCTAAATGCGCTACGGAAAGCTGATTGCTAGATTGACTGAGCATCTGCTGATGTACTGATCTACCCATAGCGTCGAGCAGCGTGAGCTGTGCTGTTCTCGCCCCTGCTGGCAACGTCAGGTTGACATAAAGGACGCTGCGCGTGGGATTCGGAAAGACTTTCAGGTTGAGACGTTCTTTGAGAGAAGGGTCTATGGCATCGGTAGGGTCTACGACTATGGGATCTGTATTTATAGGGAGGGTATTGAACAAATACAACCCACCCCTTTGATTGCCGATCAAGATCGTCGGAGAACCTGTGCTGTCGAGGACAGCAGATGCAGGTGCGGCGAATGATCCTGCGTCAAAGTTGAACAAAGCGCCGATAGTCGGCAAGGTATCCGTAAGGGCCTTGGCGACATCTTCAAAGATCTCTACTTTTCCTGTGATCGAACCCACCAGCATCTCTACAGCCCCGTCATTGTCAAAGTCCATCAACAAGGGGCGCGCACTTCCTGTAAATCGTCCGCCAAAATCATCCTTCACATGGATGAACCCCCATTCTTCAGTAATTAGCTGAAAATCAAATGATTGCTGGCTGCCTACATTTTCGTAAAAGGCAATATTTCCCATTTGATTTCCGACAAATAAGTCCAAATCCATGTCCCCATCGATATCATAGAGATAGGGGGCACTGCTGAAGCTGACATCTACACTTTCAAACTGACTCGTGACAAATACAAAATTGGCTGTCCCCCCCGCTGTGGCATCATTGCGGAAGTAGGTGATTTCCCCAGAAACAGACCCTAACAACAAATCCATGTCATTGTCCCCGTCCAGATCCCCTACCGTAGGTTGAATACGGGAGAAGACATTTGTCCCACCAATTAATCCTAAATAATCGTCGTCAATCAGCTCAAAAATAGGTCTGTCCGTCGAGCCGACATTCTCCAGCAAGTGTAGGCCAAATTTGTATTCATTGCTCACGGTATCATAAATCCCGACATTTCCCACCAATAGATCCATCAGTCCATCTTGGTTATAGTCCAAGAATGCAGGCGAGGCCCCGCCTCCAAAATCCAAATTGTCATCTTGAAGGAATCCTGCCCCTTGGAACCGGAAGTCAGGATAATTGTCCATGCCGCGATTGATGTAGTGGTGGACACTGTGTTTATTCTCGGCGTCTTCGATAGAATTGGTCGAGACGACGAGGTCTCGAATGTTGTCATTATTGATGTCGACATAAAAAGCTGCTGGGAAAAGCTCGAGATGAGCAGGCGTATCGTAGGAAGGGAAAGCATTGTCGGTAGAATCCATATAAGCGTAGTCTAGCCTTCCACAGTTGTGGCCCGCCACGAGGTTGTTGAAGGAGACATCGCCGATAACCACGTCTTTGAGGTTGTCTGCATCTAAATCTAGCAACAGTGTGGTAGAACCCGTATGCCGGGTACTATTCCCCGGGCGTGTGGGGGTGTCAATGGCGCCCATTTTATTTAAACAAGACGCAGGTGAAAAATTCCCTAAGGCACAAAACATAGTATCGTGAAGGAATAAATCGTTGGTCACATTTCCCTCCGACATATGTCCCCAGCATCCTGAGGCTTCTTCCCAGACGAGGGTATCACACCGCCCAAATTGCTCCATGGCCTGGTTGCTGTGGTATTCAAGGTAATTGAACCCGAGGCGCCATACAAGGATGTCGAGATCTCCATCGTCGTCCATATCCGCGAGAGCTGGCAGGTCTATGCGCGCAGAAAATAGCCAAAGGACAATGCCATTTGAGTATTTCGAAAAGGCATTGTCATAGGATTGGGTAAAGGTGACTTTGCCGCCAGAGGTGTCCTGGTCATAGACATCGATATAGGAACCTGAACCACAGAAGAGGTCCGGCAAACCATCACAGTTATAATCTTCAAAGAGCGCCCAATCCTCGCATTCACAAGTGAGAAAAATATCGAGATGTTCAGGTGAAAAACGATAAGCTGTCTGGCCGCTATCACCTTTGTTGATATAAGGGGTGAAGATATGGTCTTCACGGTCAAAAGTGACCATATCTAATTTTCCATCGAGGTCTATATCCACGGCAGAAAATTGAGGCGCATTCATTCCCCCAGCCCAAGGACTCAGCAACGTATCTCCTTGTACCACGACCTTCAGGTTGTTTCTCAGGAGTTGTTTTTGGGCAAAGGTTGCGGTAATGGAGAGGAGGAGGCAGATAGTTAGGAAATAAGCAAAGCGCATATCGAATGATTGATTACTGATTGAATGATTATT
This sequence comes from Bacteroidia bacterium, assembly GCA_030430575.1. Classification (GTDB taxonomy): domain Bacteria; phylum Bacteroidota; class Bacteroidia; order J057; family J057; genus JAUIGE01. Next base: position 12,088 of record JAUIKF010000052.1, on the reverse strand, counting down.
GATTCCCAAGGTAAGGGGTTCATTCAGATGTTTCCCTTACCTATACAACGAACCGCCAAATTTAGCTCCTGTTTGGCACACATCGTTTTTTTCTACTTTCAATCCGCTTTTTAGGCCCTTCAGGAGGATGGATTTAGTGAAAGGAAAGCTTATGGGGTAATTGGCCCATAGGAAGAAACCAGGTTCCCAAGCCTTACAACGAGATTTTTTCCCTAAAGCAACCCTTTCACATTCACTTTCATCTACCTAATAGACCGTCAAATGAAGAAGCGTTACTTGTACACAGAGAAGGAATTGGTTGAAGGATGTAGACGACAAAACCCTTTACACCAGAAAGGCCTCTACCAACAGTACTACCGCAAGATGTTTGGCGTGTGCCTGCGATACACTGATCATAAAGATGATGCTGAAGACGTCCTGCAAGATGGATTCATCAAGGTACTCAAGCACATCAAGGGGTTCAAGGGCAAAGGTTCTTTGGAAGGATGGATCCGTCGGATCATGGTTCATACAGCGATAGAACACTATCGCAAGCGTTCGCGCTATTTCATGGTCGATATCGACCATGCAGGCGAGGTCGAGCTGCAAGCCGATCAGCTTTCTCAGCTCAGCAAAGAAGAACTCGTCACCATGATCCAAGCATTGCCCCCTGGCTACCGCACCGTATTCAATCTGTACGTGGTAGAAGGCTTTCCCCACAAGGAAATCGCAGGCATGCTTGGCATATCCGAAGGGACATCAAAGTCTCAACTCTCTCGCGCCAAAAGCCTGTTGAAATCTCAATTGGAATCGATTAAAGGCTTTGAGCGGATGATTGTTTAATCCCAAATCTAACGAAGACGGTTCTAGGTTCTAAGTTTTATGTTCTAAGTCGTTTTTCGCCTAGAACCTAGAACCTAGAACCTAGAACCTAGAACCTAGAACCTAAAACTATTTCCCCATGAAAGGTGCCCTGAAAAATAAATTTGAAGACTATGCTCCCACTCCCTCTAAGGACCTGTGGGAAGGGATTGCCGAAGGTGTCCAGCCCAAGAAGAAACGCCCCCTCTGGGCTGTATGGGCTGCAGCAGCAGTGATTGCATTGACCTTTGGTGTTCAAGTCGTTCAAGAGGTTCAAGGTTCAAGGACTGATTCAAGTTCAATCTCAAATTCAAGCTCAAGTTCAAGCTCAAGTTCAAGTTCAAGTTCAAAAGCAACTGAAAGCGCGTTGCTTTCAGTTGAGCAATCGCCATCGACTCCGTCTCAATTGTCTGACAGCGAGTCTTCGAGCGATCTGACAGTGCAGCGATCTCGCAGCGAGGCGAGTCTTCGAGCCGAGCGGTCTGACAGTGAGTCTACGAACGATCTCGCAGCGAAGCGGTCTCGCAGTGAGGTGAGTCTTCGAGCCGAGCGGTCTCAACAAAATTTCACCCCAGATGCAACCGATTCTTTTCCTTCATCCTCTAATAAGCAAAGAATTATCGCTCTTTCAACTATGAAGCCTGAGGCCGCGCCTGTTCAACTATGGGATACGCCTAAAACCAGTGAAGTGAAAGCGCCAAAGTATGTGCTCGTCCGACTTCAACCTACTACAGTGAAGCCATTAGAAGCACCTGCAAAGCTGGACCTTCAAGACCTAGAAGCAAGCAAAGTGCTAGCCTTTGCCTCTTACAAAATCGAGCAGCTCGGCATCAACAGTCCTATCCATTTCAACCATGCAGATAAAAATAATGGACAGGAAAAACTCAGTCTATTTCGGCTAGGCTTAAACAAGTTTAGTATCACACGAAAACGCCACAAACAAAATATCTAAGGGAATTAAAATCAAAATGAAAATAAGAATCAAAATTCTGACTTCCTGTTTTTCAATTTCATTTTAATTTTCATTTTAATTCTATCACCATGAAAAGGATCATACAACTCACCCTGCTTACCGCCCTTTTGCTCCCTGGCTGGAATCAGCTTTTTGCCCAGAACGGCCGAGGAGGAGAAACTGTCATTGTCATTCCTGAAGACCGAGATGACGATTCGCATACAACCCGAACCAAGGTCAAAACCAATGACACCACAATCATTACTCTTGGCAATCGTACCGTGATTATTACCAAAAATAATGGAGAGACCTATGTAGAAGTAGAGGATACAGATGATAATGATGATCGTTATGACCGATATGATCGCGATTGGGATCGTGATCGTGACCGAGATCGCGATAGAGACCGTGATTACCGCGACGATGATGACGATCGGGACTATGACCGTGATTATGATAGAGATCGCGATGATGAAGATGATGACGATGAAGATGATAAAGAAAAACGCTCTTCTAAGGTAGACCTCCTGGGACTGGATATTGGGACGACAAATTACTACTATCAAGGTACCTATGGACTAGACGCAGTGAACGATCCTAACCTTGAATTGCCTGATTTCCGTCCAGGTTCGCATATTGCGATCCACTTTTTGCCAACTACTGTCAGCCTTGACAACGGTCATGGTTACCTCAACCTCAAGACAGCGATTACCCTTGACTATGCCAAGTACAATTTTGTGCGAAATGTCAACCTATTGCCTGATCAGGATCAGGTGACCTTTGAAGAGACGAATGTCAACTATACTACCAACAAGTTGGTGACGCGCTATGTTCAGGTACCTATGTTGTTGAATGTCAACACTTCTCCCTGGACCACAGACGGCCTGAGTGTGTCCTTCGGTGTCTATGGTGGCATGTTATGGAAAGCCCATCTCAAGCAAGATAGTGAGGAGTTAGGAAAAGAAACCATAGAAGATGACTTTAACCTCAGCCAGTTCCGCTACGGCCTCATGGCCCGCTTTGACCTCAAATGGCTCGACGTCTACGCGACCTATAACCTGAGTGAAGTATTCGAAGAGAATAAAGGCCCTGCGGCCCAGACGTTCACCCTGGGTGTGAATGTGCTGAACTTCTAGGGATAAAAGAAAATTTCAAGTGTCAAATGCAACTTCAAGTTCAATGAAGAACAATTGTTTGCACTTGACACTTGATTTTGTGTTTGAACTTTTCTTCCCCTACGCCACCGTACTCAAACTCGCATACTTGCGCTTATACTGCTCAAAGTACCACTTAAGGCCATGGAGTTCCTTGGCAGTGAGCAAGGAATCTTGCTCATGAAGCTCAAAAGCCGCTTTGCGGGCTTCGCGAAGGATGTCCTGGTCATCGACGATATTGGCGAGTTGGAATTCGGGCAAGCCGCTTTGGCGGATGCCAAGGAAGTCGCCCGGGCCGCGCAGCTTTAGATCTATTTCGGCAATTTTAAAACCGTCGGTGGTGTCTACCATCGCCTGAAGGCGTTCTTTGCCTACCTTGGAGACTTTGGGGCCTGACATGAGGATACAATAAGATTGCTCATCGTTTCGCCCGACACGTCCACGAAGCTGATGTAACTGAGACAAGCCAAACTTCTCCGCATTTTCGATCAGCATAATCGTCGCATTGGGCACGTCTACGCCCACTTCGATGACCGTAGTAGAGACGAGGATGTGAGATTTTTTTTGGATAAACAATTGCATCTCAACGTCTTTATCCTCAGGCTTCATTCGTCCGTGAACCATGCCCACCCGATATTCCTTGAAGTGCTGCTCCAATAGCTCTTTGCACTGCACCGCAGCCAGGTAATCAAGCTTTTCCGACTCCTCCACCAGTGGATACACGACATACGCTTGTTTGCCCCGTTCCAATTCTTTTCGGATAAAGCCAAAAACTTGCAAACGCTTGGATTCTCCTCGCCAAGAGGTGGAAATAGGCCGACGACCAGGGGGTAGTTCATCTATGATGGAGACATCCACATCGCCATAGAGGGTCATGGCGAGGGTTCTCGGAATAGGGGTAGCCGTCATGATCATATTGTGGGGATAGGGATCGGCTTTCTGCCATAGGCGTGCGCGTTGGAGCACCCCAAATTTGTGCTGTTCATCTACCACAACAAGGCCCAGGTTCTTGAACTGAGCGCTGTCCTCAATGAGGGCATGCGTCCCCACGGCGATGTCCGCCTCTCCAGAAGCCATGGCTTCCAACACTTCACGGCGTACCGCCTTCTTTTGTCCGCCTACCAAGATCACCACTTTGAGCCCCAATTTCTCCGCATAATTTCCCAATTTCTTGTAATGCTGTTCTGCCAAAATCTCTGTGGGTGCCATGAGGCAAGACTGAAATCCATTGTCGCGGGCGATGAGCATGGTCATAAACGCCACCATAGTCTTACCACTTCCGACATCTCCTTGAACCAGACGGTTCATTTGGATGGGGAGGTAGAGGTCGCGACGTATCTCCTTAAGGACGCGTTTTTGTGCGCCGGTGAGGCTGAAGGGTAAATGTTCTTTGTAAAAGGTATTGAAATAATGCCCTACTTCTTTGAAGGGGCTCGCCTCATGGCTGGCCCGATGGGTACCGCGCCGCTGCGCAAGCAGGAGTTGGAAGAAGAAAAACTCTTCAAACTTGAGTCTTCGGCGGGCAGCTGACAGCGCCCCAAAGCTTTGGGGGAAGTGGATGTGACTGATCGCCTCTTGGCGAGAGATGAGCTTATAAGTTGAAATAATACTGGGCGGCAAATTCTCCTGAATATAGGTCGCGCCGTCCTGCAATAGCTGATAGGTGAGGCCCCGAAAGCCTTTGGAGTCGAGGCCCACACGCCCCAGTTTGTCCGATGATGGATAAAAAGGCACAATCTGCCTTGAACTCATGGCCTGATTCTCGTCCTTCAAATAATCCACTTCTGGATGGGACATCTGGAGGCTCCGATTGAACAAGCTGACTTTGCCAAATAAGGCAATTTCTTCCCCCGTTTTAAGGTATTTCTCTAAATACTTTACCCCTTGAAACCAGTTCAGATCGAGGTTTCCTGTCCCATCTGTAAATGTTGCTGTCAAGCGCCCACGACCACGCTGACTTTTCATGACATGGACATGAGAAAGCTTCCCAACCAGGGTCGCATAGGTATCGGGCCTGAGGTCTCTGACCTCGGTCACTTTACTTCTATCAACATATTTTCGTGGGTAATAATGCAGTAAATCCCCATAGGTTTTGATCGCCACTTCCTTGGCCAGTGCCTGGGCGCGCTGCGGCCCCACCTTCTTCAAATACATGATGTCTTTTTCCCAAAAACCCATTGGAATGAAAATGAAAATGAAAATAAAAATTGAATTAAAAATAAGTCAATTAATTCAAAATTCTTCATTCAAAATACAAAATTCTCCCCTTACTCTACTAATTGAGCCTGATAGGCATACCGAATGACTTCAGCAGCATTCTGCGCGCCCAGTTTGCGCAAAATATTTTTACGATGGGTGTAGACGGTGTGGATGCTTAGATGCAGTTCCTGGGCTATGCTTTGGGCCTTTAGGCCGTCAGCCATCAGGCGGATCACCTCTAGCTCACGCACGCTGAGATGAACGGGTTCACAGCTAGAATCTGCTTCGTCTTTTTGCAGGATAATGTCCAAGACGGTTTGGCAAAAAAACTTCTTGCCCTCTGCAGCCGCGCGAATGGCTTCAAGGATCTCCGTGTCATCACAGTATTTGGTCAAAAAGCCACGCGCACCGAGAGACAAGGCTCGAAGGACTTTTTCTTGCTGTAAATCTGAAGATATGACAACCACCTGACTGTCAGGGTGTTGCTCCTGTATTTCGCCAATGTCTTCTGGGTTAAATCCGCCTTCTGATCCATAATCCATCAGGACAATAGCAGAGTTTGTTGCGGGGAGTTGAAGGGCCAACTGAGAAGAATGGGTGGCCGTAGCGACTACCTCCATGTCTGATTGCTGCGCAATCAATGCCTGCAATCCTGTACGGATCAGGTATTGGGCATCAGCAATCAGCACAGGGATAGACTTGTTGGCCATAGAGGAAGAAAAATTATGGATTGATAAATTGATTGATTATTCATTCACCAACTCATCAAAAAATCGTGTTTCCAACGAAACTTCAAGTCTAGGCATTGTTTAGAATTATTCCAAATAAGGCATGCATGCTAATTTGATTCATTCCACAATCACCCCACCAATCCCTACGATTCTCCCACCTTTCAGCGCTTCTATCTTGTACATCCCTTGAGCGAGGGAGTCAATAATGATCTCAGTAGTCCCACTGCTGTCTATGGGTACTTGCTTTACTTGCCTCCCTTGTAGGTCAATAATCCGCAGGAAATCTGCTGATTGGGTGGGCAGGCCAGCCACACGAATCGTGCCCTGAGCAGGCACAGGGTATATTTTCAGAACCTCCAGTGGAACTAACGGAGATGTGGCAGTAGATTGGGTTGCATCCAAGTATTCGAGGATCAACTTGACCCATTCGGTATATTGTGAGCCTGAAGGATGGAGTCCATCCCTAGCAACGAGGGAAGGGTCCGCTAAGCCTTGGCGAGAGATCGGAGTGATATTGAAATAGGTAATTCCATAGGTCGCGGTGATGCTATCATTGATCTGATTATAGAGATCAATCCCCTGGCTGATAGCGGCACTCCCATTGCCAAAAGGCGTATAGGCGTAATCTGGGATCGAGACCACAAATACGCAACTTGTATCCCCCCCAGCGTAGCGGATACAGGAGTCCAGCAAGGCTTTGAACTCTATGGGGTACCACTCAATATCTAATCCTTGGTACTGGTTATTTACGCCAATTAAGAGGGAAACAAGGGAAAATTGCTGGTTTTCGAGGTTTTTGCCGCTGATGGCATTGAGCAAATTTCGGGTGGTCCATCCTGTGGTGGCAATGATATGGGTGGTATCCACTTGGTAGCTGCGGAGAATTAAGGAGTCGCTGAGCTGATTGGGCCAGCGCTCAGCAGGTGCTACACTATGACCAATGGTATAGGAATCACCCAGGGCAAGGTAGCGGATAGGATTTTTCAACGAAAGGGATTGGGCAAAAGCATGGGTGCCAATCCAGAAAAGGAAAGAAAAGAGTAGCTGTTTCTGTATAGAATTCATCATTGTTAAAAATTTGGAAAACTTACGGAACGAGGAGTAGCTTGGATCTTATTAGCCTAAAACGCCATAAATACTTGCGACCTCATTTTCCATTTCCCCGCTCTTTTTTCCCAAATCGCTACATACTCTCCGCGAAAAGTAGAGGCATCAGGCGTTTTGGGTCGATAGCTCCGCCAGGTGCCAGTTTCCCAGGCTAAGGTTCCTTCGTCACTGAGTTTGAGCTTTTTTGTCTTTCGAAAAAAGTAGATATCTGGCGTTTTTAAATATGCGTTTGAGAGGTAATTCTTGATCATTTCAATCCCTTGAAGCAATGTCCCACTAGCAGGCAAAATGACGATATCATCGTGCCAACAGGCAGCAATTGCGTCGAGGTCATATCGCTGGTAGGCTTCGTTGGATTGCTGACGAATGGCTTTTATCGCATGTTTCTCCACCAAACGGGTGTTTTGCGCTTGCAGGCTTGTCAGGGAAGAGATAAAGATGAGTAGGCTAAAAAATATTTTCATTTGTCTCCAAACTTAGTTTTCCCAAAGATAGTTTCTCTCGCATGCGATACGGTTTCATTTTATTTTATTTTTTGCTTCGCCTTTGCCCCCCTTTACGCCCAATCCAATTGGAAACTCAAAAGGGATAAATTTGAAGACTAGTACAGGATGTTTAGTTTTGCCCTGAACTTTACACATTCAGCGTATATCACCTATAATCTTCATCTTTCCCTTGGAAACTAACTCAAAAAAAAATAGCAGCTTCATCGTCATAGGCGTTGGCGTCTTGTTTATAGGCATTATTTTGATCCAATTTTTCTCGCGCTCAGACCAAACGCTTCATGCGCGGACGCTAGAGATGCAGCGTAGTCAGAAGGACAGCCAATTTAAACATGCGGCAGATTCTCCCATCCCCAAAGAAGAGCGGGATGCTTTCGTGAAACTGGATTACTTCCCTACCAATGAAGCCTATCTGGTAGAAGCGACCTTCACCCCTGATCCTCAGGCAGATACCCTGCATCTGATGACAACCACAGGCGAAGACCGAAAGATGATCCGCGCGGGCACACTCTCCTTTACCTTGCAAGAAAGGCCCCAACAGCTCGCTGCCTACCGCTACCTCGATCCTGCGATCACTACCCTATTTGTGCCGTTCAAAGACCTTACATCGGGCCGTGCTACATATGGTGGCGGGCGCTATTTGGACTTGGAGATTGTAGCGGAAGGGCCTTACCAGCTTGACTTCAACCGCGCTTATAATCCCTACTGTGTCTATAATGAAGGCTATGTCTGTCCACTTCCTCCGTTAGAAAATAAATTGATGGTGGAAATAGCAGCTGGGGAAAAGAAAGAATATGTGAAGCGGAAATGAAAAAGATCCTCCAGTACCTCAAGGAACACTTAAGGGAGGATTTCCATTTTTGGCAATACGCCAGTGTCATGGGCTTTTTGGGCTTGCTCATTTACCTCAACTATGGGCTACTTGCCGATGGAGGCCCATTTGTCCTGATGCTGCGCCAGCAGTTTCGAGAGGATGAAGGACTTATCCTTATCATGATGGGGATTCACAGCCTGCCATATCTCTTTGCGATATTGATGCTGGCGATTTTTAAAAAGCGGTGGGGGTTAATTCGGAAAAAGGAGTTTTGGGTAAAATGTGGCCTGGCCATGTTGATCTTGAGTGTGGACTCAGCCTTTTATTATTTTGACGTCATTTACGAACTGGATCTTCCTCAAAAGGATCTGTACTACCTCCGTATCACCCTCGGCAAATTCAAAAGCATGATCACCATGTTCTTGCCACTTTTGCTATTTCGCCTGACCTATGATAAGCAGCAGGAAAGTCTGTACGGTCTTACCACCAAAGGATACGACTGGAAGCCCTATGCCCTTATGTTGGGGCTGATGATTCCCTTGATTTTCATGGCCTCCTTTCAGCCTGATTTCAATACCTACTATCCGCGGATCAAACCGCATCAGGCAGAAGGGCTAACACTTCTCTCTCAAGGCCCTGCCTTGGTGATGTTTGAAGCTTGCTACGCCTTTGACTTCATCTGGACAGAGCTGATATTCAGGGGCTTCCTGATTGTAGGCATGGCGCATGTCTTAGGGAAGGACGCTGTCCTGCCGATGGCGGCGATCTACACGATCCGCCATTTCTCTAAGCCCATGGGCGAGACGATCAGCTCCTTTTTTGGGGGGTATCTTCTTGGTGTCATTGCCCTTCGTAGCCGCAACATCATGGGAGGGGTGTGGGTGCATATGGGGATTGCGGTGTTGATGGAGTTATTTGCCTTTTGGCAAATAATTTTCCGCTGATTTTGACGGATAAGAATCCGCCAAAATCAGCGGAAAATTAATGGGAGACTGAAAATGAGCCAATATGCTTCGTACTATCAGTGTAGGGGGAACCGAAAGGATAAAAGTCGTACTTCTTGGAATACAGCATCATCCCCGGTAATATTTCTCCTCCAAAAAGAGGGGAAACAATCAAATAAGTCTTAGTGAGATTCTCCGTGAAATGATCGTATTTTCGCCATTTTGAGCTATCTAGCAGCATAATGGTTTTGTATGCTCGAAAATATGTTACCCAATCTTTTTTCTCGAAATTTTGAAAAAAAGACCAATTAACCTCTCCATTTACACACATACTGTCTATGTAGTAGTTAATGAGAAGATCAAATTCGGTTTGAGAAATGGCTAAATTGGAATGAGAGGAACTTTTGGCAGGAAGAGGTTCTGTTTTTTCAGGTGAGCAGCTTGAGTTAAAAACCAAAGCAATAAAAAGGAGTGCAATAAGGCATTTCATAGATAATTAGGCTTTGAAGGATAGGCAATAATTCCATGCTAAGATACGCCGAACACATTCAAATCTCAAAGCAGGGATGATGATCAGCAAATGCAGGCCGAAGAGGCAACAGATTGAAGAAAATCTGTTGCCTCTTTGATAGCCATTACCGCTCCATTACAGGCTAGCAGGTACTTGATTTTTGACTATTGCGACGGACTTCAGTCCGTCGCAATAGTCAAAAATCAATAAGAGAACAGAAAGAATTTCTGCCCTTCTGGGGTTGTGGCCACCATATTGCTTTCGTTGCCTCCTTGGCCGGTGAAGACGGAGAGGGAGTCTACGCCGTCAGCTTTGAGGGCTTTGAGCCGTTCGCCCATGTCTTTGGCGAAGTAGGTGAGGGCGGGATAGTCAAAGTCTTTGGTCTGGTGGAGTCCAACTATGTGGTGGCCGTCCATGGCGATGGCCCAAGGGTAGGGGCCAGGGTACTTTTTGACCTTAAAACCAAGTATCTCCCAGAAAGCGATGGACTTATCTACGTCGGTGACGTCATGGCAGAGTTCCCCAAAAATGCCAATTTTGGCATTGGGGCTTGGGGCTTTCTCCCAGTCTGACTCAGGGATGTCAGCGAGTGTGGGTTCTGTGGGCTGATACATGTCAGTTGCGTCATGGTTGATCAGGCTGACGTAAAACTTGTCAGGCGTCTCCAAGATCGCCTGGAAGAGCGTATCGCCATTTTTGATTTCTTGGACGAAGTTCACGCCCTTGGCCTTGAGGGCTTCCACTTTCTGCGGCATGTCTGCCGAGAAATAAGTGAGTCCCATATAAGACATATTGTCTTGATTGAGGAGGATGAGGACACTCCCATCACTGACTTGCGCCCAAGGGTTGGGCTTAGTGTCTCGCTTGACGACTTCAAATCCTAATTTGGCATAAAAGGGGAGCGAGGCTTCCAGGTCTGAAGTCCCGATGGTGATTTGGGCGGCATTGCCCAGTTGTTGATTGGCCATGATAAAGCAAATTATTTTAGCAAAAATCACTAATTTGTAGTAAAAAAGCAAATTATTGTGGAATAGCTTGTTTAATTCGTATCAATACCTCAAAAATGCCATCTGATGATTTCACTTGGATATCATGCCGATCTGGGTATAATAATTGGAGTCGTTGTTGAAGATTTTGCAGACCAATTCCTCCTACCTCGTCCTTTTGATGATTCTGGCCTATCGTATTTTGAATGGAAAATGTGAGGGTATTTGCTTCCAAGGAGAGTTTCGCTTTTAGCCATCCATCTTCCTCCAAATTCCCGTGTTTGAAGGCATTTTCGAATAAAGGGACGAGCAGCAGTGGCGCAATTTTTACCCCAGAGACCTCGCCACCTACCTCGAAAGAAATCGCCTGCGGCTCCTCCGTCTTGAGCTGTTGTAGGCTGATGAAGTTGCGTAAATAGGCAATTTCCTTGGACAAGGGTACCTCGGCGGCTTCACTCTCATAGAGCATATAGCGCATCATGTCGGAAAGTTGTAAGATCATGGGCGCGGCCTGGGGCGAGTCTGTGAAGGCGAGGGCGTAGATATTGTTGAGGGTGTTGAATAAAAAATGGGGATTGACCTGCGCTTTCAAAAATTTGAGTTCAGCTTCCAGCCGCTGATTTTCGAGTTGCTGCTGCGCCTGCTTTTTTTGGTACCAGTCATCTAACCAATGCAAAGGCGTAAACACCGCCAGCATAATGATGCTCGAAAACAAGGTGCTCAGCACATGGAAGGTGGTCCCTTTGAAAGGGAGCAAAGGCGAATCGGGATTATTGATTTGATACAGCATCCAGTCATCTGTCCACATCCGCGCCATCACCACTAGCCCCAACACCACGACAAGGCCCACTGCATAGGTAAGGTAGCGTTTGTGGTCAAAATAGCGTGGCAGCAGCCACCAGAGATTGGTATACACCAAGATGGCATGAAAGATCGCCATCACCATTGTCCGCCCCAGCGAGGGCCAAAATCCCGCAAAATTGCCCACTAACAGGCTGGCTATCAACACAAATCCCACCCAGAAACCGAGGTGGAGGAGGCGTTTGACCGTTTGGTAGGAGAGATTCATGAGGGGAGGGAGATTGCAGAATATCGATTGATGAACAAGGATTTTTGATTGATGATGTGGATCCAATTGGATTCTATCTCAATCTATAGCCCAAGCTTTATTTGCCCAAATTTCTTTTGCAAACGGCGTGATTTTCCTTACGAATGCCTTTTTAACGTGAGTTCTTTATCTAAGGTCTTGATACTCAGGGAGTATAGTGGGATTTTAAAGGAAAAAGCATGACATTTGGGGTAACACTTCGATTGTTAAAACAAAAGAAACCCAAGGTCATGCTTATA
>JAUIKF010000109.1 GCA_030430575.1 Bacteroidia bacterium | reverse complement strand
TTCACCAAGCAATCACAAGCTTTTTTGACACGATCAATTCAACATATAAGAACGAACTCAAATCATTGTTGACAACCAAATTTCAGACCTTTGATAAAAAGGTTATCTATCAGGTCTGAGGTATAAATTAAAATCTCTCTTACCCATGTATCCGCTCCGACTTCCCATAGCGGGAGATCACCTCTGCCTCATAGTCGAGGAAATCTCTCCATCGGCCATCCACGTCCAGCCCCGCGCAGAGCTTGCGGGCCAGCTTGAGGAACATGGTGTAGTGGCGAGCCTCTGACTCCATGAGGTCGCGGTAGAAAACTGCGAGGCCCTCGTCATCGATATGATCTGACAATACTTTGAACCGCTCGCAGCTTCGCGCTTCTATCATGGCAGCAAACAAAAGCTTGTCCATGAGGGACTCCTCACGGCTTTTTCCTTTGACTCGAATGAACTTCACCAATTCATTGACATAGGAGTCTTTGCGCTCCTTGCCTAGCTCGTATCCGCGCTTGAGGATCTCGTCATGGACCATTTTGAAATGGCTCATTTCTTCTTGGGCGAGGTCCGCCATTTGGGACACAAGTTCCTCATGCTCAGGATATTGGATGATCAAAGAAATGGCTGAAGAAGCCGCTTTCTGCTCACAGTAAGCATGGTCTGTGAGGATTTCTTCAATATTTCCAGAAACCACATTTTCTACCCATCGAGGGTCCGTTTTCATCTTCAAGCGCAGCATGGGGAAGAATTATTGATTAAATGATGAGTGATTGAATAATAATTAACTCTGCCTTAAGGAGCCATGGAAAATTGTGCGGCTGAGATGAAACGGGCGCGGGTGGATGGATAGGAGCGTAGGCCTTGGTTGGCCCGTTTCGATTTTTTGGTTACTTTTTTCTAAAAAAAGTAACAACACTCAGGATAAAAACAGCCATCTCAATAATCCACTACCTATTCATTGTGAGTAGGAACTCAGAATTGTCCTTCGTAGAAATCATGCGCGACTGAAGGAATTCCATCGTCTCGATGGTATTCATATCGGCCATAAACTTACGCATGACCCAGATGCGGGTGATGTCCATTGGATCGAGAAGTAAGTCTTCCCGGCGTGTGCCAGAAGACAATACGTCGATGGCAGGATACATGCGGCGGTTGGAGAGCTTGCGATCGAGCTGAAGCTCCATGTTGCCCGTTCCTTTAAATTCTTCAAAGATCACTTCGTCCATTTTACTGCCCGTATCGATGAGGGCAGTAGCGAGGATAGTGAGAGAACCACCATGCTCTATGTTTCGAGCGGCGCCGAAGAATCGTTTAGGCTTGTGCAACGCATTGGCGTCGACACCACCGGTCAAGATCTTGCCTGAAGCAGGCATGGCCGTGTTGTGCGCACGTGCCAGACGTGTGATAGAGTCCAGCAAAATGACGACATCGTGTCCACATTCCACCATCCGCTTGGCTTTCTCCAAGACGATATTAGCGACGTGCACGTGACGATCCGCAGGCTCGTCGAAGGTAGAAGCGACTACTTCCGCATTCACATTCCTCGCCATATCTGTTACCTCCTCAGGACGTTCGTCGATGAGCAGGATGATCAGATATGCTTCTGGGTGATTCTTGGCAATCGCATTGGCGACTTTTTGGAGCAAAATGGTCTTACCCGTTTTGGGCTGTGCCACGATGAGGCCCCGCTGACCTTTGCCGATAGGGCAAAACAGGTCGAGGATACGCATCGACAGGTCTTCGTTGCTGCTCTTGCCAGCGATATTGAATTTTTCCTGTGGGAAAAGAGGGGTCAGGTGGTCAAAATAAATCCTGTCCCTGATTTCATCAGGGGTGAGGTTATTGATATGGGATACTTTGAGCAGGGCAAAATATTTTTCGCCTTCCTTAGGAGGCCTTATTTGCCCAAAAACGGTATCACCCGTTTTGAGGCCAAATAATTTGATCTGAGAAGGGGAAACGTAAATATCGTCAGGAGAAGGCAGGTAATTGTATTCTGGGGAACGCAAGAAACCATATCCTTCAGAGATGACTTCCAATACCCCCTGATTGCTAATGACGCCGTCTAATTCACCTACTTCAAATTGGTCGTGAGTTGAATTTTGGTTTTGCTGATTTGAGCGTTGAGATTGGTTGCGAGAATTGCGATCTCGGGAACGCTGATCATACTGCTGGTCATCCCCACTGTATTGATCCCCTTTATTGGTGCGCTTGCGGCGCATTCGCTTACGGTCATTTCTCTGATGTTGTGGGGGAGGGGGGGAGTCTTGGCTAGCTTCTTTACTTGCTTCCTGCTTGGGCTTTTCGGCTTGAGGTTTTTCAGCAACGGGTTCTTCCGCTACAGCCTCTTTTTTGGGGGGAGATTGTTTCGCCTTAGGCTTCTCTTCTGCCGCAACAGGTTCCTTAGCTGGCTCTTCGTCAGCCGTCTTTTTACGGGGCCTGCCTCTTTTAGGCTTTGGAGGAGCTGTCTCATCCTGCTCTTTATCCTTTGCAGCAGGTGTCGCTTTTTTTCGCCTACCACGTGTAGGTTTCTTTGCTGGCTTGTCTGTTTCGGAAGGGGCAGTTTTTGCCGGCAGTTTCTCTGGCGGCATGAGCGCTTGTTTATCTAAAATCTTAAAAATGAGGTCTTGTTTAGCTAAATTTTTATTATCCTTAATTTCCAATTTTTTTGCTATTTCGCGTAGCTCGGAAATATCATTATTGTTCAATTCAATAATATCGTACATATAACAGCGAATGTTTTTGAGAAGATTCTCGAAATAAAGAAGATGGGAATCAGATGTGATGTAAAATACGTGGGAACCGGGGAGTAAATCGGCCGGGAAGGATTGATTCACCGCAAAGGACGGAAACTAAATCAAGTTTTCCAACATCTTTTTACCAAAAAGTGCGCCGTGTTTTGTTATTTCGCCCTAAAGTTTATACAAAATGCTAGAAATACAGCGATTACGTACAGATACGGAGGCCGTGATCAAAGGCTTGGAAGGGCGACACTTCGCCAATGCCCGTGAAATCGTCAACCAGTTGCTCGAGTTAGACGAAAAGCGTCGGGCGCTTTTGACGGAAATGGAACAAAATAAGCACGCCATGAATCAGGCTTCTAAGTCTATTGGTGCGCTGATGAAAACGGGCAAGCGAGAAGAAGCGGAAGCGGCTAAAGCAGAAAGTGCTAGCCTGAAAGCATTGATCAAAGAGCAAGAACAACAAGTGCAAGACGTAGAAACGGCACGGTTTGACTTGTTAGTGACTTTGCCCAATATCAACCACCCTTCAGTTCCTGTTGGGAAAAGCGAAAATGACAATGCTACCGTCTCTACCAATGACATAAAAGTGGCGTTTGACTTTGACGCACTTCCTCATTGGGAGCTTGCGACGAAGCACAATATTATCAGCTGGGAGCTAGGGGTGAAGCTGACAGGTGCAGGGTTCCCTGTGTATATTGGAAAAGGCGCACGCCTTCAGCGCGCTTTGATTACCTGGTTCTTGAATAAAGCTCAGGAAGCGGGTTTTGAGGAGGTCATGCCCCCCCTCGTCGTCAATGAAGATTCAGGCTTCGGTACGGGGCAGTTGCCTGACAAAGAAGGGCAGATGTACCATGTCACGGAAGACAATATTTACCTGATCCCTACGGCTGAGGTCCCGATTACGAACTTGTACAGAAATGTCATTCTCAAGGAAGAGGATCTCCCCATAAAGCACTGTGGCTATACGCCTTGTTTCCGCCGGGAAGCAGGGTCTTATGGAAAAGATGTCAAAGGTCTCAACAGGCTCCACCAGTTTGACAAGGTAGAGATCGTGCAGATCAGCCATCCAGACAAGTCTTACGAGACCCTAGAGGTCATGATCAATTATGTCATGGGCTTGTTGGACGAGCTAGGCTTGCCTTATCGCCAACTACTGCTGTGTACAGGTGACACAGGTTTCACCTCTGCCAAGACGTATGACATGGAAGTCTACAGTGCTGCCCAAGGTAGGTGGCTGGAAGTCAGCTCAGTCTCCAATTTTGAGACTTTCCAAGCTAACCGCCTCAAGCTTCGCTACCGTGGCGAGGACAATAAGACCCAGGTCGCCCACACGCTCAACGGCAGTGCATTGGCCCTTCCACGAATCATGGCCGCTCTGCTTGAAAACAATCAGCAAGCCGATGGCAGCATTGTCATTCCTGAGGTGTTGAGACCATATACAGGGTTTGATAAGATTGGATAAGTACAAATAATGAACAAGGAAGTAAAAAGTGATTGTTCGGATTTTCTTCGCTTTTCACTTCCCTTCGATGTGACTCAGGGCATGCCTTGTTTCTTGTTAATTATTTTTACTTTCTAATGCCAATATCTGCGCCGTATGGTCCTTCGCCACGACAGGGTGGATCACATGCTTCACTATGCCTTTTTCATCAATGATAAAAGTGGTGCGGATCAAGCCCATATATTCCCGCCCAAAGAGCATCTTCTCGCCCCATATCCCAAAGGCTTCTATCAGCTTATGGTTAGGGTCGGAGATCAGTCGATAAGGGAGTTGGTATTTGTTGACAAAATTCTTGTGCTTACGTTCTCCATCATCACTTACCCCGAGTACTTCATAGCCCTTGTCCCTTAGCAGTTGGTAGTGGTCTCGGAGGTTGCAAGCCTCTGTGGTACAAGTAGGGGTATTATCTCGTGGGTAAAAAAACAACACGATTTTTTTGCCCAAATAATCAGCTAATGAAATGGCGGTACCCGATTGGTCGGTGAGTTGAATGGCGGGAACGGGGCTGCCTGGAGGTAGAGGAGTATGCATGGAAATAGGAGAAATTATTAATTGATAGATTATTGATTCCTGACTCGATGTACCAAGTACGAGCAATCGACCTTACTGATCTTCACCAGCAAAAGCAGGTGAATGACCTGCTGAATGATACATTCGATTTGGGTGTCAAAGCTAATGACATCTGGTTGAATACCCATACGATAAGTGAATTAGGCAAAGCCTTGTACCTGGGGGCATTTTGGGATGATGAGCTCGTAGGCTTCAATGCCTATATCGCTCATGACCTGCTTCAAGGGCGCAAGCGCTATCTCGCCTACCAGAGCTGCTGGTCTGCCGTCTCAACAGCACACCGCAAGCAAGGTTTGTTTATCCAACTACAGGAAGCGGCACGTACGCCGCTCAAAGCCCGTGGGGCCATTGGGATCATCGGCCTGCCCAATGATCGGTCAGGTCCTATTTTGACAGGGCCGTTGGGATATGAAAATAAAGGAGAATTTATTCGAAGTATCTTTGTCCTGCCAGCACGGCAAACCTATAAAAAACATTCTTTTTCCCAATTATCATCGGATTCGCTTACCCCAGACAATCACCATCTTTTTTCCCTGAAGATGCAGCAGCCAAGTAGGGAAATCCTTTCAGCAAAGGATCAACATGACAATATCGTATGGGGAAAATTTACCCGAGTAAAAAAATTGGGTTTTTCCTTTCGCCACTTTTTAGTGGGAGGGCTGGAAGTACCCAACCCAGAACATTTTTCGAGTTTAATCGCTTATTTTTCCCATCAGCATAGCATACAATTGATGACTTTTGTATACCATCCTTCCTCAGATTACGCCTCCCTTTTTCGGTATAATGCCCCCTCCAATTCGGGTTACCTCTGCTGGTATCCTCTGAATGAGCGGTTTCGGGATTGGCAAAAATTCAATTTTTGGGTAGGGCTTTCAGATGTGTTTTAGCCATAAAAAAAGGCGCTTGTTCGAACAAGCGCCTTTTTTTATGCAAATGAATGATCAATCATTCTTAGGAGGCCATCTGTACCAACCACATGATGAAAAATACAAAAGCGGCTAGCCATGCCAGAGAACCGAGGATCCAGAAGATTCCAGCGAGGCCTAACCCACCTGCGGAGCCTCCTGTCACACTTGCTGCTGCAACTACTACAGCAACAATACTCAAAAGCACAGCGAGTCCCAATGAAAGGAGAGCTAGTTTGCCAGGCTCAGCATTAGTCTTTTTTGAGGCTTTTGCTTGACGTTTTTGCATCTTTTTCTCGATACGGTCAGATAGCTTGGCCATACGATTTTCGAGCTTTTGGCGCTGCTTGAGTTCTTTTTCAGAAAGGACACCATCGCCATCTTTGTCGGCCATTTTGTCAAGCTGTGCTGATTTCTGGGCAGCGATAAGCTCGTCAGAAGGGCTACTGCCTGCCTGTGTAGTAGTAGGCATTAAGACAAAAAGGCATGCAATAAGGAGGGAAAAAATCAAAGTAGACTTCATAAAATTGTGTGTAATAAGTTAGGTAAAAAATAATAGAAATTGGAAAAAGAACAGGACTCAATCAGCAAGGCCCGCTTGGGACAGGGTTGCCTGGATTGAGCGCATTATTGAAAAAAAACTCAATAATGAACCAGGTAATATCATATATTTTGTGTGTTGTGCGAGAGTATCTCTCTCTCAAATATATTAAAATTTGTCCTATATCAATGAAGAATGGAAAATATTTGATAAGATAACCCTTTAAGAAGTAATGGCTTATGCTAAATCTACCATTTCAATCAACTGCTGAGCGGCATCTGAGGGCGTATATGTTCCCAATGCTAAAGTATGGGAAGGAGATTGAGCTTTCTTCTCAAGTCCATACCTATACGCCTTGTCATAATAGCGGAGGGCTATTTCTGTAGCGGAATAGAGGTCACCTGCCTCAAATGCTTCAAGGGCCCGCTTGAAATGCTGGCCGCCAAGACGGCGTTTGATCCGATCCAAACAGGCCGCTAATTCCTCTTTGGGGGCCTCGGCGTAGGCTGCTATCAAGCGTTGAATGCGCTTGTCGACTGGTACTTCCACTATAGCGATTGGCGCCTGTTGGATTTGCTTCCAAAAGGTGACGGGCACATAGACCTGCCCGATGGCGTGAGACTCATCTTCCACCCAGATGCGCCGTTCGGCGTCAAGCTGACTCAACTGTGTGTACACTTCATTCTCAAACTGCTCGACAGTAGGTTGAGGCGCTTCCATGAGTCCACCAAAAACAGACCCTTTGTGATGAGCCAGCGCTTCCAAGTCGATGACCTGTTCACCTTGCGCAGCAAGCGCCTTCAAGATGTCCGTTTTCCCGCTACCCGTCTTCCCTCCTAAGACAATCAACGAATATGACTGCTCGAAGGCTTTGCGAATATAGCGCCGATAGGCTTTATATCCGCCATCCAGCAAGCTTACGTCAAATCCCGCCTGACTGAAAAGCATTGCCATGCTTTCACTCCGCATGCCGCCACGCCAACAGTGAACCGCCAACCTACGATCTGGACTTATTGAATCCGCTTTTTCCACAAATTGCTTCAACTTAGGGCCAACTAGTTCATAGCCCTTTCTGACCGCAGGATCCTGGCCTTCCTGCTTATACATCAAGCCGACGAGGTGGCGTTCGTCATCTTCAAATAAAGGCAGGTTATTGGCTCCTGGGATATGACCTTTGAGAAACTCCTTGGGAGAACGCACGTCCAAGATAGGCTCGTGAGAGGCCTCCACATGGCTCAAATAAGCTGCTATTGGGAGTTTATTGATCATAGACCCAAAGGTAGGGAATAATGAAGAATGAATAATTAAAAATGGAGAATGGAGAGGAGAAAAGGGAGAAGAGAAAAGGGGAAAGGGAACAGAACACTTCCATGGCTTTTCTCTCTGTTCCCTGAGCGGTAGCGGTCCCTTTTCTCTATTCCCTCATCCTCTCATTTCTTTCCAGAAAAATCCCTAATTTTGCGTCAGCATAATTATGATTGAACAAACAAAAATTTCATTTGAGGAGCGGGCTATTCTTGTAGGGGTGTGTAGGCAAGGCCAGACGTTCGAACAAGCCAAGGAGTATTTGGATGAATTGTCCTTCCTGTCGCAGACAGCAGGGGCGAAGCCGCTTAGGAGTTTTATCCAAAAGCTCGATAAGCCGATTTCTTCCACCTATGTAGGAAGTGGAAAATTGGAGGAAATCAAATTGGCGATTGAGGAAAATGATGCGAATCTGGTCATCTTTGATGATGATTTGACACCTTCACAAACGCGGAACATTGACAAGGCACTAGAGGTCAAAGTGATAGATCGTTCTGCCCTCATTTTACATATCTTCTCGGAGCGGGCCCAAACGGCTCAGGCCAAGATTCAAGTAGAGCTGGCTCAGTACCAATACATGCTGCCGCGACTCTCTGGTCTCTGGACTCACCTGTCCAAGCAGCGAGGGGGGATAGGCCTAAAAGGGGCTGGGGAGAAAGAGATCGAGACAGACCGTCGTATCCTCCGCAATCGCATCGCGCATTGCAAGAAGGAGCTCGTCAAGATCGAGCGCCAGGGAGAAACCCGCCGCAAAAACCGAAGTAGCTTTGTGCGAGTAGCCTTGGTAGGCTATACCAATGTGGGCAAGTCTACCTTGATGAATGTCCTTTCCAAGTCTAAAGTGTTGGAAGAAAATAAGCTGTTTGCAACGCTTGATACGACTGTGCGCAAGATGAATTTTGGGCGAATGCCCTTTTTGCTTTCTGACACGGTAGGGTTTATTCGCAAACTGCCTCACCATCTGGTCGAGTCCTTCCGCTCTACCTTGGCAGAGGCTCAGGAATCAGATATTCTACTTCATGTTGTGGATGCAGCTCACCCTCAATTTGAGGATCAAATAAAGGTGGTAAAGGATACCCTGGATAGTATTGGTATCAAGGATAAAATGATCATCACGGTATTCAATAAATTTGATCTCCTAGATGAAGACACCAAAGCATACATCCAGCGCAGCTATCACAGCATCGAAAATATGCCCTCTGTTTTCATCTCCGCTCGCACACGCTGGCAGATCGATGCCCTACGAGAATTGCTCACTGCGACCATCGTCCAGAAATACAAAGAGCGTCCTAATCAAAACTATTTCTTCTTACAGGACTTTGAACCTATAGAGGGATATGAATAAATGAATAAATGAATAGATGAGAAAATGAGTAAATGATAAAATGTAGCGGTCTCAAACTCCATATCTTCTCATTTATTCATCTACTCATTTTCTCATTCCATTCTCTCATTCTATCATTCACTCATTTTCTTCTCCCCATGTCAGAAATCATCAATCGCGTAGCCAATAGCCCAATCATCACCTTCAAACTGGAGAATTATTACCCCCAGGGTGAGCGTGTGGTGCTGGATATTAAAGATCAGCTCTTTATGGAGATGATTTTGCGGGAAAAAGATTTTCGTGCCTATGTGAAGGAACACGATTGGGCGCAGTATCAAGATAAATACGTCGCTGTGACCTGCAGTGCGGATGCCATTATTCCGATGTGGGCGTATATGCTGCTTTCTGTCAAGCTAGAGGAATTTGCAGCACATATTGCCTTTGGTACGATAGATGATTTGGAGAAAGAGTTATGGCAAAAAGCGCTTGATAAAATTGATTATCAGCAATTTGAAGGACGACCCGTTGTCATCAAAGGCTGCAGCGATATCAAGATTCCCGAGGCCATCTATATGGAAGCGACGCGCCGCATCAAGCCCTTCGCCAAGAAGCTCAGCTACGGCGAGCCTTGTTCGACGGTGCCGCTGTATCGCCGTCCGGCAAAGTCGTAGAGACGCCGATTTATCGCGTCTCTAGTGTGCAAAACGCAAAAGCGTTTATAGGTTTTTCCGTTAAACGGAATATGACCGTAGAGACGCGATAAATCGGCGTCTCTACAGTTTCTTCACCCAAATCCCCGTCTTGGGACGGAGCGTGATCAGCGGCTCCGCCTCTATCTCCTGGCCTTCGACCAGTTCAAACTCAAAGCTCCGCACCAGCATCACTAAGGCGATCTGCATTTCCATCATGGCAAAGCTCTGACCGATACAGATTCGCTGCCCGCCGCCGAAGGGCAGGTAGCTAAACTTGGCGCGTGCTTTCACGGCTTCAGACGTAAAACGTTCAGGGGCAAAGCGTTCTGGATCAGGCCAGAAGGCCTCATGACGGTGCATCGCATAGATAGGGATCAAAACCACATCTCCTTTTTTTATTCGAAAACCTCCGATTTCATCAGGGGCCAAAGCTTGGCGGCCTATCACCCAGGCGGGTGGATAGAGGCGCAGTGACTCGTCGATCACCTGTTTGGTATAGGTCAATTGACGGATGTGCTGCATGGTAGGGGGTTCATTTCCCAGGACCTCTTTTATCTCTTGCCGCATCCGCGCCATTACTTTAGGGTGCTTCATTATACCTCAGACCTGATGAATAACCTTTTTGGAAAAAAGGAAGAGTAGGCAGAATTTTGGATTACCAAAAACAAAAAACTTGCCTACTCAATTACACTTGAGCGACGCCCAAATGGAAGCACTAAAGTACGAAATAAGCAAGAACCCACCGCCTCTTATTTTGAAGCGGCTAGAAAGTGTTCGAATTCGTGC
>JAUIKF010000108.1 GCA_030430575.1 Bacteroidia bacterium | reverse complement strand
CCTCGTAACCGCCAGAATGCAAGGGTATACCGCTTTCCAAGCACTCAATGAGCTTTTTCTAAACCCAGATCAGATTAAAGACAGGCTCATATTGGGGCCAAGTCAAGTGAGGGCTGAATAGTTACGAAAATTCATTTCATGAATCATAACTTCATGAACTCCGAACCCTAATTTTTATGATAATAATCCCCAAAAACTCAAACTAAATATAAAGTAATTCCCTCAATTAACCCTTAACAATTAACCATTACCTTTTCCTCCACGCCTCCAAAATTGCCTTCTCCCGCGCCATCAAGGAACCTTCCTTGCTCAGACTTGCCCGTCTTTCATCAGACACCGCTTCAGAAAACCACCATTCATAAATGTCCCGAATCGTGTCAGCTAGGGGCGTAAAAGTGAGACCGTTGTTGATAGAACGTTGGTTATTGGCGCGGGCGGTGCCATAATTATTGCCCGTGGGCATGACCCATGGGATGGCGTAAGGGATACCCTGAGCTTCTAGGAATTCATAATCTGGAATCATAACAAAAGAAGCCGCTGAGCTGCAGGCAGCGTGTACCCCATAAATGAAAGCATGCATGCCTGTAGTCGAAGCAGGTCCCACAGCATTAAATGCCCCTGTGGTCCCATTTTCAATTAATCTGATCATCCAATTGGCGACATCCCTTCCATCGATGTACTGGACGGGATCGTCAGCCTTTCCAGGGACCAGAATCTCTCCGCCTTGCCTGAGCCGTATAGGCCAATGCATAAAGCGATTGAAGCGATCCCCGGGGCCGATCATATAGGTAGGTCGCACGATGATGGTTCTATCTTTTCCAAAAGCCTCTTGCGCTGCCAACTCAGAGTTCGCTTTCATCACCCCATAATCGTATTCGTATTTTTGATCGCCCGTAGCCTCTTCAGGTGTCTTTAGGACCAGGGAAGTATCTTCCTTGATATCATCTCCCAAATAAGGGTAATATACACCTGTCGACGAGGTGTAAAGGTAAAGGTCTACTGAGTCGCGTAGTAGCTCTGCTGTGGCTTTTGTCCATTTGACCTTCCTCCCAGAATTATCAATGACTGCATCCCATTTGCGTCCTTTGAGGGCTTCCAGGTTGTCTTCCCGATCACCTATGAGGTGTTCCACTTCTTTGAACAAAGGCTTGTGAAAGGTCGGTTTGGTTTTGCCTCGGGTGAAAATGGTAATGGAATGGCCTCGGCTGAGGGCATAGGCGATTTGGTGAATCCCGAGATAACTGGTGCCGCCGAGGATAAGGATTTTTAAGGGATGGTCCGTCTTTTCGATCGTTTCCAGCGATTCTAAGGGGGATGATTGCCCCATGGACAGGTTTACATTTCCCAAAAGGGAAAGCGCTGCCCCCGCCTTCAGGCCCTTTTTGAGGAACTCGCGTCTGCTATTGGTGTTTTGAGGAAAGGTATCATTTTTCATAGGAGAATAAGTCTTTTGAGTAAAATCCCAATTTCTCCTTCCTTCTCCAAACCCCCATTGCTTTTATTGCTAATTGCTCTTGGAAGCGTTTTTTCCCTTAAACCATCCACCGACATAAATCTTTTTTGTAGATATATATTCCATTATTTAACACAAAAACGACAAGTAATGCATGTGTCTTTTTGGGTTAAAGAAGGAAAATAGGTATTTATCTGCAGCCACAATTACTGTCTGCGCCACCGGGTGTGACTTCACCACAATAGCAGCTGCCGTTGCAGACCCTGGAACCATGGATGGAGATGTCATTGACATTCAAGATGCTGTTCACACCGAGGCGGGAATCGTAGTTCGAAAAAGCTTAACCTTTCAAGGACAAGGCCAAACGGCGACAATAGTCCAGGCCCATGCAAGCCCTTCTACTGCCTTAGATCAGATTTTCATCATTTTACAGAGAATCGTTCTGAAAACGAAGGCGGAGCTGTGTATTTTAAACAAGCTAGTGGAGGAGGAACCGTAATTTTTACCGATTGTGTCGTAGATAATAATACGGCCGATAAAAGAGGAGGAGGGGTGTTTAATCAAGGAGCGCTTGATTTCCAAATGATCCAGTGCACGATTTCCAACAACAGTTCTTCCCTAAATGGCGGAGCTGTGTACATCACAAAAGATGGCTCTACCAATAAGTATATCAACTGTACAGTCTTTGGGAATAATGCTTCAAAATCGGGTGCCAATATATTAGGAGGGGCATTTCATATTGATAAAGCTGGTTCTAACCAGTTTTTCAACTGCACGGTTGTCAATAATACCCTGGGGGGTACAGCGACTAATAAAAGAGGGGGAGGGATTGCTTGGGCCAAAGGCGACCTATCTTTGACCAATACCATTGTAGCCAATAACACAGGAACGCAAGGGGAAAATATTTATGATAACTCACCTGGTACCCTGACTTTCACCACGAGTTTGGCGGAAGATTGCCACAATTGCAGTGCTACTCCTACCTATACCACTGACCCCAATCTCGCCAGCGCTGCTACCTGCGGCGAGCACACCTACTTTGAACCTCAAGCTGGTAGTGACGCCTTGGACAATGGCACCGCACCCGCTGGTGATATCCCTACAGATGACATCTGTGGGTCTACTCGTGTTTCTCCTCATGATTTAGGTTCCTATGACAAAGATGGAACGCCTCCCTGCAACCCAGAAGACCTTGCTTTAAATCCCTTCCAAAATAGTAGCCGCATTACGATCAACCTCTGTGAAGGAGCCCCTGTAGGGCCTACCTCTATCAGTGATAGTTTGTTCAAATATGCCGCAGATATTGGGATTAATGCGATGAGTGCTTCTTTGGTCTTTTTTGATGACAATGGCGGAAGTCAGGGAGGCTTGTATAATGGAACAGGCGAAGAACCCACGATCAGCACAGCTTCTTCAGGCAATAACCACTTCTGGGTAGCCCAGGAGGTGGACGGCTGTCAGGGAGATGCCATTCGTCTGAGAATGGATGTGCGCACAATGCCAAGCATGACCCTGGAAGCATCAGATACTTTACTTTGTCCTGGAGACATGATTGATCTGGCAGGCTTTGTGACAACAGCAACCAATGTTCGTCGCTACGAATTCTTCGATGCAGACCCATCAAGCAATCTGCCTTTCATGACGACTGGAAACAATGGAAATGCCAATGGTCGACTGCCTGACGCAGCGGTTACCGTCACCCCAGCCGGAGATGGCTGCTATTGGATTGTAGGGAGTAGGGAATTTGGCAATGTGCAAAATCTGCGATGCTACAGCATCGCCTATAAAATCACGGTTGACGTAGATACCGACGCGCCGACTTTCACCTGCCCTACGGGCGTTCAGCGCTTTGACACCGATCCCGGTGTCTGTGAATGGACCATGCAAGGCACGGGCCTTGATCCGATGAACATCATGGATGATCACGATTATACTTCTACGAATGACTACAACAATAGCAATACCCTGATGGGCGCTACCTTCCCCAGAGGCAGAACCACTGTCACTTGGACGGTGACTGACGATTGTGGCAATTCCGCCACTTGTAGCTATGACGTGCGCGTGCGCGATCGCGAGGCACCTGTCTTCGACAACTGCCCAGGTGATGCGAACCTCTTGGTGCCATTCTGCACCCCTGGAATCATCCATACCTGGCCTCAGATCACGGCTACAGACAACTGTACCGGTCCTAATGGCATCGTGTATTCTCCCGCGATCCTCAGCGGAAGTACCTTCCCTGTAGGCACCACGACAGTGATGCTGACAGCCACAGACAGAGCGGGCAATGTGGCTCCATGTAGTTTTGATGTGAATGTAGCCGAAGATTGTGATCCGCTGCCCGCAGGCATGTACAATGAAGACATTGGCAATACAGGTGGGGTAGTAGGCAGAGTATGCTACGATGCAGCGACCAAGACTTACGAAATGAAGACTTCCGGTAGCGGCATCCCCGGCGTGATGAGCAATATGGATGGCTTCCATTATGTGAAGCGCCAGGAGAATGCATCTACGATGGACCTCAAGGCGAGAATCGTCATGCACCCTACCAACAACAACCGCGACCGCGTTGGGGTGATGATTCGTGAGCACAGCTATGGCTCTAACCCATCAGCAGCCAATGTAGCTACCTTGATTGCAGGTGATAATAAGACCTATATGACCAACCGCGCGATGAGTGGTTCATTTACCACAAGTATTGCAGGTCCTACCCTTCCAGGTCCGCTATGGCCTGGGCCTGTTTATTGGGTACGCTTGCAGCGCGTAGGCTTCAGCTTCACTGCTTCTGTCTCGCCTGATGGCGCGGCCTGGACAACTATTGGCACGATGGCTTCCTACGTCATGCCGATGTATGGCGGAACCTACGACGTAGGCATTGTCGGCACGGCAGGCAATCCTGGCACCGTGGTTCACTACACGATCGACAATGTGACGATCAACGGCACGGCTTATCGCATGGGCGCAAATGGCCTGGAGCCATTAGAAGTAGCAGCTTTCCCGAATCCTACCCAGGATAGGTTGAATGTGCAACTGGCAGCGCCAGCCTTCACCCAGGTTGAGCTGACGCTCAGCAATGCCATGGGCCAAAAGCTACTGGTCGAGCGCTTCGAAGCAGATGCATCTGGCATCATCAGCCGCAGGCTGGAGATGGGTGACTTGGCCGCAGGCATGTATATGCTGGAAGTCAAGACTTCGACGGAGTCGAAGACGATTAAGGTAAGAAAGTTCTAAGTTTTAGGTTCTATGTTCTAGGTTAAGAGCCAACGTAGAACCTAGAACATAAAACCTAGAACCTAAAAAAGCCGCCTTCGGGCGGTTTTTTTATCCCCAAACGCCCAGGCCTGTGTCCGGCCAAGAGAGGGGCAGCGAGGGCCGAAGGCTGAGCGGGGTGGGTTTGCTGGTCATGAACCCCCTTTTCGCCTAACGGTCCCTCTCAAGAAGGGGACCTGGCGACTTGTCCCCAGAGCCATCAAAGCTGACTCCCAAAGCCCCTCTCTTCGCCTAGGCCCCAGCGAGGCCAAGAGAGGGGCAGCGAGGGCTATGCCCGAGCGGGGTGAGTTGACCTTGAACCTGCCTTCCCCCTTTGCCTTTCTCCCCAATTCCCCCTAACTTCCGCTATCCAAATTTTTCAAAACAAAAACACCAACCCCCTATGCTCAAAAAGGTCAAAAAGCTGCTAGGAATAGATACTGGGAGAAACCTTGCCCTCAAACTTATCAAAGAAAACAAGCGCACCCAGAACCCTTACCTAGACCTGGGGAACTGTGGCCTGACAGATGATAATTTCCCGAATAAGGAATTGGGGGAGTTGGGGCATTTGGAGACGTTGATTTTAGCGGGTGGGTGGTATGATTGGCAAAAGGACGAATGGGAAAATAGTCAAAATGAAAGGGAAGAAAATCAGTTGGGTCAACTTCCTTCGAGCCTAGGACAGCTTTCAAATCTTAAAAAACTGGTAGTTGAAGGAATTTACAGTGAGGAGGTTAGGCAGAATTATGACCTGGCCCCTTTAGCAGGCCTCAACCAACTCAATTACCTTTTCCTCCAGAATATCCAAGTCAGCGACCTGGCCCCCTTAGCAGGCCTCAACCAACTCAATTACCTTGACCTCAATAATACCCAAGTCAGCGACCTGTCCCCCCTAGCAGCCCTTAAGCAACTCAAGACCCTTAATCTCAATAATATCCAAGTCAGCGACCTCAACCCCTTAGCAGGCCTCACACAACTCAATTCCCTTAATCTCAATAATATCCAAGTCAGCGACCTCAACCCCTTAGCAGGCCTCACACAACTCAATTCCCTTGACCTTAGAAATACCCAAGTCAGCGACCTCAACCCCTTAGCAGGCCTCACACAACTCAATTCCCTTGAGCTTAGAAATACCCAAGTCAGCGACCTCAACCCCTTAGCAGGCCTCACACAACTCAATTCCCTTGACCTTACAAATACCCAAGTCAGCGACCTCAACCCCTTAGCAGGCCTCACACAACTCAATTCCCTTGACCTTACAAATACCCAAGTCCGTGATATTGAGCCTCTTCTACCAATCATTAAAAATGGGATAGTTGTTACTTTTGATTCATTTGCACCTAAGGGGATCCGTCTTTCTTTTCTGAGTGGTACCCCCCCTCCCCTCACTCACCCGCCCCTCGAAATCGCCCACCAAGGCAATGAAGCCATCCTCAACTACTTCGCCGAACTCGAAGAAGGGGACGAAACCGTCTATGAAGCCAAGTTGTTGATCATCGGTGAAGCAGGCGTAGGCAAAACGACCTTTGCGCGGAAGCTCAAGGACTTGGATGCGGCCATGCCTGTGGACAAGGATACCACCAAGGGCATACAGGTGGAGCCGCTGGTGATCGAGACGCCTGGCCTGCCTGACTTTACCATGCATGTCTGGGATTTTGGGGGGCAGGAGATTTATCACAGTACGCACCAGTTCTTTTTGTCGAAGCGCAGCCTCTATGTGCTGCTCCTGGATGGGCGGATAGAGGAAGATCCGCATTATTGGTTACAGGTGCAGGACTTGTATGGCGAGGATAGCCCGCTGCTGTTGTTGTTGAATAAAAAGGGGGAGATACGGTCAAAAGTGGCGTTTCAGGAGTTGGTGGGCATGTATAAAAATCTGCGGAAGCCGCTGAATACATTCAGTTTGAAGGCGGATAAAGCGGCAGTAGCGCAGTTTGTGGAAACAGTGAAACAGCAGATCCGTACCCTGCCCCACTTTCAGCAAGGAGAAAAGGTGCCTCGGAAGTGGGCGCGGATACGGACGCGATTGGAGGAAGAAGCCAAGGCTTGTAACTATATTTCCCTCGAAACCTATCGAAAAATCTGCACAGAAGAAGGCATCGATACGCATAAACGGCAGGACTTTCTGAGTGATTTTCTGCATTCGCTGGGGGCGATTTTGCATTTTAGCAAGGAGCCACTACTCCGAAAAATGCTCATCCTGAACCCCGCCTGGGCGACGGAGGCCGTGTACAAAGTCCTGGACCATACGAAGGAGCAGGCACAGGTCGCAGGGCATTTTCATCGAACAGAATTAGACCAAATCTGGCAGGGCAATCAATATGTGGATGTATTTGATGAATTGCTGCGGCTGATGGAGCTGTTTGAGCTGTGCTATCCCCTGCCCCACCAGCCCGATGAGTTCATCGTGCCGGCCTTGCTGTCGCCCGATAAGCCCGTCTACGACTGGGAAGAGAAGGACCAGCTGCAGCTGCGCTATAAGTACGACTTTATGCCCAAGGGCATCGTCACCCGCCTCATCGTGCGCTTGCATCGCTACATCGCGGACCAAGCGACGGTCTGGCAGCGCGGAGCCATTTTTGGCTATCCAAATGCCACGGCAGACGTGACCGAGCGCTACCGCGACAAGGAAATTCGCATCAAGGTCAAGGGCGCCAACCGCAAAGCCATGATGACCATTATCGCCAAGGAAATCGATGAGATCAATAGCACCTTTGACTTTGACGAGGACCTGAGCGTGTCAAAATTGATTCCTTGTAATTGCGAACGGTGCAATAAAGCGAATGCGGACCAGCTTGAGTATTATGATTGGAAGACCTTATTGGAATTTAAAGCTGATCGGGTACCCAACATCCAATGTCGAAAAAGCCGAAAAATGGCTTCAGTGATCGGCCTGTTGGAAGACGTCTTTGTCAGTCAGCAACCGACCCTTTCTCATACCTTTACCCCTAAATCTCCACAGATGATACGCAGTGAATACCTCAGACAATTATTGATGGACAATAAACTCGGCGCTGCCTTGAAAGAGATGGCCCGTGTCGCCCAAGGCACTGATGCCGACAATATGGCCATCCAACTGAACGGCCAGTACAATGGCCTCAAACGGGAGATCCAGGCACGGACGATCTCCTTTGAGAACCAGCAACTCAGCAGCAATAAGCTCTTGAGCGCGGCGCAAGCCCTGCTCAAAGACCTGCAGCGCGATATGCCTGCCAGGATGCAGGAAGCAGTCACTGCTCAGGTTCACGACCCCGACCCAGTGCTAGAAGCTAGACCGCCCCAAGCAGAGATGGGCCGCGCCGAATACCATTTCCACGGAAATGTCGGTTCCGTTAATCCCCACAATCAAGGCCACATTACCCAGCATATCGATCAAAGCAGCACGATTCACGAGCAGATTCCACCCTTCCAACAGATGGTGGAGGCGGAAAAGCAGGCGGGATTTATCACCCAGGATGAATATGATGAACTCATGGACATCCTCGCTGAAATCAAGGAAGAGCAGCAACCGACAGCGCGGCAGAAGGGTCGCTGGAAGCGCTGGATCGGCAAGGCAGTGGAAGCGAGTGGTAAGTTTGTGGGCAAACGAATTGAAAAGGGGGCTGACACGCTGGTGAGCGAGGAGGTAAAGCAGTGGATCGCGGAGAATGGGCCTGCGAAGTTTTTGGAGATGATCGCTTAGGAAAGTTCAGGGTTCGGAGTTCAGGGTTCAAACGTTGAGGAGCAGGCTCGAACGCTCGAACTATCAAACCTTCTTCAAAACTTTTTCAATCCTTTTCCGCTTGCTCTCCTTCTCCATATCTCCCAGGCGCTCCGTCAGGATGGTCACAAATTCTGCCTTATGCGCAGGGGCAATGACAGGCAAGGCCCGTTCGGCATACATGGGAAACTGGTTTTCGGGACTGTTGCGGAGCTGGTCGAAGAGGAGGGGAAAGGCATCCGAGGCAAAATCAGGAAGGCCAGCTAGCTGAATCAAGATGTCCACCGCCTTGTCGCGGGTGATGACAGAGCCTTTGTCAGCGGCGTCAATGATGGCAGACAAGTGCGTGTAAATCCCTTGGGGGTTGAGACGGGCGATGCAGGCCAAGGCCGTCATGCCGCCCCATTGGAGGCGGTTGTTTTTGTGGGTCAGCAGCCCCAAAAACGTAGGCAAATGCCCTTCAATTAACGTTGGTGACAAATCGCCAACTTCATACAGCACCTTGATGCAGTCATTTTGTTGGGCGGTTGGCCGCCGTGTCGTATGGGTGACCAGCACTTCAACCGCCTCATAATCAGCCGATTCGGCGATCTGCCTCGCCAAGGCGATGTTAGGGGCTTCGTCCCTTTGGCCCAGGGCCGAAGCCAGTTGGGAGAGGACCTCTATTGATTTTTCCATCTGGCGAGTTTAGGGATGCCCATGGTGAAAAAACCAGCGAGGAAACCGGGAAAGCCCATTTCCTTCATTTTTCCTTTGGAAAAGGCTTGCATGTCCTTGGCGGTAAAATCAGGCTGGGTGAAATTGCCATCTTGGTAGCAATAGCTACAGTACATGGTGCTTTGGGTACCGTCGGCGTTGGAGCCTCCGCCTTGGGGGTCTTTTTTCAGCGGCATGCCACAGCTTTGACAGTTTTTGTAAGTGCTCATGGGGGAGAAAATGATTGAATGATAGAATGATAGAATGAGAGAATGGGAGGAAAATGAATAAATGATAAGATGAGTAAATGAGAAAATTAATTTTGAATGGAGAAGACTTGAATTTGAGCTTGAATTTGTATTTGTGTTTTTTCTTTGTAGCAAATATACCATTGCCCACTGACAGCCCTATGTCAGTCATTATCTCTTTCCTGCAATCTTTTTATATATCCTTTGAGGCTGAGGTGTTCTTCTTCAAATATTTCGCCTGTCAGGGTGAGGGAGATGATCCGTGCCAATGAAAAGTCGCGATAATCATTTCTCAATTGGCAAAACCCAATCAGGTGCCAGGATTCTCCATAGAAGGTCATGCCGATGGGCGCGACGCGTCGCTGGGTGACCTGGCCTCGCACATCTTGGTAGTGCAATGCCAGGATTTGGCGCTGGCTACAGGCTTGCTCGACTTGGTGCAAGTATTTGGGAGAACCTGCTTGGCCGATATACACGCCTACCTTTTCCTCCAATTCCTCTACCTCATCCAATTGCACATCGCGCAATTTATTCTTGATCTTCTCCAAGGCACTAGAAAACTGGTGGAAGGTCTCCCGATCGGTATATTTTTTCGCCAATTGCTCCACAAAAATAAAGGACTTGGCTTCTTCTAGGGTAAAAGCCAAGGGTGGCAAAAAGTGCCTTCCCAGGATGTAGTAGCCTTTTTCTTTCTCAAAACTGATAGGAACCCCTGACGCTTCCAGGGCATTGATATCCCTGAATACGGTGCGTTCGCTGACCTGGAATTTATCTATGATGTCAGAAATGGGGGTATAGCGCCTCGATTGGAGGAAGGACAAAAGAGCGGTGAGTCGTTCTAGGCGTTTCAAGGAGGGAAATGATAGAATGATAGAATGATAGGATGAGAGAATGGAAGGAGAATGATTAAATGATAAGATGAATATATGAGTAAATGGGAGGCTTCATTCTCCATTTTTCATTCTCAATTCTTAATTAACCCTGAACCCTGAACCCTGAACCCTGTCAAGGCTCACTAAGTCGTGCTAGGCAAAAGGCTCACTAAGTCGTGCTAGGTAGGTGGCTCAAAAAGTCGTACTATGGGGTTAAATAATGCTATATTGTTTAAATAATATCACAAGG
>JAUIKF010000051.1 GCA_030430575.1 Bacteroidia bacterium | reverse complement strand
CTACCGCAGCATAGCGGCGCTTACTTGATTCATCCAAGCTTTCATAAAAACGGATCATCTGATCCTCTATCTCTGACGAATAATAACCCATGGCTGCGCTGATATCTTTTTCCTAAAAAATAGCTCCAAAAAAAACAACATAACCTCTTTTTGCTAAATTACGAACTTATTTCGTACACAATCCTTAGTTGCGGACCGAGTAACTGTTATTTGTGACGAATACTCACCACAGGCTGGCGCAATTCTTCTGTTCCTACCACGATTCCATTGGCGACAAAGGACTGGTTTTTATCTAATTTGACTATCGTATACGTCTGCTGAAGGCCCTTGAGTTCTCGAATGGCTTCGATGGTTTTGCCTGCTCTTTTCCCTTTTACCATCATCAAATCTCCTTCCTCCAAACGCTTTACTTCTTCATAGTTGTAATCATGTGCCGTTTTCTCAGGATCAAATGATTTCCAAGTGCCATCAGCAGCCTGTATGGGATGATCTTGGGTACAGGTCAATGAGGTGCCATCAGCAAAGGTGATTTCCACTAAGTCTTGGTGAATCGGGCTTGCCAATTCCAAAATGGTCGCTGGCTCAAAGCGCTGGGCTGCTTCGTTGAAGGAAGAGATTGCATCACCAGTCTTGAGGTCTTCGATGTTTTGATGGCTTCCGTCAGCCATTTGGATCTGGGTACCTGCGGCTAAGCAGTGGACATCAATACCGTCGAAGTAGATTTCAGTGATCACGACATCTTCGTATTTTTTCCCTGGATACACTTCGGCTATTTCAAATTTGATGGTCCAGTTTCCAGCGTTTTTCAATTTCTCAGCATCTCCTCTATCGGGGTGACCAAGGGGGGAAATAGAAAATCGGTTGGCAGCACGCTTATCTTCTAAGTGTAAAACAGCATAGAGATGCTCGTCAACATACATATTTAAAGTCTTGACACGGCCATTATTTTCCCACGCTTTTTGACTTTTCACGTAGCCATTTACGACATTGATTTCCGTAATTCGAGGACTGGATGGGGTGAAATGATATAATAAGAACTCCCCAATACCGTGTCCAGCAACTCCTTCAACCCATGCAGTCTTATAGTTAAGGTCATGCGCATTTTGGGGACTGTATTCCGTTTCGCCTTGTTGTGGGAGATAGGAAGAAGCTGTAATTTCTTGTGGTCCTCCCCCACAATACCAACTACACCCTTCCCCAATAATCTGCCAATAGCCTGTCATGGTCTCATCATAATTATTCCAAATTTCTTGTTCTGGTTCAGTTAGGTCATCTACTTGAATACCTTCACTTAATTTTTCAGAAATAGCCAAATACTTTTCCTCATTTTCTAAAAATGCTTTCTCCCCTTCATGACTAAGATTCAATAGCTGCACCCCAGGGTATAATTGCAGAGGTTCTTGGCAGAAACTACTGGCATAACAGGAGATAAGCAGGATGACTAATAAGGTTTTCATAGGATTTGATTTTGATGAATAATGCTGGCGAATTTGAAATTCTCTCCCCTAATTACGCATATTCACCCTAAATTTACCCCCTTTGAGGTACTATTCGATTTGATTTCACGTAATTTGGTGTTGTATAGCAACCTCATCACTACTTAACACCAATTCAATTAACAACCTTATGCTCAGAACCATTCGACTCTGTATGTCTATTGTGGCGTTGATGACGCTATTTTCGCTTCAGCAAGCCCATGCGCAGGTATGCACACCCGATACCTCTTTTAAATCCCCTGGACTTTATCCCGACACCTTGCCTGGAGCCTGTGTGAACTTGCCCTATGCCACTACGGCTACGATTGTGATACCACAAGATACCGTTGTGAATGTACCTCCTATCGGCAATCTGACATTGCCTATTGACTCTATTCAGCTCTTGAGCCTCCGTAACCTACCTGCTACCATGTCTTACCAGTGCAATCCCCCTAGCTGTGGCTTCCCTGGCAATACAAGCGGCTGTGTAGAAGTGACAGGCACACCTACCGCTACGGGTACCATTACTTTGAAAGCTATTGTAGATGTCTGGGTGACCGTTCCCATCGCTGGTTCCACTTCTGTAAGGGATTCAACCTTTACCTTCGACCTGATCGTGGGTACTGCACCAGTTGTCAATATCACTTCTGCTACAGTCAGTGGTGCGCCCAAATTCTGTATGGGAGATACAGCCATTCTTGACGCAGGGGCTGGGTTTGATGCCTATTTGTGGACCACTGGCGATACGACCCGTACCATCAAAGTGACTGCAAGTGGGAATTATGGCGTAAAAATCTGGGCGGGTGGTTGTATTGACAGCGTAGGTATGTCACTCGCCCCGCTTGCTGGGCCCAGTGTGATGACCAGCGTAGTTGACGCCAATTGTGGCCTTTCCAATGGTTCTGCTACCGCTAGCGCCACAGGGGGCGGCCCTTTCAATTTCTTATGGAGCAATATGGGAACGTCTCCGACGATCAACGGCCTAGCCGCAGGCCCGTATGATGTCACCGTGACAGACACTAATGGATGCCAATCGATGGCTTCTGTGATCGTAGGCAGTGTGGGCGGTGCTTCGGCCATGATAGACAGTGTCACAGATGTGTCCTGTGCAGGAGCCAATGATGGAGGTGTGATGGTCACAGCTTCTGGCGGCATGATGCCTTATAATTTCTCCTGGTCAAATGGGGCCACTACCCAGAACCTATCTGGGGTAGGCCCAGGTTCGTATACCCTCACCCTCACCGATGGCAATAACTGTGTCACTACTGTCATGGCTATGGTCACTGAACCTACAGCGCTCTCT
Organism: Bacteroidia bacterium; assembly: GCA_030430575.1. GTDB lineage: Bacteria > Bacteroidota > Bacteroidia > J057 > J057 > JAUIGE01. Next base: position 61,218 of record JAUIKF010000051.1, on the reverse strand, counting down.
GCCTTTAAAGGGCCGCAAGTAGATCCTTTGTGTAATGGAGGCATGACAGGAAGTGCCCTATTAAGCCCAGTAGGGGGGACAATGCCATATACTTACAGCTGGTCCAATGGACAAACGACAGTTGGTGCTTCTGGTCTTTCTGCAGGCACCTTTATGGGATATGTGATTGATGCTAATGGCTGCCAGGATAGTGCAAGTTTTACCCTTTCAGAACCTCCTGCCATCATGACAAGTCAGACCACTGAAGATCCCTTGTGCAATGGGGATACAAATGGACAGATAGGACTTGCTGTGCAAGGCGGCACGCCTGGCTATACTTATGCATGGAGCAACGGTGCAACTACTGCCACCATCACAGGTCTTGGCGCAGGTTCGTACACCTGTACCGTAATGGATATCAATGGCTGTACAGATACAGTCTCGGCTATGCTTATAGACCCGCCAATGCTCACCGCTATGACAAGTCACGTAAATACACAGCCCGGCATGGCCACTGGCCAAGCCAGCGTAACCCCTGCTGGCGGTACCCCTCCCTATACCTATGACTGGAATTCAGGGCAAACTGATTCGCTGATTACCGGTTTGGTGGAAGGCACTTATATTGTCACCGTCGTAGATGCCAATGGATGTGAAGTCCAAGATGCCGTGATCATCGATGTGCTTTCTAGTATAGAAGACGAACTCGCCGCAGGCATCCGCGATTGGGAGTTATATCCCAATCCGACTTCCCAAAACTTGAATATCAAGCTGACTTTGGATCGTCCGACGGACATGGCTATCAGCTTGTATGATATTCAGGGCCGGAAGGTTCATTCGATTAACAAGGAAAATGTGCAGATCATTGGGTATCAGCTCGATATGAGTATTCTACCTCAAGGTCTTTACTTGCTCAAGGTGCAGACGGCACGTGGGCAAGCGGTGCGTAGGGTGGTGAAGAAATAGCGGGATCATTATCCTTCATAGCAGATAAATAGGCGTGTCTTAATGACATTGGGCCGGATTACGCGAAGATCCACCCCCTCTATCTGGAAATCCGGCCCAGCGCATAAAAATGTGCCTTTCAAGGCTTGCTTTAGCAAGCTGGCGTGGATTTCGGCCAAAGGGTAGGCCTGTGGGTAATCCGCGCCTACGATTTATCTCACACATCTAAGTCCTTGAAGTCCCAACAGGTTGAAGAAACTTGTTGGGGCTTTTTGATATTTCACTTCTTCCTTTCTTTTAACAAATACCGCAATTGATTCTCTAGCAATGCCTTATCTGGCAGATGCATTTGGTATTTGGAAACGAATAACTGATTCTCCATCCCGGCGGTAGCATACTCTACCAATATCTCGTTTTTATCTGCTGCGAGGATGATGCCTATTGGCGGGTTGTCATTGTCCTCGTTCTCTTCCGTTTTGAAGTAGTTGAGGTACATATTCATTTGGCCGACATCTTGATGATTTACTATTCCCTTTTTGAGGTCTATTAAGACAAAGCATTTGAGAATCCTGTGGTAAAAAAGGAGGTCAACGTAAAAATGCGTATTGTTTAACGTAATTCGATACTGTTTTCCGATAAAGGCAAATCCTTTGCCCAATTCAAGGAGGAATTGTTCCAATTTGTCAATTAACTCTTCTTCCAACTCCTTTTCTAAAAAGTTCTTCTCAGGCAGTGCTAGAAACTCAAAGATATATGGATCGCGAACAATGTCTTGGGCTTTTGCGATTTCTTGCCCCTTTTGGGAAAGCTCCAAAATTTGATCCTTGTCTTTACTAAGTGCAAGGCGTTCAAACAGAGCAGAATTCCGCTGGCGTTTAAGCTCGCGTACGCTCCAATTTTCTCGGATGCATTGCTGCTCGTAGAACGAGCGTGCTAGGTCATCAGAGATGGAAAGAAGTTCTACATAATGGGACCAACTCAATTTTCCAGACACTGTCTGGAAAATTGGGAAACATATGTAAAATTGACGAAAAAGGTACAGATTTGATTTACTAAAACCCTTTCCATGAGCCTTGGAAAGGTCTTTTGAAAGCTGATTTAACAATTTCGCTCCATACTCCGCCCGCTCCGCTCCTGCTTGTTCATAGGTCACAATATGTTTGCCTATTTGCCAATAGGTTTCTACCAAAATGTGATTGACAGCCTTAAAGGCTGCTTGCCTTCCTTCAGTGAGCAAGTGGCTAATATCTTGAATGAGTTGGGGATAGGTGGCCTGTAGGTTGGGCATGGGCTTGGGTTGAATTTCTTAGGAGTTGATTAATAGCATATCAGGGCATTTTAACCTTATTTATAAGCTAAAAATACAACTTATTGCCCAAAAAACGCAACCAAATTCCGCTAGAATTTGCCACTACAGCCCTCATTTAGCCACCCCCCCTACAACTTCTCCAACATCTCTTCCGCAATGCCCATATTGGAAAAACCGCCATCATTATAGAGATTTTGCATGGTGATGCGGCGGGTGTAGTCGGAGAACATCATGACACAATAGGCGGCGCAGTCGTCGGCCGTAGCGTTGCCCAGCGGGGACATCATCTCGCCATAAGCCAGCATCTTATCGAAGCCCGATACGCCAGTGCCTGCCGTCGTAGGGGTGGGCGATTGAGAAATGGTGTTGACGCGGACTTTCGCTTTTTTGCCAAAGTGGTAGCCAAAACTACGGGCATATGATTCGAGCAAGGCCTTGGCCTCGGCCATGTCATTATACTCGCTGAAGGTCCGCTGCGCGGCCATATAGGTAAGGGCTACAATGGAACCCCATTCATTCATCAAGTCGCGATTGTACATCACCTGCATGATCTTGTGAAAGGAAATCGCAGAGACGTCATAAGTCTTGTCCAGCCAACTATAGTTGAGGTTGGTGTAAGGGCGCCCTTTACGGACATTGGGAGACATCCCAATGGAGTGAAGGACAAAGTCCAACTTGCCAAAAAGCGATTCGGCTTCGTCAAACAGTGCATTCAAGTCATCCATGGACGTCGCATCTGCTGGCACCACCTTCGCACCAATTTTTTCGGCCAATTCATTGATCTTGCCCATGCGCATCGCCACGGGGGCATTGGTAAGCAGAATCTCTGCGCCCTCTGCATGCGCCTGCTCTGCTGCCTTCCAAGCGATAGAGTTTTCATCCAGCGCGCCAAATATGAGTCCTTTTTTTCCTTTGAGTAGATTATTTGCCATGTCTAACGAAATTGATTAATTATTAATTGATTGATTATTGATTACATCTTTTTCCCAATTAATAATTAGTCAATCAATCAATCAATAATCTTAATCGGCGGCAAATTACATATTTTTATTTTATCAATTCCCCCAGAACTTCGTGTATATTTGCGCCATGAATTCATACCTCTCCCTTTTTCTCAAAGGACTTGCTATGGGCGCTGCAAACGTCATCCCAGGTGTTTCGGGTGGGACGATTGCGCTCATTACGGGGATCTTTGAGCGCCTGATCCTTGCCATCAAGTCATTTGATGTAGAAGCCATTCAATTATTGCTGAAGTTCAAGATCAAAGAACTGTGGACCAAAGTCGATGGCTGGTTTCTAACAGCCGTATTTGCAGGGATTATCGTCAGTGCGGTGAGCATCGCCCTCTTATTCAAATATATTCTGGCGACGCCGGGTGGGGAGACATTATTGATGGCCTTCTTTTTTGGGCTAATTCTCGTGTCCATTATCTCTGTTGGAAGGACGGTGAAGCAGTGGGGCATTGGCACCATTCTTTCATTACTTGTTGGCTTAGGGATAGCCGTGGGCATAGCCTTATTGACCCCAGGTCAGGAAAATGATGCCATCTGGTACCTGCTCATCTGCGGTGTAGTAGCCATGTGTAGCATGATCTTGCCAGGGCTTTCAGGTTCATTTGTCCTGATTCTTCTAGGAAATTATAAACTCATCATGATCGACGCGGTAAGTGGTTTTAATGCTAAAATCCTGCTGCCTGTGATCCTTGGGGCTGGCCTTGGGATGATTGCCTTTTCGAGACTGCTTTCATGGGTATTTAAACACTATCGAGACCTCACGATTGCGCTTATGACAGGCTTTATCATCGGTTCTCTCATGATCATCTGGCCGTGGAAGGACACTGTGAAAGAGGTGATTGGGGGCAAGGAAAAAATCATTCGCTTTGAGAATTGGCACCTGCCTGATTTTGGGGCGATGAGTACCTGGTATGCTGTGGGGCTGATTATCTTGGGGGGATTGATGATTTGGGGAATGGAAAAGGCGTCGGGAGGGAAGGATTAATGATTGATGTGGGAGTAATTTTGAATGATGAATGATGAATTTTGAATGAGAAACACCTTTCCAATTTATTAATGATAACTCACTGATAATCAGCTCATACTTTGATTTTTATTTTAACTTTCATTTTAATTTTTTATGCTTTCACTTTTTACAAAAATAGGCTTTGCACTTTTACTTCTTACTTTTGTAGCGTGTGGAGGGGGCGAGTCTGAGTCGGCTGCGACGACCTCTACCGCAGATTCCACGGTGGTCAAGCCCCCGCCGCCACCAGAACTCCCTAACGTAGAGGCAGATGTCCTCCATCCAGATTCCACGCTTTCTGTGGTCCTCGATCCGCTTACCTTCGCCGCCAAATACAAGGTAACAGAGGGAGCTGTCTTGATCGATGTCCGAACGCCCGAAGAGGTCGAAAATGGCAAGATAGAAGGGTCGATGAACATCAATTATCGCAAAGGAGATTTTGAAGAAAAAATGCTTGAGCTGGACAAAGAAACGCCTATTTTTCTTTACTGCGCCTCTGGCGGTCGCAGTAGCAATACCGCCAACTTCCTTGTCGAGCAAGGCTATAAGCAAATTTATGACCTCAAAAAAGGCATAACGGGTTGGCGAATCGCTGGGCTTGAGATTGTGAAATAATGAAATTATCCTTTCGCAAGGTATCCTTCATCGTCTTTTTGCTACTAATCGCTTACGGGCTATTTTGGGTGGCGAGACTGGTCTGGTTTCGGCCTGCCGACATCGACCATTTCTTTTTGCGAAGTTATTTTGAGCAAATAGAAAAACGGCCTGAGCTGCGCGTTCAGGCTGAATCTGCGGTTATCGAGGGACTATCGCAGATGGACCTCAACTTCAGCAGCATTAGCAGTAGGGTACATCGTGAGCGGATGGCACAAGTGCCCCAGACCCTTGAGGTGCTTCGCGGCTATTCTTATGATCAGCTGACGCCTAGTCAGCAGGTTTCATACGACCTCCTCGAATGGCAACTCAACCAAGAATTGGCCGGGGCCAATTATTTCTACCATGATTACCTCATGGCACCTGGTAGTGGGGCGCATAGTCGCATGATGGACTTCATGTGTTATCTCCATCCTGTCCGTACGGATGATGAAGCAGCGGTATATTTGCGCCGCGTACGAGGTATTCAGAAACACTTCCGGAATTTGATTGGGGGCATGAAGGCCCGGGTGAATAAAGGCATTATTTTGCCCAAACCCTTACTCCAACAGACCCTCAAAGAACTTCAGGAATTGGTCTCGGTTCCTCCTCTTAGGCACCCTCTTTATGAAGCCTTTGCCCATAAAGCCGTACTAGCTGACCCTACCGCTTTTAATGAATCAGAAGCTGTAGAGGTATTATACAAAATAGAATCAGAGCTCAGAGCCACGGTATATCCAGGCTACCAAAAGCTGATTGAATACCTCGAAACCCTCCTACCGAGTGCCCCAGATACGGTAGGCTGCTGGCATTTACCAGAAGGCGAAGCCTATTATGCTTACGCTCTGCAACGTTATGCAGAAACAGACAAATCGCTGGTTTTGATAGGGGAAATGGGGCAAAAAGCTGTGGACAGCCTACAGGCTCGTGTCAGCGAAGTAGCAGCTAGCATAGGGGTTCCTTTCCAAGGCACCGTAGGCGCTTTCCTTGACAGTCTAGGCCGTTTGCCCGATTTCCATTACCCCTCCACCTTAGCAGGTCAACAAACGTGTCTGCTCGACTATCATACCATCCTCAGCGATACACGCGACAAAATTATAGGTGCTGTGGAGCAAGAGCCTCAAGGACGCATTTTGCGGATCTTTGCCAAAGATAGCTTGCCCACTATCCAGCAAATACGGCCACAATATCTTCCTCCTAGTCTTTCAGGCATGCGAAATGCCAGTTTATACTTGACTTTTGGAGACCCCGCATTGCATCCGCGCTGGCGGATGCGGGCCCTCGCCTATGGATATGGCGTACCAGGGACACACTGGCAACAAGCGCTTCAGAGCGAAAATGAAGAGTTGCCGTTGTTCCGTCAACTCGCAGCATATCCTGCCTTTACGGGAGGTTGGCGCTTATACAGTGCGCATTTGGCAGGAGAGATTGGATTTTATCAAGATCAAAATGGGACCTTTCCCCAGGAACTATATTCCCCTTTAGGCCACTTGCAACTGCAGTTGTTGGCAGCAGCAATGACCGTCGTCGATCCTGGCCTTCACCATCATCGATGGTCGAGGGAGCAAGCACTCACCTATTTGCGGACTCATACAGGCCTCCCAGAAGCTTGGTTGCGGGCGGAAGTAGATGACGCCATTGCGTTTCCTGGGCGCGCTTGCGCGCCTTGGCTAGGGTTTCAGCGCCTGCTGCAATTGCGACAACGGGTGGGCGCAAACCCAGGCGGAGGCACACCCGTCCAAGATTTTCACCAAACGATATTGGAAAACGGGGCAATGCCTTTAGAATTAGTAGAATTACTAGTTGATCGATTATTGATTGAGTAATTCGCTCGATTTTTTGTAATAGTTCATCATGCATTCAGTTGTTACCTTTATCCCATCATTCATCAATCAATGCTCATGAAACAACTGACTTATCTCCTATTTAGCCTATTTTTGACGACGCTCCTCCTCCAAACAAGCTGTAAAAAAGACCCGTGTGAAGAAGTCACCTGCCAAAATGGAGGCACGTGCATAGACGGCGATTGTGATTGCCCTGAAGGATTTATTGGTGCCAACTGCGAAGTAGAACTCGATCCATGCCTTGCACAAGCCTGCGTGAATTCGGACACCTGCCTAGTGAATAATCAGGGAGAGCCTATCTGCTTCTGCAAAGACGGATTTGAAGGGGAACTTTGTGACAGCGCCTGGAATGCGAAATATGTAGGGACTTTTAATGTCACGGAGACCTGTGTGTTGGGAATATTTTTCCAAGTGGAAATCTCTCCTGGACCTCGCTTCAACGAAATTACGATCGCCAATTTTCACGACAAGGCCGGCACGGGCGGTACGGCAAAAGTAGTGGCCCAGGCGGCCACGCGTGAAGCCCTATTCATCCCAGAGCAGTTTATGCACTTTGGAAAAGTAAACGGACTCGGCGCGTTGAGCCGTGTGAGTCGCAATAGCTTCACCATGGACTATACGGTCATTCAGGGTACTGATACCTTGACGTGCGGGGCGGTATTTGAGCGAGTGCCGTAGGGAGGATTGATTGCAGAATATCGAACAAGGATTTAAGATTGGGGAAGTGATGAACATTCTCTCTTCTTCAATCCTTATTCTGAAATCATCCCTTTAATCTTCTATACCTAAATCACGTAACTGCTGCTTTAGCATTTCTATTTCAGAAAGGGCTTTCTCAGCACGAAGGCGTTCGGCTTCGGCTTTTTGGCGTTCCGCCTCAGCATTTCGGTCTGCGATCTCTTTGAGCAATCGCTGGGTATCAATCTCTTCCTCAAGCATCTCTACTTCTTCTTGGAATGCCTTATAAGTTTTAAAAGGCTTCCCATCGGCATAAAGCGCTCGCACCTTTCCTTCCTCTATTACGAGGGACATCCCAAGGCGAGCACTTGTCCAAGGTGCTCCGTCGGCAGCGATGATTTCAAGGGAATCGCCCATGCGCTGATAAGCGACAAATGATTCACGATCAGGATCGAGGACGACGTATTCTTCCACCCCATATTGCTCATAAAATGCCAACTTCTTCACCATCTCCGTGACGGAATTGGAGGGAGAAAGCACTTCAAAAGCTACTTGTGGTGCGACATTGTCTTCTATCCATTGTTACTTTTTTTAGAAAAAAGTAACCAAAAAATCGAAGCGAGCCAACCAAGGCCAACCCTCCAATCCATCCGCCCACGCTCGCTTCACCCCAGCCACACTTATTTCAACATAGGAACATAGGTGTGGTTACAATTTACAAGTTATTCCCGCTTTCTACTATCTTTGAGGTCTTATTTTTTAAGCAAAATTTATGGCCGCTCCATCCGTCATTGATCTCCAATACAAACTCAATATACTCCGCGCTTCGCTCGAAGGTGAACTGTACTATGACCGCACCATGCGGACGATCTACGCCACAGACGCCTCTGTCTATCGCGAGTTGCCCTTGGCAGTGGCACTGCCCAAGCATAAGGAAGACATTCGTCAGTTGATTGCCTTTGCGGTGAAAGAAGGGGTATCCCTCATTCCGCGCGCTGCGGGGACCTCCCTAGCCGGCCAATGCGTCGGCAGTGGCATCGTCGTGGATGCCTCTAAGTATATGACTGATATCTTGGAGATCAATGCAGAAGAAGGCTGGGTACGTGTACAGCCTGGCGTCGTCCGAGATGAATTGAACCACCATATCAAGGAACATAACCTCTTCTTTGGCCCTAATACCTCGACGGCCAACCGCGCCATGATCGGCGGTATGGTCGGCAATAACTCTTGTGGCTCTTATTCGATTGTCTATGGGACCACGAGGGACCATGTTTTGGAAGTGACGGCCTTGCTCAGTGATGGATCGGAGGCAGTATTCAAAGCCGTGAACCGAGAGGAATTTGATCACAAATGCACCCTCCCTACCTTGGAAGGCACCCTTTATCGTCAGATCGTCGAAATTTTGCACCGCCCAGACCATCAGGAAGAAATCCGTAAGGAATTCCCCAAATCGAGCATCCACAGACGGAATACGGGCTATGCCCTCGATGTCTTATTGGAAAGCAATCGCTTTACCAGAGGTGGAGAAGACTTCAACTTCTGCAAGCTCATTGCAGGCTCGGAAGGCACATTGTGCTTTATCACCGAGATCAAGATCCATTGCGACCCATTGCCCCCCTCCCAGAAGGGCTTGATGTGTGTGCATTTTCCTTCGGTTGACAAAGCGCTCGAAGCCGTCGTCATCACCATGAAGCATAAGCCCCGGGCGTGTGAACTCATGGATAAGATCGTGATGGATTGTACCAAAGGGCACCGTATGTATGAGGCGTATCGGTTCTTTGTAGAGGGTGATCCGGAGGGCATATTGATGATCGAATTTGGGGCAAATGAGCTGAGCGAGGTGGAGGAAGCATTTGATCAATTAGAGTCAGATCTCAAAGCTGCGGGTTATGGCTATGCCTTTCCACGCCTATACGGCGCGGACATGAAAAAGGCCTGGGAGCTGCGCAAAGCGGGTCTCGGCCTGCTCGCCAACGTCCCTGGCGACCCCAAAGCGGTCGCGGTCATAGAAGACACCGCTGTCACCGTCGAGGAGCTCCCCGCCTACATCCGCGAATTCACAGAGATGATGAATCGTTACGGGCAGCGTTCGGTGTATTATGCCCATGCAGGGGCTGGAGAAATTCATTTACGGCCCATTTTGGATTTGAAGAAAAAGGAAGACCGTAAGCTCTTCCGCGAGATCGCCCGTGAGACGGCGGAGCTAGTAAAGCGATACAACGGTTCGCTGAGTGGTGAACACGGCGACGGCCGTGTTCGGGCCGAGTTTATCCCCCTGATGGTAGGTGAACGCAACTACCGCCTGCTCCAGCGCCTTAAACAGGTCTGGGACCCTAAGAACCTGTTCAACCCTGGCAAGATCGTCGATGCGCCCCCGATGGATACCTCTCTTCGCTACGGCGAAGATCAGGAAACCGCACAATTTGACACGATCATGAATTTTGATGAAGTGGGGGGAATTCTCCGCATGGCGGAGAAGTGTAACGGTTCGGCCGACTGTCGCAAGTTGCCCGTCTCTGGCGGCACTATGTGCCCCAGCTATATGGCGACCCGCCAGGAGAAAGAGACTACCCGCGCCCGCGCCAATATCCTACGTGAGTTCCTCACGCGCTCTACCAAAAGCAATCGCTTTGACCACCAAGAGATCAAAGACGTCATGGACCTCTGTCTTTCCTGCAAAGGATGTGTCTCCGAATGCCCGTCCAACGTAGACGTCGCTAGCCTTAAGGCAGAGTTTCTGCACCAGTACTATCAAAAGAACGGCGTGCCGTTTCGCGCCCGTCTCTTCGCCAATTTTGCCCGCCTCAACGGGCTGGGCACGATATGGCCCGGCCTTACCAATGCCTTCCTCAAAGGCAAGGCCACCAGTCCGCTGATGAAGCGCATGATGGGCGTAGCGCATGAGCGCTCCCTGCCCAAGCTCGCCTCCCCTACCCTCCATCAATGGTGGCGAAAAAACAAAAACACCTTGGTAGTAAAAGGAGAAGTGAAAGGGCAACTCTATTTGTATATCGACGAATTCATCAACCTCAACGAGCCCCATATCGGCATCAAATCCATTCAACTGCTCACGGCTTTGGGCTATGAGGTGAAGGTGATCAAACACCCCGAAAGCGGTCGTGCGGCGATCTCGAAGGGCCTCCTGCCCATGGCCAAACGCCTCGCGACAGCCAACGTCCAGACGTTCAAAGACCTGATCAGCGAAGAAGTCCCGCTGGTGGGCATAGAGCCGTCGGCGATCCTGGGTTTTCGCGATGAATATCCGCGACTGGTGGATGAAGGCGACCGCGAAGCGGCGCGCGCCCTCAAAGCGAATGCCTTGATCATCGATGAATTTCTCGCCCGAGAAATCGAGGCAGGACGCATCACTTCAGATCAGTTTTCCACAGAAAAACGCCATATCGTCCTGCACGGACACTGCCACCAGAAAGCGCTTTCCAGTGCCGATCATTCCTTTACCTTACTCACTTTACCCCAAAACTATACCGCCGAAATCATCCCTTCTGGCTGCTGTGGCATGGCAGGCTCATTTGGCTATGAGAAGGAACACTATGACCTGTCCATGCAGGTGGGGGAATTAGTGCTGTTTCCGGCGGTGCGAGCGGCTGGGGAGGCAACTGTGGCTGCGCCAGGTACCAGCTGTCGCCATCAGATTCTGGACGGGACAGCGGTGAAGGCGTTGCATCCAGTGGAGGTGTTGTGGGAGGCGTTAGGGGGAGAATATTGAATGAAGGCCGCGATGCGGTTTAGGTAGTTGGGGTAATTGCGGGTAGCGGGCTATATCATGTATTCACGGCAATTATTGCCGTGTAGCCAGCGGAGGGGCGTATATACGCCATATGGCATGTAGCCAGCTATATCGCGTATTCACGGCAATAATTGCCGTGTAGCCAGTGGTGGGGCGTATATACGCCATATGGCGTGTAGCCAGCTATATTCTGTATTCACGGCAATAATTGCCGTGTAGCCAGTGGTGGGGCGTATATACGCCATATGGCGTGTAGCCAGCTATATTCTGTATTCACGGCAATAATTGCCGTGTAGCCAATGGTGAGGCGTATATACGCAGTCTTTAACAACACCATTTTCCAGAACATAACAAACTGGCCATCAGTGTTTTAGAGATGGCCCAATAAGTAGATCCCCCTAGCTTAACAGCACAATTCTGTGTGAATCTGGACGAGGACTTTCCATAGCTCTTTTTCCTAAACTTCCTTATTTGCCTGAAAACCAAATCTTATGAAAACCATTGCCCTTTATCAAACTACCCACAGGAATCGCCCACATATCGCCTTGCGGTTCCAATATGACCAAGAACTTATCTCCCTCCTCAAGAAAGCACCTGGCCTTTGGTGGAATCCCGAGCGAAAATGCTGGCTTGGAAAAGCCAATTTCTGGTCCGAAGAAAAATTGAACCATTTTTTCTACCAGAAAATCAAGTTTGTCACTGATGGACTAGAAGAGGAAGCTGATCAAAAAGCCCCTAATCGCGTAGCCTCCCCGAAACAATCCGCACTCCAATTTCCCGAAGCCGTTACCGACCTCGAAGAGAAACTGATGCTCAAACGCTATAGCCTTTATACCATCAAAAGCTATAAGTCTCATTTCAGAATGTTCCTCCTGTTTTATAACGATATTCCTCCTGCCAACATCACTGGCGAGCAGATAAAGGCATATATGCACAAACGAGTCGTACAAGACCGGGTATCTGAGTCGACCCAAAATCAAATCATCAACGCCATCAAATGCTACTATGAACAGGTACTTGGAAGAGAGAGAATGGTCGTTTATTTGGATCGTCCTAAGAAGCCTTTTCAGCTCCCAGATGTACTCAGTGAGGAAGAGGTAGTGAGGCTAATTGAATCGGTTGACAATCTCAAGCATAAATGTATCCTCTTAATAATCTACGGAGGTGGCCTTCGTTTAGGAGAACTTGTACGCCTTAAAGTCCAAGACATCAATGAGTCCCAGATGAAGATTTTTATTAAAGGAGGAAAGGGCAAAAAGGACCGTCATACCATTCTTTCCGAAACAGCCCTTGCGTATCTCCACAATTATTACAAAATTTACAAACCCAATGATTGGTTATTTGAAGGACAATATGGAGGACAATACAGTAAGCGAAGTGTGCAAAATATCTTCAACCGCGCAAAGCAACAATCAAAGGTAAACCCTTATGCAACGGTTCATACCTTACGCCATAGCTTTGCCACACATTTGTTAGAACGTGGAAGTAGTCTCAGATACATACAAGCACTATTAGGTCATGAATCATCCAAAACCACAGAAATATATACACACATTACACACCATGGCATGGACAAACAGAAAAGTCCCTTGGACTTTTTGGAGATATGATCGTGGCGTCTTAACATTAAATATCGCCAGTACACGCCCTAATTGAATGTAAATATAGCGAAAATACACGCCATATGGCGTATACACAAGTGTTGGCGGTCATTAAAAAAACACTCAGAACAAATTGAAATCTGACATAAAAAATTAACCAAATATGAATTTAGACTTTGTATTCAAATCACCAGACCATTTAAGATATGAAAATGGTAATCACGTTTCGGGTCCTCACGGTGGAGCAGGTCGAGCAGTAAAAGTAGAGCCAAACATTAATGGTTGTGAAGGCTACAACGTTAGTAGCGGTGACGGTTATATTGTAACGGTATTTAATTTGGACGGAAACCACCCAGTTTGGCAAAACAATGTTCAAATGACACCAAAACCAATGCGAATTGTTAGTCAAACTACTGATAAAATAGTTTTGAGAGGATTTCCTGTTCAGGCTCAATCGCCATTTGGTTGGGTGGACTTCAATGGTGAAGATTATGGATTGACCATTAAGTTTAAAAATGGTGAAGTGGAAAATTGCATTTTACATATGCATGACAGAAACGTTGATATTGAATATCTGAAGGGTGATAATCAAGAAACTTCAAATGAACCAGAAATAGTATCATTAGCCAAAAGAGCAAATGCACAATATCAGCAAGAGAGTGTAACAGATGCTCGTCAATTGCTTGTGCAAATTTATCGCTCTGTAAAATCTAATCCAGGTCAATTAAAAGAAGTAAACGACTATTCTGCTCTTGGTACAGCTTTTTTAATGATGCTTGACCAAAATCTTTCGGACGACATAGATACTCTACAAATGATGGCAAGTGTGAGTTATTTATGCATTAGTAAGGCTATTGAGCAAGATAATTCTAATCTTAATTTGTATAAGGACAGATTATTGATGTTGAGAATTGGACACGACCCTTTCAAGTATACTGTAATGTCAGCTCTTAACCTTAATGCAGGTGGTTTTATGTCATTTTCTATGGGAATGTCCGACTTGGAAGCAAGAGATTCAATTTACAAAATGGAAATTGCTGACCTTGAATTACACCCTCAACTATACCAACAAGTACCATTTTTCAAGGAAAGAAAAGATGAATTTGATGAAATGATTGGAAGAGAATTTTTTATGCCCGAACGAACGCTTGACAATGTCATTCAAACAGGAATCGAAAATCATAAGAAGCTTTTGGATTATCTTGAAAATATGGTTCTGAATGAAGAAGATGTTGATTTTTAAAAAATAACGAACCGCCAACAAAGTATATAGTGCATAGCCGCCCTGCGGGACGGCAACGCACCATATACAAACCGTTGGGCACAATAAATGAAAAAAACAAAATCATGTCAAAAAAAGACAAAATAGAACCTAAAGTATTTATCTCCTATTCAAATTCCGAAGAAATGGATGAATACTTTAAAAACATTAAAGAGAGTTTAGAAGAAACAAAACTCTTATGTGAAAAACTCTCATTAGAACATAAAGGTGAGATTTATGATTTTGCTGAGAATAAAAATGAAATGAATTATTTCATCTTACTGATGAATGACTCATTTTTTAAATCTCAAAATTGCATGTTCGAACTAAATGAACTTTTTCGTGCAAAACAATTTAGAAATAACTGTTATCCTATTTTAATCAAAGATTCCAATATTTTTGATGGTAATAAAAGGAATGAATATATAGAGTACTGGGATAATGAATTAAGGTTGTTAAAAGACAAGGTGAAGTCAAATGAAGAAAATGAATATAAAACTCTATTTGATATAAATAAGTGTTCTTCAAATAGAATCTTAATTACTTATTTATTTAATTTTCTAAAAGATGTAAATACAATAAAAGAAGATGAAGAAAGATTCTCAAAAATATTGGATGCTTTAAAAAAATCTTTAAAAACGAAAATTGAAATTGATTCAGAAATTCTAAAAACTGAAAAGCATGGAAAATAAAGCCAAAAAATATAAAGGGTTTATTTCCTATGCACATGCGGATAAACTCTATTTCAACCTAATTCATAAGGGAATATCAGTACATTCAAGGCATCTTGATATTGAGTGGGAAATATGGGAAGATACCCAAATCCCAATTGGTTCAATGTGGCATAATGCGATTCAAGAAAAAGTAAAAGAGTGTGACTTTTCTGTTTTATTGATTAGTAGTAGTTTCCTTTATTCAGAGTACATTGCTGAATATGAATTGAAAGAATTCATTTGCAAAGACTACTGTGGAGATTTTCTAATATTTCCAATCTTAATAGACCCTTGTACTTTTCACAATCATCCAGAAATATCTCAAAGACAATTTTTTATGCCTAAAGGAGATGACTTTGGTTGTCCTCACATACCTGATATGACATATGCTGACTTGGTAAGATTTAACACAAATGGAAATATCCTGCCGAATCCAAATAGAGAAAGGTATCACATAAAGTTAGTTGATTGCTTGAAACAGTCTATCGAAGAATCATTGAAAAGAATAAATACTGTGCCCAACAAAGCATAAAATGTTCATTGCGAGCAAAAGCTCGCAACGCCATTTATGCAGGCCGTTAGCACCAATTAATAAAAACAAGCTCAACTAAAAATGTCACTTCTTAACCGTTTCTTTAAAAAAGGCAAAAAACCGAGACTTTCTAAACTTGAGTTCTGGGCAAAGTTTGAGTTATATGATTTGATTCAGGATTTAAAAGTGAGTTTCCAGATTTTAGATCAGATCAATGATCCCACGAACTTAATATTGAAAGAATTCATTGAGGACTTCGAAGAAGAACTATTCAATGTATCACATGACAATTTTCCCGACTTTACTCAAATTTGGGAGTGGTTTGAACCCGCTGGTAAATGGAATATAATGGTAAAAAATGATTATGAAGAATTAAGGAAACGAGTCTATTTTAGGGCTGATAGGTGGAAGAGAAATAAAGATGAAGAAAATAAAAAATAAAAAATAAAAAACTGGAGCTAACATTTAAGGATTAACGGCTGGGACCGCAGGGCGCGTTCCGGCCGTTAATCCTTTGTTGAACGATGCCTCCCTTCGACTACGCTCAGGGCATGCTTCGGGCTAGGGCTGCTCTGCCCTATGGGGATACAAAAGATGGAGATGTGGACTTTCTGTTTCGCCCTAGTTGGATTAGGTGTTTTTGGGACTCGATATTGAGGTGATAGCGGTTACACATATCTTGCTGAATGGGTTTTAATTGTAGTTTTTGAGGTAAAAATTGGGCGAAAGCCATAGCAATTCCCTACACCTTTTAGGAGCTGAAGGGGCTTGTTTTATACCTGAGTGAGTTCTTTCGGCGGACTTCTGGCTTTGGGAAAGGTTTTGATGGTATGCATCTTTCCCTCTTGGCAACAGGGACATGTACTGCCCGCACATGAATTTGGGAAAAACCCACTTGGTTTCTAGTTTTGAGTATGTCTTTCGAGCTTAGTCATAAAGAACAAGGGAAATTACGAGAAATCCAACGGAGTACTCGTGATAAAGAAGTCTATAGAAAAGCGACGGCTGCGTTGATGCTTGGTGGTGGTTTTAGTGCAGAAGATACAGCGTTCGCCTTGGGCATTGGGGAATCAACGGTTTACCGCTATGCCTCGCACTACACTTCCTCTTCTAGTCTTGATGAGTATTTGTCGACCTCTTATATGGGTTCGAGTTGCCGTCTTTCGGATGATCAGTTGGTGTTGTTGGAAGCTGAATTGGATGCTCGTTTATATCAAAGTTGTGCCGAGGTTGCAGCTTGGGTCAAGGCGAAATTTGGCGTGAATTACAGTGAGCGGGGGATGTTGGCCTTACTCCATCGCTTGGATTATAGTTATAAGCAGAGTCGCCATCCAGGCACAAAATCTGATCCTGTGGCTCAAACTGAGTGGGTTGAGGAAGTACTCGAACCCGTTTTGGAAGAAGTCGCAGAAGAGAAAGCAGCCCTTTTTTATGCTGATGGGGTGCATCCATTGCATAATACGACCCCTACTCGGGGTTGGATCAAACGAGGCAAGGACTTTGAGATTAAAGCCAATACAGGGCGCAAACGTGTCAATATCAACGGGGCTATCAATGCTCATAAAGTTGAAGAAGTCTTTACTGATTTCCCCAAAAGGGTTAATGCCCAATCGACCATTCGACTCTTAAGCAAGATCGAAAAGAAGCATCCAGGGGTAGAGAAGCTCTATGTCGTGGTCGATAATGCCCCCTACAATCGTGCTAAAATCCTCAAACAATGGCTCAAGGACCATCCTAGAATCGAAATCCTCTATTTGCCCCCCTATGCGCCGAATCTTAATCTTATTGAAAGATTATGGAAGTTCATGAAAAAGAAAGTCATTCGAACAGCCTACTACGAATCATACGACATTTTCAGGCGTGAAATCGGGAAATTCTTTCAATATATCAGGAAGTACAAATCGCAATTAAATACCCTCCTTACACTCAATTTTCATATTGAGCTAAGCGAGGTATAAATGCCCCCCAGTATTTCTCAATCCCAAATGCGGGCAGTATGTTTCAAGATCGATTGAGGTCGTTTGTTTGAGGAGTTGTTGCCAAGTGAGTGTTTCTTTTTTGGGTGGCGGAACCACCTCAAGGCTTTCGCGCGCTTTCTTCAAGGCATCGGTTTTGTTTCTTGAAGCCAAGATGCCATAATGTCGCAAGCGGGTAAATCCAGATGGCAGGATATGTAAACAAAATCGCCTAAGGAACTCATTTGCCGAAAGCGTCATGCTTCCCTTTTTGCCATTTTTGCGGTAATCCTTCCAAGCGAATGTGACTTTGCCTTCGTTGACCTCCTGAAGCCGGTGGTTGGAAATGGCAATCCGATGCGTATATTGGCCAAGGTATCTGATCACCTGCTCTGGCCCTGCAAAAGGTTGTTTTGCATAGATCACCCAAGGCTTTCGAAAAAGACTTCTGGTCAAAGCAGCAAAGTCCTTTGGGGCTTCAATCTCAGCAGCCAAACCTGCAAAGCAAAGGGCCTCTTCGATGTATAGTTTCCTCAGTCCTTGGACAAATTTGGCTCGGAAGACTTTGCTCATCGCCTTTACAGGAAATAGGAATTTGCCCTTTCCCTTGCCATGCCGCCAGTTACCTTGAGGCGTCAGGCCCCCTCCTGGCACAATGCAATGCAGATGAGGATGCAAACTGAGGTTTTGTCCCCAAGTGTGCAGAACAGCTACCATGCCTGTTTGAGCACCGAGGTATTTAGGGTCGGCTGCAAAGATTTGCAGTGTCTCCCAAGCTGAGCGGAACAGGAGATGGTAGAGTTGCCTTGGATTGGCAAGGCAGAGTCCATTGAGCTTATCAGGCAGGGTGAAAACCAAGTGGTAGTAAGGTACTGGAAGCAGGTCTGCTTCTCGGGCATCTACCCACCGCTGCTGATTGAGTCCTTGACACTTGGGACAATGTCGATTCCTGCATGAGTTATACGAGATTCGTTGATGCCCACAGCTATCACAGGCATCAATATGCCCGCCCAACGCAGCTGTGCGGCACTTCTTGAGTGCTTCAAGGGTTCGCAAATGATGGGCAGGCTGAGGGTGAGCCTGCAAAAAATCACGTCCATACTTAGCCAACACTTCTGCTACTTCATGTTTTGGACGGCCCATCAGTGCGGCCAAAGGTCAAGCGGGCTGAACCAATTGCTCTTTGGGGCTTCTGCTACTTTGAGGTAGATCAGCGTTGTGCTCAAATGGGCATGGCCAAGTAAGTGCTGCAAAGTCACTATGTCCATGCCCATCTCCAGCGCATGACAGGCGAAAGTATGGCGAAAACTGTGCATCGTTACAGGCTTCTCAAGTCCGCTGCGTTTTAACAAGGCTTTTAGGGCATGTTGCATGGAACGCCGCGCCATCGGCTCTCCTTTTCGCTGACCATTAAACAGATAAACCTTTGGTCGAACCCCTTTATAATAACTCCGAAGCTCACCCAATAGACTCGATGGCAAGACCACATAACGATCCTTACGACCTTTGCCTTGAACAACGCGAATTTGAAGTCGTTCTGAATCAATATCTCCAATCCGAAGCTGCCGAAGCTCATTCATCCGAAGACCTGTCCCATAAGCCAATTTGAAGATACAACGATGCTTCAAACTCCGACATGAACCAAAAATCAACCCTAAATCGCCCTGATTCAACACCACAGGAAGCGGTTGTTCCCGTCGTGATTTGGGAAGCGAATTGACCAACTCGGCCATATCCAACACTTCACAGTAACAGTATTTTACCCCAAAGAGAATCGTGTGCCACGAGCTTTGGCTCATACGATCCTTGATAGACAACAAATACTCATGTAGCTCTTCCTGATCGATTTTCTCAGGACTTTTCCCTAACTTTCAGCCTGAGCTCCGTCGAAGGCTCACTCCCATCAGCCGAACAGCTCGACTATAACTTGAAATCGTGCTCTCAGCGTAATTGGCCAAAGCCATCCGCTGAGACATCTTCGATAAGACAGCTGATAATCCAGCTACGTTCTTTTCTAATTCTTTTGCTTTCATAGGTTCTATAAATTTGTTTGGTGACAAATTCTCTATGAAAGCATTTTTTGTTAAAATAGACAGAATCCTAGAGCAGAACTGACCTAAGGGCTGCCCGAAGGGCTTCGTTCAACAAAGTGTAAAACGGCAACATGGGCTATGCGCCCATACTGCGTTTACATGAGACCGTTAGCTGTCATATAAAACCAATTAGAATGGGATTAAAAAAATTAATAGCAGAAGGCAGAATAAAGAAAGTTATTGAGGAGTTGAGAAATGATGATTCATTACCAGAAGAACTAAAAAAGGAAGCTCTTTACCTCTCGGCTAGGTATATCAAATTAGAAGAAGACGACCGTAACAATTTAGTCTCTTACGAAGATCGCTCAATAGAAACAGCTAAAATAACCCATGCGCTGATTTCAATCATAAGTAGAAACGATAAAACCGAGGATATAAGAAAAATTTCAGTATTAAAAACGAATGATGATTTTTTTAAGGCCTGCGCCGACGCACTAAATGCTGAAAAAAAGAAGTATACAAAGGATTTAATAATTAGAGATTCGAGCCTTCATACAAGTATTGGCTATAAGAAGTATAAAAATTTGAACCCTACAAATTTTCAAATAGATTATTATAAGCTTATGGAAAGGTTTATAAAAGATTTGGATGAAATGAGATGGGAGATTAATCACATTATTGCAATAACAAATCTTGAAAGGTTTAACGATATTTTGGAGATGGTAGAATCGTACAAAAGTGACGAAGCCAAAAGATTCTCAGTGAAAGTGATTTTACCTCCATTTCAAATTCCATATATAACTTTACTAATAATTGGAGAAAGAAATGCGTTCTTAGCCTTTGATGATGTTGGGCAATATGGGCCGAATAGAGGTATACATATAAAAGACACTGAGAGTATTAAAATGCTCACTAAATTTTATGATGATATCTGGAATTCTGACAATCCAATATTAATAAGAAATAAGAATTCTTTAATTATAGATAAGATAGAAAAGATCCAGGAAGCATTAAAAAAATAGACAGCTAACACTTGCCTACACGCCCAGCCGCCCACCAGGACGTGTTAGAATAGGCCGGCTGGTAGGCGGGCGTTGGCTACAATTAAAGAGCAATCAATCACCTGAAAAAAAGAAGTGCCAAATGTCAATTGATGATAAAACCGAATCTCGATTCTTCCAAAGAATGATTGATATTGGCGCTAATGAAGACTTTTCCATCACTGAAATCAGATATTTGCGCGTTACAAATATTGCATCCTTTTTAGGAGTAATTTATAATGCAATTTGGGTGCTAATTGCATTTTTACTCACAGATGCCCTAGTGATTTACGGGAGCAATGCTTTGTTGGGATTGATGTTTCTAATGGCGTTAATATTCAACGGGAAAGGGTGGCGGGTCCTGGCTTCCATATGGCTTATTCTGGCATCTTATATGTCCGTTATCTTGTTTCTTTATTTGTTGGGATATTCCTCAGGCGTTGCAGTCATTTGTTTCCTGATTATTATCCTACCCTACATGACTTTCCCCCGAAAGGCAAGATATATAGCCCATGGCTTTAGTATTCTAGCTTGCCTGACATTGATTGTTGCTGTAATTTTTCAATCAAACCTAACGGCTCATTTTGACGGATTAGACCCTTACCTATCACAAATAGTTAATATCAGCATTACTGGATTCATTTGCCTCATACTCATATCGAGTTTGTCTGTTCTAATTGATAAATCAGAGGAATCTTTAATGGCTGAACAGAAAAAATCAGATGATCTTTTGCATAATATTCTACCAGCAAACATCATCAGGGACTTAAAAGAAAGCGGTAAGACAATTCCTAAAAGACATAAGAATGTTACGGTCCTATTTACTGACTTTCAAGGTTTTACGGAGCTTGTAGCATCCATATCGGCAATCACCTTGGTCAATGAACTCAATGATATTTTTGGTCGATTCGATGAAATAATGGAAGAAACGGAGGTGGAAAAGATTGAAACAATAGGTGATGCATATATGGCAGCATGTGGCCTTGAAAAAGAAATGACAAATCATGCTGCAAACTGTATTAGCGCAGCACAAATGATGCTATCCTACCTTGAGGAGAGAAATAAAAGCCATGAAATAAGGTGGAGAATGAGGGTTGGGATACATTCAGGGACTGCAGTAGCAGGTGTTGTAGGCAAAAAGAAATTTGCATACGACCTTTTTGGAGACACGATCAATACAGCTAGCAGGATAGAATCCGCTGGTGAGGCGGGTAAAATCAATATCTCTTCATCCACTTATGAACTAGTTAAGGATGACTTTATCTGTATTCCTCGTGGAAAAATCTTTGCAAAGGGAAAAGGAAATCTGGAAATGTATTTTATCAATTAACCTGTAGCTAGAAAGTGCAGAACGTACATAGCCGCTAGACGCGCCTACACTATCTGCAACGAGCGTTGGCAGCAAGCAAAACTATCTCGGTCTAATTAGCGAAATAGAATTGGCGATAACGTAAAATGAGTCCACAGGCAAATCGCATATGCATGAACCGTTCTCTCTCTCGACACATACCCCCTTTTATCATTAAATTAACCAAGCACCATGTTAGAAAAAGCAAAAGCCTACGCCATCGAAAAGCACAGGAGTGTAAACCAAAAATATGACACTTTTGCGTATGAGTATCATCTAAATATGGTCTATGAGGTGGGCAAAAAGTTTATCCATTTGATAGACGAAGAAGAGCGAGATAGTGTCTTGTCTGCTTGCTGGGTTCATGACATTATAGAAGATGCCAGAGAGACCTATAATGATGTAAAAAAAGCCACGAACGAGACGATTGCTGAGCTTGCCTATGCCCTTACCAATGAAAAAGGGCGGACCCGAGCGGAGCGTGCCAATGCGGCATATTATCAAGGAATAATAGATACCAAAAACGCTTCTTTTGTCAAATTCTGCGATAGGATTGCCAATGTTCAATACTCGAAGGAAAAAGGCTCAAGGATGTTCCAAAAATACAAAGAAGAAAATGCCATTTTCGTTTCCAAAATTTACGTCCCAGAATGTCAAGAATTAGTAGCCTATTTGAATGCTATGTTTGTGGAATAGCCTTAAATGCAAAAGATCATACGCTAATACTCCTGAATCTATGAAGGCAAAAAGACTCCTCTTTTCCACTGACATCCAGGCAAAAAAATCCAAGATATGGCAAGCCCTCTGGGCCGACAGCTCCTATCGCGCCTGGGCCAGCGTATTTTTTGAAGGCTCTTACATCGTTGCAGATGATTGGGGTGAAGGAAGTACTGTGTTATTCCTTGGCTCAGATCAAAGTGGCATCTACAGCCTCATCGAAACCCATATTCCTGATAAAATGATCCAGTTTAAACACATCGGCAATGTGTTGAAGGGCGAGAAACAACCCATCGATGAGGAAACAAAAAAATGGTCGGGCGCCACAGAAATGTATTCCCTTACGGAAGAGGCGGATCACAATACCCTGACGATTGAGCTAGATGTCATGGATGAGCACGTGGACTTCATGACCCAGAAACTTCCAATGGCCCTGGAAAAGATCAAGGAGCTTTCCCTGAATCAGTAACAGGCTGCTACCCTGAATTCTACAGGATGGTAGGTTTTCTAATCAACAGCCAAATTGTAGATACAGAAAACAGGATAATTACCGACTCATAGGCAACAGAAGGAGCGTTTATCGCTCAAGAAGTACTTAAATTCTTACAGTAAACGCTATCATGAAATCCATATCTGCCCCCCTAATAGGAGTCTTCGCTTTATTCACCTGCTTATTCATGGGATGTCAAGTAGCGCAAAAAGAAGCCGCTCCTCCAAACATTATCTTCATCCTCGCAGATGATCTAGGGTATGGAGATATCTCCGCCTTTTGTGATTCCAATCAGATCAAAACGCCCCATATCGACCAAATAGCAGCCGAAGGCATGCGATTCACTGATGCCCACAGTTCCTCTTCCGTCTGTACGCCTACGCGCTACGGACTCCTTACCGGCAGGTATAATTGGCGAAGCAGGCTAAAGCAGGGCGTATTGACGGGGAAGTCTCCCGCGTTGATTCCACGCTCCCGAACGACCGTTGCCTCCATGCTTCAAAAGGCGGGTTATCACACGGCTTTTATGGGGAAATGGCATCTAGGATGGAATTGGGCAAAAAAGGATCCTGCGATGGAAGGAGGCGAAGGATGGAACGCCAAAGATTTTGACAATATCGATTTCACCCAGCCCATCACCCATACGCCCAATGACTTGGGATTTGACTATGCCTATGGCCATTCAGGTTCTTTGGACATGGCACCCTATGTCTATGTTGAAAATGGTCGTGTCACGGCCATTCCCGACACCTCGACGGTCAATACAGGTAAGTATTCTTGGTGGAGAGAAGGCCCTACCTCCCCTGATTTCATCCATGACGATGTCACTCCGAATCTTTTCCGCAAAGCCATCACGTACATTGATCAACAAACCCAGGAGCCACAACCCTTTTTCCTGTATTTGCCCCTCCCCTCCCCCCATACGCCCATTTTGCCTACAAAAGCATGGCAAGGAAAAAGTGGGTTAAACCCTTATGGCGACTTTGTGATAATGATCGATCATTATATGGGGGAACTCTTGGCAACGCTAGAAGCTGCTGGAATTGAGGAAAACACCTTGATCATTTTCACCAGTGACAATGGTTGTTCGCCTGCCGCCAAAATGGATGAATTGACGGAAAAGGGGCATTATCCCAGTGCGATCTATCGCGGGCATAAGGCAGATATTTTTGAAGGCGGGCATCGCGTTCCTTTTATTGTGAAGTGGCCGCGGGTGATCCCCAAAGGAGCTATTTCTGATGAGACAATCTGCCTCACGGACTTTATGGCGACTTGTGCGGAGATCACGCATTATGACCTAGCGGATGATGAAGGGGAGGATAGCTATAGCTTACTTCCATTATTCGAAAACCGTAGCCTTTCTGCGCCCCTGAGAGAAGCTACCGTCCACCATTCCATCAATGGGAGTTTTGCCATCAGACAAGGTCCCTGGAAGCTCATCATGTGCCCAGGTTCTGGAGGCTGGAGTGCGCCACAGCCGGCTGATAAGGAGGCAATAGACACCTTACCTATGGTTCAGTTGTATCATTTGGGGGATGATCCAGGGGAAAGGCATAATTTGCAGGCTGCGAGGAAGGACAAAGTTGGGGCATTGAAGTCCTTATTGATCAAATATATATCAGAAGGCAGAAGTACGCCTGGCAGTATTCAGCAGAATGATTCGATTGATTTTGAATGGAAGCAGGTGGGGTTTATGGAGGAATGGTAATCAGGGGTAGACTGTTCAATAGATCATTGATTGGGCATAGCTGTTTTTAGGCGCTGGGCTGGATTTCTGGATTGGGGGTTGGTTCTGAGCGTAATCCAGCCCCCATAAAAAAGCGACACGCTGCATTTCCATAGGTTGAAAGCCTATCATTAAGGGTATCAGAGGACTTTTGTTGAGAAAGGAAAAAGTCGCAGTTTTTTTAAATTATCTCGAATTTCCTTCTTTAATCAGCGTAAATCCGTGTAATTCGTGGTGAAATTTATCGCAACACCCAAATAGCATGGAACTAACGCCAGCATACGAAAGCAATAAACTGATTGACAACCTGCCCAAGCACCTTAAGCAATTTATCAAACCCCAAGTCTATGAGGAGTACACCCCCATCAATCAAGCCGTATGGCGGTATGTGATGCGGAAGAATGTGGCTTTCTTGTCAAAAGTCGCCCACGGCTCCTATCTCCAAGGCCTCCAACAGACGGGCATAGAGATAGACCGCATTCCCAGCATGTATGGGATGAACCGCATCCTCAAGGAGATCGGCTGGGCGGCCGTGGCCGTAGATGGCTTTATCCCGCCCAATGCCTTTATGGAGTTTCAAGCCTATAAAGTGCTGGTCATCGCCTCTGATATCAGGCAACTCGAAAATATCGAATATACCCCTGCGCCAGACATCATTCATGAGGCGGCAGGCCATGCGCCCATCATTGCGAATCCCGACTACGCCGAATACCTGAGGCGGCTGGGAGAGGTCGGTGCCAGAGCTATTTTGTCCAATTATGACATAGAACTCTATGAAGCAGTGCGAAAATTGTCTGTGTTAAAAGAAGCTGAAGGCGTCCCAGCAGATGAAATCGAGCAAGCAGCAAAAGCAGTAGATCGTCTGCAAGAGATGGAAGTGGAAGACTCGGAAATGCTACAAATTCGAAACCTACAATGGTGGAGTGTAGAATATGGGCTTGTTGGAGAAATGGACAACCCCAAAATCTATGGGGCAGGGCTGTTGTCTTCCATCGGCGAGAGCAAATCCTGTTTAGGAGATGACGTAACAAAAATCCCCTACTCCATGGAGACAGCCCATCAAAAATTTGACATTACGCGCCCACAACCCCAATTATTTGTCACGCCAGACTTCTCCTATTTGATGGAAGTATTGGAAGAATTTGCGAATACCCTCAGTTTGCGGAAGGGTGGAAGAAAGGGCTTAAAGAAGCTGATAGCATCCAAAATGGTCGGCACCATCGAATTGAGCACGGGCTTGCAAGTATCTGGGAAGTTCTCCAAGATGCTGGTCAATGAGGACCTGGAAGTCATCTTCTTCGAGACAGAAGGCCCAACGGCCTTGGCGTTCAGGGAAAAGGAGCTGATAGGCCATGGAATCGATGAGCACCCCCATGGGTTTAGCTCTCCTTTGGGGAAATTGAAGAACATCAGTTTGGCCATTGAAGACATGGGACCGTTGGACCTGAAAGCCTACAACTTCTACGATGGCAAATGGCTATCTTTTGAATTTGCGAGTGGGGTCAAAGTAGAAGGCATGAACGTCACAGGCATCAGAAATGTGCAAGGCAAACTCATGCTGATTCAGTTAAGTGATTGTACGATCAGCTATCAAAACGAAATCCTTTACCGACCCGAAATGGGCATTTACAATATGGTAGTTGGTACAGACATCATCTCTGCCTTTGCAGGCGCGGCGGACCCCAATTCTTTTCCCAACCTATATGAAGTCTCTCAAGTCTTGACCATTAAACCGACCAAATCACCTGCAATAGAAAGACTTGAAGCTCAATATCAAATTGTGAGAGATATGAGGGAAAAAGGGGGAAAGAAGGATGCGAAACTAGCAGAAGTATTTGAATTAATACTAGCAGACTATCCAGGTGATTGGCTCCTTCCGCTAGAGATTTATGAGCTGGCAAGTGATGGGCCATTGAAGCAACAAGTACATGTGTATTTGCTGGATTTGGTAGAAAAAAAGCCTTCACTAGCAGCTCTTATCACAGAAGGATTGGCGATGGTCAATTGATCGATTTGGTGAAAAAGCCAGTGCTTTCAGCACTAAGTAGTTATCGGTTATGCTGAGGCGCGGATTTCCGGACGGTGGGGCTGGATCTTTGGAGTAATCCGCGTCCCTCAGTCTTTATTTTTCGCGAACATTCACTAACTTCCCTCCTAATATGAAAAAATTCTCCTACTCCCGTTTGCTTGCGCTGGTCATCTTTGGGGTATGTTTAAACCCCTTTACCCTCACCGCACAACAGGTCGACACCTTGGCCTTCCAAGATTTTGAAACGATGCCTCAGGCACCTGTATGGACGTATACCGGTACGCCCAATGCCTTCCTCAGTGGCTTTACCACTGCCAGTCAGGGTCCTCCCAGCAGCCCTATCGGGATAGGGGGTTCTCGCGCATGGCATGTGAGAACGGTCAGTAGTGGCAATCCCGTAACATTTGCCAATCAATCCATCCCTAGCAACTACGATTCTATCCGCGTACGCTTTCGCCTGGCAGCGATGAATTTGAATAGCTCCAGTAGCGGTGGCCCAGACCACTTGGATTATGTATTGGTGGCATATTCCCTAAATAATGGCACCAGTTGGGTCAATCGGATTCGCGTAAGAGGAGCAGTCAGTAATAACTGCACGTGGCCCTACAGTGCTGCCAGCACGGCCAAAGCTTACTATCTCCCCGCTACAGAACAGGTTTTTCAACCAACGAATTCTGGACTTCAGTTGCAAGCAGGTCTAGGAACAGTGGAAATGGTATTTCCTGGAAGTATTACTCAGCTCAGCATCCGAATCACGCCACGCTCTAGCAGTTCTTCGGACAGTTGGATGGTGGACAACCTTGTCTTGATAGGAGAATCGTCCTGTGCGACCACCACCGCTACGATCAATCCTGTAGCTTGCGAAAGCTTCGTCTCGCCCAGTGGCAAATATGTGTGGACCAGTTCTAACACCTACCAAGACACGATTTCCAATGCTGCTTCCTGTGACAGCATCATCACCGTGAACCTGACGGTCAATAACAACACCCAAGGACTTATTGCTGAAACCGCTTGTAATGCTTACACCTCGCCCAGCGGAAACCATATCTGGACCACTTCAGGCTTTTTCCAGGACACCATCCCTAATGCCAACGGCTGTGACAGTGTCATCACGGTGAGCCTTACCATTAACAACGGTACTACCGAGACAATACAGGAATCCGCTTGTGATGCTTACACATCCCCTAGCGGAAATTATACCTGGACGACCTCTGGCACCTATCAGGATACCATACTCAACGCCGCAGGCTGCGACAGCATCATCACCGTAAACCTGACCGTCACCAATAGTAGCATCGCTAGTATCCAAGATACCGTTTGCAATGCATATACTTCTCCCAGTGGCAATTACGTTTGGACCGCAACTGGCACCTATCAGGACACGCTTTCCAACGCCGTAGGCTGTGACAGCATCCTCACGATTGACCTCACCGTCAATACAAATGCTACCGCCAGCGTAAACGAAACAGCTTGTGGCAGCTTTACCTCCCCGAGTGGACTATATACCTGGACGACCTCTGGGATGTATCAAGATACTATTTCTACCACTGCAGGCTGCGATAGCCTCTTAACTATTAACCTGACGATAACCAATGCAGATACCTCCGTGACGATTTCGGGGAATATGTTGAGTGCCAATGTGGGAGGTGCGATCTACCAATGGCTGGATTGTCAAAATGGGAACCAGCCTATTCCAGGTGCCACGCAGCAAGACTTTACCCCTACGAGCAGTGGTTCCTATGCACTACACATTACCCAAGATGGGTGTTCAGACACTTCCAGTTGCCGTTCAGTCATGTTAGTGGGGCTGGAGGATCATCTGCTTGCACAGCAGGTGGTTATTTGGCCTAATCCTGCCCACGAAATACTCCATGTCGACCTAGGCACGCTGAAGCCTAGAGGGCAGTGCCATATTTATGACTTACAAGGCAGGCTGCTTATCTCTCAGCCTTTGCCAGGGACGGATCATTTCAGGGTAGATACGAAGTCGCTTAGTGCTGGCCTATACATCCTGAAGTTGATAGCTGATGTAGGCACATATAGGATTCGCTTTTCGGTAGAATAACTGTTTGATTTATTCAGGGGGAAGTACTGAGCATCAATATTTTTCTATACAGAGCTGTTTTTATACCTTAGACCTGATGAATAACCGCCTTTGAAACAGAACACCGAAGGTGTCCCTTCGGCTCCGCTCAGGACATGCATTCTGAACAGCCCGCCCTGAGCTTGCCGAAGGGGAGTGAAGAATCTTACTACCTTTAATTCGCTGAATATGAGCCTTGTAACTCACGTTTCGGTGATTTTTTTTGTAAATATGAATTAACTTTTTGTGTAAAAAGTTATTATCGCAACAACCCCGTTGTCATTTCGACGACCTGAGGCTTTGCGAAGGGAGGAGAAATCTAACAATGTGGTCTAGAAGCCTGGGAATAACTACTCGAAAGGGCTTGTTAGATTTCTCCCGTTGGTCGAAATGACAACTTTGTTGTAATGAGAAGGTATAGAAATTTTTTGCACATGATAATAAGTTGCAATTCACAAGTTCACTTTAAAAATGGCCGAAACGCGAGTTATAAGATCCTTCGCGAGCTACTTATGACAACTTTGTTGTGGGTATTTGTAGGCTTCTTAAAACAGGTTATCTATGCGGTCTAAGGTATAATAACGCTGTTCACACTTCCCCTCAAAAAAATAAAGCTCTCAAAGAGTATTTGGCTGCGCACCAAACCCTCAATGAAAGCTCTGCTAATCCAACCCAAAATATTTGTTTTTCACGGTAATTGGGAACAGGGATTATTCTCCCTGTCCCAATGAGAATCCTCTTCGCCCGTTAAATTCATAGAGATTTTCTGTCTTAATTACATCAAAACCGACATGGTGGAGCTTAGACAATAATGCTACTACCTGCTCATAATCCACAGGATGATACACAGGGTTTCCGCCTTGGATCTTGGCATCGCTTGCGACAAATCGGCATCGCCAGTGATCCGTACAATAGGTCTCCTTTAAGCCCGAAGGATATACTTTGACCCCGCGATTAGTGATCATTTTCAATTTTAGGTTAAACGAGTCTATGCTCGCCAAACGATCTCCAAGATCTTGTGGATCCGATCCTTTCCAATCAATAAATATATCAACCCCTACCAACTCCTTCTGCTCATTTTTTCGCTGATAAGTGGGAATCTTGATCGTGCCTGCCCCCGCAGCGAGGTTGCTAGCTGGAAGTATCTTGGGACGCTCTCCCAATCTGGCTATCACTGCATCGGCAAATTCGCTGGTGGATACCTTTTGCTGACTGATTCCTTCCTTGTATATATCTGCTGTATGATAGCCTTGCTCAAGCGTCGATAGCCAAGCATTCTTAATATTATCTGCAACTGTAGTCTGCCCAATATGAGCGAGCATCCCAATAGCTGCATTGAGCAGCCCAGACGGATTCGCAATATTTTGCCCAGCGATGTCAGGCGCGGAGCCGTGGATTGCTTCAAACATGGCTACATTGGTGCCTAAGTTGGCTGAGCCTGCCATGCCTACAGAGCCTGCAATCTCCGCGACAATATCTGAGATGATATCGCCGTACAGATTGGAAGTAACAATCACATCGTAGTTTTGTGGACGAGCTGCGAGGCGGGCAGCCCCAATATCGATAATCTGTGTATCGCTGATGATTTCTGGATATTCCGCTGAGATTTCATCAAACACCTGATGGAAAAGGCCATCTGTCAATTTCATGATATTATCCTTCACCATGCAAGTGACTTTCTTTCTTCCGTATGCTTGTGCATATTCAAAGGCATAGCGGATGATCCTTTCACACCCAGGACGGGTAATCAGTTTGAGGCATTGAACGACATCTTGTGTCTGCTGGTGCTCTATTCCAGCATACAAATCTTCCTCATTTTCCCGCACCACGACCACATCCATCTGGGGAAAATGGGTTTGAATATAGGGATGCAAAGCCGTGACAGGGCGTACATTAGCAAATAATCCCAGTGACTTGCGCAATGTCACATTTAGGCTCTTATATCCCTTGCCTTGAGGCGTGGTAATGGGGGCTTTGAGAATAAGTTTATTGCGATTAATCGTGTCCCACGCTTCCTGCTCGATGCCAGCCGTGTTCCCTGAAAGGTACACCTGCTCTCCAAGCTCGATGAACTCTGGCTCAATTTGCGCGCCTGCAGCCTGGAGAATTTTCAGGGTAGCGTCCATGATCTCAGGGCCGATACCATCTCCCTTCGCCACAGCCACTTTGACAGCTTTAGCTACATTTCCTACATTGATATCTTGGTTGATTACATTCGTTTCCATGTTCTAATTAAGATTAGTGGTTATTTTTAGTTGGCACAAATCTCTGCAAAATTTATCATAAATTTTTATTTATATTTATTATGAAAAGCATTAATGATTATTTATGTTTATTGTAATGATGCGTAAATTCGACCATTCACTCCGTTTTACAGGTGCCAATTACCAAGTATTATGCACGCCACCTTATTACAATTATTCAGGCAACTAGCTGAGGTAGATGAGCGGGAAGAAGCACTGATAAAAGACAGCTTTCACCCTGTTTCCCTTGCCAAGGGCGCTTTTTTCCTACAAGCAGGCAAAATCAACACCCATATCGGATTTCTCCAAAAAGGCCTGGTAAGGTATTTTGTATGGAAAGATGAGGAAGAATCAACCTTTGAGTTTACCAAAGAAGGGGAATTCATCGCCGACTATCAGAGTTTTGATCAAAAGAAGCCATCTATTCAGAACATCCAGGCAGTAGAAGACTGCGAATTGCTGGTGATCAATTATGAAGATGTGCAAACCATCTTTAACACCACCCCACATGGCAACCTCATAGGCCGCCGCATCATCGAGCATCGCTTTGACGTGATGGTGAACCAACTCCTCTCCATCTACATGCAAACGCATGAAGAGCGGTATCAGCGTTTTGTTGAACACTATTCAGACCTCACCCAACGAATCCCCCAATACCTCATCGCTTCTTATGTAGGCGTCAAACCGCCCTCCCTCAGTCGGATCAGGAGGCGATTTACCAAGGGTTTTTCTTAACTCAGGTTAACCAACTATGAATTTCATGTGACGTAATTTTGGCTATCGATTTAAGGAAATGATTCACCCAAAATTACCCATCATGAAAAAACATAGAATGATGATCAAAAGTAGCAGCTTGGTCTTCCTAGGACTCATATGGATGCTAACAGGATGTGGTCAAATGAACGAAAAGGAAACGGAAGTTTCAGCTGGCTTAAACGGCGGATTTGAAGTCGTAAAAAATGGGCTGCCCGTAAATTGGCTCCTGTATACTCCACAAACCGTTCCCGATGCCGATTTCACCCTTGAGTTAGATGACGTGGAATATAAAGAGGGGCGCCAGTCCCTCAGGTTTGACGTAAAGGAATGCACTGCCCATGGCGGCTGGAAATCTCCAGGCTTCACCAATGAGTTCTTCGAAGTGGGCCCATTCGAAGGGCCAGGCACGTATAAACTCAGTTTTTGGACAAAAAATCAGGGCACTACTTTTCGGATACGTGCGGGTGGCGTTTCCCCCAAGAAGGGAGAGATGAAGGTGTTGGTGGAAAGTGATGCCCCATCAGCAGATTGGACCTTTCATGAATACCTCATTGAAATCCCCAAAGGCAAGCATTTGCGGATGGAATTATCTATTCTACAGCCAGGCACCTTCTGGATAGATGGAGTTGAGGTGGAGAAGGGGTAGGGCTATTATTGGTTAATCCACCTTCCCCAGAGAAGGTGTTTTGCTATTGCTGATTTAAAAATCATACTTGGCTACTCATAAGTTTTGTGGGAATTAGTTGATTTAGTAGAGAATGTGTAATTTGGTAGAAGAAGAGATGATTATGGAAAATATTGAGAAATATACTTACAATGCTCCTCCCAATTTGGGACCAACACCTTCAGGATATTTGAACAAATTGTCTATTCCTAATTTCCTTTGTTTAGGAGAAATCCATCTCGACAATCTGGCCAAACAAAAGGAGGTTTATTTTTTAGGAGAAAACGGAGATGGAAAAACGATTTTACTCCAGGCTATCCTGTTAGCTTTGAAAGGAGCATATATTACCTGGAAAAGTGAGCATAAAAAAAACAGCATTCCCAATCGTCTGCTTTGGAATCATATTAGAAGAAACCGGAAACCACATAAGACCCCTTTAAATGCAGAAGATCATAGAAAAAGAGCCTTTTTCTTTAACAGCGACCTTTATCCTCAAAATGTTTATGCCTACGGTGTGAATAGAGGTCAAATTAACTCCTTGGAAGAAGCTGACTCCGAGGGATATATGACGCTTTTCACTCATGATGAAGCCCTCATAAATCCAATAACTTGGTTAAAAGAAGTCCGACTGAAGGAAGAATTTGGAGGAAAAATGACTTTTGAAATAGCTAAAACATTATTGGAAGACATTTTAGATAATAACGTAATCATTAACTTTAATACAAATGGAGATTTAGAATTCAGAGAAAGGGGATACCAATTGTTAGACTTCAACCACCTCGCCGAAGGTTACCGAAGTGTCTTGATTTGGGTTTCAGACCTTTTGGCACGCCTTTCCAAAAATCAGCCTGAAGTAACAGAAACCAAAGATTTTGAGGCCATCGTTTTGGTAGATGAAGTAGGGCTTCACCTTCATCCCAAATGGGAAATTCAAATTGTCTCAAAACTCCGGAAATGGTTTCCTAAGATTCAGTTTTTCTTTACAACACACAGTCCAGTACTCGTAATGGGCGCATCAAAAGATGCTGTCTTTTACCGATTGTATAAGGAAAATGGGGTTACAAGTATCTCAGAGCCTTATGGGCAAGGAGAAATATCAGATCTAATGGCCAATGGCATTATTACATCTCCCTTATTTGACCTCCCGAGTGCCACCATGCGAGAGGCAAGCGAAGATTATCAAAGCGATACTTTCCTATATCACAAAATCCACCAAGAGATTGAAAAGCAAGTAGCAGCAATCAAAGCTTCTGGAAAAGTTTATATTAGCAAAGACCAAATTGACAAAATGGTGGCAGACGCTGTAGCCCAATATCGGACAGAATAATCATGAGACATGTCGACAAAAGCAAGGTGGAGATGCCTCCTTCACTTTGCGTTCCCCAAAGCCCCGAGGACGATCCTTGTCCAAATATTAGCAAAATAACTCAAAGGAAAAGAGTTGACGTAATTGAAAAAGAATATTTTCCTAAAGACAAGAAATACAAGGATTCTTACAAAAAGAAAGATATTAAAGATACTCTTGAAAGGCTCTACCATTCCAAATGCTGTTATTGTGAAAGAAAAGTTGAGCGATGGGATGTCGAACATTTCAGGCCTACAAGCAAATATCCATGGCTAGCCTATTCTTGGGATAATCTGCTTTTTTCATGCCCTACCTGTAACCAAGATTACAAAAAGGGTCAGTTTGAAATATTGGGTCCCAAAGCCACTTTTGATCTAAAAAACCTATCTGAAATAAATCGATTGGCTTCGACTATTGCTTATCAACATGAGCTACCTTCTTTGATTCATCCTGAATTAGAAAATCCAGAAGATCACTGGAAATTTACAGTAAATGGGAAGATGGGGGCTGTCACACAAAAAGGGAAAGACACCATTAGAATTTGTGGACTTGACAGGCAATTTCTCCGCGAACAGCGGAAAGAAATTATTGACGAAGTAGAAAAGATTGCGAATGCAAAAAAACTAACCTCCTCATCTCAAGAAGAAGATGAGAAAGTCATTCGGCAACTCATTAGAGATTTTTCAGAAAAAGCCTATAATGAGAAAAAGGAATTCCTTGCCTTTCGACAATATGTTTTGAAACATCTCCTTTCAAAAATCCTCAATCGCATTTTCACCAATGAAGAATGAAGCCCCACAACGTGGAAATGCTTCATTCTTAATTTTTCATTCTTAATTCCCCACCACTACCCTACCGCCACCATGATACGACCGATAGTCGGGATCATACATCGCCTCTGCGCCTAGCGCTGGCAATTCAAAGGTCCCCGTATTCACAACCCTGAGCAGGTAATAATAATCCCGTTGTTGAAAGGCACCGATGTTGAGGAATAATAAGAGGCGATCGTCTCGCACATCGAGGTAATCTGGCGTGTAGCGATTTTTGCGGGATTCGATCCAGGAAAGGTCCGCAGATGGCGTCAGGCGTGGATTTTCGATCTCAAATCCCGAAGGGATGAGGTCGGAGATGGCCACATTTTCGACGCGCTGGGGACCTCCCTTGAGGCTCAATTGGCAGACGATCAAGTCGCCTTGGCGGAAGCGGTTTGAATTGAGTTGATTGCCAAAGCGGTCGTAATAGTAGCGACGTGCCTGTAAGCCAACATCTTCTTCCTTGGTCACCCCATTGACCTTGATGCCTTCTGTATTCCAGTAGTAAAACAGCTCCCCTGTTCCTGTCGCTTTCAGCGTTACTTCTTGTCCGTTTAGATCATCAGAGAAATAGCTTCCGCTATTGTTGGTGATGGTGTGAACCGTTTTTCCGCCTACCTGAATCTCCACAGACGCCTTGGTGCTGACGGAACGCTTGGCTAGCTTGCCGAGGGCCAGGAAGGTCCAGGCCCGATCTTGGGTATTCCAGATATATGCGGAATTCTTGCTCAGGTAACGAGCGATCATAGAGATCTGCGAATTATTGGGGTCTACATCCAGCAATACATTGAGCATCAACGCATTGGCCCGGACATTAGAGTCAAAGGTATAACCCATTTGGCGGTCTGTCGTCTCTGCCTCAAAGCTTTTGGGCAGCAATTCGTTAAAGGCGCGCCAGTTCTTGGCCTGGGCAAAAGCACCCGCCAATAAGTAGCGGCAATCGCCACTGAGCAAGTGCGTATTGGCCCGGTAATAGTTCATCAGGGAAATATCTGGTTCCCCTGCCAACGCCATGACATACAGGCTGTAAATAATCTCTTTACGAGCTATCGTCCGCGTCCTTCTCCCTCCTCCCTTATAAGAAGCATACTGGAAAGTCTGACGCCCTGCTACGCTTTTGGCGAGATAATCCAAGGCTTTTTCCAGCAAATTCTCGTTCACCTGATAGCCTTTTTTCTTGGCTTCCAGCAAAAAATGTGTCGCATAAGCAGCGCCCCACCAGTTGACCTCACGCCCTCCTGGCCAGTAGGTGAAAGCCCCGTCATAGCGGATCATGCCCTGCAATTTCAGGATGCCCTGCTTCACATAGTAGACGGGATTCCCGTCCACAAATCGCTCTGGCGCGATCTGAGCAGCTAATTCGCTGAAGTAAAGCTGTGGAAATAGCTTAGAAGTCGTCTGCTCCACGCAGCCGTGCGGATAGCCTACAAGGTAGCGCAGATGCCGTGAGAAGTCCTGCGCAGGAAAGTCTGTAATGGTAATGCCGCTATGCTGTGTGCCTTTGATATAATCTTTGGGAATCCGGACCGTCCGCGTCTCTCCCGCCTTGATCGTCCCACCATCGCTGTCTACGACCAGCGGCGATATTGGGCGAACGCCAATCTCAATTTCCTCCTCCACTTTATCCATCCCTGTCGTCGTAAAGCGCATTTTGCCCTTACCCACCGCATTGGAAGCCTCCACAGCAAAGACGACCTGCCCTGTGCCTTTAGGTCCCAGGTTCACGGACTGCTCTTGGCGCGCATTATTTTTGAGCGGACCTTCGAGGTCAAGTTTCACAGTCACTTTCCCTGATTTCTCAGTAGAGTTCATCACCGTCACGGGGATCACGACCGAGTCTCTGACAGAGAGGAAGCGCGGCACAGAAGGTTGTAGGATAATGTCATCGGCGATCTTCAACGGAAGTTCTGCTGAGCCAAAACGATCTGCTTGATAAGCAACTGCCATCATGCGTACTTCGCCATTGAACTGCGGGATATCGAGGGTCACTTTGACTTCGCCTTTGGCGTCGGTGCGGCGGATGCCACTCCACTTGGCGAGCAGTTTGAAACGCTTGGCGTCATTGGGGCTGAGGCGGGCTGAGCGCTCGTCACCCCCAGCGGCAGAAGAAGCCACCTTGCTCGCTGCTATTTCTGGCAACAGGTACTCGTAGAGGTCGTAACTGCTCACTTGCAAGCGTCGCTTGGCGTACATATCCGCAAACGGATCAGGCGTTTTGAAATCTTTGATCTGCAAAATCCCTTCATCCACTACTGCCAGCGTCACCTGGATATTCTGTTCGGGCAGGGTTTTGATGGTAATGGTCTGCTCCGTTCTAGGCTTCACAGGCCCCGCAGGCGCCTGAATCTCCACAGGCAACTGCTTGGAAGCATCTTCCACGATGACAGGGGCATAGCCATGTCCAACGAGGAAGGGACTGTTATTGTCCGTGTTGTGGGGGCGGAACAGGGTGGCAGAAATATAGGCATTAGGTAAATGCTCACGGCCTAGATCGAGCATGATCTCGGTAGAGTTTTCCGTCACATCGATGTAGCGGTGATCCAATATGCGGTCACGCTCCACTGTCACGAGCATCTTGCCCGTGAAGGGCGTTACAAACAGCACACGTGCTTTTTCGCCCGGCGCATATTTTTCTTTATCCAAAATGATCTCTACTCGGCCTTCTTTGTCGATCTCAAAAGAGCTAGCCGTGGAGCGTCCGTAGTAGTAGGCATAAAAGCGCTGAGACACGTAAGTTCCACTGCCTTTGCGCGATACCCGTAGTTCATATCGTCCCGATTTATCTACTTTCAGGCTGAAAGGGGTAGGTTTTGCCCCCAAGGTCACTTCCTTCTTCCACTCCTCTATCGCGTGCCGCTCCGACATATAGCGGTAGCGCCCGCCATTATTGGCGCGGCTGAGGACGGTGCGCCACTCATGGCGGACCAAGGTCACTTCTGCCTGGAAGTTGCCGATGGCCTCATCTTTGGGATTGACCGCCACGAGGTCAAAATTGATGTCCTGATTGAGTCCATGGTAGTAATAGCCTTTGGCTTTGATCCCCAAGAAATAGTTGTTGGGATAGGCCTTAAAGTCTGCATATTCATTCACCGTGCGACCTGTCGCATCAAAAACACTGACACGGGCAGTCCCCTTCAAGTAGCCTGTAGACTTTATATCCCCAGGAACGGTCATATTCACATTCCCCTTGCCTTGTTCATCCAATTCGCCTTGCAAAAAGACATTATCGAGGGGGGAATTTTGGCCGCTGATATTGCTAAAATTAAAGTCTGAATAGGTTTTGCTGTGAAAATTGGCATGGCGGAGCCGGATGTCACATTCGTATTTGTGATTGGCAGCAGGCGCACCAAAGAAGTATTGCGCATCAATGCCCATGCTGAAGTTTTTGCCCATGTCCACCACTTCCTGGTCGGGGTCAAGCATCACGCGCATTTTGTCAGGGACAAATTCCTCTACACTGAAATTTAGCGAGCGCAAGTACTGGTCATCTCCCGTCATCAGCTCTGCCCGGTAGCTACCTGTCTCTGCAAAGGCTGGCAAGTCTACCGTCACTTCAAAAGCGCCTTCGGCGTTTAGCTCTTGCTGAAACGAGTTCAGCTCCTTGCCACGTGGAGTCACCACCTTCAGTACAACAGGCAAGCCTTTGACGGTGCCCATATTGCGGTCACGCAAGATGCCAGAAAGATGCACTTTCTCGCCTGGACGATAGAGGTTTCTATCGCCGTAGAGAAAACATTGGTACCCATCTGGCCCAAGTGATTTACCCCCTACATCGAAACGAGAAGTCTCCACATAGGCCGACCGCACGTCCAGGAAGTTGAAGTCATCTCCTATCTCCGCCATTACGAGGGCGGGATGAAAGCCGTCCATCTCATCACGGATATTATTGAATTTGACCACCCCACCGATATCCGTGGTGCCTTCAAAAAGCTGCTGGTTATTGGTGGAGATCAATTTAACTTTGACGCCAGCCATCGGCTCAGCGGTTTTGAGGGAATTGGCGAAGACAAGGAGCTCGTCATCGGCGTATTTGGCGATCAGACCAATGTCTGAGATAGCCACCAGGCGCGCATCGCGCCGCCAGTAGTCTTGGTGAGAATTCGCCGTGACGATGTATATGCCTTTGAACCGCTGACCCAAGACATCGTCTAGGTTGATGGTCTGAAGCTGCTTGCTGTTTTTGGCAGGCTCAAACTCTAGCGTCTTAGAATACAACTGTTTGCCATAATAATTGACATAATACTCACTGCCATAGTTGTTGTATCGGCTATTGTGGTAGTTGTTGTTGTATTGATAATTGTTGTAAAAAAAGAAAAGCAGGTTGTTTTTAAAGACTTCGTGTACGGTGACCTCTGCTTTCTCTACATTCACTGCTTCCAGATTGAGGTTTTGCTCCCCGCCTTTAAGCAAATACATCCCTCTATCCGCAAATCCCAGGCTTGGCTCCAAGTCTGCAATCGCTACGCGCTGTGTATATTCGTTTTCCAGTGTCCCCCCATAGAGGCCTGGAAGGCCTTTTTTGACCTTCAAGGTGACTTCGTTCCCTGCTTTGATATTTCCCTCTATACGCACGCGGTTTTCCTGAACCGTATAGGTCAGGCCACGTACCGCAGGCTCGATCTCCACAAATTGGGAAACTTTGTCCTTATCGACTTCTTGGGTAGTGCTAATCTCAATCCACGATTGTTGCCCATTGAAGCCTGCACTTACGCCCAGGATCGCCAACTGCTGAATCGGCGGTAGCGTCATCGAAAATTCTCGGTCATTCACCAAGGCATTTCGGTCAAATACAGGCGTGAGTCCTTTTTTTAATTTCACTGTAAACGCCTGCTCCTGGTCCGTTTGCTGGACTTCTCCCAGGCTCACAGCGATCACCTTTGCTGGGCCTTCTGTTTGCACCACAAAATCTGCCCTTGGCTTACCTTCGTGACTCACCTCCAGGTGTGTCATCAGCTTTACGGGGTCCACTTCATAATTGAAGTGTAGGTTGGCGACGACGCGCAAGCGATGATCTGCGTGGGGTACTTGCTCCCAGTAGAGATCTGAATTGACCGCAGAGAAATGCGGCGTATGGAAATTGTAAGTAGCCGATTTGAGGCTGCCTTTATGGGAAAAAAGCACACGCTTGCGGTCGATTTTGGCCGTATAGTCCTGGCTCGGCATCAGCGCCTGATCAGGCGAGAAGATCAGGGAATGGCCATTCAGCCACTTAAAGCGACCGGGGATCGCTGGAGAAAATTCCACAAACTCGTCGTCCAACCACTGGTCTTGCAGTTCAAGTGGCGCGAGGTCTTTGTCAAATTCAATGCTGAAGGATTGAAGAGCTTGCACTTCGCCTTGTGGTTCAAAATTGACCACTTTGACGGCATTGCGGTCACAGGCAACAAAAAGCGTTGCGATGAGGAGGAGGGGCAGAAACCAGGATTTCATAAGGAGATTAATAATTGATTGATGAATTAGGGATAGCAGAAAGGCATTTGCCTTGTTTGGATAT
The DNA here is from genome assembly GCA_030430575.1 of Bacteroidia bacterium. GTDB lineage: Bacteria > Bacteroidota > Bacteroidia > J057 > J057 > JAUIGE01. The sequence continues at coordinate 21,224 of JAUIKF010000051.1, read as the reverse complement.
TTTTTGATTGCAGAATATCGAACAAGGCATGCCCTGAGCTTGCCGAAGGGATTGATGATTTTTGAAGTAATTATTCCTTATAGGCTAAATTAGGGATTCCCGCTTCGTGAATCAAGCTACGGCTTGAGGAAAGAATGAAAATAAAAATGAAAATGAAAATGAAAGTATGAACTGACTATCAGTACTTTACAGCGTAGATGTAAGAAAAAGAGAACCACGGATTACACAGATTTTCACAGATTTTTCTCTTAATCCGTGCAAATTCGTGTAATCCGTGGCTTATTCTTCCCTTCTATGCCCTTAAATGCCTTATATGGTTCAATAAATCCTATCCTATTCCAGCGAAATCGAAGCACTCTTCGGCAATTTCACCTCGTACTTGAGGTTGGCCTTATCGCTTTTTCCGCCTTTGAGGTCAAAGGTCCAGCGTAGGATACCGGTATTTTCGTCGAGGATCGCGCCCTTATAATTGTGGTGTATGATCTCAATCTCCGCATTCTGGGAGACGGGGAACTGGTCTTCGACGATCAGACGCACACGCTGGCGCTTCTGGTTGCGCACTTCGATGTCAAAGGCGCGCGTCTCGCTGCGCTTACCCCCCACAAACTGACGTTTGGAGAATTCCTTGAGCTTCGTGCGGGTCACGACGATGTTGCGGTCGGGGCCGAGACCTATGTTCATGGTGTCAGAAGTACTGCGCACGTTAAGCAAGGTCTTGCCAAGGAAGGTGCCTTCGAAGAAGAGATTGGCTTCTGCTTCGAGCAGATTGAGCGACTCAAAGCCCGCAATGCGGGCCGTGAGGTAGGCATTGAGGTCCAATTTGGGCACGCAGTAATACTCATACTCTGCGTCAAGGTCATAAGTAGTCATTTCTACTCCATAACTTTTGCCATCGCTAGGAATCGTATACGTTTCTTTAATTTCAAACTCGATATTGGTGGCTTTCTGAATGGGATTGATGATCAAAGGAATAGTCGTACCAGTGACGGAATTGAAGTCGTCCTTCATCTTTTTCTGTCGTTTGGCTTTGGATACCCCAGCGACCCTCCCCGCTGCATATACATCGTCCGTCTCATAGGCCGTCACCACCACTTCATCCAATGTCATGACATCCGTAGCCAAAGGGATATTCATCGTGGTATTGCTGATAGCCATTTCTGTTTTCTTATACCCTACATAACTGACTTGAACGCTTGTCCCTCCTGGCGGTACAGAAAGAGAATAGTACCCTCGCTCATCTGCCATGACCCCCACAGTTGTTCCCTTGATGACGATTACCGCACCTATAAGTGGCTCACCTGAATTGGCATCCGTGATGCGCCCCTGGATGGTACGGACATTTGCATTATAAGCACCGAGATTCTTTCCTCCATTTCTTCCTGAGACAGGCTGATTTTGCTGATAGTTGAGGTACCAAGGGTTCAGGACGGGGCTGGTGCTTTTTTGATTGGGATTTCCTGTGGAAAGAGTCAATTTCACATTTTTCCAATCTTCTCCTGAACTTTGGAATACATTGGCCTTATAGCTCAACTTAATGGAATGGGCAACATCTTTTACCCGTAGATCATAGGCTGGCAGCCAACCCGCCCCAGGCACCTGGTAGGTGAGGGTAAATCGCCCTGTAAGGGAGGAAGAGGAAGTTACCGTCACCAGTACCTCGCTGTAGACCTTGCCTTTGATTTCTTTTTGGGGTTGGGCTGGTGCATTGAGGGCAGCCAGTTTCTGATCGATCTCAGCGACTTTTGCCTGCCAATCGCGGATCTTGATGCCCGAATCCCACTGTTGCTGATAGATGTCCTTGTAGCGTCCTCGGATAAGATCGGCCATGGCAGCGATCTCTGCTGGCGTAGCCACCGTGGTAGGTGTGGTCAGCTTTTGGTTGGCGTTGAGGAGGGCTTCTTCCTTTTGGAAGATCGCTAAGAGCGTTTGTTCCAGCGAAATTTGATCTTGAAGCTTTTGGCGCTGCGCTTGAAGGGCAGCGATCTCTGCTTTTGGCGGGGCTACCACCTTAATTTCTACTACATCAGGGTACTTCAACTGATGGGTGACGGAAAGGATCGTGAAGGACCCTTCGCCTTTGACCTGGACACTGCCAGGGTCCAGGCGCGCGGGAAGCTTGGTGAACAAAAGCGTGCTGGTACCACTAGAGATGGGAGTATTGGCCGTCCGTGTGACTTGTGCCCCGTTGAGGAAGATGGTGACTTCCTTGGCTTTGGAACTGACTTCTTTGGGCGAAGCCGCAAATAGACTGGGAAGGAGCAGGAGAAAAATGGGGGTGATAATAAATGAAGAAAAGCGCATGGCTTACATGGGATTAGGTTGAAAAAGGTGCCCGGATATGTTGGGTGAAATTTGCTATGATTATCAAATTCTACCAACAAGAGTGAAGTCTAGATAAAATTTCACAATTGAGGAAAAGTTTTGTGGAAAGTTAGTGTAATAATCCTTATACATGTTGAGAAGCCATATGTAATGCTAAAATTTTACGCAATATTTTGAGGGTTTTTGAATTAAAATGCTAATTTTGGACTTATCGAGACTACGTTGCTTCATCTTACTTTCTTAGAAAAGATTGATAATTTTGATAAAATGTGACATCTAGTAAGATACCAACTTGATGCTAATACTAATAGATATATTACTAAAATAAAGATCGTTTTTTACTAACTAAAAGAAATTACCCTATAAAAAATGCTTAAATATTCATCTTTAAGACCTGGTTTACATCTTGAGGAAATGAATGGAAATGCTGAAGATTTAGCATTTTTTACCCATTATCTTCAGAATTATTCAAGTGAAATTGCACAACCTTTTGAGAAAAGAGCAAAGAAATATTATGATACAATAAGTAGTGAATTAAAGATGGTATCAGAGCCTCAATTGCAGGCTATGCTACCTCTTAAATGGGATATCCCATTTCCCGAGCCGCAGGATCCTGAATTCACTTTTATCGATCTCTTTGCGGGTATAGGTGGATTTAGAATTCCTATGCAGGAAGTAGGCGGAAAATGCGTATTCTCCTCAGAGTTTAACTATCATGCCCAGAAGGCTTATGAATTGAATTTTGGAGAAGTACCATTTGGAGATATTACAAAAATAAACCTAAATATTGTTCCTAAGCACAATGTCTTATGTGCAGGTTTTCCCTGCCAACCATTTAGCATTTCAGGAAAAATGAAAGGTTTTGAAGATACTAGGGGTACATTAATTTATTATGTATTTAAAATAATAGAAGCGCACGAACCAGAAGTTATATTGTTAGAAAATGTTAAACACTTAGTCTATCATGACAAAAAAAGAACACTTTCTGCCATTGTTCAGCACTTAGAAGAACTTGGTTACATTGTCTCCAAAAAGGTATTAAATGCTTCTGATTTTGGGGTTCCCCAGAACCGGGAAAGGATCATCATTATTGGACATAAAAAGAATAAATTTGACTTCTCAAAGCTTGATAAGCAACCTAAACCTATTCTAAAAGATTTTCTAGATAAGGAAAATGACTTTGAGTTCTTAAATGAACCTTATACGATTTTAGATGAAATGAAGCGTCAAGAATCAGGACTTATTTTTGCTGGATATAGGAACAAAGCTATTAGAAAAGCAGGTGTACGCCCTGGGACTCAGCATCTATCACGCGTACATAAACAACCTAATCGAATATACTCTACAGAAGGGGTACACCCTGCGCTGCCTTCACAAGAATCTTCAGGCAGATTTTGGATATGGCATGAGAATAAAGTAAGAAAATTAACTATCCAAGAATGCTACAGAATAATGGGGTTTCCTAAAAAGTTTAGGCTTATTAGTAACCGTTCAGAACTATATAAACAGATTGGAAATTCTGTCGCTGTTCCAATGATCAAAGAAGTAGCTAAGCAAATAAAGAAGCAATTATTAAAAACAACAGCCTAAAGTGGAGCCAGCAATATTTCTTAACAATCTCTATGCTCAGGCAATGGAATTAGTTGGTTCTGATGATTTTATCAAATCAGATTTACCTAAGGCCACTACTAAGAATCTTGATTTAATTTTAGCAAAATCAGAATCTTCCAAAGGGGTTTTGGCCGTAGTTTTTACAAGCTTTGTTTATAAAACCCTATATCCTGAACAAGATATTCGCAATCACCAAACAAGTATTCCTGGAGGCTATTCAGGAAGAACGTTCGACACAAATTATATTACTCCTTTTCTGAAGGATGCTAAATTCCCTTCCATGGCTGAAAGCGGATGGCTAACTCGTTCGTTAGAGCAAAAAAAGCCTTACAACTTGGCTTATTCTGGGGCGATAAGACCTGCTGCTCTCAAACAAGCTTTTCTTGAAACCATTAATTTCATCCAAAATGGAGATGACCTAGATGAGGGATTGAGTTATCTGCTTCAAGGACTCATTATCAAAAGAAATAGTCAAGAAATTGACCTGGCCAAACCCCTAAATTTACCTATAGGAACCATTATAGAATTGCTCACCAAGCACTTTAATGCAAAATATTCAGCAGAAGGGGCATCTCGTTTACCTGTTTTGGCTTTATATGCTGTATACCAATGTATGATCCTTGAAGCAAAAAGATATACTGGAAAAAAACTCCTTCAAATCGAAAGCCATACTTCTGCTGATAGCAGAAGTGGAAGAATAGGTGATATTGATATTGTGGACGAAAGAGGAAAATCTTATGAAGCAGTTGAAGTTAAACATGGAATTCCAATTACCTTACAATTGGTAAGAGATGCTTTTGAAAAATTCAAGACAACTCAGGTAAACCGCTACTATCTACTTTCAACTGCCAATATTGACCTGAAGGAGTCTAAAAATATTGACAAGGAAATTGAAAGAATCAAGAATATTCATGGATGTCACGTAATCGTCAATGGTTTGGTTCATTCCTTAACCTATTATCTTCGATTGCTTCTCAATACATCTGAGTTCATTGAAAACTATGTCAACTTAGTGGAGTCAGATTCTGCCTTGAAGTATGAACATAAAAAACAATGGAATATGATCATATCAGAAATGTAAGTAGATTCTTTTGGGCCAAAATTTCACACTACTTCAAAAAATTTCCAAGAACATTTACCTTCACCGGTTGCATCTCATAATCCGCTGGCAAGTCAAAAATCGCCGATTCTGGCGTTTCATGAACGATTTCTATTGCAGTGAGAATGATGCCATTGTCTTCATCTCCAATGATTGATTTTAGGGGAACTCCCTTATGATCTAAGTACAGAAACTGGAAATAACACATGAATGACATGGATTGGGGAAAGGAAATTTCCAATTCATTTGTCAAATAGAAATATCGCGTCTGGGCTTCTGCACCGTTCCTGACAACCACTTTTTGCTTTTTGCTTTTGTGAGATAGGAAGGCCCGTTTATTCCCCAAATTTACCTTTCGGATATCCTGCAAATCACTTCTCAGTTCAGCTTGTTGTTCCTCAGTTAGGTGATAGATGATTTGAATAGCATCACTGATAACAAGCACAGTGTTCCAATCCTTATGCGCTATGATACGCATGACTGTGGTTACGCTGTCTGCCCCTTTTGCTTCCCAACATACTGTCTGGTCTTCTGCTACATGCAATACATAGTAAGTTGGGATTTTCTCATAGCCTGGAATGAGCTGGTCAAAATAGGCATTGACCTCTACTTCGTAGACGATTTTCCCTACAAAAGCTTGTTGGGCGTAGAGGGATAAGTTGAGGAGGAAACCAAGGAGAAGGAAGGGAAAAAATCGGTTCATGGGCTAAAAGTATTAAATTCACGGTCATCAAGCGTACCAAATTATTTCTGGGAAACTTGATCAACAAATTAAGTAAGGATGATGAATACAAAAAATCCAACGCTAGAACTCAGCCCCAATGAAGCTTGGGTCTTTGCAGACTTTTTATTTCGCCTTCAACAGGAGAAAGATTTTCAAATTGTTCATGAGGCGGAGCGTGAAGTTATCTCATATTTACTGGGCTCGCTTATTACTCAGGTACCAGAATTGATTTCTGAGGGATTGGCTTCTGAAGACCGTGATCGACTCCTTCAGAAAGCACGAGACATAGTGGCTTCTGGTGAAGAATATGGGGGTTGGACAATTTATAGTGATTTTCCATTAGCTCTAACAATGCTCAAGGAAAAACTCATTACCCTTTATGAACACATGTTAATGGCAATGCCCGTTTCGGAAACGATTGTTCCATTTTGTATCCAATGGGGGAATTTATTTCCAATAGCTGAAAAAGAGGGATTGATGTTTATAGGAAAAGCGACCAATGGCTGGGTCACTACTTCGCGCGATGTCAATGTTTTATTTGGCGAGTCAGATGAGCGAATATTCAATCGAGATGACCAGATGAATTGGGTCACAGAGGGAATCGATAAAGATAATGGTTATAATCCCAAACGGTCAGCATTTTGGCGGTTAGTAAAAAGTGTTACAGCTGAAGTTTCTGAAATCAGCCATGATCTTGCATTTGATTTTGAAAAAAATTGGCCTTCCACTATCGCATGGAGCAATTTATACAAGGTCAGTGCTCCAAAGGGAAACCCTTCTCAAAAGCTAAAGGAAGCACAATTGAGGTATTGCCAACAGATCCTTTTAGCGGAAATAAACGCCCTTTCCCCTAAATGTGTCATATTTCTCACTTCTGGATGGGAGCCGGCATTCTTAAAGTTTCTAAATGGTGGCAAGCCCCCCCAAACAGTAGCGACAAAACAATGGGGCAAAAATTACCAAACTCAGAAATTCATCATAAACGACATCATCTATATATCGAGTTCACATCCACAAGGAAAGCCCAATGGCGCTCACTGCGAAGCCATCTGTGAGTTGATTGTTTCATGAAATATCAGGTAGGAACATATAAAAATTTCTCCGAAATTTTTATTTAGTTAGGATTCCTTACTATATTTGTCTCGGCGATATTGCCAGACCATTTAATTCTTTTTTACCATGACAAAGTCAGTTTTCTATCACGCAGGATGCCCCGTATGTGTAAGCGCCGAGCAGGAAATCCTCACCCTCATCGACCCTTCACAGGTCGAAGTAGTGCATCTGGGCGAAGCCAGAGACCGGATTGCGGAAGCAGAACAAGCAGGTGTAGCCTCCGTGCCTGCATTGCTTACGCCTTCAGGAAATGTGCTTCACCTGAATTTTGGGGCTTCGATGGCTGATGTGAAGGGGTAGTGTTTTTTTTATTGCAAGTAGTTAGGATTCCTAATTTATACTAAGTTGAATTTCTCTGCCAATTTTAGTGGATAGCTCACTTATCGCCTGAAACATCTCCTGAACCCCGCAGGCCCTCCTTCGACTAGGCTCAGGACAGGCTCCTCTTCCAAGAGGACTTCGCACAAGCCCAAGTTAGGCGCGAAAACCTCTTTGAAGAGGTTGCGGCCTGTGTGCGCGGAGATGTTTCAGAAAGGCGAATCAAAGATCGCCCACACAATTTGTCAGAGAACTATATTTCCAACACTTGGTTAGGAATACTAACTTAGGCCTGTATTGCATCACGCTTTACAGGCTTTTTTATGAAAAATCCACTCAACACCAAGATCATCTACGGACTGGAAAGACTCTCTGAGGCCTTTAAGGCACTGCTTTGGGACAAAGCAAAGACCCACGGCATCAGCCCCATTCAAATCCAGATCCTTTTATTTATCTCCACCCATAAACCTGCCTTGTGTAGCGTCAGTCATCTTGCCCAAGAATTCAACGTCACCAAACCTACCATCAGTGACGCGGTGCGGGTGCTGGCCAAGAAGGGATTGGTGGAAAAAGATTATTCCGCTTCAGATAGCAGAAGTTATACGCTGCACCTTTCTGAGGCCGGGAAAGTGCTTTTCCAAGACTTGGATGGATATGCGAGCGCATTTGACCAAGCCCTCGGCCACTTGGCCTCTCCCCAGCGTGAGGCCCTTTATTCCTCCCTCACTGAACTCATCTACCAGCTCAATCAAAGCGGTGTGTTGAATGTGCAACGGACGTGTTTCGGGTGTCGGTTTTATGCAAAAAAGGAAGACATGCACTATTGCAACTTTCTTAATAAAATCCTGGTAAATAATGAATTACGATTAGACTGTGAAGATTATGAAATGAATACTGACCATACCTGAATTTTATCGTTCGTATATGAAAATCCCAGAAATAAAATTGGTTCCTAAACCTGAAACAGAAGAGGCACAAAGTGCTGTTGGGTATAAATGGAATGATGTGGCTGATTGTATGGTAATACATCAATTTGTGTGTTTCGGCTGTTTTGAAGTAATCTGTCAACTTAATCAAATATGATAAATATCCACTCTGGCCCAGGCAGTGACCACCTGCTATCCCCCCAAGAGTTCATCGACATCTCCCAAGCCAATGGCTGGGGAAAAAACTGATGGAAGGCATCAAGGAGCGGCTGGGACACACAGTCATCTATTTTGGGGCGCAGCCTGGGAAAGAGGCCTTTTATGAAAAACTGGGATTTGAACCTGGATTGCCTGCTTTTGTGGGGAAGTTTAGGAAATAATACTCACCTCCGACTGAAATAGAGAATCAGTATTATCTGTAATTTAATGATGAGATTTTTCATGTTAATCTACCTTGTCTGCTTCCTCTTCGCTTGTGAAGTGGAGGGACAGCAACGCATCCACATTCAAATCCCCACGCCTCAATCAGAGACTGACTATGTCTGGCGAACCCTTCAAGGCACCTTGTTTTTTGAAGCAAATAATTACCAGGTGAGTTTGCCTCCAGGGCCATTGATAGATTCTCTCAAGGCAAAAGCCCGAGATGCCAGGCTCTCCGATGCTGACTATGAAGCGCTAGGCGCTTACATGCGCGACAGCGTATACCACAAGGAAGATTATCAAAAAGGCTATCAGCAGATTTCTTCAACCCTTCCCCAATTGAATAAGCTATTTGCTCAGATCGACACCTCTCAGTTGAACTGGAGCTTCAAGCAATTTGACACCTATCAGGTCAATCTGACACTCTACGGGCCAGGGGGAAGCTACGATCCAGATGAGGGGTCCATTCTCATTTATACGACGCCTGATGGCCGATTTAAACAATACGACAATCCGCTCTATACCTTGATTCACGAGATTGTGCATATCGGTATAGAAACCTCCATTATCCAGCAGTACCAGGTCCCTCACGCCCTGAAAGAGCGCATAGTCGACCAAATGGTATTGCTCTATTTTCAAGAAGAACTCCCAGGCTATCGCATTCAGAATATGGGGGATACGAGGATCGATCCATTTGTAAAAAGTAAGGAAGACTTTCGTGAATTACACACTATTGTAGCCACCATCATGCAAAACTAATTCACCTTGAAGGCGCCAACGCTACACATCTCATAAAAACTTAGAACCCAGAACATAAAACCTAGAACCTCACCCCTTCCACGGAACCTCTTCCGTTCCCGCCAACTGGCTCGCCATGCGTGCCAGCATAAAACACCAATCGGACAACCGATTGAGATAGGCGCTGATCACAGGATCCAGCGGGCTATGGTCGTGAAGCTCTACCACACGGCGCTCCGCGCGGCGACAAATGCTCCGCGCCATATGCGCAGTAGAATTGGCGGGGTGACCGCCTGGTAGGATGAAGGTCTTCAGCGCAGGCAATTGCGCCTCCATCTCATCCATGGAATCCTCCAATTGCTTCACCGCAGCCTCCGTGATAGAAGGCAGCTTGAACTTCGACTTTTCAGGGTCATTGGCGAGGATGGAGCCAATGGTGAATAGGTGGGACTGGATTTGCTGAATGAGCGCGCCGTAGGCGGGCTGGAGCAGGGGCTGATCGTGGAGCAGCCCGAGGAAAGAATTTAGTTCATCTACTGTACCATAGGCTTCTATGCGCAAATCATATTTCGGAACGCGGGTACCGCCTAGCAGAGAGGTTTTCCCAGTATCGCCTTTTTTCGTATAGATTTTCATTGATCGATAAAATTAAGGGTGACGGCGTGCAATTGGTCGTCGAGTTTTAGGTGAATGGCGATTTTGCCTGTAGGGAGTTCCCCTTGCCAGACGTCGTCGCCATAGCGGCCTAGTGCCAAACCATAGGTCTGGGTGAAATGTTGGTGGATTTCTTGATAAAGGGCTGCTGCTTCAATGGGATCATGGAGCAAAACATTTGACACGATCGAAGTCACCGTATCCCCAGCCAAGCCAGCCGTTGGCTGGCCTGTATAATATTCTACAAACAGCTTTTTTTCCCCTGAAAGATCATACTCATACGACAATCCCAGCAAGTCTTCATGCTTGGGCGGCTGGGGTTCTGCCGAGCGGATTTCTGCCCTCGGCATACGCAACTCCACATTCCTATACATCCGCGTTTGGTCCCCAAACAGTTGAAGAAACAGCTCACTAGGCGCTGGAGTTGGCCGTTGGCAGGAGCAGAGAATGAGGAATGAAAAATGAAGAATTAATAATGCCTGCCCTGAGCGGAGTCGAAGGGCCTGCCCTGAGCGAAGTCGAAGGGAAATATGGGATTTATGGGGGTAAAATGACATGGTGAGCAGTGCCTTTTGGAGGGATTCCTGATGAATGCTTAAAAGTAAGGAATTCTTGATAAAGAGAAGCAGTGAAACTGGCGTATAGCCGGAAGATTCCTCTCTACAGTTGGTCTCCTAAACATAGGAGACTACTTGCCCTGCTTTAGGCTGAATTTTTATTTACTTACCTAAACCATTCGCTTGGATAAAGAATATTTGTTTCAAATTATTTACCATTTAACGAATTTATGTCTGATTGCGAGAGACCTTGAGTTGTTTTTTGGAGGGAAAATTGGTTAAATTGAGAGTGCTTTTACGCCTAAATATGTGCCTATCCACACCTTATCCATTACGCTGCTTATTTTTATGAAAAATAAGTATGTATAGGTTCTTATGAAGTAAGGTCATGTCTGACCTAGCGTACAGTGTTACCTTTTTTAAGCCCCAACACTCATTAAACACCTAGACGTTCTTTAACCCACATTTTAACACCTAATTTTCTATGAAAAACCTCAGACCTATTCTGAAACTCAGTTCCCTCGCCATCGCAATGCTCTTGTGCATGGCAAGCCTCACGGCTCAAACCACCCATATCGTCGATGACGATATCGGAGTTGACAATGGCCCAAGTCCATTTGCGACAATCACTGCGGCTATCGCCGCTGCTACAGATGGCGATATCATCGATATCACAGGAGGGGCGGATAACATCCACACTGAGCAGGGAATTACCGTAGACAAATCCCTGACCATCAGGGGGCAGGGGCAAAGTACCACGATCGTACAGGCCCATCCTACAGAAGGAATGGCCACAGATCGTGTGTTTAGCATAAATCAGGGCCTATTAACGGTAGCATTCGAAGACTTTACTGTTCGACATGGAGTGAGCGGATCGGGGGAGGCCTTTTTATCGTCTCTGCTAGTTCAACTTTGTCATTCACCCGAATGACAATTACAAATAATAAAGCCCTAAGTTCAGCAGGAGGGATATATTTATCATCAACTCGGTCAACAACGTTTACCGAATGTGTAATAAATCATAATGAATGCGACATAAGTGAAAATTCTGTTAATGGAGGTGGTATTTATATTACGGGTTTTTCTTCCAACACCCAGTATCATTTTATCAACTGTACCATTGCCTATAATCAATCTGGTGGCAATGGCGGAGGGATGGTCCTAACCCCCCGAAGTGCCATAATTACCATGACTAATTGCACGGTTTATCGTAATGTGACGGGAATAGCTCCCAAGAATTTCAATTCTACCACCGATGGAGGTGGAATATTATTCTCTGCACAGAGTGCATCAGCCACCTTTACCCATTGTACAATAACCGAGAATTCTTTTGCGCCAGGTCCAGGCACGAAACGAGGAGCTGGAATTGCTAATGGCCGCGGGTTTCTCAGACTCCATAATTCCATTGTAGCTAATAATACGGGAGCTACTATGGGAAATGATCTTAGAATTGCCATCTCGGGCCCTGCAGTTATTAGCAGCCTTATAAGGAGTTGTGCAGGATGCACCAATCCGCCTACTTATTTCAGTGATCCCATGCTTGACCCTCCAACTACCTGTGGAGAGCATATCTTCCTAGCGCCTCAGGCTGGTAGTGATGCGCTGGATAATGGCTCAACAGTAGGAGTAGCCGTTCCTTTTGATGATATTTGTGGAAAAATACGGGTAGGCCCTCATGACATTGGGTCTTATGACAAATCAGGCATCGTTCCTCCCCCTCCCGTCGCCGAATGCAAGGACATTACGGTGGCACTAGATGCCATTGGGAATGCCACCATTTTGGCAGGTGATGTAGACGATGGCAGTACTGCTTTATCTGGGGTTAGCTCCCTGGTAGTAGCCCCCAATATGTTTACCTGTAGCGATATAGGGACAAAAAGGGTGACCCTGACCATCACGGATAATTTAGGGCTAATGGATGACTGTATGGCTAACGTCACCGTTACCGCTCCCAATGATGCTACCCCTCCTACCATCACCTGCCCTAGTGCCGTCGTGAAAAAAAAATGCAGACCCTGCAAGTTGTAATCATACAGCTGTAGGTACAGACCTTGATCCGCTGCCTATTGCAGACAATTGTCATGTCGCCTCCATTACGAATGACTTCAACAACAAAAGCAGCCTGGGAGGCGCCGTATTTCCCTTTGGTAAAACTGCAGTCACCTGGACGGTGACAGATGGCAATGGCAATACGGCCACTTGCACATATGATATCCGTATCCGCGACAAAACAGCCCCTATTTTTGCTAAATGCCCCTCTGACACCACCATCAAAGTGGCGGCAGGTGTCACAGGCCATGTTTTTGATCCGATGCTTTCAGATAATTGTACCGCCTATGGAGATCTCGTGATCACTGGCTTCCCTTTGCCCGGCTCTTTCTTTCCTGTTGGTACCACACCTGTAACATGGACTGCTAAGGATAAGAAAAATAATACGGGGAGCTGTACGATGAACATTAAAGTGGAGACTACTGCTCAAGCCCCTACGGGTTGGGCAAGCAATACCATCGGCACCCTCACACAGTGTGTGATTAATTATGATGCCACAACTAAAAAGCTGACCATCAAGACCAATGGCGGGAGTATTTTCAACAATAATGACAACTTCTGCGGGATTACGAAGTCGACTAGTCTGACAAGCATCGATCTCCGTGCACGTGTGAACCACACGGGAAGCTCCAGCACGGACCAGGCGGGTATCATGTTTCGCCAGAGCCTCGCAACCAATTCCGCTCAAACATCCATTGTCCTCAATGGTTCGGGCGTGCCTACGGTGAACAACCGTGCAACGGCAGGGGCTTTTACTTTGGGCACTTCTGGTACTGCTGTCACGACGCCTTATTACATAAGACTTCACCTCCTAGGGCCGATCGTTACAGGGTATGTTTCGGCAAATGGTACTTCCTGGACGTCAGTAGGCTCTTATCCCAGCACCCTTTCCTCACCGCTGTTTTTATCCCTGTTTGCAACCTCTTCAGCTACGAATGGCACGGCGACCTTTGACAATATTACGCTCAACGGATCAGCCCTAAGGTTTGCGGATGAAATGATGGCAGAAGAATTAATGATAAATGCCTTTCCCAATCCCGTTCACGATCAGTTGAACGTAGCATTGAACGCTCCCGCGTATGAGCAGATCCAGCTCTCGCTAACCAATGCCATAGGGCAGCGCCTCATCATCAACCGCTTCGAAGCGGACGCTAACGGCCAGATCGAACGCAGGCTCGAAGTAGGCGATCTCGCAGCAGGGGTTTACCTGCTGGAAGTAAGAACCGCGACGGAGTCGCGTGTGGTGAAGGTGATGAAAAAATAGTTTGAAGAATTTGCGTGTAGGGGCACGATATATCGTGTCCCTACAAGTTTTAACCGCCCTCGGGCGGTTTTTTATATTCATTTTTTTGTATGAAACCACTTATTCCCTTAGAATTAGTAATTTGTCCATTCATCAAAAATGCCATTTGGCTATATGGACAGCAAGCTAGCATCACATATTGAACAAAAAGGGAAACTGATCCAGCAACTAGAAGAAGAGATTGCCAAAGTAGTTGTAGGTCAGCGGAGCATGATACGCCGATTGCTCATCGGCCTATTTACCAATGGCCACGTCCTCCTGGAAGGCGTTCCAGGCCTAGCCAAGACCCTGACGGTCAATACTTTGGCACAAGCCCTTGACTTACAGTTCAAGTGGATACAATTCACGCCAGACTTGCTTCCCGCCGACCTCATCGGCACCATGATTTACAACCAGAAGCAAGGCGCTTTTGAAGTAAAAAAAGGCCCCGTTTTTTCCCATATCGTCCTCGCCGACGAGATCAACCGCTCCCCTGCCAAGGTGCAGAGTGCCTTGCTCGAAGCCATGCAAGAGCGCCAAGTCACCATCGGCGAAGAGACATTTCCCCTGGACGAACCCTTCCTTGTCCTCGCTACTCAAAATCCAGTAGACCAGGAAGGGACTTACCCTTTGCCCGAAGCCCAGGTAGACCGGTTCATGCTAAAAGTCTTTGTGGATTACCCCACCAAGGCCGAAGAGAAGGCCATCATGAAGCGCATGGCCCGCACCAAAACCCATCACGAAGTGAAGCCTGTATTGTCCAAACAGGACATTTTTGATATTCGCGCCCTAGTTGATGAGGTCAGCTTGAAGGAAAAATTGGAAGACTATATCATCGATATTGTCCTGGCGACGCGTGAGCCTGCGGAGTATGGAATGAAAGAAGTCGCAGACTACATTGAGTTTGGGGCCTCCCCTCGGGCCACTCTGGCCCTTACCTTGGGCGCCAAAGCCCATGCCTTGCTTGAAGGTCGTGCCCACGCTATTCCTGAAGATGTCAAGGCTATCGCCCCCGATGTCCTCAACCACCGCATCCTCCTCAATTATGAGGCAGAAGCTGAAGAGATCACGACCCTTCAGGTGATAGAGCGACTGCTGAAAACGGTGAAGTTTTAAAGGCAGGGAAGATTCAAAACGTTCAAAGGATCAAGGCGTTCAAGGGCTTTCGCATTAGCTATTCGAATTTATATTCTGCCTTTAATTCATACTCATCAACCTCTTTTTTAAAGGAGGTTGCCTAATTGCGACGGGTTTCAACCCAGCCGCAATAGTATAAAATGATAGCCAAAGAACTATTGCGACTGGACTTTAGTCCGTCGCAATCAAGGAAAAAGTCAAAATTGACTTTCTGGAGTGGACTCAAAATTGATTCCTTAGCTTCCTGCGAAGGATTTATACATCAGGAGCATTTGGAACAAAAACAGAAGCACGAGCAAGCCTTTGGAAAGGAACCAACCGGTGTCTGCGAGTGGCGTATCTTCCCCCCAGGAAGGCGAACTAAAGTGCGCCACATGGACGCCGCTGGCAGGGCGTCTCGAAGGAGTTTGGGGTCCATCGGTTTTTGCTTCGGGCACTATCTCCCTGATGACATTGGAAAGGAAGCCCTGAGTTGCAAGGGCATCGTTTTTCACGATCGCATCTGACATCATCTTGTCAATAAAGGGATCAGCAGAATGCGCATAATAAGTAGATGGAACTGCCAAAAGCAGCAAAAGGAGGATTAAGACAGGCGTTTTCATTTTGGCGTGAGGGTTAGGAATTAGTAATTGAGTGATTGATAGATTCTTGATTATGGCACTTATGATCTATTGACAGGTGGTGCATTTCATCTTCCAATCAATAATCAGTTAATCAATGAATCAATAATCTCCCATGGTTGTCCCAAAGGTCTGGGAAAACGCCACGCGCCAGGTATCACCTATGTCTCGACGTATTACACATATGTCGCAAGTCAGAAGACCTGCGACATATGTGTAAGTTTGAGAGACATTTATCTCACGAGAAGTATCCCTAGCTATTTTTTTCGCCCAAATCGGAAACTGTATCCAAAGGAAAACTGGTTGCTGATCGGTTCGTCCTTGGTGCGCGTCAGTCCATAAGAAAGAATCCATTGATTCCTTTTCCCACGCCGATAATTGAGGGCATGGGATTGAATCACATGCTGGAATCCCGCTTCAGGAAAAAGCCTATGATACTCATAGCCAGGGGTAGAAAAGGTAAGGGTAGGGCTATAAGTAATACTGGAAGTAGGTGTAGGGTAATAAGACAACAGCAGCGGAAGGCGTGCCCAAATTTGCTGCTGGACCGCCTTGAAGCTCCAAGCCCAAGGCTGAAGCCCTATTTCGGGCCGCAAGGCAGCGGCGAAACGGCTATGGGCATTTCCCAACACTTGTATCTTGGTGGCATACGAAAAGCCATTTTGAATGGCATAGACCAGGCTATGGTCTACTTGCTTTCTCGTTCCCCAATTATAGTGAAATTGAGGAAAGAAGGGGATGGAGTGAAATGAAGTAAAAGAGACTGGATCTCTGACAAATTCCGTGGGAAGCTTGTAGCTTCTGGTATACACATCCCCGATCACACAAGGCCTCAACCCCTTCAAAGGGGTTTTCGCGCTAACTAGAGCGTGTGAGAAGTCCTCTTTGAAGAGGCAGCCTGCCCTGAGATTGCCGAAGGGGGGCCTGTAGGGTTCAGGAGATGTGAAAGCCGAAGTGGAAGCTCCACTAACATTGTCAGAGAACTAAGTTTTTTTGCAACAGCAGCACATAATTCCCCCATTCTATCATTCTATCATTCTGTCATTCTATCATTCTCTTCACCTCCTCACCACCTTCGCAGTCCACTGCCCATTCGAAGTCACCACTCGAATCATATACAAACCCCGAGGCACATCCGCCTGCCACCGCAAGCGGTTCTCCCCCGCAAGGACACGGCCCGTTTGCTGGGTCCATGTACGGCCTTGAAGGTCCATCATCGTAGCCTGATAGGAACTTGCTTCTGGTGCTTCGAAGCGAAGCGTGAGCTCTCCGCTGTTCCAGGGATTGGGCGAGGCAAGTAAAAAGCCTCCCTCCTGACGAGGGCGTTGCAGGAGGTTGGCTATGGAAAGAGCGACCTGTGAACCACAGGTTAAATCTCGTTGAAGGCTGTCAATAGGTTCGGTGAGCAATACCAGCGTATCTCTTGGCACAAAGGCCATCGTCGAATCGAAGCGCATCTGCATGGTGACATCAGGCATCGCAAAAGAAGCCACAGGCAAGGAGTGAATCGGGCCCCAGTTCCGTGCACAAGAATCCACTTGGCTGTTCAGCGCCGTGACGCCTACTTTGAAGTTGTCATAGAGCATGATGGCCTGGCCGTTACGGTAGGTGACAGAGGGCAAATCGTGGCCATAGGGAATTCCATTAAAATGATAAATATCGATAGACTTGGCCCACTGGCTGTGGCCGTTGATGGCCGTGGCGCTGTGATCGTACTCCAGGACAAAGGAACGGTATTCGTTCAAGCCTGCGATCAGCAGGTTGCCATTGGGCAATAGTTCCATATCGGTTGTGACAAGGTCTAGGGGCGGGCTGTGGCCGGTAGGGTGCGAAAAGACAGAAGCATTTACATAAAGACCATTTTGATCTACTTCCACCAATCCGCCCATGGCGAAGAAAGTACCCAGCGGCTGATTAGGGTCGATGACGATGGCCAGGGCAAAATAGAGGTTGCCGAGGAAGGTGATATGGCCGTTGGGGAGTTCGACGAGGGAGTGGAAAAAGGCGTAAGACGCTGCCCCTACTGCCCAGTCAGGGCTTTGATTGATGTGACCTGTCACATCACTGTGGAAGAAACGCTTGGCCCATTGGGTATTGCCTTGGGCATCGAGGCGAACGAGAAATGTCTCGTTGCCTGTACTGGCGAGGTAGGCGTAGCCGCCTGCTTTGAGTTCGATGATAGGGAAGCGCCAAGAACCAGCCGCGAGCAAGGCTGCAAGGCCTTGAAAGTTGAAACTGGTCTGTATGCGGGACCACTCGGGTTGCCCTTGGGCATCTAGCTTTAGGAGAAAGGGATGGGCAGCCGAGAGAACGGCGCCTGTATTGGCGAAACCTGATACGATGAACCCACCGTCACTGGTTTGCTGAATATGGGTGCCCATTTGCACGCTGTTATTGCCAAATCGGCGCGTCCAGACGGGCTGGCCCATTTTGTCTACTTTCATTACGACTAAATCAAAATCTGCCAATAAGTGCGTATTCGGCCCTGAACATAGCGCGCCGTCTTTGCGGTCGTGACTGCCGACCAGGACGTAGCCGTCGGAGACTTCTACCGCGCTCGCGGCGTATTCCAGGTGAGCCTGGGGCGGGCAGGCAAAGCCATTGCTTTTGCTGGTGTAATAGCTTTTGTAGCGGGTGCTCCATTCGAGTTCGAGCTTGGCATCTGTCTTCATCAGCAGCATATCGCTGAAGGTAGGGATATCGCCATTGCCCGAAGAGCCTACCATGAGGTAGCCTTGATCCGTCAAGGGGATAATGTTGGTAGCCACCGCGTGACCATTTCCTTTGAAGCTGTATTGCAGCTTGCTGCTTTGGGCAAATAAGGTGATTCCGAGGAGGATACAAGTGATAAATGCTGTGTAGGTTTTCATAATGGCTTTTAGGTGAAATGATTGTATGAGTGAATGATAGAATGAGTGAATAGATACTAGCATTCATTATTTCTTTTCTACAAATCTCTTGCTTTCACATCAGCCTTGGCAATTCATTTTTATTGAATTCTTAAATTGGTTTTTGGGTGTAATTATCTTATTTTATCTAAAAGTATGCTCTAAAAAACAATAAAGGCCATTTATCTTATTACAAGAATTTGGTTTTCCTAATTATAAGGGATGCCTATTTTGCAGAATAAAGGGATTTTCGCAGATCAGAATGGCCATTTCCTGCAACGCAAAACTCAAAACTCAAAACTTCTCCCATGGCTTTATCCAAACTCTGGCAACTGCTCAATACGCTATCTACTGACGAATGGGATCGATTTCGAGACTTCCTCTATTCACCTTATCACAATAAGAGTTTGAAGGTGAGAGAACTCTTTGATCTGGTGGCACCAGCATTTCCCATTCCCCTAAATGAAGCGCCAGAGAAGACAACCGCTCGGCTAGAAGCCCTCAGGTTGGAACGGATATTTCCCTTGATATTTCCTGATAAAGACCCTAAAAGCAGCAACCTCAGCAACCTCATGACGCAGCTCAAGGGCTTGCTAGATGCCTTCTGGGCGCAGGAGCAGTTTAGGAAGGATAAAAAACTGTATGTCAGCCAGTTACTTGAGAACCTGTGTTATCGTGAAGGGGCAGAGGGGTATTTTGATAAGCGATGGAAAAGGGAAAAAGCTTTGTGCGAAAAGGAAGCGGGGAGCAGTCACGACCTGTTTTTACACCAATTGGGACTGGAAGATTTGTGGATGACGCACAAGGTGCTGACCGGAGATCGTGGGAAAGCCCTCAACGTGGACCAGACATTGGGAAGTTTGTTGAAATACACCCTTTCAGCCCACTTGCGCTATGCGCTTGTCGCCCTGAACCGCAGCCAATTGGCGGGGACCCCCTTCGACGTGCCCTTTTTATCCAAAATCCTCCAATATACCCAAGCCCATCCTACCCTACTGGACATCCCTGTCATAGCGATCTACTACCACTTGGTGAGGTGTTTTCTGGAGACAGGGGAACTGGCGCATTATGAATCGCTGAAGGTTGCGATGAACCTGCATGCGTCTCGGATCGCCCCTGAAGAGGCATCTGGCATCTATTCCGCCCTGATCAATTACCTCATCGCCCGTTGGCGAAAAGGGGAAGATCGCCTGGGGGAGATCTTTGGATGGTATAAGGAGGCCGATGCCCACGGTGCCCTCACCGCCGGCGGCTCTATCCAGGTAGGAAACTACCTCAACGTTGTCAACGTAGGCCTCGCTCTCGCCAATGCGGCGAAATCTCCCGATCAGCAAGCTGAAATTCGCTCCTGGGTGAAAGCCTTCACGGAAAAACGCTATGAGCAGGTGAAAGCCGCTGCGCGTGAAGGGGCTTTCCAACAGGCGCAAGCCTTCTTGCATTACGACCTAAAAGCCTACGACGCAGCCGCAAAATGCTTGCTAGAAGCGCGAAACGACCTGATGACGGAGTTTGGGCGGCGGGTGTTATTGCTAAAAGTTTATTTTGACATGGGAGATACAGAACTCTTTTCGGCTTTGCTCAACGCCAACCTTCTGTTTCTTCATCGAAAGAAGGCCCGCCTCTCTGCCCATAAATTTAAAGCCTATAACCAGTTTTTTCGATTGTGTGATAAGCTATTTGATTTGCGCCACCAGCCCAATGCTTCTGCTAGGAAGTGGAACCTTTTGATTGAGCAAGTGAAGATGGCTGAGGCGTTGGAAAGTAGGCAGTGGTTGTTGGCGAGGGGTCGCAAGCGTGAGTAGAACTGAATTTTTTAATGGAAAATTAATACGGTTGTGCATCCCATTCCACGACCTCTCTTGTTTCGGAACTGAAGCTTATTCCTACGGCAACCACTTCCTTTCCCTGGTCCATAAAGGGGCTTCCATACTGTTTTTCACGAATCTGATCCAAGGCCGATGAAGCCGTTTCATCAAGCTTCAATTCAATAATAAAAATGCGGTCTTTGGTATGTAAGACAGTGTCTATCCGACCTTTTGAGGTACTGACTTCGGATTGAATAAATAAGCCAATAGCATGGAAGGTAATGTGCAGAATAGAATGAAAATAAGCCTCGCGGTTTTGGATAAAAATCTGATGAGGGATCGTAGAAAAAAGGGTGTTGATATGCTGCACAACTTCCGCCAGGTCATTGCGATCCAAGGCGAGTTTGATATAGGCAAAAAGTGCTTGGGACTGAGTGGTAGTAGTATGGCGAAAAGCGCCTAATAAGTGACGATACATGGCGTCTTTGACCTCCCGATTGGGGTAGCCCAGGGTGTAAAGTCCCAATTCTTTATTGACGGATTTGATCGTCAGATAGCCTGTCTGGAAGAGAAGGGAGGCATTGTCTTGGCTGTCCAAAGTATAGCTTTCAAAAAGATCGCTCCCGCCAGTAAAGGACTCTAGATGGAATTCAAATTTCTGTTGGAGGCGTCTGATCAAAAATGTAGGCGTGCCAGTCTCCCACCAAAAATTGGAGAATTGGCTATGGAAAAAAAGGTTGAGAATCGAAAAGGGGTTATACATCCGATTAGGACCTCCCCAAGAATACCCATTATACCATAATTTAATCTTTTGTAAGATGTCTTCTCTTGATATAGCCTGAATAATTCATAAACTCTCAAAGTTGCCAATATTATCTCACTTTTGTCCTGTCATGTTGTCGAAAGGGTCTATGTTTGTACTATTTTGCAAATGATTTCGGGATTAGCGTCCCCCTATGGG
>JAUIKF010000050.1 GCA_030430575.1 Bacteroidia bacterium | reverse complement strand
CCTGAATATCAATTATCTGAAGTCGTAAACAAAGACGATAAGTCATCCCTTTGAAGGCAAGGAAATCAAGAAAACCAGAACCAAAGTTGTGCGGGAAAGGACTACCGCCGGAGGCGGTTTAGTTCAACGCTTGTGTATACGCCATATGGCGTGTATTTCACTAATATACACCATAGCTTGAAATCTTCCTAAACACTGCTGACAATGCCGTCCAGTTAAACCATCCCCAGCGCATTACCAACACCCACATTCCTCAGTTATTCAAACAGAACCTCCATCGTAAAAGCTTGGTCAACCAAACTGGTCGCATACGTATTCTCTACCAAAGGGAAAGTGGTCAATAGGTTCAGAAAAACTTGCTTTTTTGTTTGGGTGGCGGCCTTAAAAGAAGCTATTTTTAATCGAAGTTCCTCTGTATAAGCTTTGGTAATGATATAGTTTTGATTATAAAATTTGATTTCAAACAGATTAATGACGTGGTCGTTTCGGTCAATCAATAAATCTATTTGAAAACCAGAAAATTCATCTGTTCCCTGATGGGCATAGACAGACGCTTCCGAATATACCCCTCCTATCTCTAGGGCTTTTTTGAGTTGGCGAATGTGCTTTAAGCCAATGTTTTCAAAGGCATACCCACTCCAACTTTTCCAAGATTGCGTTTGACTGAGTCTTTTCCAAGTTCCTGCTCCTTCAGCCCTATTCTTTTCCATAAACTTTAAATAAAATAAAGTATACTCATCCGTAAGCCGATAACACATTTCACGCTTCTTTTTTCCAAAAGAATAATAAGGCGTAACAAAACCAGAATGTACCAATTCTTCAATGATTTTTGTCGTTCCGCCCCCATCTGGCAGGTTGGTTTTTTTTACGATTACCTTTCTAGTCAACCCTTGCCGACTAGTGGCTAATGCCCTCACCACTTTTAGGTGTTCTTCTGGGTTGTCGAATAATGCAGGGTACAATAGGGAAAATTCATCGTGTAGCAATCCAGTGTTTGAAAAGCAGATTTCATCAATATTTTGAATGGCACTTTTGCCTGCCTTTACCTCCTTTAGATAGTGAGGAATACCGCCCATTGCCATATAAATCTGCAAAATTTGATAATGATCAATATTGGGGCTTTGGGTTTTGAGAAACTGTTCGGTTTCTGCCAGGTTGAGGGCTTCCAGGTTAATTCTTTTGGTGATTCTATTATGCAAACCACCTTTGTCCCTTACGACTTTTTGTATCATCCAAGAAGCGGCTGACCCACAAATGACCACAACTATATTTTTTTTAACTGCCCAACTATTCCAAAACCAACTCAACCCTCGGATAAAGCCAGATTTGCGAGTAGCCATCCATGGAAGTTCATCTAAGAACACCACTATTTTTTGAGTAGAAAGGCGACTTTCTAAATACTCCGACAAAAGAAAAAAAGCATTCAACCAGTTTTTGGGAGAAGGTAGCGGAACAGCCGATTTCGCGTGCTTATTCAGTTGTATGGCAAAATTTTGCAATTGCTCTTGACGCGGCGCATGTTGAATACCTGTCATCTCGAAAACGATACGATCCTGATAAACAGATTGTATCAAAAAAGTTTTGCCTACTCTACGTCTACCAATAATAGATACTAACTCTGCCTGATTGGACAGTAAGGCTTCTTTTAGAATGATTTGCTCCTTTTCTCTGCCAATTAATACCTGTTCCATTTTATTAGGAGTTAATGGGTCTCAATAAGTTATTTCTTGCGGTATCTAGTAAAAATAAACACTTGCCGCGAGATATAAAATTTATTCGCTGCGGTATCTTATAAAAATTTGCACTTACCGCAACTTTTACCCCCAAATCTAGAGATCGAATAAAACACACCTTTGAGCTCATGCGCTATCATGGTGGCTGCTGAAGGCCGAAGCGGCCTTGTACATTAACATCCCCCATCGCACTGGCCGCCCTCCTTCTCCTGCCCTTCATGCCGTCGCACAAGGGGGCTACCCGCAAGCCAAGCCAGAAATGTCTCTTGTCTCGCAGCGAAGGCGAGTCTTCGAGCCGAGCAGTCTCGCAGTGAGTGTCGAAGACACGAACGGTCTCGGTTCTCGCAGTGAGCGTCAGCGAACGGTCTCCTCCAGCAGCTTCCAGCAATACCATTGCATGCGAGGCAAATGGAAAGGGCCTTTCCACATATTCCCCTTCAGCGGAGTTGAAAGGCGGCCGTCGCGGTGCAAGTACCCAAACCACTCACCGTGGGTTGGGTCAGGGAAATGGGCGTATGCCCATTCATGGACCATCTGGTGCCAGCGGGCATATTTCTCCTCACCTGTCAGGTGATAGGCGAGCAAGGTGGCGATGATGGCTTCATTCTGTGGCCACCAAAACTTCATGTCATGCCAGTACTCCGTACTTGGCAAGTCACACGCATCTCGGTAATAGATGATTCCGCCATACGTCTCATCCCATCCCCATTCCCAAGACCAGTCAAGGATCTGCAAGCCGATTTCCATCAATGCAGGATCTTTGCCTCGAAGCCGCGCTTCATGCAAAATGAACCAGGCCGCCTCAATAGAATGCCCAGGACAGATCAAGCGGCCTTCCATATTGTCCATAAAAGAACCGTCTGGCCCTACTGACTCTAATACTGCCTTAAATTCTGCCTTCATGAAGTCCCGAGATATTTCATCGATAGCTTCCTGAATGACTTGATCCAACATAGGGTCGTCTATGACTTTCTTGAGCTCCTGTGCAGTCACGATCAAGATCATGGGCATGGCAAGACCTTTGGTCTCGCGCGTTTCAGGGAATCCTTTGGGTTCCAGTAGACCAGGCGTTTGGTGGTAATGAAGCATCAAGCGAAAGAGCGCCAAAGCGCGTTGTGCCGCTTTCTGGTCTCCACTGGCGCGTGCATAGGCGGCATATGCCACCACTCCAAAACTCTCCGTGAACAAATAGCGGCGCTTGCGAAGGGGCTTGCCATCTTGGGTAAGGGAATAAAACATCCGCCCATCCTCATCAAAGGCATATTTCTCCATGAATTCCAATCCATGTCGCGCCCATGCCAACCACTCTGGTTTTTGTTCTACCCCTGTATATAAGGTGGCAAGCAGCCATACAAATCGCCCATGCAGCCACATGGGCTTATCTGTACTGAGGACTTCGCCCTTTTGCCCTAAGCAAAATAAGAATCCACCTGCTTCTCGGTCTATGCTGTGGGCGAGCCAAAAGGGGAGCGTATCTGATAGCAGGCCATCTCGATAAGTGTTGCGGAGACGGGCGAGGTCTTCTGAGGTGTACATGGAGAATCTCTGTTTTTGCGGCTGTTTACTTTACATCAATCCCTTGACGACCATTTCCATCTGGTCTTGGTGTTCCAATAGTTGCTCGAGCAGCATCAATTGGTTGCGGCAGCGATCGAGGTTATGCTCGGGGTATTCGATTTTATAATATTTGTCTCCAGCTAAATAATCTGTCAAAAATCGAATCGCCATAATCAGCGTCATATAATGACCACTACTCACTAAGAGCCGATATTCCTCATGAACCAAAAATGCTTTGGCCTCAGAAAGATACCCTTTTGTCATGGCTTCAAATACATCTAGCTGGAATTGTATCAATTCAATTTTCACCTCATCCTCTTCGACTGGACAACAGAAAGTGCGAATCATATCGCCAAAGTCATATAAAATCGTCCCTCCCATGACTGTGTCAAGGTCTATCACACATAGACCTACGCCTGTTGTCTCATCTAATAAGACATTGTTCAGTTTGGTGTCATTATGGGTGACACGAATAGGTAATACCTCTGCATTCAATGCCTTGGTGATAGGACTTGCTAATCGTTTGGTCCATGTGATGATGTCCAAAGCTTGACGAGCTTTGTTAAACCTACCCTTAGGGCCATCCTGCACAGCCAAGGCCAGTTGGTCATAACGAAGATTGATATCATGAAAACGAGGAATGGAAGGCTTGAGCGTATCAACAGACAGGCCTATCAACATGCGTTGGAACAGGCCATATGCCTTTGCTGCTTGAAAGGCTTGGTCAGGCTGAGTGACAAAATCCAAACTTTTCACCCGTGGAATACATTCGTACATTCTCCAGAAGCTACCATTTTCTGCCTGAAAAACAGCCGACCCATCTTTTGTATGAATCACTTTCATACACCGACGCTCCCATTCCTCTATTTCAGCAGCTTGGAGAGCGTTTCGTAGGTGATTCGTGATAATGGAAATATTTTTACCTAGGGCATGAGGTGCTGTGAATACTTCGTGGTTGATGCGTTGGAGGATATGTTCGGGGCCTTCTTTTGCTTTAAGTAAAAAGGTATCATGGATATGTCCCGATCCAAAATTACTAACGATCATAGGACTGAAAGGGAGCCTAAATTCGTGGATTACCTGGTCAACTACCATAGAAAATTACAAGTTAGCAAGTTGAAGCTTACCCAATAGATGGATCAATTAGGGCACTTTACCATAATAAAAAAGGATATTCTCCTTTTTCTATAAGCCTTAAGAGATGGCGTTTCGCCAATTCTTTATCGGCCTGATAAGTGACCCCAAACCATTGGGTATCAGCGGTTAACACTTCAAGATCCACCCCTACATGGTCTTGATTCAACATGGTATTGATAGCTGTAGGTATATGCAGCTCTGCATGTTGAGTGAGATGATTTTGAGAAAGAAAACTACTAAAAATATGGGATAGTTCTTCAAATACTTTGGGAGTAAAGCCCCAAAAATTCATAGAGACCAGGTTTTTAGGCGGCAAAATCCCCATTGTGCCATCCGCTTCTTCATACATGATATGATCTCCCTCTCGCATGATTTTGGTTCGTTCGACGATCGACCGCAGCATGTTCTTCTCTCCTATTTCGCAAATCCCCCGTGAGACAGTCCCATATTCCGACAAGGTCCTGGCAAGCTCGTATCCGACCATCGCATAATGCGTATCATTCGGCCTTTTTTTAGCTAGAAAATCGGCCATTACCTTATAAGCACCTCGTCCATAGAAGTCATCAGCATTAATCACCGCAAAAGGCTCATGAATGATGTGACGCGCCGCCCAGATGGCATGGCCAGTCCCCCAAGGCTTTTTTCGCCCTAAAGGAACAGAAAGCCCAGGTGGAATATCGGTCAATTCTTGATAGGCAAATTGAACCGCCATTTTTCCCTTGACCAGCAGGATGATTTTTTCCTCAAATTCTTCCCGAATTTCCCTGCGAATGACAAAGACCACTTTGTCAAAACCCGCTTTCCAAGCATCATACATGGCATAAGCAAATAAGGGTTCTCCATTGGGTCCAAAGGTATCCAATTGCTTTAAGCCTTGGTATCGGCTGCCGATGCCAGCTGCCATGATGAGGAGGGTAGGCATGAGGAGGTTTAGGGTTTAGGGTTTAGGGTTTAGGGTTTAGGGTTTAGGGTAATTTAGTTTTGAACCACTTGAACCTCATTGAACCATTTGAACGCTATTCCTTGATCAATTCCTGAATAGCATCTACGACCATGAGTTCGGTGCGGCCTCCTTGTTCCTTAGCCGCTTCAAAAGCGGCATCCATGGTGTCTTCATAGGGTCTCACTTCGTCCATGACCGCTATCGAAAGGCCTGAAATCAGGGCCAGGTTCGCGGAGAGTTGCTCGACCTCTTTGAGGACCGGAGACCGATCGATGATTGGCTTGAGTTGGGCGTGGTTGTCGCGCCAAGCAAGCAGTTGAGCGCGGATCACAGCTTTGTTTTCAGGCGTAGGATTTGCCAAATAGGCTTGAACTTGTGCGCGAAATATTCTTGCACCTGCTGCATCTGGGCCTGCAGCATCAGCAAATAAACTCATGGGAGAGAGCATTTTGTAAAATTTGCTGGCAGGATTTCGCTCATAGCCTTTGAGGGGTTCTACTACGTCTAGCAATACTCGCAGTGGTTCCGTGTGAGGTCCCCGACATAGCTTTCTCATGATCATCTCACGCGATGCGATGTGAAGCAAGCCTAGCTCTTCTAATTGAAGGCTGATCACCCCCAACCTACGGTACATATCGTCTACATCCTTCACTGACTCAGGCGACCAAAGACGCTCTGCGATCGCCGCAGTCCGTGGCCAAATGCGTGAATCCATGGTCAGGGGGGTCACCAATTCTCCCCACATGGTAGCTTCGCCACCCAGGATACGTGCCTTCTGATCCGCAGTCAGGTCTGCTGTCATGCTTGCAGGAAGCGGATCATTGAGGTAATGATGATCCGTAGGCTTGCAGAGGTCTATGTAATAACCGTTAGAAAGGACCGCTTGATAGCCGTCTTTAGCGGCGGCATATAAGGCTTCCTTGCCACGCCAGCTATGAATGACTGCGTCTTTGGGGAGATCAGGTTGCAGAATCTCATCCCAGCCCATCATCTTCTTGCCGTAGGACGTGAGCGTCTTGAGGATACGACGGTTAAACTCCGTCTGGAGGGCATGATTGTCGGCGATCTTATTCGCCTTCATATATGCCTGAATATCAGCATTTTGATCCCATTGTTTGCCATTATTTTCATCTCCGCCAATATGAAAGTAGACATCTGGAAAAATGTCCGTCACTTCTTTGAATAAGGTATCCAACAGATCGTAGGTAGCATCAATGGTAGGATTCAGCGTAGGGTCCATGATGCCCGCTTTGCGCTCGATGGTGTAGGGGCCTGGCGCGCTGGCCAGTTCAGGATATCCCACCAATAAGGCTGTCGAATGCCCAGGCACGTCAAATTCAGGAACCACTCGAATGCCGCGATCTGCGGCATATGCCACCAAGTCCCGCATTTCGTCCTGCGTATAATACAAGCCATCAGAACCCATCTCATGGAGTTTGGGGAATTTTTTACTCTCAAATCTCCACCCTTGATCTTCTGTAAGGTGGAAATGAAAAACATTCAGTTTGACCGAAGCCATAGCGTCCAAGTTGCGCTTGAGGACGTGCATGGGTTCAAAATGGCGCGCCACATCGATCATCAGTCCACGCCATGGGAACCGAGGTTCATCTTCGATCTGAACTGCTGGGAAGTAATAGCCATCCGCATCCACCTCCAATAACTGGAGGAGGGTCTCTAGGCCGTGCATGGCCCCAAAATCTGTCGTAGCAGTCAGCGTAATCCCATCAGCATCTACCTTCAGCTGATATGATTCATCTTCGCCTAATTCCAATTTTCCCTTCCGCTCGACCTGAATATCGAGATTGGCTTCTTTGGGCAAATTGTCATTTCGGATGAAATCGCTTTCTATTTGCAAAAGGAAAAGGCCTGTACGGCCATCCAGACGGCGCATAAAGCGGTCGGCAGCAGCGATGAGATTCTCAGGAGCCGATTTAGAGACCGTAAGGGTAAATTGTTTGTCTAGTCGAAATTGGCCAGCAGGCCATTCCACACGCCTAGGGACAGGCATTAGGTGGTGAGATTGTGCAGGAAGGTTCAAGGATAAAATACTTAGGAGGGTAAAAAACAGGGTAAATTTGCGCATGCGCAAATTTAGAAGAAATACGGATTGATTGATGAATATCGAACAAGGATTGATGATTTAAGAAATAAAAAGATTTCTTTCCTTCAAAAATCCTTGTTCATCCCTTCGGCTAAGCTCAGGGCAAACAATCGATATTCTGCAATCATTCCCTCATCACCACTTTCTTCGAAAACCACCGGCCATCTATTTCCAACATCAAGACATACACGCCTGGAGGCAAATTGCCGACTTTCAATATCGAAATCGTCGAAGACGGTTTTTGGTGGCGTAACTGACGTCCTTGGAGATCGTAGAGGCTTAAGGTCTCCATACGCTCTGGAGTCGTTATCCAAAGCTGATCTTTGGCGGGTTGAGGAAAAATCTGGACATGTTGCCAAGCCATTTCGTCTTCAATGCTGACTGAAGGCTCAGTAAGCAAGGTAATACTTGAGGGGGCAGTTTGGGAGAAGTGAAGGGTGGTATGCGATACCAATGTATCGCCTGCGCTGTACATGTCTCCACCATTATTCAAATTGCTATCAAATCGCGGATAATTGGCCCCAGAAACTACTAAGCGTAGTTGATGACCTGGAACAAAGGTATGCGCAACCGCTTCCAAATCGATTTCCAAGCGATAGACTTGGCCTGGCACAGCCAGCATCGTATCAGCGGCGCGGTACCCTTCGCGGAACCGCAATCGGCGGATTCCATCCCTCACTAGCATAGATCTGCCATCTGGATATACATCCGTCAAGCGAACCGCCACATCCGTATCCCGACGATCGGTGGATACATACAGGACCACCTGTATTTTGCCACGAACCGCAACCGCTTTTGTCAACACATCAGTACTAAATACTAATGCATCATCACGACTTTCCACCGCAACCCGCTGATCATAAGGCCCTTGCACTTGTCCTAACTGCAAGGTCGGTCCCCCCAGCGTTGGAGAGGGGTCATGCGGATCATAGTCAAAGCTGAGGCTTCCATTGGTCGCGATAGCCAGTTGAAGGCTTGTATCTGGGTGCAAATAATAGGCGGTTGACTGAGAAGCCTGGTCCCAATTGGAGTGCCCTTTCCAGGTGTTTTCGCCCATTTGATAATAGGTCACGGCAGGCGTCTGGTCCCAACCATTATTTGCGCCGAGGAGGTGGTAGTCAAAAAATGCGCGTGCCATAGAATCGTTCCAATTAGCGGCGTTGGGGTAGGCGAGTTCTCCTTGGCCTGAAGAGCCCGGCTGGGAGCGCCCATTACCACCATGGGTCCAAGGGCCCATGAGGAGCTTGTGGCCTGAGACAGGAGACTGCTGTTGCAAGCCTTCAAAAAAATCGACCATAGGTCCCACATTGTGGTCATACCAGCCCCCTATTAGCAGCATGGGGACAGCAATTTCATCTGGATAAAAGGTGCTATTTTCCGATATATCCCAAATCAGGTTTTTGACGGGGTTGGGGTTCACGAGCAGCGCCGTTC
Organism: Bacteroidia bacterium; assembly: GCA_030430575.1. Lineage (GTDB taxonomy): Bacteria > Bacteroidota > Bacteroidia > J057 > J057 > JAUIGE01. The sequence goes on along the minus strand of JAUIKF010000050.1, from coordinate 55,419 downwards.
CGAAGCCCAACGCGCTGACTTGGGCCATATATTCTGTCCGATAGACACCTCCCGGATAGTATTCCAAATAATTGAATTGGGGGCCTGCCACTACGGGAATCCCACATACCAGATGGGGCGGCTGGTTGCGGGCAGTGCTGTATTGCACCCTTCCTAGAGCCGAAGGCCCCCAGGTCCCTATTTTCCCATCCGACCAACTCTGGGCTGCGATCCATTCTACCACGTCATAGCCGTCTTCTCCTCCATTTGACCCAGTTGCCCTGGCATCTCTTGATCCCCAGAATCCTCGCCAGTCTACGATGACGATATTGTAGGGAATGCTATCCAATGCTTTGCGGATGCCGAGTGGCAGATTGAACCGATAAAATTGGCGGTTATAGGGCGTCTGGATCAGGATGGTGGGGCATTGGGTGCATCCGCTCGGTTGGTAGATGTCGGCAGCAAGTTTCTTGCTGTCACGCATGGGGATGGAATCCACTCTTGGGGTGAGGAGTTGGGCGAAGGCACAAGTGAAGGAAAAGAAGAGGATAAAAAGTAGAGGTAGTTTTTTCATGGGAATAGGGGAAATGATAGAATGATAGAATGAGTGGAGGATAGAATGGCTAAGTCTTTAGATCAGTAAAGGAGTCAAAAGTTTATTCTCCAAACGAAAAAACGAGGCGGGAAATGCTTCCCGCCTCGTTTTTTCATCAAATGACAATTAATCAATAATCACTCAATTAATAATTTCCCTTTACCTCCCTTTCATATAATTATTCACATACTCCTGCGCATTGGGATTTGTCTTATAGATATTTTCATTGAAGTACGTCAAAAATCCCATCATTTCAGGCGCCTTGCGATAGCCAGGTACGGCTGTGATGATGGTGAGTTTGTCGTCAAAAAATACCGTCTGTGGGTAAGAGAGGCGGCCATTCAGCATCTGGGCAGCTAATTCATGGTAGCCTCTACGACCTTGAGCTACAAACTTGTAAGTGCGGCCACCAAGAGTGATGGGCTCTTTTTGCTCTGCATTGAACTTCACTGCATGGTAGTTTTCATTGATATATTCGATGACTTCGGCCTTGCTATACGTGTCAGCATCTAGCCTTTTACACCATCCACACCAATCTGTATAGACGTCCACAATGATCTTCTTATCATCCAGTTTAGAAACTCTCTCAGCTTCTTCCATTGTGATCCAGTTGATCCCTTCAGTGGCTTCTGAAGTTTCTGTGGCGGTCACAGCATCAGCGTTTTCTGGCTTAGCATCAGTCTTAGAGATAAAGCCATAGGACACAACAATAGCGAGAGCGATGAAAAGGGTAGCAAAAATGATTTTCTTATTCATGAGATTTCTATTTTTTCTTATCAAATGACAATTGGATGGATGAACAAAATTACAAATTTTTAAGACGATTGTTTCAGGAATTCAGCATTTATCCACTTCATTCCCTTACCAAATGCTAATATATAGACAAAAGTGGAACCAAAATGTCTCACCAGAGACGGAAATTTTGCTTTCACCATTAGGGTGTTTACCTTTGCAGCTCGGATATTTAAATCGATTTAGATTACTCAAAACGCAAATTATGACTACGAGTGTTCGCTTTGAAAAAATCCCCACCCACATCTATGCCGATGCTTCAGAGGCATCTGTCAAAGTAGCCCAATCCATCGCAGCGCTGATTCGCTCCCGCCAAGCGGAGGGCCAGCCAGCTGTCTTGGGCCTCGCTACAGGCTCTACCCCTACACGTGTCTATGCCGAACTGGTACGCATGCACCAGGAAGAAGGGCTGAGCTTCAAGAATGTGGTGACCTTCAATCTGGATGAGTATTATCCCATGGAGCCTACTTCGCTCCAAAGCTATGTCCGGTTTATGAAGGAGCATTTATTTGATCATGTAGACATTGATCCTGCCAATATCCACATACCCGATGGGCAAGTCTCTGAGGAAGAGGTACATGCTTACTGTCAGGCATATGAAAGCAAAATCATGGATATGGGAGGATTGGACATCCAGCTCCTAGGCATTGGCCGAACAGGCCATATTGGATTCAATGAACCAGGATCTACCATCAACTCCCCTACTCGCCTGATCGCACTGGACAGTGTCACGCGTATCGATGCAGCTAGTGACTTCTTTGGAGAGGAAAATGTGCCGACCAGGGCCATTACCATGGGAGTAGGGTCTATTTTTCAAGCTAAAAAAATCTTCCTCATGGCTTGGGGAGAAGGCAAAGCACCTATCATCAAGCGCGCCATTGAAGGCGAAGTCTCCGATCAGGTGCCCGCCTCTTTTCTCCAAGAACACCGCAACGTAGAGACGATTCTCGATACCGCAGCAGCCGCTGAGTTGACACGGATCAAAACGCCGTGGCTTGTCCAACATGTCGATTGGAACGATGACATGATCAAGCGCGCAGTGGTATGGTTGTGTAGAACAGTCGAGAAGCCTGTTTTGAAGCTCACAAGGGAAGACTATATAGAGCATGGCATGGCCAGTCTGGTCCAGGCCAAAGGCTCTATTTATCACCTCAATATCGAAATTTTCAACCGCCTCCAGCATACGATCACCGGATGGCCCGGCGGCAAACCCAACGCAGATGACTCCCAGCGCCCAGAGCGCGCCAATCCTCACCACAAACGCGTAGTGATTTTCAGTCCTCACCCAGATGACGACGTCATCTCAATGGGTGGAACCTTCCTGCGATTGGTCGAGCAAGGGCATGACGTCCATGTGGCTTACCAGACTTCTGGGAATATCGCTGTATTTGATGATGATGCGCTCCGCTTTGTGGATTTTGCCTATGACTTGAGTGAAATTCTTGGAGATTCTGATGAGCATCACGATTTGTATGCGAATGTGCAAGAATTCCTTGCCAATAAGGCCCCTGGCCAGGTAGACTCACCAGATGTACAAAAGATCAAAGGCTTGATCCGCCGAGGAGAAGCACGGGCTGCCAGCCGTTACGTGGGGTTGAGAGACGACCAGATTCACTTTCAGGATTTACCGTTCTATGAGACAGGTGAGGTGCGCAAAAACCCTTTGGGGCAAGCAGATATTGACATCACAAAAGCGCTCCTCAAACAAGTCAAGCCTCATCAGATCTATGCAGCTGGAGACTTGTCAGATCCTCATGGCACACACCGTGTATGCTTGGCTGCCGTCTTTGAAGCGGTGAAGCAGTTGCGAGCTGAAGGAGAAGAATGGGTAAAAGATTGTTGGGTCTGGCTATACCGCGGTGCATGGCAAGAGTGGGGCGTGGAGGACATCGAAATGGCTGTACCTATTAGTCCAGATGAGCTTCTCAAAAAACGCCGAGCGATCTTCAAGCACCAGTCTCAAAAGGACCGTCCCCTCTTCCCAGGACACGATTCTCGTGAGTTCTGGCAGCGTGCCGAAGCGCGTAACCGCGAACTTGCCCGGACCTATGACAGCCTCGGCCTCGCCGAGTATGAAGCCATGGAAGCGTTTGTACGCTGGAAGGGGTAATGGAACGAAGTTCTATGTTTTAGGTTCTAGTGTTCTTTCAAGACTGAAATATGGATAAGACAGAGGCGCGGATTACACACAAATCAGCCCCCTTCGACAAGACTTCGGCGTGAGCTCAGTCGAACGCTCAGGGCAGGTCTCGAATCCGGAAATCCACGCCTGCTTGCATAGTAAGCAATTTAATTTGCTGGGGCGGATTTCCGGACGCGCTGCCCTGAGTTTATCGAAGGGGTGAGTTGGCTCTTGGCGTAATCCGCCCCGTTAACTCCACCATGCTAAATTGAAAGAACACTAGGTTCTAAGTCGGAACAAGTTTTGGGTTTTGGATTTTGGGTTTTGGGTTTTGGGTTTTTAGCCATCTTTTAACCCAGAACATAAAACCTAAAACCTAAAACCTCCAAAGAGCATGAGGGTTGCGGCATAACGCCACAACCCTCTATTGCTAGTGTCAAAAAGAATACTAATGTTGGATGAGCACCTTCTTCCGAATCACCCTATCGGGCGATTGATATTGCAAGAAATAGATGCCCATCTTGAGATGACCTACAGCATATTGCTGTTCATGAAGTCCACTTTCCAGCCTTTCTCCTTGTAGCCAAACGGCTACTTCCTGCCCCACAGCATTGTAGAGTTTTACTTCCACTGCCTGCGCTTGGCTTTGCATGATCCGTAATCGCAAGTACTGGCGACAGGGATTGGGGTATATTTCACATATCTCATTTGCCAGATTTGCGGCCTCTCGTTTGTTTTGTCCACCAGATCCTCCGTTGAATCCTGGATTATTAAGGTATTCACAAAAATTTGTCGGGAAAATTGTACCTTCACCAATATAATACAGAAGATGATTTACATATTGTATAGATATCTCTGATGGCTCGTAAGCTTGATTTTGAACAAATGTCGCCAAGCAACATAAATTGTTTAATTGTATCGGCTCTATATCTCCCAAGTCTTCAATCAATATATATGGGTTTCCATGTCCTGGGTCACAGTTTTCGTCTACATATTTGTAGATATCATCGATGGTGACAACAATATCTGGTGACCAGACTTCTATGGCACTGACACATCCATCAGGATAATGGGCCGTCACGAGGGTATATTCATAGGCAGCATTAGGGTCTCTAAGTATAATCGTTTGGGTGGAAAAAGAAGTGTAATTTCTGGTTATATTGTCTGTGACATAGGTCACCTTGACAAAAGATGCTGTCCGAGGATTTGTCCATGAAAGTGTGATATGGGTAGTCGTCGTGACAGCTGTCAGGCTAGACACAGGAGCACACACTTGTCCTTGAAGTATAGGGACGCTCCCTAGCCAAATAGAAGCAAGTACTAGTATCAGTCTTATGACTGGGTAGAAATTATTCTTCATGACACGATTAAAAATTAATTTACCCTCTAAAACTAGTGCCGCCAAGAACTTCTGACAATTACATTTTCTTCTGATTATCCTAAAGTAAATGATGCTAACGAATGCAAGACCGTAAAGTCATTCGCTTGATGCGTAGCTTCTCAACGGCTGAATTGAGCCGTTTCAAAAAGTTTGTACGCTCACCTTATTTCAATGAAAACTCAAAAGTTGTTCAACTTCATGAGTACCTCATGCGGTATGCGCCAAAATTTGACCCTGCTAAAATCGACCTTGCAGGAGCCTATCAGGATATTTATCCCAATGATCCCTATCGAGATGAGGTGATTACCAAATTGCTGTCTTCCCTGTATAAACTTGCAGAGATATTTGTCAAGCATGAAGGGATCGCTCAGAATCGCTTTGAAGATGACCTCGCCCTCATGCAATTTTTTCACCGCTACCAATTGCCAAAATTCTTCCTCCGGCAATTGGAAGTGTTTCGGAAAAAATGGAAAAAACTTCCTTTCTGGCGATCTCAAGACTACTACCAGCGATTCCTGGCAGAGCTGGAGTACTCCAATTTTGTGCATAAACAGACCCACCTCAAAGGAGACGCCAATCTCCAAGAGGCCATGGAGATGCTCGATACCTCCTATCTGCTTGACAAATTGCAGCTTGCGACCATCATGCTCAATCGGCAAAAGATCATCAAGGTAGAATATGAAATGCCTTTGATGGAAGATATCCAGCAGTTTCTGACCCGAGATACGGACCGTTTTCCCCCTTCTGTGGCAGCTTGGTGGAAGGCGTTTTTATTTATCCAAAATCCAGACTCAGAAGCACACTACCTCGCGCTAAAACAATTTGTCCTTACTCATCTTAAAGAACTATACCCCAATGACCTAGAAGCATTCTTTACCTTCTTACAAAATAATGCGCGCAGGATTTTTGTAGAGGATCGGGTATACTATAAAGAGCTATTCATGCTCTATCAGGTCCAAATAGCCAATGGCTTGATTTATCAGGATGGTCAGGTACTGCCGGGCCTAGTCAAGAATATTGTGACCATAGGATTGCGATTGGGAAAGCTAGACTGGGCGGAGCAGTTTTTGGAGGATTATAAAGGAAAAATTTCGAAAAAATACCGCGAAAACGCCTACACCTTCAATCTAGCGAGGGTACAATTCGAGCGAAAGCACTTTGGGGAAGCCTTGAGCCTTTTGGCACAGCTGGACTATCAGGACCCCTTTTTTACCCTGGGCATCAAACGCGTACAACTGATGGCCTATTATGAGTTAGAAGAATGGGAACTCCTCGCATCGGGCATCAATGCCTTCCGCGTATACCTTCATCGCCTCAATAAGGTGGCTGACCGCCACAAGCGCAGCAACCTCCACTTTGTAAATGTCATCAACACCTTGCAGAAGCGGGCGCAGAGTGCCGACAAATCCACTTTTGCTGAAGAATTAGAACTAAGGGAAATGGGACCGTTGCCCGAAAAAGATTGGCTAGTGGCCAAAATATCAGTGATACAAATGTGATAAAAAAGTGACTTTGCCGCGCAAACTATTGCCCTATTAGCAGAGTATGATATAGCTAAACACTAACTTATGGACACTCAATTTGCAAAGCTCCTTTTCCTCATTTTACTTACAGGCACCTTATCTGCCTGTGCACAAACTCGTGAATCAAAACCTATGACAACCAACCAAGATGTTTCGAACACCCCGGGCCTTGAGCAGGCCGTATTTGGGGCAGGATGCTTCTGGTGCGTGGAAGCTGTATTTCAGCGCATGGAAGGCGTCGTTGCAGTAGAATCGGGCTATACCAATGGCCACGTGAAGAACCCTACTTATAAAGAAGTATGTACCGGCAATACAGGCCATGCAGAGGTTATCAAGCTCTATTTCGACCCCAAAGTGACTTCTTTTGCTGAATTGCTAGAGGTCTTCTGGCGCACCCATGACCCTACTACCCTCAACCGCCAAGGCAATGACGTCGGGACTCAATACCGATCTGGGATCTATTACCTCAATGACACCCAGCGCGACATTGCCGAGAAATCTAAAGAAGCGATTCAGGAAGCTGGGGTTTGGGATGGCAAAGTTGTAACAGAAATCGTGGCTTTGGAGAATTATTCTAAAGCAGAGGACTACCACCAGAACTACTACAACACCAACCCCAACCAATCTTATTGCTACTATGTGATAAGCCCCAAAGTGGAGAAGTTCAAGAAGCTGTTTGGGGACAAATTGAAAGAAGGGGTGAAGTAATTAATAATGAAAAATGCGTTGCCCTGAGGCTTCGACGTGAGCTCTGCCGAACGTTTATCGAAGGGGAGAATGAATAATGGAGAATTGAGTATAACTTGATTCTCCGCTTTTTAATTTTCATTTTGATTTTCATTTTCATTAATCTCTTCACTCCATGCTAAATCGGCGTAATTTTCTAGGCCTTACTTCTTCTCTGCTCACTGGAAGCCTATTGCTGCCAGACCTCCTATGGGGCTATGATGCCTCCCGTCCGTTCAAAGACCTTGTCATCGGTCATGGAAGTCATCGCTACAAGATCGACTATGACTGGGGGCTGCTCGATAGCAGCCAATACCCCGTCAAGGACTGTCATGAGATGGTCCAAGATTCTAAAGGACGCATCATCCTCCTGACCAACGAAACGCGCAACAATGTCCTGATCTATGACAAGTCAGGAAAATTCCTAGAAAGCTGGGGCCATGAATATCCGGGCGCACATGGCCTGACCCTCTCCAAAGAAAATGGAGAGGATTTTCTGTATATCTCCGATAATAACCGCCACGAAGTCATAAAGACGACCCTGAAAGGAGAAGTCGTCATGACCCTTCCTTTCCCCCAAGAAAGTGGAAAATACGAAAAGGCTGACCAGTACATCCCCACGGAAGTCGCCGTCGCCAGCAATGGTGATATCTACGTAGCCGATGGCTATGGCATGCAATACATCATGCGCTACAATGCCAAAGGAGAATTGCTCCATGTCTTTGGAGGGCGCGGAGACGGCCCCGAGCACTTTGACAATGCCCACGGCATCTGCATCGATGATCGCGATACATCGAATCCGCGCCTGCTGATCACAGCCCGTCAGCAAAATGCGCTTAAGCATTTTAGCCTGGCAGGTGAATACCTGTCGACGATCGAATTGCCGGGGGCATTTATCTGCCGCCCCGTCATCGATGGGGAGAATGTCTACGGAGCCGTCTTGGTCTCCAAACTTCCGTTTGGCTCCGAATCGGGCTTCGTGACCATCCTCGATGGGCAGAACCGCGTCATCTCCAACCCTGGCGGCAGCACGCCCCTTTATCAGGATAACCAGCTCCAGCGCATGCACCAGGTCGTGAAGGTCTTCAAACATCCCCACGACGTCTGTGTGGACGATGACAAGAACCTCTATGTAGCGCAGTGGAATTCAGGCGGGGTGTATCCGATAAAGCTAGTGCGGGTGTGAGGGGGAGACAGTTCCTCGTAGGGTCACGATATATCGTGACCCTACGAGGAACTGTCAGACCGCTACGCTGCGAGACCGTTCGGCTCGAAGACTCGCCTCACTATGAGCCATGAGACTTTTCCTGATTGTGCCTTCTGTCTCTTCCCTTTTTACTTCTTTATTTCTTGTTGATTATTTTTACATATCATGTCATCTTCCATTCTCCATTATTCATTATTCTCTTTATCATTTCTCTTAATCGCTTGTAGCCCACCCCCACAAGCCCAGCAAGAAAGCCCTTTTCTCCAGGAAAATTCCATTCAGCTAGCTAGCCCAGTCCTTGAGACAGGTAGCACCCTTTTTCGCGATTCTGTGCGGGTGGAATTAGCGCTTGGGATGGAAGGAGCGGTTTGCTTTTATCGAGTAGGCAAAAATGAGTTAATAGCCTATGAAGGGCCTTTTTGGATCAAAGAATCTTGTGAACTGCAGGCTGTCGCGCGTGCAGCGGGCTGGCTAGAGAGTGAGCCTGCAATAGCCGTATTCAAACGTGCAGGCTTGCAAGTGGCTAAGGCTTTTTTAGAATCAGCCCCCTCTTCTTCCTATCCAGGAGACGGCGTTTCGACTTTGATAGATGGGAAAAAAGGAAGCCTCAATTTTCACGATGGGAAATGGCTGGGATTTGACGGGGGATCGATGGTAGCGCTTTTAGATATGGAAACGCCCATAAACGCTGAGGCCCTCACTGTGAGCATCCTATCTGATCCAGGTTCCTGGATTTTCCCTCCCAAGCGCATAGAAGTCCAAGCCTCTGGAGATGGCAAGCAATATGTGAAAATAGCCGAAAAAGACTACCCCACCCCAGCGTCTACAACAACTGGCGGATTACAATACCTTGAATTGGAATTGGAATCTACGCAAGCGCGCTACTTCAAAGTCACCGTAGAAGGACTTGGCCTCGTCCCAGACTGGCATCCAGGCGCTGCCCAGAAGGGAAAAGCCTGGCTTTTTGTGGATGAGGTGATTTTAGAGATTGCAGAATAAAGATTGGAGAACAAGGATTTTTGAAGGATAAATCCCTATTACTTCTTCAATCATAAATCATCAATCCTTGTTCGATATTCTCTAATCTCCTTATTCCAGCCCCAATTCTTTCAGCTTATCTACTTTCGCTAAGATTCTCAAAGACATGCCTTCTTTGAGGTCGTCTGAAGCCAGTTTATTGGTGAGTTTGATGATTTCGACTTTGGTTCCGTATGAGACGGATATGCTCCAAAGCGTCTCGCCTGGTCGGACGATATGCTCAACCCATTTGGTCTCAAAATTCTTGAAATCCGGGCGTGCAGGCACTTCGCCCGCTTCAGAGTCCTGATTATTGGTTTGAGGGCTTTGATCGGAAAGATTTCCACCGGGATTCACTTCTATCGGAATAAGCGGAGGTTCATCTCCTCCTGTATGTTTAACCTCTGAATCTATGGGCTGGAGGGTTTCTACTTCAGGGGTGGTATCGCGCTTCTCAACCTGCACAGGCGGGGTAGGAGGAACCACTGGAGGCGCAGGGTCCTCTTCAGGTTCTTCAAAGCCTCTTTCAGAGAGGACGATTATTTTTTCGCCTTTAGGTTTCTTCTTTTTGACATACAATTTTTGCCCCTCCAAAATCAGGTTATCGCTTTTCGGCATATTATTTAGCTTCTTCAATTTGGCAATTGAAGTCTTATACATAGAAGCAATCTCGCTAAGGGTTTGCCCTTTGGCGATGACGTGATAGAGGCGTTTATTAGATTTAAGTAAATAAATGATTTGCCCATTTTTGGGGAACTTCCCAGCGCGGAGGCCATTCCACTCAAGCAATCGTGAGAAGCGAATATTGTGCGTCTGAGCAATGTCAGGCAGTGGTAAGCTGCTGTCATAATGAACATATTCTTCCCCATACTCCAGATCTGAAGTAAGTGGGAATAGGGCGTAGTCAAAATCGGGAAGTGTCTTGACATCCACTGCTGTACCTGGCCGAACCCTTGGCTTACGCCTCGGGGGAGGGGGTGTTTCCACGACTAACGTGTCCTTTGGCAGTTCATTTGACTCGCCTATATCTGAAGGAGCCTCATCGTTGGGAAGCGTAGACGAATCGTTAGGGGGAATAGTCTCACTAGGGCGATTGGAGTTACTCGCAAGTGCGTCATTATTCGGATTAGCCTGGTTATCTACCGGCTGATCGTCAGCTTGAGTCAGATCGGCTTCTGAGACTGAACTTCCATGAATCCCCCCTTCTTTATTCGGATCTGTTTTATGGCTCAAATATACTTCATTGACATGGGGGATATAGTACGTAAATACTTCTCCTTCGGGCAGCTCCTCTTTATCGAGAATCCATTTATTATAATGGAGGAAATCCGCTTCTGAGAGACCATGCGCCTCATAGAGCACCCGTGGGCTAGAAACGCCTTTAGCGGCCAAGGGTTCCAACCAGATACGTGGCTGGCGCTCCATCTCCAAGGCTTCTTGGTAAGCGATTTTGTGAGCGATCGCCTTCATGACATACCAGTGAAGGTCCTCAGTGACCACCATCTGTGATTTGGAATAATACTCCGGGTCCGTATAGATGACGGCACCCGTCAGTCCTTCATAGAAGGCCACCACGGCATAGACCCAGTTGTCAAAATCATAATTGGCTTTGAGAAAGTAAGCCGCCGCTGCTTGAGAAGCGCGAAAAATGTGTCTTCTTTCGTCTACATATTTGTTGACTCTCAGGCCATAATCCTTGGCTGCGCCCTCCTTAAACTGCCAATAGCCGACGGCATTGGAGGATGAAATCGCATCCGCTTTCAGAGAACTTTCCTGAATCACGAGGTATTTTAAATCATCTGGAACCCCGGCATCTTGAAAGGCCTCTTCAATAAATGGCATATAAGTATCTGCCATTTCTACCATCGCATTATAATAGCGTGGACTTTCAAAAATGGCCGTTACGTAAGCAGAGAGCTTATTTTTGGCGCCCTGCGTGAAGGCTAATTGTACACCACAATAGGTCAGGTGGTCGGGGATCTCTTGTGCTTTCACAGAAGAGAAAGGCGCACAGATCCAGAGGCAGAGGAGGGAAACGATCAATCGATTCATAGCTTTTTGGGGCAAAATGTAAGACATAAGGACGATACAGAATTGCAATTGATTTGCCAATTTACCGTTTTTGGGCGAACATTAGGCCATCATCTACTGGCAAAAGCAACTGATCCACCGCAGGATGGGCTGTGACGAGGTCATTAAAAGCGCGTATCCCGACAGATTCTTTGTCATTCGCAGTAGGGTCAAGCGCTTTTCCACTCCACAACACATTGTCCGCTATCAGCAAGCCACCCGGCCGCAATTTTGGCAGGGTCAGTTCAAAGTAGGTAGGATAATTGGCCTTGTCCGCATCAATAAATACCAAATCAAACATACCGTCAATATCAGGGATCAGGTCTAATGCATTGCCAAACTGCACATCTACTTTATCCTGAATCCCCGCTTCCTCATGATAACGACGAATCATGTCTTCCAATTCTATATTGATTTCCAGGGTGATAACTTTTCCGTCATCTTGCAAGCCTTCGGCGAGGCAGATGCTAGAATAGCCCGAGAAGGTTCCCACTTCCAGAATGCGCTTGGGCTGCACCAATCGGGAAATCATGGCCAATAATCGTCCGACGCTAGGTCTTGAGACCATGCGTGGGTAAAGCAGTTTCAAGTACGTCTCCCGACGCAAAGCCGCCAATAAGGGCGGTTCAGGGGAAGTATGGGCATCGCTGTATTGCTGGATATCAGCAGGGAAGATATTCATGGGCGAAAATTAGGGAAAATTATGATTCCCTACGAGTCGGAACGCTGATCATTTCTGCGACTTTCATTGGGTCATCCTTTACCGCAATCAATCCTTCGATAAATAACCGGCTCTTTTGACGCCTGGCATATCGCAAGATCTTTTTTGCGATTCGCTCGTCTGCTCCTACCTCAAAGGTCGCTTTCAGCTCCCAGGGGCGGTGATTGAGGATTTTTTCGGGAATTTCTTCTGAAGGGTCTGCTTCATTATACCTTATTATTTCGGCCTCCACATCAGTGGCGAGGTCGATATGATAACGATCTGCTGAGGGAGAATAGAGAATATAGAGGTGGTACATGGGGAGGAAGAGGGTTAAGGGTTCAAGGCGTTAAGATTAATCGCGGGGATTTTTGAAGTAACCCATAATCACCGAAAGATGAAAGAACTGAAGTGTATTTATGGGTAGTGATCACGACTTAATCTGACAGTCAAGGACATAAGACTACTGGCTCGACCTTACCCAAATATCTCAAGCAAACCCGTTAAGATAGCTAGCCCATCAGCTAGCAGCGAGATAAGCCTGCGAGCTTTTTCCCTTGGAGTCTGCTCGCTCTTTCTTTGGGTAACAGAATGCATATCTTCGCTGTAATTGTCATTGGGGGTTTTGTTATAATCGATTGATGACTCACCTCCTTTCTTTTTTGTCAGCAACTCATCTGCCTCCACAGCTATTTCCCCCTTTGTCTTCCGACGGACTGCCTTTATGTATGTCAAGAGTTCCTGCTCTGAGAAGTAGAGACGCTTGGAGCACTGCATGATGTAAGGGATTTCTCCTTTGCTGACTTTTGAGTAAAGGGTGGGGACAGCCAAATTTAAGAATTCGGCGGCTTCACTGATACTCAGAAACCTATCAGAAGGTTCCTCTGTATCATTTTGCTGAGTAAATAACCCTTCTTCTAGTACTTTTCTTACTGAATTTCGAATAAGGCTGCTCAATTGGTCTCTGTCTAATTGAAGTATTATCATACCTTTGAAGTTTTTGTTTTTGTTACTTCAAAGGTCCAGAGTCAATTGCAAAAGCTTTATAGACTCTATATTGAGTCTATTTTATTTTTGCTTATTATCATGGTCTTTTTTTGCTTTCTCTAACATTTTATAAAACACCTCCAAGTGAGTTTCTGATTTGGCATTTAATGCTTGAGAAAGGTCTTTAGAATAATTTGATAAATCAGCTCCTAAAAAATCTCCAAAAGTCACCATGAATTCTTGTTTGTTTGGCCTCTCTCCATTTTGTTTTTCTATCAAATGTAAATAATATAGTGCGTCAAGAACTCTGACTAAATTAACTTTAGCCCCGCTTTTTGATGAAAGATTGAATTTTGGTTGAACTTGAATCTTAGTTATTGTATTTGAGAAACTACGTTCAATTTCAATATCCTTGAGGATTTTTTGTGTCTCTAGGTTACACTTATCCCTAAATGACGGCATATTGAAGTCAAAACCAATGTTATTTTGTGTCTGTTCGGTTCTGACCATATTCAGGTACTTTAGCTTTTCTCTTGGGTCAGAAAGAGTTTCAAGATGCTTTTTTACATTAATAAATTCGTCTTCATTATTGTTTGGGGATTTTGGTTCAGGGGAAATCTCATTTTCAAGCTTTTTATATCCGTTGCGCAAAAACTCTGAACATCTTGCTAACATCTCGTCGTATCCTTCACCATACATTCGACTTTCTTCATTTTTTTCATCGATCAGTGAGGCTAAACGACCTAAAAGGAAATGTAGCTTTTCTTTACTTAAATCAAGGCCTAATATATGGCTCGTAATCCCATAGGGTCGATTCTTGTTCGCTATAACCACCTCCCATTTTTCATACAATAGGTTGAAAAAGGCAAGTGGGTCAAAAAGTCCTTTATAACTTTTTCCTTCCCAACTTTCCTCCTCTGTCAGGTCTTGAAACACCCTAACATTAAAATCATTATTGAGATAATCGTCTACATCTGTTTTGGGGGTAAAATTTATACTTTCCATCGTCCTTTATGATGTACAGATTCTAATATCCAATCTCATCGTATCTGCCGCGCCTTGCACGACTTGTTCCACATCACTCACAGTCGTGAGCAGGGGCCGCTAATATGTAAATCTGAGTCTTTCGCTTGTCAATGCAGGCTGAGAGAATAAAAACTGCATTGTATATCAAATTGTATGCAAACCAATCACTTACAGGGCTGTTGCCTTCAAGTGATTGGTTTGTAAGAACCTTACTCATTCACAATACATCAAAAGAACCAAGAATTGATGGCTATTCTAACAGTTTTGTAGGGTCAATTACAGGTAAGATAAATTCCTGCAAAACCGTACCCTGAAAGCGGGTCATTAGTATTCCCCTCGAAGTGGAATAGACAATGGAAGCTAGTGCAGCACCCAAATTTCCGTCCACTTCAACTTCTTCATCATCCTTATGATTGAGTTTGGCCAATTCAGAAAGGTTTTCAACCTCAAACACATAAACAAACTCAAAGTACCCTTTAGCTTCTTCTTGTTCTGGTTCGCTTTCTGTTAGAAGCTCTATCGAGAAGGTTGTTTTGATAAGTTTATTTTCTAAACTAAATCCTAGCTCAAAACTAACTTGGAAGGGGTGGGATATTATCTTCTCTTGATCAAAATTAAAAGGACTTTCAATTTGTCCTTTTATGATTTTGAAATCTATGAGATGGATTTTTTCAGGGTGTAATTCTGCTTTTTTTGACATTATGCTGCCAGTGGTTTAGAATTTCTGTTGCCCGTTTTTGCTGATTTATAGGAAGCCTCTTTAATAGTTTGTTGAGGCAGAGTGGCCGTCATTTTAAGGGACTTTTGAGAACCATGGGAAAATGTCTCTCGCTTAGGGACTGCGATTATTGGTTCTCCCAATTCAGCTTCTAATTTGGCAAGTGACTTGAGGGTAAAATTATGTTCTCCGTTGAGCCATTTACTGATTTCTGATGGTTTTTTGCCCATTCCTTCAGCTAGGGTCTTTTGGGTGATCCCTTTTTCTTTTAGCAATTCATGAATTCGAACGACTATATTTCCATATAGATGAACGTAAATTTTCACATCCTCTGGAGTTCTGTCAAGAATTTCTTGTAGTATTTTGCTTCTCATGGTGTGAATAAGTTTAGGTTAAAGGATAATGTCATCACTTCCATTGAAGTAGTAAATTTTTCTTTCACCTTCATTAACAATGATCATTTCTTCTTTTATGGCTTCATTGATGCGATCCGCAAATTGATTAGCTTCATAAAAGGTCATACTGGTCTTTCCATCTTGAGCGGAGGCACTTGTTTTTTCGGCTCCTCCAAATAATATAACCAAATGGTCAGTTAACCGAAGACAATACAGTCGCAAAGGGAAATTGGAATATGTTATTTCAAGCTCACCAATTTGATATTTCCCTGGTGGTGGAAGGCCATGCGCACGATTTTCAAATCTAAACAAGCCTTCGACAGCTCCCTTCTCTTGACCAATAAAGCTAGCTAAGAATATTGCCAATTCATTTACTGGGCGTTCAAATCTCGGAATATCTTTGTATTTGATAAAAAACTTATCTGTCTCAGAGAAATGGGCATCATCCCACCTTACTGAATAAAAAGTACATAGGGGCTCATCATCCCAGATTTCCAATACGAAAGTATTCACTTATAAGTTAATTTGCAATTATGATAAGTAAAAATAGAACTATAAAAATAAGACAAACAGTTTTATGTCATAAATCACTCACTTGCGTTTTATGAATTGTATGCAAACAAAAAAAGGCTCAACAATTTCTTGTTAAGCCTTTTCTTTGCTCCTCCTCTTGGACTCGAACCAAGGACCTATTGATTAACAGTCAACCGCTCTAACCAGCTGAGCTAAGGAGGAATATGTGTGTCTTGCAAAAAACGTGACGCAAAGAAAGGGGGTTCCGAGATATTATGCAATAGGTAAATGCATTTTTTTAAGATTTTTTTCACTTAATCCAGGTACACCACCATCCGTGTCACCACCAGGTCTAGTCCATCAATCCCTTCGGTTTTGGAGCTGAAAGACTTATTGCCTTCAAATCGCTTGATATATTGAGCCGTGAGTTGGGGGTTTCTAGGCCCCAGCACGAGGTAAAAGAGCTTTTGGTACTTGGCGAGCTTGCCGCTGCCGTAGGCGTCGATGGTGCCGCCATATTCCCAATTGAAGCCATAAAAACTGATGGGATTCTGGTTGACCTTGGTCAGGTCTAGCATGCCAAGGCCCACTTTGGCACCTTCGGCCATATGCCATTTGCCCCCTTGCTTCATGACGTAAACGGCCTTGACACTGGCCTTGGCATCGTCTTTCCAGACAATGCGAAGCTCGTTCTCGTCTCCTTCCCATAGAATCGTACACTGTTCCGTCTTTTTAGTAGAAGCATTCACACTGCCTCGCGTGACGGCTGGGCCATACAGGCGAATCAGTTCTTCTTCGGAGGTTTTGAGGTGAATAGGCCCCACCCGTTTGCCGGGGACGACGAGGAAGTCTCGTTTCTCTCGTTCCAGCACCTCCTCAGGGCTGGGTTGTGTAGGTTTGGAGAGTTCATCCAGCGATCGAACGCGCTGGTTGCTGCTTGCCCCTCCTCCTATCGCCTCTGTGATCAGTTCCCCGATTTCGGTGTCAGCGAAAAGGATACCGCCTCCGTGGACCCACCCTACGATACTGTCTTTGGTCTGAATCAGGAGCCATGACTCATTATAGGTCTGGCCCCTGAGTTGGAATTTAGCTTTGCGCACCGTTCGCTGATAGAGGTATCGGGCTTCTTCTCCTTGGCGCATGGTCGCCACTTGGGGCATTTCTTTGCCTGGCTGGGCCTTCACGATAAGGTTATCTACCCAGGCGCGTACCACTGGTGATTTGGCCCTTTCTTGAAACTCCACAGCGGCATCTTCCAAAAGGTTGAGCACTTGCTGGCCACTCGGCAATTGGACCTCGCCTTCTGGCGTAACGACTGCCCCGCCCGTTTGCCCTTCCGGAGGAAGGCAGGAAGACAGCGTCAGAGTGAGAGTGAGGAATGATATCGTGGCCCAGGCAAATTTGGGTAGGGAAAGATCTTTAAAGCTTATTGAATATGAGCGTGCCGACATTTAAAATTATTACTAGTAATAGGTTGTATAGAAAATGGAAAATCATCCTCGCAAAATGTTCTCTTGTCAGGCATTTTCTTGTAGGGACACGACATGTCGTGTCCCTACAAGAAAATGCCCAAAGGCGAAGCGTTCGCCCTTATTCCTTCATCGAAAGCGCATACACTGCAAAAGAAGCGAGCCAATGTTCCCCCTCATAATCCCCACTGGCAATATACGGCAAAGCAGAGAGAATATGCGACTGGGCAGCATTAGAAAGTATTTGCTGTCGATTATCTCCATCAGGCAGCACCGAAGCAATATACCACATACACCAGGCTCGGCTGAGGTTCAGGCCATCTAGGTGAACGATCTGTGGATCTTTGTGATCTGAGACTTCGGCTGGGACCAATAAGGTAATCGGTTCTGACTTGTGAAGGTCTGGCAAAAAATGGTCTATCCATTCCAGGTATTCAGTAGGGTTGAGGACCTTGGCCATCAGGTTGGCCTCTTCGAGACATGGCGATAGGAAGTCAGCCCCTCCAGGTTCGTAATTGGCAGGGCAATTCATATCTGCGATATAGTATTCTGCAGCCTTCTCCTCAATCAGCACCTGAAGTTCTTCATTGTCTACCGCCAAGGCATAGTCGTAGGCGAAGCTCATCCCAAAAGCGGTATTGGCATGTGTCCCTACCCTTACGGGATAGATCTGTCCTGGTAAAAACTCCAAATAGCGCTCGACAATGGCATTGACCACAGGCGTGAGGTTTTTGTACCATACTTGGGCTTCGGGGTCCTCCCAATCAGACAATTCCGCTGCCAGCTTCAAGAGCCATGCCCAGCCATACATTCGCTCAAAGGATTTGCGCCCTTCCTGGTGTAGGTACGCCGCCTCGGCCAAAAGATTGGCCCGGCTCAGGTTTTCGTTAAATTTTTTACGAATAGCTTCCGCCTCAGGCATATTAGGAAATCGACGTAAAAGCCTTGCCAGCATCCAATGCCCGTGAACAGCAGAATGCCAATCAAAACAACCGTAGAAGGCTGGATGTAAGTTTCTAGGGCTGGCAACTTGACTTGCATTTTGCATCACATGGCTGAGCTTATTGGGGTATTCCGTTTGAATGCAGTTGAGTGCACGTTCCGCAAAATGAGAAGCCCCTGCAAGGGTAAGGGACAAGTGCCCAGTAGAAGAGTCAATAGCTACATAATAACTATCTAGCTCCATCTCTTCGTCAAAGTCTTGTCCTTGAGTCAAAGAAAGGCTGAGTCCAACAAGTAGGAAAAAGAAAAAAGATTTCTGATACATCATGAAACAAAGGTTAAATTTGGTGCCTCTTTAAATATAGTTATTATCATGAATAAATTCCTTTCTTTTGGCATTATCCTTCTGTTGAGCACGCCATTTTTGCTTCTAGCCCAATTGGGAGTCCTTTCGCTTACCCCACAGGGCCGCTATGTCTGCTACCAAACGGCTGACAGCATGGTGATGGATGGCGTGTTTGATGAGGACGCTTGGCAGGCCGTCCCCTGGACGACAGATTTTGTAGATATTGAAGGAGAAAAAAAACCTTTGCCCACCTACCGTACACGAATGAAAATGCTCTGGGATGACACTTATCTCTATCTAGCTGTTGAAATGGAAGAACCTCACCTATGGGCTACCTTGACCGAACGGGAATCGATTATCTTTCAGGACAATGATTTTGAGCTGTTTTTAGATCCAGATGGAGATGGGCATGCTTATTATGAATGGGAGGTAAATGCGCTGGGAACCGAATGGGATTTAATGCTACTGAAGGCATACCGCGATGGCGGCCCAGCTGTCACTGGATGGGATATTTCAGGGCTAAAGAAAGGAATTAAACTAAATGGCACCTTAAATGATCCATCAGATATAGACGAAGGGTGGACGGTAGAAGTGGCACTTCCTTGGAAAATCCTAGCTGAATGTGCCCCCAATCGGGAGAAACCTCGGGATGGCGACCAGTGGCGCGCCAATTTTTCTCGCGTTCAGTGGGACTTAGAGGTGGACAATCAAGGGTACAAAAAGCAAGTTTCCCCTTCCACGCAGAAGCCTCTTCCCGAGCACAACTGGGTGTGGTCGCCCCCTGGCCTGATCAGTATGCACATGCCTGAGCTGTGGGGGTGGGTACAATTTTCCAAAAATCTGGCAGGTCAAGAGGAGGTCGCTTTCCGTGAAGATCGCAACGCTAATGTCAAGCGTGACTTATGGGAAGTGTATTATGCACAAAGCAAATTCTACGAGGAAAACGGCTACTATGCGGGGAGTTTAGAGGAATTGGAGCTAACTCGTATGCTGGTTCGTGCTGTGGCCGATTTGCCCCAAATTACCACCACAGGACGACAATTCGAAGCAAAAATGCCCGCCCATTCAGGCAAGGGGAATTGGTTTATTCGGCAAAATGGACGGATTTTTTTCGAAAAATAGCCATTCTTGGAAGAAAGTATTTATCCGAAAAAGGTTTGTTTATTTCTAGAATGCTTTAACGATTTAGATAAAAAAAATACACCATCTACATTCTTGTGTAGATGGTGATGATTAAGTATGTTGTTACCCCTAGAAAAATCCCTTCGCCTCAATCGTATTGTTGTTACCTACCCTAACGGTAACTCTTGCCAAGGCGTGGGGAGGGAGGCAAAATAATTATTTGAAAATGAAAAGGGATAGTGTTAATTTGTAGAATTATTTTCAACACAATTTTCTTTAACACTTACAGTTTTATGAAAAAAACACTTCTACTTTTCCTCGTTGGATTGGTGCCGTTGTGTTCATTTGCCCAGCTATCTCCCTTTTCGGTAGAGTTAGATGGTACAAATGACATCATCGATTTTGGCACATCTTCAACTCTACGACCGGTAGATTCATTCTCTGTGGAGGCATGGGTCTATCCCACTGATTTGTCTGGAGCCTCTTGGGCGCATACCATTCTTGGTAGTGACGTTGCTGTAGCTGGAAACAACCAAGGCTTTGCCTTCCGGTGTGGCGATGGTGGCGATATCAGTTTTGTGATTGGTAATGGCGGTGGATGGCCTGAGGTACAAACCACGAGTGACCCTTTAAGTTTGAATACTTGGAATCACGTGGCTGCCACTTATGATGGCACGAATATTTTGGTATATGTCAATGGTCAGTTGGTAGGTACGGCATTTGTGCCGGGCAGTGCCGTGGCTTCAACGATCAGCCTTGCTGCCGGACGTAGTGGCTTTGCTGGCCGCGAATTTGATGGACGCGTAGATGACATGCGCATGTGGAGTACCGTCCGTACCCAAGCGCAGATCCAAGCCAATGCTTGTGATACCCTGGTAGGAACTGAAGCGGGACTCCTCGCCTACTGGCAGATGGATGAAGGCACAGGAACCGCGATTGCTGACAAAACAACAGGAGGTAATAATGGTACCCTCACTAATGCAAACGCTGCTACCGCATGGGTTTCAGGTTTTGTATGCCCCAATACGGCAGGGATCGCTGCGATTACTTCACCTACCACAGCTTGTGGTTTGGGTATGGAGCAGGTGACTGTTGAGATTGGCAATAATGGTGGGCAAACCATCACTAGTGTCAATGTATTTTTGAGTATCAATGGCGGCACGGCCATGGGCCCTTATGCCTATACGACGGGGATTCCTTCGTTTAGCACGGCTACCTTTACCCTGCCTCCTTCTATCAATATGAGTACCCCAGGCGTCTATGACATCACAGCCTATACTGTCTATACAGGCGATACGGATGCCTCTGATGATACGCTGACAGTCAGTGTTACCAATATTCCGCTGGTCAATAGCTTCCCTTATAATGAAAGCTTTGCGACTGGTCCTGGCGGATGGGTCAGTGGCGGTACCAATAGCTCATGGGAGCTCAGAACCCCTGCCAATGCAACGATCAACTCTGCTGCTTCTGATACCAACTCTTGGATCACCAATGCCACAGGCTTTTACAATGGCGGTGAAGATTCTTGGGTATTAGGTCCTTGTTTTGACTTTAGCAGTTTATTATCTCCTTACCTGAAGATGAGTGTTTGGTGGAATTCTGAGTTTAGCTGGGATGGAGCAGTGCTTCAGACTTCTATCGACTCTGGGATGACCTGGCAAAACGTAGGTGCCAATGGAGACCCATTTAACTGGTATAATGACAATAGCATTAATGGAATGCCTGGTGGCTCCTCTGAAGGCTGGACAGGACGTGGATTTTCAGGTAGTGGTGGCTGGGTCACCGCAGAGCATGCGCTGGACAACCTCGGTGGCCAGTCTGCTGTCTTGATGCGTGTAGCTTTTGGGTCCGATGGCTTTGTCTCTGATGATGGTTTTGCGTTTGACGATATTGAGATATTTGAATTACCTCCTATTCGCTCTCAAGCTTTGGGGGTCCCTCAACCTTTCTCTGGTTGTGGCCTCACGATGGATACTGTAGCCCTCACTTATACGAATATTGGTACCAGTACTTTTGACTCAACTGCTGTATATTATAGCATCAATGGTGGTACACCTGTCATGGAGTTGGATACAACTACGCTCATGCCTGGAGATACAACTACTTACCAATTTGCTACGTTGGCGAATCTCAGTACGGTCGGAGTTTACAATATTCGTGTCTGGCTGGCAACGCCCGGAGACACGGACAATGGAGATGATACCACCGGTACAGTCATTACCCACATTCCTACCCTCAATACCTTCCCATATTTTGAAGATTTTGAAAATGGTCCAGGCGGATGGGTAGCCGGAGGTACCAATTCCTCTTGGCAGTTGGGTACGCCTAACAATACCGTCATCATCGGGGCAGCATCAGGCTCCAATGCCTGGGTGACAGATACGGTGAATGATTACAACGGAGGGGAAGATTCTTGGATCTTGGGTCCATGTTTTGACATGAGTTCTATGTTGCTACCGATCTTCCGTGCCAAAATTTGGTGGAACTCTGAGTTTAGCTGGGATGGAGCAGTCCTTCAGTCTTCTATCGATGGCGGCCAGACTTGGCAGCGAATTGGAAATGCTGGTGACCCCAATAACTGGTACAATGATACCACCATTAATGGTAATCCTGGTGGCCAACAACATGGCTGGACAGGCCGCGGCACCACAGGTAGTGGGGGCTGGGTAACCGCAGAGCATAATATGGTGACCCTTGGTGGTCAGTCGAGCGTCCTTTTGCGAATCGCCTTTGGTTCGGATGGCTTTGTATCTGATGATGGCTTTGCCATTGATGATATCGAGGTATTTGAATCGCCACCAGTAGATGCCCGTGCCCTGGCAATTGTTCATCCTGTGACCACTTGTGGGCTTGGCATGGATACAGTCAAAGTATCTTATTTCAATGCAGGAACGGCTTCTTTTGACTCAGCAGTTGTTTCTTATTCTATCAATGGTGCAACATATATATCTGAGATTGATACCCAAACGGTCAATGGAGGGGACACAGTTACGTACTGCTTTGCAACCTTAGGTAATTTTACTGCACTTGGTCCTTATACCGTCGATGCCAACATTTTCATCGCATCTGACATGATCAAGACGGATGACTCCCTGAGCGTGAGTATTACTCACATTCCACAGGTGAGTTCTTTCCCTTATAATGAAGACTTCGAAAATGGTCCTGGTGGCTGGACAGCCGTCAATAATGCCAATGGTAAATGGCAATTGGGTACCCCTAATGGCAATGTCATTGTAGGCGCCGCATCTGGGATCAATTCTTGGGTCACTGATACCACAGGGACATACAATACCAATGACGACTCATGGGTGATCAGTCCTTGTTTTGATATGAGTTCCTTGCTCCTGCCAAACTTCCGATTCAGCATCTGGTGGGATTCTGAGAATAGCTGGGATGGAACAGTCCTCCAGTCTACGGTTGATGACGGTGCGTCTTGGCAGAATGTAGGTAACCTCAATGACCCCAATAACTGGTTCAACGATGGTACCATCAATGGTAATCCAGGTGGCCAAAGCATAGGATGGACAGGCTCTCCAGGTAGTGGCGGATGGGTCACAGCAGAGCATTCTATTCCTAATCTCGCTGGACAGCCCAAAGTCCGTTTCCGGGTCGCCTTCGGCTCTGATGGTTCAGTTGTAGATGACGGATTCGCATTTGACGATGTGGAAATCTATGAATCTCCACCTGTAGATGCTAATGTTCTATCTATCATCGATCCTACATCTGGCTGTGGTATTACCATGGATACTGTTACTTTCCAGTACTCAAATCTTGGTACAACAGCTTTCGACTCAACCAGTGTCTTCTACAGCATCAATGGCGGTACGCCAGTGATGGAGCTAGATACGAATACGGTTCAGGCAGGAGATACAACGACCTATTCGTTCACCACCTTAGCGAACCTCGGGACGGTAGGGCCTTACCTCATCACTGTTTGGACAGTACACCCCGATGATACGACTGCCAGCAATGATACCCTGAGTATCCTTGTGCAGCATATCCCGATCGTGACTTCCTACCCATATTTCGAAGACTTCGAAACATGGCCTGGAGGCTGGGTACCTCAATCTAATGGCGCTAATAATAGCTGGGAATGGGGACTCCCTCGTGGCAATACGATCGATACCGCTGCTTCTGGGGTGAAAGCCTGGATGACAGATACGTTGGACAATTATTTGACCAATGAAGACTCATGGGTCTTAAGTCCCTGTTATGACTTCTCTAGTTTACTATTGCCTCAGATCAAAATGAATATCTGGTGGAACAGTGAAAATGGCTGGGATGGTGCTGTCCTCCAGTCCACTGTCGATAGCGGTATGACTTGGGTGAATGTAGGAGCCTTCGGCGACCCTGACAACTGGTACAATGATGCTTCTATCAATGGTAATCCTGGTGGTCAAGGTGAAGGATGGTCTGGAAGATTTGGCGCTGGTAGTGGCGGCTGGGTGCTTGCAGAACACAAGATGGCCACCCTCGCTGGTGAGCCAGATGTACGCTTCCGTATCGCCTTTGGCTCGGATGGTTCCATCACCGACGATGGCTTTGCCTTCGACGATGTCGAAATCAGCGAAGTCCAGCCCAATGACCTCGGATCGCTAGGAACTATTGTTCCTTCAAACAACTCCTGTGCAGACTCTTTCCAAGCAGTACATGTTGTAATCAAGAACTTTGGGTCTGCTGCTCAGAACAATTTCCCTGTCACTGTAGTCATCAATGGTACGCAGACCCTGACGACCACTTACCCAGATACCTTACAATCTGAACAGACAGATACGGTCTTTGTAGGCTACTTCAACTCTTTGGCTGGTGGATCTTATGACTTTACCTCATATACTGACCTCTCCACGGATCAGACTCGTTCAAATGACACGACGATGACCCTGGCGATCAATATCATTCCAGCTCCACCAGCACCTGGTGCTGCAGGCGTGACCCTATGTGGACCTGATTCTGCGATGTTGAGAATTACCATGCCTGACACTGGTTTCTCCTACAACTGGTATGACGATGTCTTCCGCACCAACCTCCTGTTGCAAGACAGCGATTCCTTCCAGACCCCATTTGTCTCAGCCAATGATACCTTCTTTGTAGGACAATTGATGCCTGGTGGAGGAGTCATGGTCACAGAGGCTGAATTGGGAGGTCCTGACTATATGGAGATCCAAAACACCAGTAGCCAGCCAGTTAATGTCACAGGTTGGACCGTATGGATTGGAGAAGATGGCAATGCCAGTATCAATGACTTTGAGCCTACTTCGTGGAACCTAAGTGGTACTATGGGACCTGGTGATATTCGGTGGGTCGATGATGCTGCAGGTAGTGGAGCGAATTATTTTGGAACTAATATCCTCTGGAACCCAAGTCAAGAAGGCTGGATTCTTATCTTGGACAACAACAACGATGTGGTAGACTTCGTCGTTTGGGGCTGGTCCGCTGCTGATCTCGCTAACTTTGGCCCGACCATTAATAGCACTACTATTAGTATTACTAACCACTGGTCCGGTGCACCTGCTACGATCAACAACTCTAACATCCGCCGTATCGGCAATACAGATCATGACGACGCTACAGACTGGGCTACTGCTGCTGCCAACTTTGGTGGTAAAGGCACCTTAAACCCAGGCTTAAATCAACTGTTTGCAGGATGCGAAAGCCCATTAAGAGCTGTGCCAGTAGTCATCGCACCTCCAGTACCAGTTGACCTTGGTCCTGACCGTGCGGCTTGTGCAGGGGTAATCCTTGATGCGACATTCCTCGGTGGTGCAAGTTATCTCTGGAATACCAATGATACGACCGCTATGCTACAGGTTCAGACCTCTGGCCAGTATGTAGTTACTGTTACCAATACCCAAGGGTGTGTGGGAACAGATACGTTGAACCTATTGATTCAGCCTTCTCCTTCTGTAGACCTAGGTCCTGATACCACTGCTTGTGGTATGGTAGATCTAGACGCAGGAAACCCTGGTTCTAGCTATGCCTGGTGTCACGGTCCTCAATCACAAGTTACCAACGTAAACACCTCTGGTCAGTACTGTGTAGTTGTCACCAATGTACAAGGATGTGATGCAACAGATACAGTCAACGTGACGATCTTGCCTACCCCTCAGCCAAACCTTGGCCCAGACGTGTCGGAGTGTTCTGAAGCGACCCTTGACGCGGGAGCAGGAGGATCTAGTTATCTTTGGAATACCAATGATACTACCCAAATGATCACGGTAACTACCACCGGACAGTATACCGTAACTGTTTCCGATACCAACGGATGTGAAGGAAGTGATGATATTATTGTCAGTATCCTGCCTAATCCTGTTGTAGACCTCGGTCCTGATACGTTGGCTTGTGATATGATTGTCTTGGATGCGGGGAATGCTGGTGCTACCTATATGTGGGATGATGCCACGACCAACCAGACCCGTACGATCACAACTTCTGGTCAATATTATGTAGATGTATTGGATCAAAATGGCTGTGCTGGAACTGACACAGTAAATGTGACTGTAGAGCCTAGCCCAGTAGCAGACTTTACGTCCTTCTTTACTTCTGCCCTTACCGCACAATTCACCAATCTCGGTAGCTCAGGCCCTGGCTTTACCTACCTCTGGGACTTCGGTGACATGAACACCAGTACGCTAGAGAACCCAACACACACGTACAACTTCGTTGGTAACTATATCGTTACGCTTACCATTTCTTCTCCCAATTGTGGAGATGCTACGGCTGATATTCGAATCGGTACCAACCTTGAAGACGAGTTGTTTGGTAACAGCATTGCCCTCTTCCCTAACCCCACCAATGGCGCATTTGTCATCGGTATCAACGGATTGGAAGCAGGACAATTGAGCATCACGGTCACTGACTTAACCGGTAGAGAAATCTACCGCCACGCAGAAGATCACGCCATCAATGGCAATTACGAACATATGATCGACCTCAGCGAGCATGCAGAAGGCGTGTACTACGTGACCATCACCGATGGTGAGCGTAAGTCACGCAAGAAGCTTGTCCGCAAATAAGATCAGCGCATTGCGCCTTAAAAAAAGGGACGGCCATTTGGTCGTCCCTTTTTTTTATGGCTAAAAGTACTGGAGGTATGTGATTTGGAAAAAGGAAAAACCCCGAACCAATATTCTTCATATCAGTTAGTGGTTATGATAAGCCTGATACAGTTTTTTAATTAAACTTCTGGATCGCCCTCCACTTTCTTCAATTGTGCTTTGAGTCGCTCTATTTCCTGAAGGGCAGCGTCATGTTGGGATTGAAGTTCTTTTTTTTCAGCAGCGATTTGTTCCTTCTCAGCAGCGATTTGTTCTTTCTCTGCTTGCAGTTCTGCAAATGTCTTGAAGCGGCGGCCATCTTCATGGAATATCTGGATTTCTTCCTCTACAAGATGGATTTCTATCCCCATTTGAGGGCTTTTCCAAAAGGAACTCATAAGGATGACTTCTTCAAGCCTGTTATTTTCCCGAATATATACGGAAAACTTTCCTTTCTCTGGATCAAGGATAATAAACTCAGAGACGCCATGCTGCTCATAAAACGCCTTTTTCTCCAACATTTCCTTGGCGGAGTTCGAAGGAGACATGATTTCAAATACCACGGTTAGTGGTACATTTTCTTCTTGCCATTGACGATAAGAACCGCGATAGCCTTCGGGTCTCCCAAAGACCACTAATACATCGGGAGCCATCCTTTCTTTTGGGGATCCTTCTACAGGGTACCAGAGAAGGTCTGCCGCCACAAATACTTCGTGCTGGCGTTCTGCGTATTTTGCTTTTAAATTGTCATAAACCGCGACAATCCAATGGGCTTGGAGGGTATTGTCTGCCATGGGTTTTCCATCAGAATCGGGATAGAAAAACTCTATCGGATAGATTGATATGTTTTTATCTTGGAGGGTCATAGTTATATTTCCTTATTCAATATACGAACGAAAAGACTCCTTGGCAAATACTTTTAGAAAAGTTCACTAATTTCACGTATCTATAAGTCCAGTCAAATTTTTAGTCCTCAAATACCATGATTGCTAGTATTAAGAGCAATATTTCGGTTTTTTTTAGCATAATACTTGCGAAGTGTTGTCAATTTCTAATTTTATTAGTTATTTTGCTAATAAAGTTAGTCATACAATGTTTCACTTCATTAAAGCGAGTAGCCATGCAAATATTTGGACCCAAAAACAGTTACAATCAATCTAAAGGATTTACAATCGTAAGATCAGCCCCTCAGTACGTTCCCGTCAACCTCAAGACAGTAGCCATCATTGGCCTAGTAGTGTTATTAAGTAATTTATTGACGGTGGCGTTGGTAAAGCCTGGCAAGGCGAGTACCGCTGCCCCATCTGCTGCGGAGACAGTCACAGAGCTTGAAATTCCAAGCTTATATTTGATGGATAAAGCCAGCGTTTATGTAGAAGATATGCCCGCTTTTGAGGAAAAAGTAAAAGTAGTGAGTACAAAGTTGCGCATTCCCCCCGAGTGGCTTATGGCTGTGATGTACTCAGAGTCAAAGTTCAACGCAGGTGCAGTAAACTTTCGCGGGAGTGGGGCTGTAGGCCTGATCCAGTGGATGCCTATCACTGCCAAGGAATTGGATGTCACGGTCCAGCAATTGGCGAATCTAGATCACATAGACCAGCTAGACTATGTCTATGCTTACCTCAATCAAGCCCGCGACCGCTATGGAGACTTCCATAGCCTGACAGACCTATACTTGGCGATATTGTACCCCAAAGCCATGTCAGAGGATTATTGCTATACCCTCTACGCTAAACCCTCCATCACGTATAAGCAAAATTCAGGACTGGACGAGAACAAAGATGGACGGGTCACGGTCAGTGATATAGATAAGCGTATGCAGCGCATCTTTCCTACCGCTTACATGGCTGAGTTAGCCGTAAAGTGAGCAATTTCTTTCATTTGAACCTGTAAGAATTTCTGGGCATTTCGTTCTTCATAGAATAATGAGATGCCCTACTTTTGCTATTGTCAAACACGGAATAATATGATTTGACAGGCAAAACAGTTTGCAGCTCGAACCAAATTAACTTAATCCCATTACACCCACGAGCTTCAACCTTATCGGCCAACAGCCTTCTGCTAACCCTAGCTTTTGTTTCTTGTAATTTTAGAATGCGCCCCATGAAGTATCTCATTCCCCTCGCTATCTTATCCATCTGCTTACCGCTCGCTCTGCTCTTATCCGCTGGTAAGCAGGTGGCTTCAGACACGCAAATCCTCCCCCCAGACATCGTTGTCAAACAATCTGAGAAGTCTGAAGAACAAGTCTTCTGCGTACCCCAGTACGAAAACAAGACCGTGTATTGTATTAAATACATTTGGACAGTCAACGAGTACGCCAGCGGAAAAATCAAACTACATGAACAGCGAGACACGCTATGGACCCAAAAGGTCTCTTTGACAGATCCTTGTCCAGGCAATTCCTTTAGCCTCAGTATGCGATAATCAGAAAAAATCGCTTTACAATAAGAATTTTTCGGGTAAACAAGTGGAACTTCGTTCCCACGGCGCTTTTGTCGTGGGAATTTTTTAATGTCACAAGTCTATTCGACAAGTGTACTTTTATTTGTCGCTTTGGGTATGTAAGGATGGAATTTAGCTGTTGCTATATTCCTTGCTGTTAACTCCACGGAGATAGTATCCCCTGCCATCGTATTGGCGTCTTTTCGGTGCCTCCTGGCAGGGTTCCGAACAGCAGCCTTCCAGGCGATCTGCACAATCTTCGCAGATCAAAAAATGCTTATTGCAGTCCGCATTGGCACAGTTAATCATCTTTTTTGTAGGGGCTCCACAAACACCACATGTCCCAATAACAGTGGGGTTGACAGTGTTGACAGGTATCACTACACGCTGGTCAAAGACATAACATTCTCCCTCAAAATCCTTCCCGCCAGTAACCTTGCTATAGTTAATAATACCTCCATGAAGCTGGTAGACATTTTTAAACCCGTTTTTTTCCATCCATAAAGTAACCTTTTCACATTTTATTCCCCCTGTACAGTAGGTATAAATCTTTTTGTCCTTGTAAGTTTCTAGCTCCTGAAGCTTCTCAGGAAGCTCTCGAAACGTATTAATGTCTAAGGTCTTGGCATTTTTGAATTTCCCTACATTATACTCATAGTCAGATCGAGCATCGAGAATGATGATATCATCATCCGTTTCCGCCCTTTCCAACACCTCTTGAAATTCCACTGGCTCTACATATTTGCCACCAGCCTCTTTTGCAGGATCTATAGCATCTACTTCAAAGCGAACGATTTCATTTTTTACACGGACATGCATTTTGAGGAAGACGTGGTCATCAGAAGTATCTTCCTTGAATTCTATTCCCGCAAATAGCGGATGAGACTTCATATATGCTTTATAAGCATCCGTCTGGTGTTTTAACCCAGAGACGGTCCCATTGATGCCTTCTTTGGCGACTAGAATGCGCCCCTTCAACTCTAAGTCATCACAAAACTGCTGATGCGCCTCTTGTACTGCTTGAGGGTCATCGATAGAAACAAATTTGTAATACAGTAAAACGCGGTAATCCATAAGTATAAAATATGCGCTGAAAAATCAGGCACAAATTTACAAAAATTACTTTGTAATAGGATAAGGTATCAGCACGGTGAGAAAAATCATTCTATGCCCCTACTTTGATATGGCCATATTCGCTTTCTATAAGCACTTTGGCAGCTGGCGCACGTTTTTTCCCAAAACGCCCAAGGTAAATGGTCTTTTCAGCGTCTTTGTCTTCAATGATGGTCATCGAGACGGTTTCGGCCTCATATCGAAAGGTACCATATTTGATGTTGGCTTCCAGGTTGAAACTTGCCTCTTCAGCAAAGGGGAGGTTGATGCTACAATAATAGGCGTCTAATCGGATTCCTTGGAATTCATCTCCCACATCTTCGATCTCAAATTTCTTAGCATATTTGATATCCATGTCGAGCTTTTTCTCCAAAAAATCAACATAAAATAGCGCAGAGCTATATTTGCCTGAAACTTCTTTTGCCCGGTTTATCTCTACATTGCCCAGGTTGGCATGTAGGTCCAGGTCGTCTATGTGATCAATTTTGATATTGGTGCCTTCTGCTTTTAGCGTGATGTCTTTAGCCTCGTCAATCACAAGGCTGCCATAATTGACATCCACTTTTCCCCCGTCGATATAGTTAATCGTGGTAACTCCAAAAGAAACTTTGATATGGTTGTCAGGAGCTTCTAATCTTCCCAAAACCAAGTTGCCATTATCTTGGAAAACCTTGACCGAACCTGTGCGATCCTCTATATAAATATCTCCAAATTTGTTTTCAATTTCCAGTGGATGATGTGAAGGGATACTGATTTCATAGGAAACGGATACGCCTTTATTGCCGAGCTTGACCGAACCGGATTTAGGGGCATAGGTCTGTGTATAGAGTTGGAGGCGTTTATCATCACGGCTTTCACCTATGGCCACAGCGTCCATCCGCTGTTGTGCGATGGATTCTGTGGGCCCGTGGGCCACGATACTGATTTCTATACCAATATGGGACTTGCTCCATGTATTGACATGAATTTTGCCATATTTATTCTTGATGGATAAGGCGACAGAGCTGTTAAGTCTAAAGGATTTCTGCACTGTCTTGATCAGTGAGACGTCTCCTCCAGCTTGTACAACACTTGTCAAGCTAAAAAAACACCCTACGAGAACCAGGTTCAGTACCCAGTCGCCAAATCCTCTGTTAAATGTGAATTTCCCTTTCATCCTTCATCTTTTTGATGTTCTCCAAGATCGTCAATTGTTGATTGAGGATCTCAATTTGAGTCATGAGGTTTTGGACCATGGCGTCAACGACTACCTCTTTATCTTCTCCATAGGCTAGTTCTTGCTGCAAATTACTATAGAGGCTTTGAAGGTGGTCTAAGTTTGCGGAAAAGGACTGATCCAATTCCAGTCCCTCATGTTTATAGGACACAAGGCGGTTTTTATGGGATTCGATCACAGAAAAGTAATAGGATTCAATCCGTGCCAATTCAGTAGCGATAGGATCCACTTCCTCTTGCACCTCTCCAATCCACTCACTCGGTGGAGCAGGGTTTCCAGGCAAGGAAGACGCATTCATCTGAATATACAATTCGCTTCCTCCAAAGGCTAGGCCAGTGACGATAGCAGCAGCAGCTACCCATGAACTTACACGTCGAAACCGCTGACGATGGGGACGCATTTCTTTATCAATTCGCTCCCAAATTCGATCATCTGCCTCAAAGACATCCAGGTGTTCACGCTGCTCACTAATATGCTGTTCCAGCTTGTCTTTCATTTAATTGCCGATTTAAAATTTCTCTCAACTTCTTTTTTGCTCTACTGTATTGTGATTTAGAAGTCGCTTCACTGATATTTAAAATAGTTCCTATTTCTGCATGATCGTACCCTTCGATTAGGTACAGGTTGAATACTACCCGATACCCTTCTGGCAATGAGCTGATCGCCAGTCGAATCTCTTTGATATCCCATTTACTTTCAAAACCCCTTTCTTCTTCTATGCCTACATCATGCCGCTCATCATCTAGTGTCACCAATTCAGCCCGCTTTTTCCTTAGGTGATTGATGGCTGTATTCACCACAATGCGCTTGAGCCAAGCGCCAAAAGTAGAATCCCCCTTGAAGGTATCTAGCTTCCGGAAAGCACGCACAAAGGCTTCTTGCAGGATGTCTTCAGCCTCCACATAATTATTTGTGATACGAATGGAGACGTTAAACATCGCCTTTGAGTATAGGCGATACAGCTCATACTGAGCCTTGCGATCACCTCGCTTACAACGCGCTACTAGCGCCTGATGTATGTCTTTTACAATGGCCAATGTTATTGAAGCTTCGAGTTAATAGACACTGCTCTTGGAGAAAGGTTGCGTAAGAGATGTGAAAATCAAATTCAAGCTCAAGTACAAACTCAAATTCAAAGCGATACAATTGAGGTTGAACTTGAATTTGAGATTGAATTTGATTTCTTCACCCCCCTATATCAATCCTGAAATTAGTATCCTTATCCATCAATTGGGTCATGCTCTTGAGCAAACTGTTGTGGCGCTCGATATTCTGGATAAGGTCCGTTTGGAGACTGTCGATCGACCCGTACAGTTCGGCGTAAAAGCTTTGGTATTTGGCAAACTGTAGTTTGGCCTCATCCGTGTCCAAGTCATTGTTCATGAGTTTATTCTCCCAATCGTTAAAGGCATATATTGTCGTTTTAAACGACTCTAGGGTTTCTTCAAACTTCCCTTTCAATTCATCTTTTTCTTCAATCACCTTCCTATATCGGTTTCTAAGGCTACGCACCTCATCCTGTCGCCCGGCGTCCAAGTCTCCGATGCCTTTTTCCACCTGCTTGATATCGGATTCATACCGCATATCTGCAATGCTTATATGACGCTTGATAAAAGTGATTTTCTCACTCAGAATGGTCCATTTAGGCTCAAAAACTTTCACCTCATTCATGAAAGCCAATTCTACGCCTCCACAAGCAGTGAGGAAGAAGATAGGGAGAAGGAGTAAAATACGACGCATAAGAATTAAGAATTGAAAATGGTCTGAATTAAGTAAAAATAACAAACAAAAAACAAGGAAGGAAAAAGTGATGAACTTCAAGAAAGTGTGTGAGTGCTGTGGTGCCTCTTCTCTTGTCTCGAAGCGAGTCTTCGAGCGATCCCACAGAGAGGAGTGGAGCGACGAACGATCTCGCAGTGAGCGTCAGCGAACGGTCTCGCAGCGAAGCGGTCTCCTTAGAGTTTAATAAACACATTTTTAGGTTCAGTGAAAAATCGGAGGGCTTCCATGCCCCCTTCTCGGCCTATGCCCGACTGCTTCACGCCGCCAAAAGGCGTCCTAAGGTCGCGTACCAGCCAACTGTTGACCCAGATGATCCCTGACTCTACAGCAGCTGCCACACGGTGTGCCCGCTTGAGATCAGACGTCCAGATCGTCCCTGAGAGGCCGTAGGCCGTCCCATTGGCGATCGCGACGCCTTCCTCTTCCGTGTCAAACGGGATGATGCTCGCCACCGGCCCAAAGATTTCTTCTTGGTTCACTCGGCAATTGGGACCTAAGCCAGTAATCACTGTAGGTGCTAAGAAATACCCCTCAGCGCACCGGGCATTCGGTCCAGGAAGACGTTTGCCCCCTGTCCGTATTTCGCCTCCCTCTTCTTTGGCCAAGTCTATATAGTAAAGGTCTTTTTCAAGCTGAACCTTTGAGACAATAGCTCCCACATCCGTATCTGCTTCCATTGGATCCCCTACTTTCAGCGAGTTGACTTTTTCAACAAAAGCCGCTACAAATTGCTCATAGATCGGGCGCTGAACCACAACCCGAGAGCCACATAGGCAGATTTGCCCTTGATTGGTGAATGCCGCACGCACACTTCCGTTGACCGCTTCCTCAAAATCAGCATCGGCAAATACAAGGTTGGCATTCTTGCCCCCCATTTCCAAAGACATCTTTTTGAACATAGGCCCAGCCACCTCTGTGATGCGCTTGCCTACTTTGGTGCTGCCCGTGAATGAAAGCATAGGGATGTCAGGATGGCTGACGATAGCCTCACCCACTTTGGGACCAAGGCCATGAACGATGTTCAGGACGCCAGGCGGAAGCCCTGCTTCTATACACACCTCAGACAGCAGATATGCTGTCAATGGCGTGACTTCAGAGGGTTTAGCGACAGCCGTATTGCCTGCGGCAAGGGCAGGGGCTATTTTCCAAGAAAACAAGTATAGCGGAAGGTTCCAGGGGGAAATCAGTCCTGCCACCCCAAGCGGGCGGCGGAGGGTATAGTTGAACCCCAGCTCTCCCATGTCATAAGACTCATTGTGAAATTGGGTGATGGCCTGGGCGAAATAGCGGAAGTTATCCTCTGCCCGCGGAATGTCGATGCGACGGGCGAGGGCCAAAGGCTTGCCATTGTCCATGCTCTCGGCTTGGGCCAGGTCTTCCAGGCGAGCCGCTATGCCGTCTGCGACGGCAGTGAGATGGCGCGCACGCGCCTGAATTGACAGGCTTGACCAGCCTGGATAAGCCGCTGTGGCCGCTTGATAAGCAGCTTCTACGTCAGAATCGTCACTGTCAGGGACCAGGCTATAGACCGCGCCTCGGGCGGGGTCTATGTTATCGAGGTATTGGCCAGATTGGGGAGGGACTAGCTGTCCTCCTATATAATTTTGCAGCTTTTGCATCAGGGGCTAAAGATACAAAATGTTTGGAAGACCAAATGCAAGGAGCGACGAAACACCATTTGAAGGCCCAGTTCAGGCACAAGGCCAAATTCAGTCGGGATTTAGCGTTTGGCTGGGAGGATTTATATATCTTGTCCCTCCGTTTCTATTAACCATTTTTACCCATATGTCCTTTTCCTCTTTATTCCTCAAAACATTCTTCATTAGCCTTATTTTCGCCTCTACCTTATCTGCCCAAAATTCTCCGTCTCCACAGGTAGAAGGGATCTATCAGTCAGAGAAAATTGGAATTATTGGGAACCTTCGATTCTACCTCCGTTTTTATCCAGATGGAACTGTTCTCCGCACCACCTCCAATTTGGATCAAGAAACGCCAGCTACCGTCAAAAAACGGTTGACCAGACTGAGTCTTTTAAGAGAGCCTGTTGCAGGCACTGCCCCGACAGAGTCGGCCCAATATAGGTCCTTTGAAAATGCATATTACTGTACTTTTGGGGAAGGGTTAGGCAAAATTTCTTATGAAATCCATGTGATCAAAAATGGCCTATTAATCTATTCTAAAGGCTTGATAGAACGGAAAGAGCGGTATCATTTTTTACCCGAGTTGGCACCTCCCAACCAGCTCGGCGCCCTAAGACCTACGACACAAACCCGCCCAACCAATATCGGCGTTTCTTCTACTGTCCCCAAAGTCTATGCAGTGATCGTCGGCG
The DNA here is from genome assembly GCA_030430575.1 of Bacteroidia bacterium. Classification (GTDB taxonomy): domain Bacteria; phylum Bacteroidota; class Bacteroidia; order J057; family J057; genus JAUIGE01. The sequence goes on along the minus strand of JAUIKF010000050.1, from coordinate 19,867 downwards.
TCGCCAATTACAACCACATCAGTAGCCTACGCTACACCGATGATGACGCCTTTCGCCTCTATGCGTTCTTGAAAAGCCCCGAAGGCGGTGCCTTGCCCGACAATCAGATCGCCTTGCTGATCGATGAAGCAGCGAAGCGCGACGCTATCCTTGCTGCCCTACGGCGGATGTTTTCAAAGGCTAGTTCGAAGGATGTCGTCCTCTTCTATTTCTCAGGTCATGGGGCTGAAGGGGCATTTATCCCCTCCGATTTTGATGGAACGTCGAATGTGCTTTTTCACAAAAGCATACGCGATATTTTTGATCAAAGCAGGGCCAAACACAAAGTCTGTATTGCAGATGCTTGTCACAGTGGAAGCCTAGACAAAGGGGTCAAAAGTGGCCTTCCAACCCTATTGACACAGTATTATGCTAGCTTGGAAAGTAGCACAGGCGGCCTTGCCCTCTTTATGTCTTCCAAAGCAGAGGAGACTTCGCTAGAAGTGGGCGGCCTGCGGCAGAGTGTCTTTACCTATTACTTACTGGAAGGCTTAAAAGGAAGAGCTGATGTCAATACAAACAAAATCATCACCATTCAGGAACTTTACCAATATGTGCGCCGTGAAGTCATGCGCTACACCGCCAATCAGCAAAGCCCCGTGATCAATGGAAATTACGATAGCAATATGCCGTTGGGGATTGTGAGATAGGGTTTTGGGGTTGTAGGATGTCCTGTTTATTCATGAAAAAAAGATTCTTCAAGATTGGGGCCGCCTTGCTGATCATCAGCATGGGAGTTTTGGGATGCTTTATTTTTATCCCACGGACCTATGATGTGCCTCCATTTAATGAGAGGCCTGGCACACAGTACTGGCACCTATCTGATGGAGATCGCATTGGGTATTTCATGATAGATGGAACTACTTTGGCAAAAAAATCATCCCCCATCATCTACCTACATGGAGGCCCTGGCGGGCGTGTCACAGACCAAACCATACAGGCATTGGCTCCCTTGGCTGAGGATGGATATGATCTGTATTTTTATGATCAAGTGGGGAGCGGGCATTCGGATAGATTGGCAAATATTGATGGCTATACGGTGGAGCGGCATCTGAAGGATTTGGGGGAAATAATAGCAAAAATAGGGAAAGAAAAAGTAATCCTCATCGGCCATTCATGGGGCGCTATTTTGGCAGCGCTGTATATAGCAGATCATCCTGAGAAAGTGGAAAAAGTTATCTTTTCTGGCCCAGGCCCTCTCCTTCCTATCCGCAAAAAATTGGCACATATTGAGCCCCCTGATAGCCTCAACCTTCAAGAACCTCATTTCTCCAATCAGCAAGGCAACGCCGCCGCCCAGAACCTCAGAAGTCAAGCCATGCACAAATGGGCCTTTATATCTGGCAAGAAACTCGCCTCTGATGAGGAGGCGGACCGCTACTGCACCTACCTCTTTTCCGAATTGAACAAATCGGCGGTCAGTGATACCACACGCCAACAAACGGCGACAGGCGGCGCAGGCTACTATGCCCATATCATGACTGTGAAAAGTTTTTCCCAGGTGACAGATCGACGCCCCCAACTACAAAACAGCCCTGTACCCATGCTCCTCTTGCGAGGTCAGACAGACAACCAGAAATGGGGATTTGCCCAAGAATACCTGACGCTTTTTCCCCATCATACCTTGACTATTATCCCAAATTCAGGGCATTTTATTGATGTTGAGCAGCCTGTGGTATATTTGAGGGCGATAAGGGCGTTTTTATTGGAAAATAATGTTTGACGATCAACATATCAAAGTAGCTGTTGATGCTGTTGTCTTTGGTTATAAAGACCTGAAGCTGCATACTTTGCTGATCAAGCAAAAATATAGTCCCTTTCAAGGCTGGTGGTCCCTGCCAGGGGGATTTGTGAAAGACGACGAGTCGCTTTTGGCGGGAGTCGCACGAGAGCTGCGAGAAGAGGCTGGCATCACTGTCAACTACCTCGAACAACTGTATACTTTTGGAGATGACGTAAAGCGCGACCCGCGGGCTCGAGTCATCTCTATCAGCTATTTTGCTTTGGTAAATGCGGATCAATTTACCCTCAAAGCAGATACCGATGCTATAGAAGCCCAATGGTTTGAGATCAATGACCTTCCTGAACTGGCTTATGATCACGCCAGAATCACAGAAATGGCGCTGACGCGCCTTCGCGCTAAAATCCACTACCAGCCGATCGGCTTCAATTTGCTCAACAAAGAATTCACCTTTCCTGAACTCGAACAACTCTATACTGCCATCCTTCAGAAACCCATTGACCGGCGCAATTTCAGGAAGAAAATCCTCAGTTTTGACCTGTTGGTCGAAACCAACAAGTTCCAGAAAGAAGGCAGTGGGAGACCCGCCAAATTATACCGCTTCCATACCCAGAAATACCAGGCCTTAATGGCTTCTGGATTCTACTTCGAAATTAAGTTTGCGTAATTTTTACACAAAATCCTTGGAATATTGCTATATATTTTTCTTTTTGTGTAAAAATTACACAAATGTACTATATCAACCTCTCCCAGGGCTTTAATCCTTACGGCGCAAATGCACACCAACTAGTTGATTTTGAGCAATTTACCTTCCCAGGTGGAGAACCTCATATCAAGATTTTGTCCCAAAATCTGGCAAATAAGCATCTTACGATCAGTATTCGGATCAATCAATTCGCAGATTTGGGGCGGCTAATGGTAGCGGTAGACGCGCTCAAGCGGATGGACATCAGATCTTTTGACCTCTTCCTCCCCTATTTTCCAGGGGCACGCCAAGACCGTGTCATGGTCCCTGGCGAGCCGCTCACTGCGAAGGTTTACACTTCCCTCATCAACCAATTAGGTGCCCACCAGGTCACGCTATATGACCCCCATTCTGAGGTGGTCCCTGCTTTATTAGATCGTTGTCAGGTATTGGATAATGGAGAGTTTGTGAAACAATGTCTCGCTGAGATTGGGCAGCCAGTCAAGCTCGTGGCGCCAGACGGCGGTGCACTCAAGAAAGTGTACCGCCTTTCTCAGCAGCTAAATGGCCTTCCTATCGTGCAATGTAGCAAACGACGAGATGTGTGGACAGGCGCCTTATCTGGCTTTGACGTCCATGCAAAGGATCTTCAAGGGCAAGCTTGTCTGGTTGTAGATGATATTTGTGACGGAGGCGGGACATTTGTAGGCTTGGCAGAAAAACTTAAAGAAAAGGGTGCAGGACCACTTTTTTTGGCCATTTCTCACGGAATTTTCAGCAAAGGGTTAAGTCGATTAAAGGCGCATTTTGATCACATTTTCACTACCGATAGTATCGCTGAAATGGCTAACGAGGAGGCATTTACCCAAATTCCTTTACTCCTTTCTGCCAATACCCATTTATCAAGAACTGATCACCTGGCAGAGGCTGAAGCCCTAACAGATTGAAGAAAATCTGTTAGGGCTTTGATGATCATTGACAGCTAACAGGTTGACGAATTACTAATCAATTAATAATCTCCAGATGGACCATTTCCTCGACCCTCAACATACCTACAATCGCCTTGTCCAAGAGTTCCATCGATACGACGCTCTGGTCATCGCCTACGACTTTGACAATACAGTCTATGACTACCATCGACAAGGAATCACCTTTGACCAGGTAATTGGCTTATTGAGGGAACTGAAAGCACTGGGGTGCTATCTGATCATCTTCACTGCGAATGCAGATACGCAGTTTGTCATAGATCATTGCCAAACACTCGACATTCCCTTCGACGCAATCAATGAACAGCCTCCCTTTTTTCAATCTACAGGCCGAAAGATCTATTACAATGCGCTGTTAGACGACAGGGCTGGCTTGAGAGAGGTATATGATGCATTGAAAAAGTTAGTTAAAGAAAATCGGCCATCTGCTTAAGTGCCGTTGACCATTAATCCATAATTAATAACCATTCTGCCATGAACCCTCTACATTATACCGATGGCTATAAGCTGGATCACAGACGTCAGTATCCCCTGGGCACCAGCCTGGTCTACGCCAATTGGACCCCTAGAAAAAGCCGTATTGACGGCATTGAGGAGGTCGTTTTTTTTGGGTTGCAGTACTGCATCAAGAAATACCTGATCGAAGACTTCGAAACACACTTCTTCTCTCTGCCTAAAAAAGAGGTACTAGCCGCCTATCAACGACGTATCAACAACTTTTTGGGCAAAAACCTCATAGGAACGGCCCATATCGCGGCGCTACACGACCTTGGATATCTCCCAATCAAGATTAAGGCACTTCCTGAAGGGAGCAGTGTACCGATCAAAGTGCCGATGTTCACCGTCCACAATACACGCCCAGAATTCTTCTGGATGACCAACTATTTCGAGACCTTGATTTCGATGATTGTCTGGTTGCCCTGCAATTCCGCTACCCTCGCAAAGAAATACCGCGAGGTGTTAGATAAGTACGCCCAAGCGACTTCTTCAGCTATAGAGTTTGTGGACTGGCAGGGCCATGATTTCTCCATGCGAGGCATGGCAGGCCTCGAAGCAGCGATGCTAAGTGCTGCGGGCCATTTGCTTTCCTTCAGAGGCACAGATACTTTGCCTGCCATCGATTTCTTAGAACGGTATTATCAGGCAAATAGCGATCATGAGGTGGTAGGTGGATCAGTCGCTGCGACAGAACATTCGGTCATGTCTATGGGCACCAGTGATGGAGAATTCGAAACGTTTAAACGACTCATTACGGAGACCTATCCTTCAGGCATTTTGTCTATTGTCTCAGATACCTGGGACTTATGGAAAGTGCTCTCTGACTACCTGCCCCGCCTAAAAACAGCCATCATTCAACGCCCAGGGAAAGTCGTCATTCGCCCCGACAGCGGCGACCCTGTGGCCATTTTGTGTGGAGACCCCAACAGTTCACATCCAATCGCAGAGCAAGGGGTCATCGCCGCCCTTTGGGATACGTTTGGTGGCACCGTCAATGAGAAAGGCTATAAGGAACTCCACCCTGCTATCGGTGCCATCTATGGCGATTCCATCACGCTGAATCGCGCTGATGAAATATGCCGGAGGCTTCAGGCTCAAGGCTTTGCCTCGATAAATGTAGTGCTTGGAATCGGCTCATTTACCTACCAATACAATACCCGCGACACCTTCGGCTTCGCGATGAAAGCTACCTATGGAGAAGTAAATGGCGTAGGTCGTGAGATCTTCAAAGATCCCATCACAGACGACGGCATGAAAAAGTCGGCCAAGGGCCTGCTCCGTGTGACCCTATCAGGCGATCGATTTCACCTTACGGATCAAGTAGACTGGGCACAGGAAGGCGGTGCCATGCACACGGTCTTTGAAGACGGGCGGCTCCTGGTGGACGATTCGCTGCAAGCGATTCGGGACCGGGTACAGCGCAAACAGCTCATTCATCAGTAAAATTCCCCCACTATTGCGACTCGGTTTCAGCCCGTCGAAATAGTGGATCATTAACCCTAAACAACCAAAATTATGTTCGGAATTAAGCACATCAAATTTGACTCAATGACCTATGTCCTTCATTATGAAAATGGAAAAATCAGAAAGGAAGGATGGGGGTTATCATTCTTTTATTTTGCCCCCAATAGCTCTATAGTAGCTATTCCCATGGGCAGTAATGACCTTCCATTTATCTATCAGGAAACCACTAAGGACTATCAGACTGTCATGATTCAAGGGCAAATCAGCCACAAAGTTAGCGACCCGAATGCCCTCGTGTCAGTCCTTGACTTCACGGTAAATGGTCAAGGCCAGTATAAGCGAAATGACAGTGAAAAACTTAATCAGCGGATTATCAATGAAGCTCAAACTGCAACTTCGACGTTTATCCACGAAATCACGCTTAAGGAGGCCATACGATCAGGAAAAGCCATTGAAAATCACATCACCCAAGGCTTACAAACCTCATCGGCGATTGGCCTGTTGGGAGTGGAAATATTGGGTGTGAATGTTTTGTCTGTGTCGGCAACACCTGAAATGGCAAGGGCTTTGGAGACAGAGACCCGAGAGAAACTACAACAAGAGGCTGATCAAGCGGTCTATGAGCGGCGAAATTTTGCGATTGAACAGGAGCGCAAGATTCGGGAATCAGAGCTCAATACAGAGATTGCGGTAGAGGAAAAGCAGAAGCAGATAACGGAGAAAAAGATGGAATCTCAAGTGCTAAAGGTAAAGAATGACAGGCAGCTACGCGAGATGAAACTGGCTGCCGATATCGCAGTTGAAAACCAACGTGCCCAGTTGATCGAGCAGCAATCCACCAATGACCGAAAGGAAGCCGAAGCCAAAGGATTTGTGATAGAAACGACATTGAAACCCTACAGGGAAATGGACTGGAAAGTCTTGACAGCCCTCAACGACTCCCCTAATCCTGCGCTCAACCTCTCCCTAGCATTTCGCGAATTGGCGGGAAATGCGGATAAAATTGGCAATCTGAACATCAGTCCTGATTTATTGACGGCTATCCTCCACCCTCAACATGAAGCCTAATATGCAAGTAGAATATGCCATTCTCATAAAAGGAAAAACAAGGCTAGAATCGCTGATCGAACGCTTCAATACCCGCTCTCAGGCCAAATTCTATATTGAGGCACAAGGAGGGAGATTTGAAGACTATGCCCAAGAGCATGATATATTTCATCGAGCACTAGATACTTTACAGGCCAAGCTTTCCAAGGAGATAAAGTACAAAATCGTGGACCGCGATTTTGTGCCCTCTTTCCTTTTTTCGCCCAAGCATATTGTCATCGTTATTGGTCAGGATGGCTTGGTCGCCAATACGGCTAAATACGCGCGAGGTATCCCTATCATCGCTGTGAACCCAGATCCCGAGCGACATGATGGCGTATTACTTCCATTCGAAGTCTCAAATGCGATAGAAGGCCTACAGCAAGTATTGGCGAATACCTATCAAGCCCAAACAGCCCGTTTTGCAGAAGCAAAGCTGAATGATGGCCAAAAGCTTTTGGCGTTCAATGACTTGTTTATTGGCGCCGCCTCACATACCTCAGCACGATATAAAATCACCTTCGGTGAGCAGTTGGAAGAACACTCCTCCAGTGGCGTTATCGTTTCCACTCAGGCAGGAGCCACTGGCTGGATGAGTTCCATTTTCAATATGGCCTGGGGCGTCAGCAGCCTGTTTGGCGGAAAAACCATTGTCCAGCAACCAAGTATCAACACCGACCAGCTTCTATTCGCAGTACGTGAACCTTTTGCTAGTATCAGGACACAAGTAGGTATCACTGCGGGGTTGATTAGGCCCTCCCATCAATTGACCATTGAATCCTATATGCCTTCCCATGGTGTGATCTTCAGTGATGGGATCGAAAAAGACTTTTTGGCTTTTAATAGCGGGGCTATTGCTACGGTAGGGTTAGCAGCAGAAGAAGCCTGGCTGGTGAGGAAAAAAGAGTAGTTTTTAGGAGGGAAAGATGAGGGATAACATGGGTTGAAATTCAATTGATATACCATAGCTCCATCCGCTGTTCAAACTCCATTGGGTCCTTACCCTCAATCCGGACTTTCACATATATATTCCCTTTTTTCTCAAAAAAATGTAATCGATACGTGTGTTGATGTCTTCGATTGGTTTTGAAATGGCGAAAAGACAAAGACGCCTTGCCGTATTCAATTAAAAAGTCATTTTCGCCATATTCATTAGGGATCGATTCTCTGGTATCATGGGAGAAAACAGTCATGTATTTTTCCCATTCAGATCGGGAGTCAATGATCCGAGGATATTTTTTTTCCCATAATGCTGCTTTATAGGATATGGTGACCAGTTTTTCACTCAAGGAAGGCGCTGTCGTGACGATAAAGCGATTGGCGTTCCAAAGCAGCAAGAAGTGTTCATTTAAGCTAAATACACCCCAAAGGCCTCCTGAAAAAAGGGCCAAAATCATACTCGCTACAAGCAGCTTCTTTTTCATATAGCCATTGTAAATAATGCCTCCATCTCCACGACCTTATCGATCATTTCTAAACTGTGTGCATTCTGCCTCAGGCCAAAGGTAGTGATCAACGGTATTTTAAAGACGATAAGTTGCGGAATGTCCCTCAAAACCATAGGATTCCGCAACTTATCGTCTGATAATAGGCCTAAAATCCACCGCTCACCTGTACATTACACGTCTTTAATTCAAAAATCCCTTTTTGGCTATCGCTCCAGATAAGCTGGAAGCTATCATCTTGTTTGGTAGTGATGCCGAGATAGTGTCCGCCGCCAGGAAACTTCTTCGCCACATCGGCATTGGCAGCCGTACGAGGGTCGGTGCTGGTGGTTGTCACGCGAGTGGGTTGGCTAAAGGTATCGCCCCCGTCAAGCGAATAGGCGAAATAAACGTCGTTTTTTGCTTGCGTGGGATCGTGCTGCGCATCGACCCAGGAAATAGCGATGACGCCTTGCTTATTCACGGCAACGCTAGGAACCTGTGCTTTGCTTGGAAGGTCATTGGTAAAATGGTCGACGCGTGCATCTTCGGTCCACGTGACGCCACCATTAGTAGAATAATTGATCCAAACCCCCTGAAAATCGCCGCGAGAACCCAGCGCGCGCACAAAGTAGGTTCTGTCCTTAAAAGGAGATTGGGGGTGATTATCAGCCACCAAATGCATATAGCCCTTGGCTCCGCCGGGCTTAAGCGATACCATGTGTGCTGCTGAAAGTTTCTCTGTTGCAGGATCAAAGGTGTGCACCCAAATTCGTTTGAGGAAGTCAGAAGCAGGGACGATCACCTTGCCGTCCGAGAGAACCGCTGGCTCACAAAAATTGAGGCGTTTGCCTTTGCCATCTACTTCGGCAACTAGCTCAAACGGACCATCTCCTTTTCGATGATACAGGACCACATCTGCCCCCATTTGATCATTGAACTGGACACTCGTGAAGTAAAAATCATCTCCATGGGTGGCGATTTTGGTCCCATCGTGACTGCCACTAGTGCCTTGGACCTTCTTTTTCCAATTTATCCCGCCATCATGTGACGAAAAGAACTGAATAGGAAATTGATGCTGAAAACGGTTGGGTGTTCCCAGCCACGTCATGGCCGTTTGGCCGTTGGGGAGGATGGCCGTCCAAGGGTCATATCCCCACCAGTCGTGGGCTGTCTCTGTCCATGAAGTGCCGCCATCATGGGAGACAAAGCTCGACAAACGGGCACTTTGGTAGGGATTGGTCACGTCAGTGATGACCATCGCAGCTACCAGCAAATGGTCATTTTGGGTAGGATGCGCAGAGATATGTGGCTCAACGAGCGGGAACTCAGTGAATTGAGAGGGGATCGTAATCACTTTGCCCACAGAAGGCCCTTTTTTGACACTCAGGGTAGCGATATGGCCCATCTCCGTCTTTTTTATCCTGATGGCTACCGCTCCATTTCCCAAAACCCCATGGCTGGCAAGGGCCGTCAGCTGCTTTTGCCCCACCTCAATTCCCGACCAATTTTCCTCCCCCTTCAATTCCTGCCCGATCAGCCGAAGCACTTCTTCAGGCGCTACCTGATCCGAGAGCAGATATTGATACGTCCATTGTTGTCGATCGCCTAGGGAGGTGAGGTATTTTGTTGCAAAAATGCTGAGTAACTCCCGAACACCTACGATAAAATTATCGGCCAACTGCGTCCTCGCATAGTCCTTATCTCTGCTCCATGGATACTCCATATGATTAGCCACATCCTGTGCCCTCCCCTCGCCAAAATATTTGGCGACGACGTGGAAAGAAGCATCAATGCCTGAAGACAAGCCGGCCGAGGTGATGACCTTCCCATTATCTGTGTACTTGACGTCATTGAGAACATGGGCCTTAGGGAATTGCTTCTGTAATTGGGGAATAAGGGAAGCAAAAGTGGTGGCTTGGTGATCGTCGAGTAAGCCTGCTTTCCCTAGGAAAAAAGCTCCGCTACAAACAGAAAACAGGGTTCCTGTGTCTTCATTTCTCTGCTTGATCCAATCGATAATCTCGGGGTCTTGATTGCTTTCAGCTGGACCGCCCCCCGGAAATACCAATGCATCCACCTTCGGCATATTCTCCAAGGTATAGTCGGGCTGGACTTCTAAGGTCATGCCGATCCGCTTGGGGCTTGCAGTTTTGGCGACGGTGATCACCGTCATCCCTGCGTGCTCAAAGACCGACCAAGGCCCTGTGACATCCATGATGTCAGCTCCATCAAATAGCAGAATGGCTACTGTCCTTCGTGGTCGCGAAATAGCCGTGCGCTTGATGCCTGTATAAGATACCCTGAGGGTCATATTGCAAGAAGGGCACTGTCCTGGGCCAGCAAAGTGATGGCCATCATGTGGACAGCTGCAGGGCGGACAGGTGTAGACAAATTTGGGGGAAGCGGTGCTATCGGCTGTCGATTGTTGGGAAAACGCTACAGCTATGAGGAGGAAAAGGAGGGAGAACAACAGGTAAGCTTTCATGTCAGCAGATTAAGTGGAAGGAATGGAAAAGTACAAAGTAAGGTCCTCCATTCACTTGAGGATAGTACAGAATTGCTGTCTTGGGGGATTGAGGAATAATAAATTGACTGATTACTAATACAGTGATTCTCGGCAATCAATAATGAATCAATTAATACATGAATAATTCCCCCGCTCACCGATACTGCGAAGGCAGCATGCCAGTCAGCTTTTTGAAATTCCTGAGAAAGTGACTGTGGTCATAAAAGCCTACGGCATGGGCAATCTCTGTCACAGAATGTTTGTGCTGGAGCATTTCCTTGGCCCTTTCGATCCGAAAGTTGCGCAAATACGCCAAGGGCGTCAGCCCTATGTGTCGCCGAAACTCGCGGATCAAATGATAAGGGCTGATGTCACAATGAGCCGCTAGCTGGGCGAGTTCCCAGGAGCCGTCATAATGGTCTTCGATATACTGCTTCGCTTTAGCGATGTACCCTTTGTCCAGTTGAGCTAGTGGGAGCTTCTTGCCCTGGGCATTGTAGTCGTGGATCAACCGGCAAAAGAGGTCTGCGGCAGCTTCTTCTATCCCTTCCAGGCTGGCTTCTTGGAAAGCTTGACACAAAGAAGAAACTTGCGCACCTGACGTATGCTGCACAATAGGAAGGGAAGGGAAAACAAGGTCTCCGCTATTGGTAAAGCCATTTTTACCTAACACCTCCTTCATATATGCCGCTTCCACCAGGAAGGAACTGAATTGCAGGAATTGCTGTTGATAGGATTTGCCCGCATGGATTTCTCCAGGATTGATGATCAATAAGGAACCTGGTTCTATTGTGTACCGATCTTTTCCTGTGAAGCCTTCATTTACCCCTGCTTCCACCACCAAAAGGACATAGTAGGTATGGAAATGGGGAGGGAATTCGAAGGTGGAATATTGGGTTTGAGCCAGGGTAAGGCCCTTATGAGCGTTTGAGGTCCATTGTTTGATGTGGATATCGTGCAAAGGATTCATGAGAAAAGCAGTTGATAAACCTTTACATACGCTTTTCCGCTGAGGACCATCAGGCCATTCTTGCTACTTCAGTCCAAATCGTACGATCGCACCAAATAATAATATAGGCCCAAGATCTCCCTCGGGACGGAATAGCAATCCCGCCATTCCACAAATAGATCTGCCGATTCCACACTGACCTGGGCTATTCCTATGCGCTTAAAGGCAATGGATGAACGGAGGAGGTGAAAATATTGAGAAACAATGATAATGGATTTCGCTTGCTGAGCTTGCATGATATCGCGACAATTTTGGGCGCTGGCATAGGTCGTAAGGCCTTGGTTGTCTTGGATAATGGCAGTGGGAGGAATGCCTTTTTGGATCAAATAAGCTGCCATCACCGCCGCCTCATCATGGCCCTCCTTGCCGAGGCCTCCACTCACAATAATGGCGTTCGCCATTCCCTGCTGAAACAATTCTGCGCCTTTGTCGAGGCGGTATTTGAGCCGCTTGGCAGGCTCGCCGTTCTCATGCACTTTGCTGCCTAGCACGACGATCAGATCGGACTGCTCTGCTTTGCTCATCACCCCAAATAATATGATGACCATCACATGGATGACGAAAAGGGCGATGGCCCAGCGGAGGCAGTATTTGAGATATTTTTTCATTATATTGAAATATTCACTATTGCGACGGGTTTAAACCCGTCGCAATAGTTGAAGAAAAATAATTACTGGATTACTACTTTCAAATACCGTTCATTTTTTCGCCCCCATTCCTCTTGACTATCCCTTACATGTCCGTCATCTACTCTCATGGCAAAAGTCTTTTCATCCACCCATACGAGTTGCTGGATGAGCCATTTAGTCGTCTCAAACTGGTCATAGACACGGTAGTCAAAACTATCCCCTGAATCCGCCCTTTGGTACAACGCCACCCGAGAAGTCCCTTCATAATCAGATGCAGCATACGTGACAAATTGGTTGCCCTCTTTTGACACAAAAGGGATGCTTCCATTCTCCGATGAGTGCAAAATATGTGTAATCCCCGTTAGGCTGTCGATCAATTGTAACTGGGCAATCTCCCTTGTATTCCATACATAGTAGGCCCTAAGGGATGGAGAATAGCCAGCATAATAATAACATTGCCATTGTATTACACAAGGCAATTTGTACTGAAATTTTGCAGTTTGGATCACCACGTATTTTCCTGGCTGTGCCGTCTTGGTAGAATCAAAATGCACGGGGTTTTCATAAGCTTTTTGATAAGTAGCAAAGGTCGAAGAATCAATTGACTCAACCCTCAACGAGAGCTTTCCACCCTCCACATATTTATCATCCACCGAATCTCGCTCAAATCGCGGAAGCTTCGTGAAATCCGCCTTCACCGAATCCACCAAATAGCCATCAAACACATAGCCCGTATACTTCAGCGGCCGAAACCAGTATTCCGTATCTGTCCGATCCGTGCCTGCTTTCACCTTTACCCAATGCCCGCTGATCGTCCGCCCCTCCTCCTCTATCGCAAAAGGAATATCCGTCTTTTCGATCACATAGACTTTGGTTCCCAAGTCGAAGGTGCCGAGCTTCTTGGAATCGATTCCAGGTTGTTTGCGATAGCTGAGGCCGTTGGGAGCCGTTACGTAAGCGACTTGGAGGGATTGGGTGAGCGTGAGTTGCTTTGTTCCCAATTCAAAGTTGTCCCCTTCCACCTGTTTTCCGTTATGCACTACCTTCTCTCTCACCATTTCTGTTAATGTCAATTTTTGCCCTTCAAACACCCAATTATACCATTCGGGCTGGCCTTTGTTGGCAGGGTAAAAAGTGAGGATATCGAGGTTGTTGAAGGGATGAGACGTACCAAAGTAGTTGTCTACGGCGAAGGAAGCAATGCCTTCTATCCCTGTCAAATCACCACTTGGATAAAAAGTAACCAGCTTTTCCGAATCATTCAACTGATAGGTTCCTGCAAGAAGTTCCTCATTGAAGTATTGGGTCACATGGCTACTCGTTTTATGGACCTTGTCAAGGTTTTCTGTCATCCATCGCAAATCCTCCCTTCGCCGATAGCGATAGATCGTGGAATCCGGCCTTTCCGCTCCAGGTTGCTGGACCAAGTGAAGTTCTTCCCCTGCTTTCACCAAGGCCCATGGTCCGCCATACGTATCATATTGGTGAACCGTGTCCCCCTGCATGTCTATCCTCTTTTTTCTATCGATGATGCTCCCATGACTTGTAATAGAATCCCCTTCAATTGTTAATAAAAGCGCAAACCAAGTCGGTGGTTGGGTTCTGTAGGCAGCTATTTCTCGATGCGCAAGGATGGTGTCAAAATAGTGGGTTAAGCCCCAAATCCCGGTGAGGGAAGGATCTGTTGCTTGATGCGCATTTATCTTAGAGGTCTGATGAGTCTCAGATTCGGGCTGGCAGCTTTGGAGGATGCCTAGTAGGAGGAGGGCTAGGGTGAAATGGTTCATTAAAAATTAGTTGTGTTCACTCAAGAATCAAAATAAAATATTGAACCAATTTCCAGACAACTTTCGTCATTTTTTATGCTAAAATTATCTTCGCCCCCCTACCCCCATAGGCGTTCGGTTAAGGGCCAAAAGGTGAGAAAGCGCCTAATTCCCTCGCGTCACCCCGGAATTTTTCGAGGCTTTGGGAGAAAAATATCCGGGGTCTCCATGACAAAAACGTTAAAAACGCTTTTTGGCGGGGGATCGCGGATAAATTTGTTCGCAAAGCCTCTCAAATTTTCCGCGAAGACGCTATTGCGTAGGCGAATTTTCCTAAACCGAACGGCTATGCTCACCCCTACCAGCCCGCTAATCAGCCGCACAGGGGGCCATTAAAGGCGCAGAAAAAGCCCCTGTGCAGATGGATGGAGCGATGGCGATGGGGTTGGGGGTGACAATGGGGAAATTTCAAACATTGAGTGAACGCAACTAATACAATATCGATCATTCATCCTTCAACACAATGGTCCCTCCTTTGATATTTCCCTCAAAGGAAAGCTGGTAATAATACACCCCAGCGACCTGATCATGCCCTTCCCAAGTCCAGAGATGCTTTCCCTTTGCTTGAGCTATAAAAGGACGCTGGTAAACGGCTCTCCCCAAATTATCAACTATTGTCAACGACACATTCGCAGGCCTTATCAACTCGTAGTTTATGAAAACTGCTCCCGAAGAAGGATTGGGATAAACGCTTAGCGAAGTCGCGGCATGTTCAACCATCGGTGAGATAGCAGTAGAAGAAGAGGTATCAGCAGGCAAAAGGGCTTGTATACAGGCGAATTTGTAATTGCGATGGGGAATGTTCACATCGTCTGTGAGGCCCCAACAGCCGTAGCGATTGTAACTACTGGTCAGGGTGAACTGCATGGCAAGTGTGCCTCCCAATTGGAGGAAGGCATCATCCAGGTTATAGCGCATTTCAGCGCACATCCCGTGGCTGCGCTCAGCCAGGATGCGATTGCTGATATTGTCGGTGCTGCCACCGCCATGGTCGGGGCCGCCTTCATACGACACAAAACCGCCAGGCAGGTTCCAGGCATTCGCCTTGGCGATCCATTGCATGCGTCCCGCCTCGTTGACGCCCATGTCATTGATCTGGGCGGTGATGCTGGCATGGCAATCCATCAATATCTTGGTGGTGTCTTCACCGATGTCATGCCCACCAGAGAAATACGTCTGCGCCCCTATCGCATAGAGGTAGTTCGATGGTGTACCAAAGGTTGTATTGACATATTGTAACATCGGCTCGACCCACCATTTGAGCATAGGCTGGTGACTGCACAAGACGATGCGGACACGGTCATTCAGAGAACCCACCCCAAACACTGCCTCAAAAGCCTGCGCCAGTTCGATGGTCCGACGCGCATGGTTCTCTTGCTCGCCAATCCCCAGGTTCATGGCCTGGGCTTGGTTGTATTGGCTTTGCTCAAATCCAGGCGCCGTATTCCACACCTCATTGCTGCTTTCGACATAGATATTCAGCGTCGTATCCAAATCATCTTTGAGCATCGTTGCCAACTGCGTGACGTAGTCTGCGCTAGCCGAAATCGGCACATTGATCCAGGCGTCTGTCTGGGTGCGGTTGGCAAAGTCTATGACATATTCCCAGCAAGCACCGCCATTTTTCCCAATAGAACTGATACGCACCTGAGACGCATCAGTAGGGAGCTTTCTATCGCTCCATTCTGTCAATGCAGGGAAATCAGGATCGCGGCCATTGGTACCTGTAAAGACCATATAGCGCGTGGCGGAAAAGTTTACAGAGTCGAAGAGGCTCAATAGAGGCGTGTGAAAGAGCTGCTGGTCATTGGCATAGCCGGGGCGGAGCATTTGGAATTCGGTGAAGCCCGAATTCAAGGAGTCTGCGGGGGTACGCCGGGTATTGGTGAAATTGAGGAGGAAAAAGCCGTTGCTTCCGGGCGCTACCACGAAGTCAAAAGTAGTGGTATTGGAACTGACGATATGTGCCATATTTTGCACGGAGCCGCCTGTAAGGGCTGTGACAGTCGCTACGCCATTGAAGGAGCAGGACCATGTGCCGCTCACATCGAGGCGGTAGGCCGCGGGATCATCGATGCTATTGGCCCACTCGGCCACAGGCCGACAGTCGACGATGTACTGGGCATCTACGGTAGGCCAGCCTTGGTCGTCAACCGTATTGGAGTCAACAGCACTTCCCGTATTGAGGTCATTCCATCGATAATTCTCCTTCACCAAATCAATAAACGTCCCTCCGCGCTCTGGCAGGCTGATATTAACGCCGATTTGGGCGAACGTAATGGAGGCGAAAAGGGAAAGGAGGAGGAGTAAGGTAGGTTTCATAGGGGGATGGTGATTGGGGGTAATAGTTCAAAGGTCAATAAGCGCCAGGTCTCACAATTCCATCCTCATCTGGTGAATAGGCTGTTATCGTGCTTTCTTCACTTATCCAATCTGGCTCTTCCAAGATAATTACTTCTTCGCCCAATCTGCTAAATAATTCTTGCTGGAGCTCTATTCTATCCGTCACAAAATTACATTCAGAAGTGACCTCTTGTGAATCCCCCAACACTAACCAATCAATTGTGTCTATCTTTTTCAAAATAGCTGCTTTTTTTAAGATAAAATTTTCATCAACCAATCCCTTTAGAACTAGCTGAAAAGATTTGAACAATGACACAGCCTCTTTGGGTTTTCTGGCTTCAAGAAAAGCGAAGAATTGAGCCTTAGTTTCGAACATAAAGAAATCTCTATTCCCAGCCTGATATGGGTAGCGGACTAAGGCTAATAACTTTCCTGATGCTTGAAGAATGATTTCTCCAGCATGGATAAAATGAGGATCGTGAATGCTGTTTGCGCTCATACCTAATACAGACCTCGGCGGTTTTAGCCAGTGTGGCTGGATAAACTCCGAGGTCTCTCTTTTACATTTCAACTAATTTGCACACTACTCCCCGCAATCACTTGCCATGTATCCCCCATCTTTTTCCACACCCGCAAATACCTAAAATCGCCATCTATAGGCTGGCCCATATAACTCCCCTTCAACGTCACCATCACTGAGACAATAGCCGTGTCGTCCACGACCTGAATCACTTGATCCTTCACTGAGATGGCATGGACCATCATGTTCCCATCGCGATAAGCCGCAAGGTCCATGTCCTTGGTGATGACTTGGCCATTGGGAATGTGGAAGAGGAGGTCATCGTGGATGAGTTCTTCCATTGTGGCGATATCACCATTTTGAAGGGCGGTGAGGAGCCTTTGTTCGTGGGAGATGATTTGGGGGGTGCTCATGTGTTTAATTGTTATGCTTCATGGTCATTTTGCCAAGAGAGCCTTGCATCTACTCCTGTAGCCAGATGAAACAATAGCATATCTAGTTTTTGGTACACTTCCCAGTAATCCTTATTTAAGGCATCGGAAACTTTTTTGACAACCTTTTCCTCTAATTCCTCAACCCGCTTACCTTTCCATATTTTATCTGCTAAACATACGAGCAAATCTTCTAATAGGAGGTCTTCATTTAGCCAGTTGCCATGTGTAAAGGCAAACCTAGCCAATCTAGGAGGAATCCCATTTTCAAGAAGAAGAGCCTCCCCGGCCGATTCATGCTTTTTTCCCTTATGATAAATCTCATCAATCTCAATTACTTTTCCTATGTCATGAGTAGCTGCACCAAATAAGACAGCCTCTTTATCTATCTCAAGTGATGGCCATTTTTGGGAAAATGCATTGAGTATCTTCAGGGCTACAAAGTGGACAATTGTTAAATGGCGTAAGAGTCGCGTGGGTACTGCAAATCGATGAATTAATTTACTTGCAGCATCAGGGAGATCAACTAACTCTATTTCTTCCAAACCTTCCCCCCTCTCCCATTCACCTGAAGCACATACAACCCTACAGGATATTCCCCCAAGTCCAACGTCATCTCCTGCCCATAAGTCATGCCTTCTGCCATGAACTGCCCATGAAGGTTAAAAAGCTGGTAAGGCAAAGGCTTGTCATCCGCCAATTCAACTGTCACAGTTCCTGAAGTAGGATTAGGAAAAATACGAATAGATTGCTCGTCTACAAGGTCATCAAGTGCTGTGGAGGAGCGAGCCACCACGAGGTTGAAGAAATCCCAGATTTCTTTGGCAGCAGTCACGCCTGTGCTGCTAGCCGCCCAGGCAGATGGCCAGGTATGGCCCCACGTCTGAATGGGGAAAAACCATACTTCATTGTCGTCTATGCCATTGCGATGGAAGTTCGCGGTTGATCGAGCGGATAGGACAACGGTGTCTGTGGATGCGCAGCTATTGCGGGCTTTCCAGCTTTGGACGACCGATTCTATCCCAGGTGCACCGCCCCAGCCACCTGCTGTGGGCATGCCGCCGTTGTACGGTACTGTACCATCGGCAGTACCATGGATCTGCATAATAGGAATCGGGTGAGACGGATTACAATTGGCCCAATCCCTTCCACTCATCGTCCCTGCGACAGAAGCGATGGCCTTAAAGACGTCGGGCTTCTCACAGGCCAGGGTATAACTCATGAATCCACCGTTGGAGAATCCACAGGAGAACGTATGGTCGGGATTGAGGTTGTAGGTCGTCTGAAGGTGAGCTGCCAAGTCCGTCAAAAATCCTATATCATCTACATTGCTGATCGTCAGATGGGCATTCCAGTGGGGCGTACCAAAATTGTCCCCCGCTCCCTGTGGATAGCACACCACAAAGCCGTTGGTATCGGCTTGGGCATTCATTTCTGAATAGCCCATGATCCCTTGGGCAGAGCCCGTATAGCCATGCAGGACAAATACAAGGGGCGCATTTGCCAGGCGATTGGCGGGTTCGTAGAGGATGTAATCACGGATGGTTCCGTTGTGATTGAAGGTCAGATTTTGCTGACCCATGGCGAAAAGTGGGCATAAAAAGGCGAGCAGCAGAAAGCGTAGATTTTTCATCATTTAGGTTTTTTGGTGAAATGATTAAAGCCCTCTTCCCGGCTTGAAAAGGGTGGAAGTGATCTAATTTACGCTATTATTGGGGCTTTTGGAAAAATACTTTCGCTCCGTCTTAAAATCACATAATGATGTGATGTGACTTAAAAATCGATGAAATAATGTTCTTTCTTAAGGTTCAGCGTTAAGCTGTGAAGTACCCCATTGATATAAAGCGGAAGCGTTTGGGGAATTTTCTTCTTTTGCCTGATCTTTAGCTGAAAAGTTCCACAAGTAGCATAGTGAGGTAGTTTTTTACGTTTGGGGTAATACAAATACATCCTGCCAAGATCGAGGGTATCGGTATCTATTTTTTCTAGGCCAGCAAGATGAAGACCAATGTAATTGTAGCTGGAAATATGCATGGCAAATGGTTTGTTAACCTGTTCATCTACCTGCAATTCAAAATAGCCTGTATCATCAGAAAATACCCCGCTAATTGGATACTCCTTTTGAAGCAAAATTGGAATGCCCGCTAACGGCGCTTGACTCCGATATTCATAGATACTTCCTGTCACAATGAGCGCAAATGAAGTCTGGGGTATTCCCAGAATCAGCAATGTGATAAATGCGATCTTTGCTGTAAGAGGACGCTGTAAAACTGGCATTATCGTATCATTTAATTGATTTCAATTCTCTATTTCCATTAACCATCTATCAAGATATCGATTAGCCCAATCATAAAACGATAGAGACTTTCCATTCCCATCTTGCTCTGGATAAATTCCACATTCGATAGCTCGACCATCAACCCAAACAGTCCCCCTTTGTCTTCCAGATACAATAAGGATATTACATACGCCACATCCATTATCTTTCAAAAACAATACTCCACTTAAGTGCACTTCAGAATAGCGATAAGCATCATACACCTTTTTCTTAGGATTGTGTACGAAATAAGTTCGTAATTTAGCAAAAAGAGGTTATGTTGTTTTTTTGGGAGCTATTTTTTAGGAAAAAGATATCAGCGCAGCCATGGGTTATTATTCGTCAGAGATAGAGGATCAG